>CAZINI010000057.1:0-18885 GCA_964540575.1 uncultured Ruminococcus sp.
GCGAATGAACAACATATTTCTTGTTGTCAATGTCGTATTCACGAACATAAACGGGGCAGGAACTATACTTCTCGTTCAGTTCGCTGAGTGTTTTGTCTTTCATTCTGATACCTCGATTCGTTGTCGATAGATTATGTCGGATATTCTGCATGAAGCGTCAAACAATAGGTCAAAAAATGACCGTTATCAAATTGGCATACACATACGCCGATAATGATACGGTCAGAAATATATTCTTGCGTCATATCTTTATCGTTCGTAATGTATGTCATAAAAATGATGGTTTTGTCTGAGCCTTCACACAGATTTTATCATGATTTTGCATACAAATCAATGGTAATAATGCACTAAACCCGTCGATTTCAACATTATCTCACAACCGTCCCAACTGCCAACATTTTCTCCTCATATATGAGAAGAAAATGTTGGGAAATCGGCAAAAACGGTGAAATGCTGCCATATCAAATTGCACAAACGCCGACAAAATCAAGCGTAAACAGCATATCCATTTTAAGAAATGCTCACCATTTCACACTCAGCCTTAACCTTCATGTGGTTTTCGTATGCGGAAATGATAAGCTCCTCCAAAGCATTTCTGGCGTCCGAACCAATGGGGTGAACAATATCTCTGAAAACGCCGTTTGCGTCCATTCTATTCGGCATAGCAACAAAGAGCCTTGAATCGCCCTGAATAATCTTGATTTCGTGGATAGCAAGACAGTTGTCGATTGTGATGGAAATGAGAGCTTTAAGCTTACCCTCGTTGAATGTTCTTCTTACGATAATATTAGTGATTTTCATAGTTGATAGTCCCTTCATGTTAAAAATAATGTGTGCAGCCCCCGTTCTCAAATTGAAAACAAGGGCTGCAATAGGTTTATGACGTAATCGCTGCTTTTGCCTTATTCATCAGCAATCATATCATTAAAGATCTTTTCAAGAGCAACATACTTATAGTATGCAGAAAGAATGACGCTGTCAAACTCATCTCTGGTTTCTGGATCAATGGGATGAATGATGTCACGGAAAACGCCATTCTCGTCCTTGCGGCTGGGCATAGCTGCAAAGATCCTGTCATTGCCCTGTACGATCTTAATATCGTGTACGGCAAGACAGTTGTCGATTGTAATGGATACGATTGCTTTAAGGTTCCCTTCAGGGAAGGTCTTTCTGACCTTTACTTCAGTGATTTTCATTGTGGTTTTCCACCTTTCTAGAATTATTTAGGTTTGTCAAGAAATCAACAGCTGCCGGCATTGCCGTTGTTCCCTTAAACACCTTTAAAACCGAACCGACAGCAGCCTGCTGCTGTTTATACGGTCATAGGAATTAAAAGGTTTACACAAAAGCATTCGGTTAGTTCTTGCATCAGCCTTTTAAAAATGAACCGCGGCGTTCCCAAACGCCGTTAACTCGGGAGTTGAAAAATATTCAAATACAGCACGTGAATGCTTTCTTTGTATTATTTCAAACCCTTTAAAACCGAACCGAGCGGTGTCCCGACACCGCCAATTATCAGCAATTGTTAGATGGAATTTCATTACCACATATTTTCTAAAGATATAGGATAAATATCACACATTTGTATTATTTGCACAGATAATGTTAGAAAATATATTTAAAATGACAACTTGCCATTTTTTTGATATAGTGGTACAATGTAAATAATGAGCAGCAGATATTATTGCACAGTTTCAAAATCTGCTGCTATTTTCAAAATTGACATGAACTATGACATTGTAGGGTTGACCTGATATATAGATAAAGGATCCCGAAGCGGATATATGATAGATTTGATCATATTAGGGCTATGGTGACACATTAGCCGTATTTTTTCAATCAGTATTTTTATTCTGCTTTGGGTGCGTCGTGATGATAATGCCCTGTTATGCCATAAGGTATAGCAGGGCATTTTTTTGACCTTGTTAAAGGGTAAAAAAAGGGGGGTGAGTCAAGAGAGGGCGCTGCCCTTTCTTGCCCCGCAGATTGTAGGGTGCTACAATCTGGTACGGGGTACTCTGCTGTAGCAGAATGGATTTGACGAAGTGATTTTACAGTTAAGATTGACACAAGGAGAAATTGACATGAGCAAACTTAGACTTACAGCGCACAACGGAAGAAAAGGGAAAAACGGAGTTTATTCCCCTAAACACAACGACCGACAGTTTGACCTTGAGGGGGTTGAGCATATTGATCCTGCCAAAACTAAGGAGAATGTTTGCTGGTTCTTTTGCAAAGATGAAACCGGCGAATGTGATTCCATTGAAGAGCATGAGCTTAAATATTATAAAGCTCATTTTGAAGCTGACAGGAACAAAAAGAATGAAAATCCTATCAAAAACAGGCAGTATTCAAGGGTAAAGACAATGGAGCAGTATATTTCTAGTCCGAATAATTGTCCCGAGGAAACAATATTTCAAATCGGGAACGCATCGGATGTTCAAAAAGTCAATGCTGATATCCTTGCCAAGATCTTTGAAGAATTTGTTCTGTGGCATTCATTACATTATCCTCAAGTTGTCATTCTTGATGGAGTTTTGCACCTTGATGAACCTAATGCAGCAGCTCATATACATATGCGCAAGGTTTGGATAGCACACAAGGACGGTATAGAGATCGTTAATCAGAACAAGGCTTTGGAGGAAATGGGTGTTGAGAAAATATTCCCCGATAAACCTAAAGGAAGGCATAACAATGCCAAGATCACATATACCATGGTCTGCCGTGAGAAGCTTATTGAGCTTGGGAAGAAATATGGGATCGACATTGAAGAGAAACCGAAAGAAACGAGCAAGGTAGGCTTGAAGAAGCTTGAATATGAAAGACAGCAGGAAGAACGCAGACTTTATGAAGCTCGTCAGGAAGCAGATGCACTTATTGAAACCATAAATGATATTACGGAAAAAGTGATCAAAACTATTGTCCCCGAAAAGGTAGGCTTTTTTCAGCATAAAACAGGTAATATGGTCATGAACGAAGAAACCTATGATCAGGTGATGGAGTCGGTTGGTCATTTGACTGACTGTGCAAGCAAAATGATCGATAATGCGAGGGCTACAGATGAAAATGTGGATAAAACTGCCGAAGCACGTCAGAAGGCAGAGCAGTCCGCCTACAGACAGGAGCTTGCGATTCGGGAGGCTGTACAAAAGAGACTGGAAGAGGATCACCGCGAGGAGTTAGAGGCTAAGGAAGAAGCAAAGCGTGAGCGTGATGAGGTTAAAAAAATCAAGAAAAAAAATATATGCGATAGTCAAGAAAGCTGTCGATAATACTAACAGTGATATGAAGGCATATTTCGCAAAGCAACAGCTTGCTGACGGCAGGAATGCTCTTGAGGCGTTTGAACAGGATAATGCTTTGCGTATACGCAGGAGGTTGGAGCAGACGGCATCTGACCATTTTGAGAATGGAACGGATCGGTCAAAAGAAAATATTGAGGGGATGGGAAAGGGATAAGGATAGTATAAGAGAAGAGCAGTAACGTTGCTGCTACTGCTCTTCGTCCTTATATTTTGCAGCCTGCGTCGGGTCGATCCTCAGCGTTGCTCTGTTTGGCTGCAATTTTAGTATGGTCAAAATTATTGTGGGAGATTCATTTACACAGTTTATTATTCATACCCGAGATTCATTCCAATACCTTCAAAAAAAGCTTCGTCATCAGCTTTAAGTTGAGCATCCATTCGGATACTGATATTAGATGTATTGCTGTTAGCCATATAATCACGTCCTTTCTATCTATATTATATGTTAATTGCACGAAATATTTTGCAGAAACATCGGTATAAAACAGAATAACGGAGATGCTGAAAAAATTCTGCGTCCCCGTTATTTATTTGCTATTCTATTTCAAACTCCGCATACATCATGCTCCTTACATCGGGAGCGTCGGAAAAATAGCCCGTTATGACAGCACGATATTTTCCCGGTTTAAAATCAGGATATGCCATTGCACCCATAGTCTGATAATATTCCAAGCCTTCGCCGCCCCATATACGCATTGAAGTTTTTTCTTCGGCATTAAGCGAAAAGAACGAAACAGGAACATACTCGCCGTTTTCATATATTTCTATACCTTCATCGAAAGCAACAAATTCCCTGTCGGAATTATTTGCTATGTACATAGCAGCAATCATGCTTTGGCTGTCATACGATGCGGAAAAATCTATGCCCTCAAGCCTATCTTCCGAAAGAGGGACTTTCTCTATCTTTATGCTTCTGATTATGGCATTTCGGACAATTTCCGTGGAGCTTGGGTCTGCATTAAAATGTACCACAGCGCCGTAATCTCCCCTTGTTACCACATATTCATAGCACTCCGAGCCGTTAACGGTCTTATGCACCATGTAATCATAGATAGAATCTCCGCCCTGAGTGGCATAGGATTCGCCGATAACATTTACCTCGCTGCCAAAAAGCGGGATTATTCCGTTTGTGCCGTTAAGCGCCGGGTAATTCTGATTTGGAACAGCTTTGTAAACGCTTTCTACTCTGAACATATTCTTGTTGTAGTACATTCCGGGGATATCGTTTGTAAACCATTCCTTGGGAATAAAGAATGAGACCTCTGCCGCTCCCTCTGCTCCCGTGGTTATCACCGTTCCGTCAGACTGCAAAGTGCCTATATCAATTATGCTTGACGCTGCCTGCATGGAATCAAGGTTGATATCGAGATACACGGGTGAAACGGTAACGGTGCTGAGGACAGCCTCTGCAATCGCCATATTGAAATCTGCGTTTCCGTTAAAACAGAACACCGCATAATATCCGCCGCTGTGAACAATAAAATAATGACTGTCCACAACACCGTAGTGACTGTCCATATTTGTATGGGCATAATAGCTCCAGGGAGAATTATCATCGCCGTATTTTTCTTCAATCAGAGATATTTCACGTCCGTATGCCGTGTCAATGGTAAAGCCCTTTGTGTCCATATCGTAGGAATCGGAATAGACAACGTACTGTGACATAACGTTATTGTCATTATGTTCAAAGCTGCCGTTGCCGTCGCTGTACCATTCCCTCGGCACCATAAAACTTATATTAACAATGCTTCTGTCGGCATAAAAGCTGTAGCCACCGTCTTCGTGGGGATATGTTTCAGCCTGTGTAAGAGAGATTTTCTTAAAGGATGAATTATCCGGGGGAGAGTCATATGCATTTATGACATCCTCTATATCAATAGCTATGGGCAAGGTCAAGTTATCCTCACTTATCAGATCGGTAAGATACCACAGTTCATATCCTCTGTAAATTTTGGGAACACCGTTTTCCTCGGTTATTTCAAAATATGAGGAATAACCGTCCTCCCGATTGACGATCTCATCTCCCTGCCACCACAGCACTCCATAATTGCTGACATAGACCCATGTTCTGCCGCCAACTGTTCCGAACTGAACATTACTTTCAGCAATAACCGTTTCGATTTTTGTTATGTTATCAGTGGCAGGAGTTTCACTGTAGCATTTTTTTATTGCTTCAATAAGCCTTATCATATCGGGGTCGGACGTATATTTTTCGGGAGTAAGCTCACCCCTTTTTCCGATATAGCTCCAAAGATCGGTAAGATATCCTCCACATAGAGATATGTACTCTGACGGGGATTCTACACTGTCAAAATGATGGGTTTCTATTTCTTCCTCAGCTGCTTTATTTTCCGAAAGCTCAATATCCTTATCGGCAGGTTTTAGCCTGTATATCTCTAAACCGTACTGAACATACCATATCTCGCCGTCCATAACAAAAAGATAACTATCAATACCACCCTCTTTATCACTCTGCAAAGCAAAGCAGTATGTATTATCATAATCGCTGAGATTTTTTTCTCCGTCTTGCCAGCCTATTTTTTCATAATTATCGAATGCTTCGTCCCATTCTTCATCGGTAAATGGTATTTCCATAGACTCGGAAAGCTTATATGTGCTTTCTCTGCCCGACATGAAAAGCATTCCGTCCTTGATACTATACCTCATGCCGTTGTTGTCGCCCCAATAAGAATCTTTTTGAGGCGCAGTGTACAGCAGCTTATCCGTCACATATACTCCCTCGGGGATAGGCTCGTACTCATTCTTTTTGTCCTTGACCGCATTTGTAAGCAGACACACCGCCGCAATTATCACGGCAATGACCGCAATTATTGTAACGATCACCTTAGGCTTCTTTGCACCGAGAACGCCCTTGATACGGCTCTTTATGTCACTTTCCCCGAAGCTTAGAACTCCGCCCGGAGTAAGCTTGTTCTGCCGCATGGAGATGTTAAGAAGTGCATTTGCATAGGCTTTTTTAACGTCCTCATCAAATGTGCCCAGAGCCATTTCGTCGCAGGAAAGCTCCATATCCTTTGTCATGAGCCGATAGGATATCCACACCATTGGATTGAACCAGTGAAGGCACAGCGCCGCCATTGCGATAAGCTTTACAATGTGATCCCCTCTGCGGATATGTGCCTGCTCATGTGCGATAATGTAACGCATATCCTCCTCGGAAACATTTTCGGGCAGATAAATGCGTGGCTTTATGATACCGAAAACAAAGGGCGTTTCGATATTGTCACAAATAAAAATGCCGTTCTGCTCCCGTGAATTTTTTACCCGTTTTCTGACGGATAAATATGACAGTACGGTATATATGACCATAGCCGCCATTCCCACAAGCCAGACTATGGTGCATATACTCATTGCAATCTGCATAGGATTTACGCTGATGTTCGGCTCTGCGGGAGGAAGATATGTGTTCACGGTTTCATTTACAGGGGGCAAGGAAACCGTTACCTTCGGCTCATAGGAATACTCAATGTCAGGGGGGATATATTCCATCTGTCCCGAGGATATCTCGGGCTTTTCGGGGATAAGTACATTGAAAACACTCACCGCCGAGGAAAAGGAAAACGGACACAGCAGACGTATCCCAAGTATCGCCCAGAGTAGATAGGAATATTTTTTCGGCAGCTTTTTCATAAACAGCCGCAGTATGATTATGACAGCGGCAATGTATGCTCCCGTTATGCTCATATTGAGTACGGTTCTGAAAAGCTCTGTCATTTCTTACTCCTCCGTGTAGTTGTCTATGAGCCTTTTCAGCTCCTCCGCTTCGGCTTTTGTGAGCCTTTCCTTTTGGAGAAATGCAGTCAGAAACATAGGCAGAGAGCCACCATAGCCTTTTGTTATAAGGCTTTCGGATTTTTCGTTCATTATCTCATCACGAGTACAGAGCGGCGTAATAACAGCATTTTCGCTTTTGATAATACCCTTGGTTACAAGCTTTTTAACCACGGTATAAACAGTGGATTTCTTCCATTCAAGGCTGTCAAAAGCCATTGTCACAAGTTCTCCCGATCTAATGGGAGCGTTTTCCCATATTATTTCCATAAGTTTGAGTTCTCCGTCCGAAATTCTCATAAAAATCACCCTTCTCAGTTTGGTCGATGTGAATAGACCTGTTGTTTTATATATAGTCTATCACAATAGACCTGATTTGTCAAGTGGTTTTTTACTGTTAGTCCAAAATATACAATAAATCATAACATATCCTTGTCAAAACCTTCGTTTCATTATTTTATAACGTTAAATCGCCCTTTTTCGCAGGCTCCTCTTGTTGTGTTGGGATTTCTCTGTTCAAATCCGTTCATATACTCGGTCGGCACAGCCTTAAAACACACATCTCCCCAACTCCAATGTTGTCTGATATAACTATTGAGCCGGAATCGACTCCATTCTTTACAATTAAAATGTTTCCGGAGATCTCATAATTTATTTTGGTGCGGCTTGCATTATAAATCCCGTCTTCATATTTTTCATTTGGCTTTGCAGTAATAATATACTCTCCGTCGGTGTCATAATAAAGGCAGCTTTCAGGCAATGAATAACAGTATTCTCCGTTGATGATGACATATTCGGGTGATATGAAGTTCACCTCAGGCAGCAATGCCATTCTGATTCTGCCTCCGAAAATGAAAAAGAAGAAAACAACAGCAATAAAAATAATTATGCCGGTAATTGAAACGATTCGTCTTGTCATAGCTTGTATTCTCCCAATCCGCTTAATATCTCACTTTCAAAAAGCATATACAGAAGCAATGGAAGTATCATATATATGCTTGCTGCGGCAAACCGAAGATCTGTGTCAAGTCCCGAATCTATAAGTACGGAAAGTGGATAACTGCTCTTTGTTTCCATAAGTACAAGCGGCTCTGCAACAGAATTCCATTGCTCACAGAATACAAGTATCCATGCACATATGATACCCGGGCGTATTGTCGGGATAATAATTTTTGCAAGGATACATATCTCGGACGATGTGTCCATTTTTGCAGCAGCTATCATATCTTTGTCTGCGGTTTTCATTATCTGCGTCAGCAAAAAAGCTGCAAACGGCGAGAATACCGACGGAAATATCAAAGCTGCCGGGCTGTCGTATATATGCAGCTGCTTTGAAGCAATATACTGTGACAAAAGCGTTACCTGAAACGGCATCATCATTACAATTATGTAGATGTATAATATCAATCCCTTGCCCTTGAATTCATGAAAAGAAAAAACATACGCTGCACCAAGCGATACAAAAATACTGCCAAACGCCGACAGCGACGCAGTTATGATCGAATTCACAAGTGCCGTTACCAGCTGCGGTTCCCATATAAAAAAATCAGTATAGCTGTCAAGTCCGTCGGCAAAGGATAGAACAACTGCTGCCGCAGTGGGAATAACGAACAGTATTGCAAGAACAACCGTAACTGCTCTGAAAATAGATCGTCTTACCATATTTCTGCGCTTTCCTTTCTTTCTCTGCGGTAAAGATAAGCCACTATCATATACAGTACAACAGAAAAAATTATCGCTGCGGTTGATATTTTTTGATAGTTAAGCTTTTCAAAGTGGTTTGCAAAAAAGTTTTGCAGCATATAAACTGACATATCGGGGTGCGGACCGTACAAAAGATATGATTCCCTGTATATTTTCAGAGAATTTACAATAGAAATTATCAGTGCAAAAAACAGAGTCGGCTTTATCGAAGGCAGGGTGATGAAAATTGCCTGCTTTATCACTCCTGCTCCGTCTATTTTTGCAGCTTCAAGGGACTGCTTATCCATGCCCGAAAGCGCCGTTATTATTATCATTATGCAAAGCCCCGAATATTTCCATAAAAATATTATTAGCAGTGCAGGAAACGGCGACATAAAGGAAAGACACTTGTCCGCAAGGGTGACGATAACTGCGCTGGGAAGAAGAAAAGGCTGAAAAAATGCGCCCTTAATTATAGTCGATTCGGGAAAATATCTGACACAGAGTAGAGCAATGCATACCGACATCACCATTACCGACGGTACGCTTACTGCAGTAAAAATAATGGTATTTTTTATTGCCAAAAGAAAATATTCGTTTTTAAGAATTCCCTTGAAGTTTTCAAATCCAACAAACCGCTTGGTAAAAGCATTTTCGGTGAAGGCATAATAGAGCGAACCGAAAAATGGCAGCAGGAAAAATATCAGAAAGCCGATAACCGACGGCAGCAGAAGTACTCTGCCGTCAATGTGTTTCTTTTTCATAAACACCTCATTCATACACCGTATAGTTTATAAACGATACTGTTTTTTCGGCAGCTTCCTCCGATGTGATATTTCCCGAAAACAGCCCTGGCAGTATCTCGTCCCTGAGCAGGCTGTCAAGCTCATCGGTCAGAATGGTATAGGGTCTGATGTCGGACAAGTATGCGGAAATATTTTCAAGATACTCGATCTGTGACGGGGAGAATCCGCTATAATTTGAATTTCGCACAAGCTCCCTGCCCATCAGCATAAAGGGATTCAAGCTATTGTTATATATTATATCCTCGCTCAGTGTAAACCCGAGATAATTTACAGCACTGTCCTTTTTCCGCGAATTGAGATTTATCATTATGCAGCTGTCCAAGCTTATATATGACGTGCCAGAAACAGTCGGCAAGGTCATAAGCTTTCCTTCCGAAAATGACAGATCGGGATTTGCAAGCACTCCCGCAAAATATCCATAGCTGTACTTTAAAGCGGATCCCGAATTTTTTTTGCCCGAAAAATCAGCTGCAAAAAGCCGTCCGCTGTCATTCAGCCTTTTCAGCTCTGCGTATAACTCTGCAAGTCCCTGTTCGCTTACATTCCCCTCGTTTATATGACCTTCCTGAATATGATCTGTAACGAGCCTTATAAGGGGATAGGGATCCGAAAAAAGCACATATCCTTCTGGCAGCGAATCACATACCTCCGCAAGCTGTGAATGAGTAAATCTTTCCGGTAGAATAACATCGGCGCTCTTTTCCATTATATTATAACCGTTAAAACCAATAGGAACGCCGAAAAGACTGCCGTCCGAATCGGTCATCAAACCTCTTGCACCGCTGTAAAGAGGATCAAAAGCATCATATAACTCATCAACCGAACTGTAAGCGTGGTTTCTGAGAATACTGTCCAAAAGAAGCCTGTCGCTTGAATCCACAATGAATATATCAAAATCATCATCGCCCGCAAGAAGCTTTGTTTTCAGCTTATCGGAATATATCTCATCGGGGTAACGGCTTACAGTTACGGCTGTTCCGTATTCAGCCTCAAATAGGCTCGAGATTGTTTCAAGATCGTAGGTCAGCGTTTCCGGCGCAAGAACAGTAACTGCTTCGTTACTGTCCGGTAAGCTTAAAGTTATTATGGAGCTGTTAAGGTCCGACCACAGAACATAGCCGCATTCTGTAACAAAAATTTCGGAAGTTATGTAGGCATCACCGCATATGCTTTCGGGAATATACCTGACTATACTTGAAAGCCTATCGGGAGTATACATAACCACGCTGTTTTTGGTGCCGTTTTTTATAAAGCTGCTTGAATAGTAAGCGTTTCCGTCTCTGCCGATACACGCAGAAGTATTGTCGGGCAGGTCAAACTGTGAGATGACCTTATTATCCTTCAGATCAAAAGAAGCTGCACGAAACTGTGAAGAACCGCTCACTGCGTCGAGAGAATATGCATAAACGATGTCTGCGACCCCTTCTCTGCAGGACAGAGATCTGACTCTGAAATAATCACTGTCTGTCCAACTGTTATCCATCGGAGCGCAGGTTTTCTTTTTCAGATTGACCCGGTACAACCTGCTTTGAAGACCATACCATGTATCATTGTCGGCGGAAATAAGCACGGTATCTCCTTCCGCACATATTTTACCTGATTTTATTTCAAAGCCGATACTTACACTGTCAAGCTCCGTTCCGTCATGGGAGCATACCAGAAGCTTGTTGTCCGTTATTGCGAAAAGCCTTGAAGCATCACAGCCGAGGGCAATGCCTTCAATTTCTATGACAGAACGCTCACCGCTTATAAGGTCAAGTCGGGTAATTTTTTCCGAACCGAGCAAAAAAGCGAGATTATTGCAGACGGCTATTTGTGTTACAGCTTCATCAATATCATATATCGCATCAGACAAGGTATCGGAGCTTATATACTCGCTTTGCCGTGTTTCACCGCACGCCGACAGAAATACCATAACGACAAACAACACAGCAATGAGCCTTTTCATAACAATGTCCCCTTTTATACTTCACAATATATAGCACAAAATCTTTCGCAGAACAAAAACAGGGAAAACAAATTATGGTATAATTATTGAAGCTGTCAAAAGCCTTTGTCACAAGCTCTCCCGATCTTATGGGCGCATTGTCCCATATAATTTCCATAAGTTTGAGTTCTCCGTCTGAAATTCTCATAAATATCCCTTTTCTCAGCTTGGTCGATATAAATAGACCTGTTGATTTATATATAGTCTATCATAATAGACCTTGTTTGTCAAGTGGTATTTACTGTTAGTCCAAAATATACAATAAATCATAACATATCTTTGTCAGAATTTTTGTTTCAATAAAAAAACGATACAACCATATTACTGCTGTATCGTCTTATATATAACGTTAAATCGCCCTTTTCCCGTAAGCTCCTCTAGTTGTGGTGGGATTGCCATACAAAAAGCGTTACCTTTCGGGATGTGACTGGTAACGCTTTTTGAATCGAAATATAGCCGCTTTGACAGTTGTGCCCATATGGGATATTTACAGTTATCGTAAAATCGGCGTGTCCACATACTCTTGAACAAGCTTCATATTGAAATTTTTATTGACCAACAGAGAAATGCAGCTATGTCGCAAATCGTGAAAGGGTATAGGACGCATATTGTTTTCTGCAAGCAAGTCATTAAACTTGTGTGTCACATAGTCAGGCTTTAACAGTTCACCTATTTCATTCGCACACACATAGTCAATATATTTGTTGGTTCTTCTTGCAAGCTTTTCTTGACGTTTCCTAACATCTGCAAGATAATTCCTAACAGCTTCATTAAGCATAAATGTCCTGTTGCTTGTTTCGCTTTTCAAAGTGTCGCTGACAACCTCGGTAACTTTGCCGTCAACAATTTCCCTTGTGACCTTATTGCATATGGTCAAAGTCATATTGTCAAAGTCTATCGCACTCCACGTCAAGCCTAAAACCTCCGAACGCCTTAAACCGAACACAACAGCAAGAAACACATGCACTTCTATGTTGGTATTTCTTACAACTGATAACAGCTTTTGCAGTTTTTCTTGTTTGGAATAGTCGTGTTTATGTTTTATCTTCTTGGGCTTTTCCACAAGATCGGCAGGATTTGTTCGTATAATGCCATTTTTAACAGCGTCTTGTAAAGCCGTTCTGATAACAGCAAGGTGTTTTATAACCGTATTAGGGCTTAAACCGTCGGTAATTTTCTCAGAACAGTATTTTTCAATGTGCATTGGTTTAACGTCCTGCACGTTCAAGCGGGTGTTCTTGAAATACGGGTATATGTATTTGTTAAGCATATGCTTGTAACCATCATATGTGGTTATTTGCACACGGCTTTTGTCACGTTCCACCCAATCCGCTATATAATCACACAACAGCGAATTATCTGTTACCGCAACAATACCTTCCCATTGTTCAAGTATTTCCTGCATACGCTTTTCGGCTTTTCGCTTGTTTCCCTTTTCGACTTTGATGCCTGTTGACAACTGTTTTTGTATTCTCTTGCCTCATCTTGCCGTAACATTCTGTGTTTTTGGTGTATCTCCTTGACGGTTTTGCAATATTCCGTCATATATCCAACTAATTTGGCTTTTGTCTAAATAATACAACTCTTTGGAGTTTTCAGATACGCTCTAAACACCATTTAAATCACGAAGAAGAAATCGGCGTAAAGAAGCTTAAAACTGTAAAAAACAGTTTCGTTTATAGCTCTTTACGCCGAGAGATTCCCGTGATCAATGTGTGTTTAGTATTGAGATAATCTTAATTACTTACTCACAAAGTCCCCATTGACTGCGGTATTTCTGATCGCACCGTTTGCCATATCAAATCCTACAATGCCTGTATAGAAAATATCTCCTCTGACATCGGTAAATTTAATTACACAAACATATTCTCCGTTTGCCAAGGGCTGCATTTCTACGGAAGTAGACTCCATATACTTAACGGGCTTGCCTGTTTTGCGGCCTTCTGTTTTGTTATCCATCAAGCCATATTCATAAACAGGTGTGATCTCACAGCCAATGGACAGATCCGAAACATTTCGTCCGATCAGATCGGCTATTTCCTCCTGATCAGTAAGATAGCCGCCTGTGATGTCAAAGCTTCCGTTTGCCCTGTTATACCGGAACATCAGATAACCGTCTTGTCCGTTAATTAATACGGGTGCACGGTAGGTAGTTCCCGTATTTGTATCATTTACAATTTCGGGAACCAAAGGCTGACCTTCCAGACAGGGCCACTTTCCGTCAAATGCGGTATTCATTTTACCGTCTTTGATGTCTACGCAGTTAAGCATTCCATAGTCTGTTATCGAATGGTCAGAATAATTAATTCGTGCAACACTCAAATAATAATCCTCTATCAGCTTTCCTGCCGATTCATTTACTGCGACGCTGAAATTTCCTTCCGAAGTAATTTCCGCCGCAGCTTTTTCCAGCTCATTCAGGCTGCTTGTATCCAAAGCTTCCAATACAGGCTTTCCTTCTGCCTTCAGAGCCTCTTCCATTTCATCTGTCAGACAGCCGGCAATTTTGTAAAAGTACAGAGCCTTTAAGGATTCATCCTCAGTGAAATTTTCGATATAGTCCATTACTGAATATACAGTGTTGATATTTTTTGCCTGGGAAGGATAGAATATGGACAGTCCCTGAGATTCTTCCAAGGAATTAGCCGCACGGTTATATACCACTGCCTTGTCCATAGCTTGTTTGATCTTTGCCGATTCATTGGGATAATATTCTGTAAGATTATCGCATAAAAGCCCCAGATCCACCAAGTTATAATAATCGTATGAACTGGATCCGTAATGTACGCTTTTTCTTGCTGCACGGCTTAAATTCGTCAATGCTTCGCTGTCCTTTGCAGTATCCTCCAAAACACGATCTACCAACTCCACATAGGCATCGTAGACATCTGCCGTTGCAGAAATATCCAAAAGTGACAAACAAACATCATTAAGACCAAAGCCATTTTTTTGCATGAATTCACTCTTGTCCATACCTAAGTAGCAGTCCATATAGCTGTCCACTATATTAAGACCGACCTGTGCAGCGTTCATGGTGGTATCCTTTGAAAGGGCACTGAGCCAACGTAAGTAATACCAGCCCTGTCCCGGTTCTGCTTCTTCACTTCCAACGAAGTATTTTCCATATCCGTCAAAGGAGCTTACCACCTCTGCGGTTGCCATAAGGCACGCATCAAAGCCGATAATATCATAGGGGGGATCATTGGGATCGGCTTTTACAGCATCGGAAAATGCTCCCTTTAGGTCTGCTACGGATAAACCGCCGTTATAGATCTCATCCGAACCATATCCTGTGGTACCGCCGCCATGATCCCAGAAAATTACGATCTTATGATCGGCGTCATGCTTTTCATTGCAATATTTCAGAAAATCTGCAACCGCTTCTCTTGTGCCCATATTAAAGGAGGGCATACTTTCTTCCTCTTCAAATCTGCCATTGGTAACATGGAATCGCTGAACACGATTTGGGTTTATCGTGGTGTAAGTCCAATGTTTCGCTCCGCCTGTCTGGATCACAACATCAACCTTATCCGAATTTACCATCTGCTGTGCCGCAAGTATCTCCATAATGTCTGTAGAAGCTGCACCGTCCATATCAGATACCACAACAGTGTTTGTAACATATTCTGTGTATGTTTCGGAATAAATAGGCTTTTGTACATCGTACATAGGCGAAGGCAGTTCTAAGCCTGCTTCTTCGATGGTGTTTTGATATTTTTCCAGCAAGCCGAGGAGTTCTTTTGAATTATTGCTTCTGTTCTCAGCTGCTTCAGTCATTGACATGATCGAAACCATTTGGTTCAAATCATCTTGCCCCATACTTTCCAAATCGGAACCTATCATATAAATATAGATGCCCCAGGTGTCATCGGGATCATATTTTTCCATTGCCAGAATTTCATCTGCCGATGCCTTGTCAATAACATACCCTTCCCGCAGCTCTTCCAATTCAAATCTTTCACAGGCATAAAATTCGTTTACATATTCTGTCATTTGATTATCGTAATATCTATCCCTAATATTGGGGTACGCAAAGGCAACTGCAACAACAAGTACCAACAGACTTGCTCCTGTAATGCGAAGTGCCTTGACGAAGGTAGATCTTACCTTCTTCTTTGCATTGCGAATGGCCTTTTTCTCTGCCTTATATTTCTCAAGGAGCCTGCGGCTTTCCTCTTTTTCCTTTGCAAGCTGTTCCTTTTTCTTGGCTTTAGCTTCTGCCTTCTTGGCTCGCTCTTCGCTTTTAGCTTGCTCTTTCTCATTCTTAGCAAGCTCTTTTTCATTCTCAGCAGGCACTTCTGCATTCGCAGCTTGTTCATTTTCATTCTTAACTTGCTCTTCATCGTTGTTGTTCATGTTTTCGGGTGAATTATTCATTCAAACATCATTCCTTTCATTATAACAGGTAAAATTTATGATTCCGACGCTGCATTCTCGTTAGCTTTCTGCTGCTCGTCCGATATGTAAAACTCCAGATCCTTCGTTTTTGATTTACGAAGGTAGAAAAGACCTGCTGCAGCGAATATAACGACATATCTGAGTGTGCCCATAAGATCGTATGATACCGCAGCGGATTCAGCTCCCGTCATAATAAATGTAGATAGATCAAACAAACCGTGAGTTAAGATCAGAGCAAAAATGTTGCGGCTTCTGAGATACACCGCTGACCACATAAAACCCTGTGCTATACATTGGATACACTGACATAGTGTCATCATAACGAAATCAAAAGATAAATCGCTTCCGATCAAATTGGACATATGAAAAAGTCCGAATATAAGTCCGCTGAAAATACAGATCAATAATGCGGATCTTTGCCCTTTTTGCCATTTCTGCCCCAGGATCGAATTAACGGAAAGACGATACAATACTTCTTCGAAAATTCCGATACTCAAAGCATAATAAGTTAAAGCAGCCCAAGGTCTTTCCGACGCAAGACCGACAGACGCCATAACACCCTGCTCATATTCGCCCATATTAGCCTGCTGGTCAATTCCTGAAATTGATATAAGCAAGAGTAATGCTATGCTGATCATCATAGTAAAAATCGGCCAACAAAGAAGGAGACCTTTTCCCAAGCCCTTCCACCGTATGCCTAAGTCAGAGGGCTTCCAGCCCATGACGAAAACAAAAAAACGAAACAAGTGCCGCTGCAATAATAATACGCCAGGTGCTTTCGATCCAATAACCATCCGGAAGCGGTACTGCTAAAAACAATGTAAAGCCTATTGCCACAATAATAAGGGTTGCCGCAAAGCTCTTTTCCTTCACAAAATTTCTGATCTTCTCCATAAAAATCTCTCCTTTTAAATTATTTGACAGTTTCCTTCTGCCTTAGTACAAACTCGGTGTATCGTGCGATAACCTCGTCCTTCTTCCCCCGTGCGATGCTGTAGCATTTGCCGCCGCACATGGTTACCGAAGAAGCCTTTATCATATCGATCCACGACATATTGACCGCAAGCCCACGGTTAATCTCAATAAATCCGTTAAACAGCGGGAGAATTTCCGAAAAGCTTGTATGAAAACGGCTGACCGTACCGTCCCTTACAGTAATGTTCGTATAATGACGGTCACTTTCTATTGTGACCACATCACTGTTTCGAAACAGCTTTATCTCATTCCCCGAACGGATAAGCACGTTATCGTTTACATTTTCACGCCGCACAATGGCTCTTGCAAATGCCTTTACAATATCCGCCTCGGAATACGGCTTTACAAGATAACCTATGGCATTCACCCCGAAAGCCTCAACAGCATGGTCGGTGCTGACAGTGCTGAATATCACCTGAGTATCGGGAGAGAGCATCTGCATTTCTCTGACAATATCAAGTCCGTTTTCATCGCCTAAATAGATGTCCATAAAAACAAGGTCGTATCTCCTGCCGCTGCCGTTTCACAGGTAACGCTTAATACATACCGACTTTTTTCTCCCGAGGTGCAAAATCCTGTATTTGACCTGATAATTTCCTCAATATATGTAGGGTTTATCTTTTTAGCCATAAAGGACAGGTTCGGGAAGCTTGTTTTTACCGTTCTTGTGCTGATGGATCTGGGAAACCTTGTCATCGTCACCTCTAAGTGTATCGAGGGAATGTTTTTCCACGATGCGGCATTTCTGCGGTATCATTTCACATATTCCCTTGTAATGCTCCCCGTACTGGCTGTTATGCTGCCTGCTGTGTATTTTCTTATATTCCGATGTATCACAGATGACGATATTTTTGAACAAAGTTCAAGACTTGTCTGGAGATATTTGTGGCTTATCCCCGCTGTATTCTATCTTATATGGACACAGCATTTCTATTCCACAGGAAAATCTGCTCTTGAAAATGCCCTCGATCCGCTCAGCACAGGCTATCTGCTGCTTATTGATATGGGTTCTGTGCTTATCTACCGTACAGTAGTGCAGATGTCATCTCTGTATAACAGAAACGCACGTCTGAAGGAGGACAACCACGAACTGCAATTACAAAAAATGCAGTATGATATTATCGAGCAGCGTATGGAGGATATGAGAAGAACACGCCACGATCTGCGTCATCATGTTGTTCTGCTCAGACAGATAAGGCAGACAGGCGATCTGTCGCAAATAGACAAGCTTATCGAAGCATATCCTGCTCCTATACTGAGCGATCAGCCGTTCAGATTCTGCCGGCATGATACGGTAAATGCCATTCTTGTTTATTATTCGGATATTTGTCAAAACAGCAAAATAGACTTTTCCGCTAAGGTGAATATTTCAAAGGAATGCTTTATCGGCAAGCCCGACCTTTCCGCAGACGGCTTTATCCGTGATAACGGAGAATATGATCTGCCTGCAAAATATGTGCTTCTTTCCGCATTGGAAATATTTCTTCCGTTGACTATATTGGTCTGCATAATCTGCGGTCTTATCTCCGTAACAGGCTGTCTGATGAAATGGAAAATGAGTATTCTTTCAAAGCAGCTTTTTATTTCACTGCCTTTGATAATAATAATGGCTGTGATGATAACCGTTTCTATGCTTGGTAACATACGGCAGGAGTACAAAAATCAATGCCGCCTGCGAATGGAAGCAATAATAGAGCTTTCCACAAAAAATCTTGACGGTGACAGGATAGAAAAGATGACAGGGCTTGAATGTACAAATGACGGCTCTCTGTATAATTTATGTGAAACCATGCGGGAGCTTATCAATTCCAACACAAGCGAATGGAGCAGAAAATACAGCTGCAAATTATTCTTATACGGCAGCGACGGTATGCACTTCCGCCTTGCATCAAGTGACGGCTATGACACGCCCTTTACTCTGTTCATCAGTGACGATGGT
>CAZINI010000058.1:0-18484 GCA_964540575.1 uncultured Ruminococcus sp.
ATCTTTATTTTACACCCCTTGTCAAGTGATAGGTTATTTTTATGGATTGCTATAAGCTGAAATCTCTATTCCGAATACCCAGCCACAATGGGGTGGTCAGGTATTTGGAATATCAAACCTCCCTGAAATTGCCTGAATATGATTCCCCTATCGTCATTTTCAAGCTGCCTCGCTACACTTATTTCAGGTTCCATACGAATCGCAGAACCCCATTATTGACTTATATATTCTCTGACTGAGGGAGATCATAGCCAATAATCAACCATTATCAACATTTTTCACAGGAGGAATTTACTATAGATACGAACAAAATTGAAATAATAACCAAGATGGCAGCACTACTGTCAGAGCTTATTGAAATCGAAAACTCCCAGCAGGACAAGCCCGTCGTACACGAGAATGCTCCCGTTGAAATGCTGACGATCAAGGAATGTGCCGAAGCTGTCAGCGGGTTATCGGAGCATACCATTCGCCAGCTTGTGGCACAGGAGAAGATACCATATATCCGCACAGGTCAAGGTAAGCGGGGAAAAATACTCATAAACAAGGCTGCTCTTTTGGAGTATCTGAAAAAAACGGCTTGATGTGAATCATTAAATCGGCATATCTCTGCAAAGCGTCTTGACTTTATGTTTGTAAAGTGCTATCATGAAAATGCAGAGATATGCCATAGTGTAGATTTTTAGGAGGGATCAATACATATGGCTAATATCACACAGCGTGGCAACACGTTCAGAATCAGAGTTTTCGTAGGAACAGACGATAAAGGCAAGAAAATTATGAAGTCTACTACCTTCACGCCGCCCAAAGATGTCACTCCAAAGAAAGCTGAAAAACTCGCACAGGAATACGCTTTTGAGTTTGAGCGTCAGTGCCGTGGTTACACTCAGTTTAATGACAGTATGCGTTTTTCGGAGCTTGCCGATTGGTATTTTACCAATTTCGCACCAATTGAACTGAAAGAAAGCACCATTTACAACTACAAGGGACAGTACAAAAATCATATCGCCCCCGTTCTGGGCAATATGAAGTTAAAGGACATTACAACGCCTAAGCTGACTCAGGTAATGCAGTCATACAAGCTGAATCCGTCAACAGTCCGCAAGGTCTATGTCATTATTCAGTCCATTTTCCGCAGAGCAGTGGAGCAGGGCTTATTCGCAATAATCCTTGTCACAATGTAATTCTGCCGAAGAATAGAAATCAAAGCAAGGTAATGGCGCTGAATGAGGACGAGCTTCTTAATCAGTAAAACCGCAGAAGCTCGCAATCGCTATATCTCCGCACTCAGGACAGATAACAGGTTCTTCTATGCTACCGTGTCCATACTTATCAAGAAAAAGAGGAATTACTATCATTTTCTTCTTACAGTCAGTACACAAGTGTTTATAATGATATAAAATTTCTTCGGAAGTTGGTGTGTAGTAGCAGCCGTCATAATTCACAGGCTTGTACAGATCCATGCAGTGTTCAATGTAAATCTGATGACAACAAGGACATTGATATATTTTGTATTCAGCATCCACACGAAGCTCCGAGTCAGAATCAAGCAGCTCTTTCCATCGCTTGCCATACCTTCCTGACTTTGCAAGAGCCGTCTGATGTTTCTTCACTTCTTCATACGCCATATTTATTCCATAATAAAACCTGTCATAAACATATCCGCAGTCACATTTCACTATGACCAATCTTCCCATTTCATATCCCTCCTTATAAAAAAACAGACCTCTGCAGTCAACGCTGCAGAAGTCCATTAACATAGCTTTTATGTTATTTCAAAAGTTGACCAAAACGATGGTACATACGTCCCAAAGCACGTAGATACGTGATTTGTAAGGGCAATAATCATCTCTTTGAGAACTGAGGAGCACGACGAGCTGCCTTCAAGCCGTACTTCTTTCTTTCCTTCATTCTGGGGTCACGAGTAAGGAATCCGGCCTTCTTGAGAGTAGGACGAAGCTCTGCATCATACTGCAGAAGAGCTCTGGAAAGACCGTGTCTGATAGCACCTGCCTGACCTGTAACGCCGCCGCCTGCAACTGTGCAGACAATATCGAACTTCTCAAGTGTATCGGTAAGAGCGAGAGGCTGTCTAACGATGAGCTTCAGTGTTTCCAGACCAAAATAATCATCAATACCTCTGCCG
The DNA here is from genome assembly GCA_964540575.1 of uncultured Ruminococcus sp. Taxonomy (GTDB): domain Bacteria; phylum Bacillota; class Clostridia; order Oscillospirales; family Ruminococcaceae; genus UMGS1889. The sequence continues at coordinate 2,147 of CAZINI010000058.1, forward strand.
TTGATTGTAATGTTGCCGCTGCCTGCGTAAACTCTTACTCTGGCAACAGAATGTTTTCTTCTTCCTGTTCCGTAGAAATAGGACTGCTTTGATTCGTACATCTTTGCTGCCTCCTTAATTAAAATTCAAAATTCTCAGGCTTCTGAGCAGCGTGATCGTGCACAGCACCTGCATAAGTTCTCAGACGTGTAAGAGCTGCTCTGCCAATTGTGTTGTTGGGGAGCATTCCGTTTACAGCGATGGACATTGCCTTTTCGGGATTGTTCTTCATCAGTTCGCTGTACTTGGTTTCCTTAAGACCGCCGATCCAACCGGTGTGCCACTTGTAGGTCTTCTGCTCCAGCTTCTTTCCTGTAAGAACAGCCTTTGCACAGTTGATGATGATTACATGATCGCCGCAGTCTGCGTGAGGAGCAAAGGTAGGCTTGTGCTTGCCTCTGAGAATAGCAGCAGCCTGAGCTGCAACTCTACCGAGGGACTTGCCTTCTGCGTCCAGAACATACCACTTACGGCTGATTTCATTTGCCTTAGGCATATAAGTTGACATAGTCAATTCCTCCGTTAATAATATTTCTTATCGAAGCAAAGTCCCGCAGGGATTCGGTGCAACCTCCTCTTCCCTACTGCCGCAATCGCATACGGTACCTGTCCGACACAACATTATTGATTATACAAGAAAAAAATCTTAAAGTCAATAGTCATTTTGCTGAAATTTCAATATATATCCCCCATTCTCTTAAAATCTCGCTGTTTTGCTTTAATTCTCTTTAATTCTCTGATTTCATTTCATTTTTGATTTTTGTTCATTATGTCCATCAAGGATATGCATTCAGTGCGGTTTTTTATGCATTATCTGTCATATCATTGACTATCTGCTTGACTTATGCTGACAGTTTTGATATAATGCAAATATACATATATACATTATAAATGTGAGGAATGTAAGAAATGGCAAAAGTTATAATGACCTGCGGAAAAATATGCAGCGGCAAAAGCACATACGCTGAAAAAATGCGGAAAGAATTGTCCGCCGTTATTCTTTCGGTTGACGAAATAATGCTTGCAATGTTTGACGGTGATATTGGTGATAAACACGATGAATATGTTGAAAAAGCAGAAAAATACTTATTCAATAAATCAACTGAGATCATAGAAGCAGGTGTTAATGTTATCCTTGATTGGGGACTTTGGACAAAAACGGAGCGAAAGTGTGCAAGAGAATTTTATAAATCGAAAAATATTGAATGCGAAATTCATTTCATCAGCATAAGCGATGAGAAATGGAAAAAACGCATCAGCCAAAGAAACAGCCTTATCAAAGCGGGCAAGGCTTCCGCTTATTTTGTTGATGAAGGACTTACCGAAAAGGTAAATACGTTTTTTGAAATGCCCGAAAATGACGAAGTTGATTTGTGGATAAGCTGCTGATTTTTTGTTATTCACAAAAATTATCATCAAATTTATCATCACATATTGAAAATTTAAAATATTTGCAGTAAAATTAATTATATTTTGATTTAGAAAGGGAAATTGTTATGAAACTTTTAAAGAAAATCCTTTGCGGACTTTCCGCAGCCGCTATGCTCGCTGCTCTCTCGGGCTGTTCGGGCGGAGATGACACCAAGCTCGTTATGGCTACAAATGCTGAGTTCTCCCCTTATGAATACCACGAGGGCGACGCTATTGTCGGTATCGATGTTGATATTGCAACCGCTATCGCCAAGGAGCTGGGCAAGGAGCTTGTTGTGGAAGATATGGCATTTGATTCTATCATCGCAGCAGTTACATCGGGCAAGGCAGATATTGGCGTTGCGGGTATGACCGTTGACCCCGACCGTCTTAAGAGCGTTAATTTCTCCGACCCCTACACCACCGCAACTCAGGTCATCATTGTAAGCGATGGCTCAACAGTTGCAACTCCCGATGATTTAAAGGGTAAGAAGGTAGGCGTTCAGCTGGGAACCACAGGCGACCAGTATGCAAGTGACATTGAGGGAGCTTCCATCGAACGCTACAACAAGGGCTTTGAGGCTGTACAGGCACTTACTCAGGGCAAGATCGATGCAGTTATCATCGATAATGAGCCTGCCAAGGTTTTTGTTCAGCAGAGCGAGGGACTGAAAATACTTGACGAGGAATTCACCACCGAGGAATACGCTATTGCTATTGCTAAAGACAATACTCAGCTTCTGAACGACGTGAATGCTGCTCTTGCAAAGCTTAAGGAGTCAGGCGAGCTTCAGGCTATCATAGACAAGTATATCTCCGCCGAATAACTTACCGAAAGGAATGTTGCGGAATGCCGCAGTGGCTTCAAAACTTTGCAGACAGATTTTATACAAACTTTATCAGTGAAAACCGCTGGAAATATATTGCCGATGGCTTTATTGTCACGGTCGAGGTCACATTTTTTGCCGTACTTATCGGAATAATCCTCGGCTTTCTGATTGCTGTCATTCGCTCCACACACGATAAAACAGGCAAGCTCAAAATACCCGATTTTATATGCAAGGTATATCTTACCGTAATCAGAGGTACACCGTCTGTTTTGCAGCTGCTGATAATCTACTTTGTTGTTTTCGGCTCTGTTAATATCAGCAAGGTGCTTGTAGCGATAATAGCTTTCGGAATAAACTCGGGTGCTTATGTTGCAGAAGTTATCCGAAGCGGCATTATGTCCATAGATAAGGGACAAACCGAAGCAGGAAGAAGCTTGGGCTTCACATACGCCCAGACCATGATATATATCATTCTTCCGCAGGCACTGAAAAATGTCCTTCCCGCCCTCGGAAACGAGGTTATTGTACTGCTCAAGGAAACCTCCATATGCGGATATATCGCTCTCCAGGATCTCACAAAGGGCGGCGATATTATCCGAAGCAGGACATATGATGCATTTATGCCGCTTATTGCCGTTGCACTTATTTATCTTGTAATGGTAATGCTCCTCCAGCGGCTCGTTGCGGGACTTGAAAGGAGGCTGAGCAGCGGTGAGCGGTGAAACAGTTATCGAAGTCAAGGGACTTCAAAAAAGCTTTGGTGAGCTTCAGGTTCTCAAAGGTATCGACACTGTTATAAACAAGGGCGATGTTGTCTTTGTCATCGGTCCATCGGGTTCCGGTAAAAGCACCTTCCTTCGCTGTCTTAATCTTCTTGAATCTCCCACCGGCGGACAGATACTTTTTGAAGGGACGGATATTACCGACCCAAGCAACGATATTAATCTCCACCGTCGGAAAATGGGAATGGTATTTCAGCAGTTTAACCTGTTTCCCCATTTAAGCATAATGAAAAACCTGACAATTGCACCTATCAAGCTTTTGGGGAAATCAAAAGAGGAAGCCGAAAAGACAGCGTATACTCTGCTTGAACGAGTTGGACTTGCCAATCGTGCAAATGCCTATCCCAATCAGCTTTCGGGCGGTCAGAAGCAAAGAATTGCTATTGTTCGGGCACTTTGTATGTCCCCCGACGTCATGCTTTTCGATGAACCCACCTCCGCTCTTGACCCCGAAATGGTCGGTGAGGTGCTGAACGTTATGCGTGACCTCGCCAAGGACGGAATGACAATGGTAGTTGTCACCCACGAAATGGCATTTGCAAAGGAGATAGCCACACGGGTAATGTTTATGGACGGCGGATATATCCTTGAAGAAAACACACCCGAGGAGCTTTTCGGAAATCCCCAAAATGAACGTCTTAAAAGCTTTCTCAGCAAAGTTATCTAAAACTTGGCAGTTTCTGTTATGGAAACTGCCGTTTTTTATTGCAGATCATTGACATTATTTCATTGGTTTGATAAAATTCTATTAAGAAAATACTGAAAGGAAGTATCGGAATGAGCAATATAGATAACGATGAACTCATGCGGCTTGCAGAGGAAGCGGAAAAAAAGTTAAACGAGCAGTTTGGCGAAGATTTTATTCAACGGGCAGAACAGAATATGCTTGAAATGATGGGCGTCGGCAGCTTTAATGAGCTTATGAATCTATCTCCGAAAGAGCAGAAAAAGCGAAGCAAAGAAATGAACAAACAGCTTCTGTCAATGATGGGAATGTCTGTCGCCGATGCTATGAAATTTGACAGGGAGAAAAGCAATGAAGCTAAGAAAAGCCGTAAACGTCCCGCAAAGGCTTCCGTTGGGAAGCACAGTGAACAGCTTTTGCCGTTTCTGAAAAACGCTATCTATCTCGAACCGATAAAGTCATCTGAGCCGCTGCCTCCTCTCTCATCAAAAATCGGAGGAAAGCCCGATTTGCCGAGAGATTTTGAATGGTTCAGAAACAGCAGCGGTACTCCCCTTACCTGCCTTTTACAGCTTAATTTGAGTGACATTCCGAAATATGAAAATGAAAATTTTCTTCCCGAAGAAGGAATGCTCTATATTTTCTATGACATTGAAAATCAGCCTTGGGATGCTGATGATGATGAAAACGGCTTTGCAGTTTACTATTATAGCGGCGATCTGAGCGAATTATCCCCGACAGATTTTCCCGAGGAAACCGACCCCGACTGCTGTTTTGCGGGATATGCCGATGAAAACTGCATAGTTGATGAATACAAAATAAATTTTATCAGCGAAAAAGACCTTCCCGATTACGAGGACTTCACTCTGCTTTCAAAAGACGGAGATTATATCGAGGATTACGAAAACGAAAAGGACAGCCTTCTCGGATATGACAGCTTTGAATACAACGACAGCTATTTTAAGCTAGGTGGATATTCAAACTGCATTCAGAACAGCGTTGCGGAAGAATTTGAAGATGACGACATTCAGCTTTGTCAGCTTTGTTCAATGGGAAGCGATTTTAACGATGGATGTGGATTTATGTTTGGCGACGGCGGAAGGCTATATTTTTACATAAGCAAGTCAGACCTTGCGGAGTGCCGCTTTGATAGAGTCAGATTTGTTTTACAGTGCGGTTAATTTTTGCGGAATTTGGCAATTTTGCCAGGTTCCGCTTTTTCTTTATAAAAACCTTAAACTTTTTTCCGAAAAACCTATTGACAAATCAGATATAACAGTTTATACTGTTTATATAACACATAAACAGTCACTAAAGGAGTATGTACAATGAAGTACGCAAACGCTGTTTTAAAACCATTTCTGATTTTGATAATAGTTATTTTTCTCACAACCTTAGTCCCTTCAATGGTTACAGAATTTCTGCCGCTCAGTGTACACGGAAAATACCTTGCGATACAGTTTCTCATCATAGTCGGACAGATATTATCAGTCGTGCTTATTTCATTGTCCGTCAAAAAGGATAATGGTGTAAATATCTCCAAGCATTTCTCGCTGAAAAATGTCAGCATAAAAAAGGCTGCAGCAATTGCAGTCTGTGCAGCAGCGGCTACCCTATTTTCTGTTGAAATACTGTCACTGATTTTTTCGTTGGTTTCTCCGCAAACGAGGTCCGATTCAGACATATATATGCCTGCTTACTTTGTAAGTGCAGCTATGGGAATAATTATCGCTCCTGTTTGTGAGGAAATCGTTTTTCGTATCTGTTCTTATGAGTCTACTAAGGACATTATCGGAATAATACCCGCTCTGCTTATTTCATCAGCGGCATTTTCCGCTGCCCATCTCAGAGGACTTTACGGCTTTCTTGACGCTTTTATTGCAGGGATAGTCCTCTCGGTCATCTACATTAAAACGGGTAATGCGTTTTATTCGGCAGCTGCACATTCACTGAGCAACCTTGTGACAATAGTATTCGATCTTGTATCCTATACAGGTTTTGAGCCGTATCATCTTAAAAACGGATACTATTTATTTAATCCGACAGTTCTCATTATTGCCGCTGCTGCGGCAGTTATCTCGGGAATTTATTTGAAAAGGAGTACCGCTGTATGCAAAAAATAATCGGTTTTATTCTTGGATTTCTATTTTGGGAGGTGAGATCTTGAAAATATTACCCAACAGCAGCACGCCTATTTACAGACAAATCTCAGACAGTTTTCGGGACGATATTCTGAACGGAACACTCAAAGAAGGAGATTATCTTCCGTCTATACGAGGTCTTGCAAAGGACTTGAAGATAAGCGTTATTACCACAATGAAAGCATATGAGGAATTGTCCGAGCAGGGACTTGTCACTGCAATTCAGGGCAAGGGATATATGGTAAATCCCCGAAACAGCGAAATGCTCCGAGAACAGCAGCAGCGTCTTGTAGAGGACAGCCTGCTTGCTGCCATTTCCGCCGCCCGAACCGCAGGACTTACATCCGATGAACTGAAAGAATTATTAAACACATTGCTGGAGGCAGACCTATGATAACCGAAAACATTATATCCGCAAAAAATATTGTAAAAAGCTATAAAGATTTCACTTTGGATATTCCCGAACTGAATATCCCAAAGGGCTTTACCACCGTTGTTATCGGAAAAAACGGCGGCGGAAAGACCACTCTTCTGAATATTCTCGCCGCTCTTTATCTGGATTTTTCGGGAGATGTCACCTACTTCGATAAGCTGAAAATGCCCGACGATCAGTATGAGATAAAAACCGCCATCGGCTATCAGGCATCGCAATGCTATTTCGCAAACCATTGGACAAAGAAAGATATTTCCAATGCTATGGCAGCTTCCTTTGATAATTTCAGCGAAGAAAAATTCAATGAGCGTTGCACAGAATTTGAACTGTTCGGACTAAAAATAGGCAAAAACAATAGACCTATCGGACGTATCGGCACATTTTCCGACGGAATGAAAATGAAAACTATGCTTGCCTCGGTGCTTGCAAGAGATACAAAGCTGCTTATACTCGATGAACCCGCCTCCCCTCTCGACCCCGTAATGCGTGACCGTCTTTGCGGTATTATCGGAAATTACATAGCGGATGGAAACGGCGAACGAAGCGTTATCATGTCCACCCACAATATCGCCGACACAGAGGCTATTGCAGACTACGCCGTTATCATAAATAACGGAAAAATTCTCGAACAGGGCTGGACTACCGAGCTTTCCGAGAAATATCTTATTGTCACAGGTGAACTCTCCGATTACGAAAAGGTCAGCAAAAACTCTGTTTATTGCGAGAAAAATTCCGTCAGCTTTACCGCTCTCCTGCTTTCCGAAAATGTAAAATGTCTTTCGGGCACGGACGTTTCCGAGCTGCAAGTGACCCTCTCTCAGCTGAGTGTTATGCTTATGAAATCCGCCGAAAAGTCTGATAAGGAGTAAACACAATGACAAGAAATTATAGAACTCTCTTTCCCGAACTGAACTTGAGGTTTCTGATAACAGTCCTTGCTTCACCCGTCATTATTTTTTTGATCGTACATTACGGTGTGAGTGGTTTATTTGAAACACATACCGACAACCATTTTTCAACACTTTTTATGATAACAATTTATTGCAGTGCCATTTCCGTCTATTTCGCATTTGACGGTATCTCTCAGAATAAGCCCAACAGAATACCGCTGATACGCTCACTTCCCACACCTCGAAAAACCGTGAGATCAGCCGTAATCGAGCTTGTTATCATAAACGTTATACTTGTTTGCATTAACTGCACCACATCTGTCCTTTTTCCCGCACTGTTTAAAAGCGTCATTCCCGAATCCCCAAAAATGATACCTGTTATGATATTCTGTTCGCTGATATTTTTCGGGGTATATCTGTCAATTTGCACTCTTACCAACTCATTTGTGTTTTTGCTCATTACTTTTGTATTTTCTGTTTTCCTGGAAATTCCTTTGACAATAGCCCAAGACGGTGAATACTACATTCCGATGCTAATTGCCACAGCTATTCTTGCGGCTATCTCCGTAACAGGCGGCACGGTTGTTTCAATGACAAATATCGGAAGGAGGGTACTGCATGATTAAACGAGCAGCTTCGCTTATCTCACTGCACATGTCTATTCAGAAGCCGTGGGAAAGGATCTTATGGTATATTGCAGCCGCAATGCTTTTCATCTTCTGGACTTTTACAAAGCTTGCCGCTTACACCGAAGGAGCATTTACTTCACAGTTTTTCTCGGTATTTATACCCATAGTTACCTTTGAATTCTTTTATCATAATGAATCGGTGATGATGAAAAGCTCACCCAACTCGATGCTTTCTCAGGTCTATCTGCCGCCTGTGCTATGCTCGGCATTTCTGATTTTCGATGCCATTCTCACACACATTCTTATGACGCAGACACGGACACCCGACAGCCTGATGCTGATATTTTACAGTACACTTGCAGCAGCTGAAATGGTTATCCTTCCTGCTGCATTTCGGAAATTCAGATATGCTTTGCCGGCGGCTGTAATGATTTGGCTCGCCTGCTCAATGTTTAGCAAATATGACACAGCAATAGCTGTCCCCTTTGCAGGCATTATCAGCACCGCCGTTATCATTGTCGGCTGCTTTGCAAGCATTTGTGTCGGCAAACATTTCTTCGGATACGAACTGCATTTCACAAATATCAAATAAAGTCTATTACAAAAAGGTTACATATTATTACAATCTGTTCCAAACCGTTGAAAAATTTTTCACAAAATGGTATAATATCCAAAAATACCACCGAAAGGAACGGATACAATATGAAAAGAAAAATTATCGCAGCAGCACTTGCCGCCCTAATGCTTTGCGGCACTGCCCTGCCCGTTTATGCAGCCGATAAGAACCAGAAAACCACGGTTTCTCAAGTAAACGGTGAAAATAAAGAGGAACTCAAAAAAGCTATTCAGACAGTCAAGCAGCGATATAAAATTCCCGATGAATACACGGAATTTGATTATAACGAATACGGTAAAAGGTTTGAGCTTATATGGTCTGACCCAAAAACGGGAAATGCTGTTTACGTTGAAACGGACGGAAATGTTATCTATTCTTTTATTATAGACAAAGAAAATGCTGAAACTTCCGCAAGATTTGGAAAACTGTCCGATGAACAGCTGAAAGCCATTGCTGTGCAGTGGATTAAAAAGCTCAATCCACAAATCAAGTACGGAATAAAATCTGCGATAAGCAAAAGAGAACTGTCATCTCAAAACGTCAGCATCAGCTTCACGCTTACCTCGGGCGGTATTGCCATAAACGGTCTTAACGGAACCGTATGGCTTGACAGAGATACCGGCGACCTCACAGGTATGAGCATTTCTGCCATAGATGTTGACGGACTCAGCCTTATATCTCCCGATAAAATGAAATCGGAAACTGAACTTGCAAATATCATCAAGTCAAATATGGAGCTTAAGCCCTACTACCGTTATGAGTATTCGGACGGGAAAGCATACGGAAAGCTTTATTACAATGTGTCCTTTAAATCGGACATTAGTATGCTGGACGCTTTTACGGGAAAACCCTCATCTATCGATAAGGACAAGTCAAAATTCGGCATTAAGGGTCAAAACGGTGGAATCTATGGCGGCAGTGGAATTACAGCTGATGCCGAAAATGCAATAGAAGAATCCGCTGATGAGGACTATGATTTCACCGAAAGGGAGCTTGTGGCTCTCGAACTGGACAAGTCCCTTATTCAGAAAGCAGATATTGCAGGTTATCTGAAAAATGACCCGATCATCGTGTTTGACAAGGATCTGACTTTGGAATATGCGGAAATTGTCGACCATTTCATTGACGAAAACGTCAAGATCGACTGCTGGGATCTGAAATATACCGCCAAACGCAAGGGTTCGACCGTTAAGCTGAATGTGCTGATGAACGCACGCACGGGACAGATCATCACTTTCAGCAAGGACATTATCTATGACCACGACGTACAGTTTATGGAAATGTCTACCGAGGACGGCGTAAAGCTTGCGGACAAGGCTGCCAAGCATTTTACGGGCGAAGCTTTTTCCTCATTTAAGCTGACACAAAAGCCTTCGGAGAACACCTTCAAAGGCTCTGCTGATTTCGTTTATTCGAGATATGTAAACGGCGTTGAGGTTTACGGAGATACTGTCACTGTTACCGTCCGTTCCAATAAATCAGTGTTTGCGTATAAGAGCAATTATGTCGCAGCTGCCGAATATGAGGACGCATCAAAGCTTATTTCCGCTGAAAAAGCAAAGGAAAATGCCATAAAGTATAATCCCCCGAAAATCGCTTACGAATATTTCTTTGATAAGGACGGAAAATGCAGAAGCTATATCGTCCAAAGATATAACACAAAATTCATTATAGACGGAGTAACCGGCATACCCTGCTCAACCTATTGGTGGGAGAAAAACATCTTCTTTGCCTACCCGGAATATTCTGATATTAAGGGTACAGAAACTGAAAAATATGTAAGCAAGCTGGCTGATTACAATATTATCTTTACCGAATCTAACAGCTTTGACCCTCAGCATATAGTAACAGAAAAGGAGTTTGCGGAGATCTTCGGCAGAATTAACAAACGATACCATCCCTACTATGATATGCCCGAGGCTGAACAGACGGAATACAGCGATAAGTCCCCTGCAAACAATCTCTTCCTTGCGAAATTCTATGTGGACAATCTCACCAATTGCTCCGAAGCAGCAAAGCTTAAGGGTATTTACAAGAGCCCCTTTGCGGATATTCCCGATACACATGCGGACTGCGGATACATCGCCATCGCAAAGGCTATGGGATTTGCCGCCGGAAATGACGGAAATTTCGACCCCAACAAAACATACACCAGAGCCGAAGCCGCAAGACTTATCTATAACTATCTTTCGGGCAACGGCGGAAATCTTGCTATTATCCCCCTTTGAGAATACATAACGGAGATATTACAAAACTTATAAAGATAGGGTCCCTTGCAGTAATTGATAAGCCCGACTGCCTTTACGCCGCCCTAGAGCTGCATTCTTGTAAAGGCAGTCATGGTGCTATCCCGTCACCCGAACAGCGTGCATATCCTGCTTACCGTGATAATTCATACCATCATAAAATAAAGGAGGATTACCGCTTATGGCAATTTGCGGTCACATAATGAAAAGGTATCTTTCAATAGTTTTATGCACGTTTCTCTTATGCTCCTGTTCACAAGAGAATGAGAAGATCACCGAAACAACTCCCGCCGAAATCGCTGTAACCGAAGAAACTGCTTTAACGGAAACTTCACCGCCCGAAACGACTTCTGTGTCCGAAATGACTGTTACCGAAACGGAAGAAGCCGTGAATGACGATTTATACAGTCACGATGAACGGGTACAGGGTTATATGGAACAGCTTACGCAGCTTGAAAGCTTCAATGAAACACTTCCGCAGGCGGCATATTGCCTTATCTGTGACCTTGATTCCAACGGCACTCCCGAGGTGGTCATACAGGCTGCTGCACATATATCCGTATCCGCTGTTTTCTCCGTTGATAATGAGGGTGCATTTATGGCTGAACCTGCAGGCGGCACGGCTTTTACGGGCGAAGATACATGGCGTTCGTATGACGGCGACATCCCCCAATGCTTTATCCTTTCCGGACAAGACCAATATTTTGCAAGCTGCTGGGTTGGCGGCTCTGTTGCGGGAGAGGGAGGTATTATACAATTATGTTTGAACGGACGAAAGCTTTCCTCGGAATATGTTGGGGAGTATTCATACAGTAGCACGATGGGATTTAAATACAGTGGATTTGACAACGAGGAACAATATAACGAATACATTCGCTCGTATTTTCAAAAGCTTGAACCGCAATGGAAGCTTCTGCCCCACAAAGAGCTTATTAATATAAAGGAAAAGACGCCGAACCATATCTCCTCTCTGCTTGAAAAGTATTATAATGACAGAGATGACATTGCTGAATTTGAAAAATTTCTTGACGATGATCTTGAATATGACATTGAATTCAAGCCGATCTCCGAGCGTACAGAGTATTTCGACGGCAGAGAGGCTTACACCAAAAACTACGCTTACGATCATGCAGGAAGTCTTCTTGAGGATAAATATGGTTCAAAACTGACATACACCTACTATCCAAGCGGAAAGGTCAAAACCAAGAAATATTCCGACGGCGATACTTATACATACGATGAGGACGGAAATCTTTTAAGTCCTGCCTCTGACGAGCTGACCTATGACGAAATGGGGCGTGTGAAAACACGCACCGACTTTGTCCGTGATTTTGTCAATGGAGGATACAGCATAAGAAGCATAACGGAATATTTCTACAATGGAGATACCGACGAAGTAGTAAAAAAAATACGCACCTATAACCAAAACACAACGGAAACCTATCTTTACGAAAATGGACTAGAAGTAAGCTTTGAATGGTACGATCCCGATGGCAGCTATATAACTAAACGGACTATTTTAAAAGATCACACACCCGATGGACTTTTTTCAAAGATGGAATACTTTGATGGAGAAGGAAATCTCAGCCGTACGATAACCTACGAATATGACAGCGAAAACCGTCTTATCCGTGAGGAAAGTATTACCACGGAGTATTATGACGATGAATCCGACAGATGCAATGATTATGTTGACAGCTATACATACAACGAGGACGGAAAGCTTCTTCTTAACGTTTTTGAAGCAGTGACATACGGTGATACATATAAATATGAATACATCTACGATGAATACGGCAACCTTACCGAGATGATATACACCATCGATAACGACAACGAAATGGTCGGATATTCTATGGGGACATTTGTTACAGAGTACAGCTATGATTTTGATTTTGCGGGAAATGTTATCCGTTCAGCCGAAAAATATGAAGATGAATGGGTTACTGTTACCGAATACAGGGCGATAAAGGTCATCAGACCAAAAGAACAATGAGGAGCATTATTATGAAGATTAAAGATATATTCATCTGTGCACTTTCGGCACTTCTCCTCTGCTCATGCACAAATACGGCAAATTCGGACGAGATTTCGGAAACTGTTGAAACCGAACCTACAACAACGACGGAAACATCGGTGACGGAAGAAACTACTGCCGAAACAACATCTGCCCAAACAGCTGAACCCGAAATTATCACGGAGTTTTTCTATGACCTTGACTTTGACGGCAATGATGAAAAAATCGAACTAAAACCCAAGTCAGCTATTGTCTGCTATGACAGCGAGGGGAACAAAATAGGTGCAGAAACGGGACAATGGTGCGACCAGATGGATTCTATCACGCTGAAATGGTACGATGACGGTCAAAACATCTACCCTGCCCTTTATTCAAAATATGATGTTGATTTTGCTCACGATGAATACTATGTTGTTTTAAGCTTGAAGGACGGAGTTTTTACTGCCGAACGACTTGTTAAATGGGGATTTTTGCGAAGCGACAATGGCGGTTGGCACGGTCCTCCTTATTTATACGACTATTACAGCGATGTATATGGTGATTGGATAAGCGAGGAAAAATGCGAAAAATACAAGGCTATGGTCTATGACAAAATCGAGGATACTCCAAGCTATCACCGCAGTTTGCTTGTAAAAGATGCAGTCCGTATGCTTAAAAATATTTCACCCGATACGGAACAGATACTTTCTGTTGATATAAACAATGACGGCACAGATGAGCTTGTGTTTTTTGCTGAAAAAATGCTGTACTGTTTTAAGCAGGACGGAAATACCGTTGCACTTGCGGGAAAAGCCGATTTAGACGAGGAAAGCTTCGTCCTCCAATGGTACAATGACCGTGAAAAGGTATTTCCCGTGCTTAAATGCAAGGACGCTTCGAAAGAAAGCTATTATAAGCTTACACTTGACGGTGACAGCTTTAAATCGGAGCTGTTTTTACAGAATTCGGACGGAAAGTTTTTTGCTGACGGCAAGGAAATATCCGAGGACGATTTTTTGCGTAAGAAATATTTTATCTGGGATAAAAAACAGAACCGCCTTGAATACACCGTTGAAGCCGCCGTCGAGTTCAGCACTTACGGTATGCTTTACGACATTGAAAACGACGGTATTCCCGAGCATATTATGGGATATTACGGAGCCTACACCGATATAGATGAAGGCGTTACGCGGCTTGACGGATCCTCTCCGAAAAGTGCCGGCGGATTTTTCATGGACAGCGGCAGCGATCTGAAAAAGTATTATGACAGCGTAAATGACGAGTATTTTTACATAAGCACTTGCTATGACGGATATATGACCTGCACATCAAGAAGGCAGGTTGAAAAAACCGTTTTCTACTCCAACACAAGTGACAGCAAAACTCTTGCATCGGAAGGCTATTATTTCAGCAGCTATGCTTCCGAAGAATCGGATAAGATCTATCTTGACGGTGCTTTTTTTGACGGAGAAAAAATTGACGGAGATCGTTTTGTTGATGATACAGATCTTAAGCTTTACGATAAGCTTTTGGAAGAATATCTTTCAAGCTTCACCCTCGTTGACACCATAACCGCTTCACAGCTTATGTCGGAAACCCCAAATACCTATGAGGACTACCAAAAGCAGGCTCTTGAAATTGAAAGGAAATATCTTGAAAATCCGTCTGCCGCAAAGGTAAAAGAGCTTGAACAGGTGACAATAGGCGAAAAAGCAGTCAATGTCAATACAAAGCATATCGGTATTCCGTCAGACATTTCTCCCGAAGATATTGAAAAGCTTGCACTTCTTGAAGACCTCAAAAGTATTTATATCTATGACAAAGACGAGAACACATATTTTGACCTTGAACTTTTGAGCGGCGTTGCCGACCGTATAACCTCGATCACTTTGAATAATATCAGCGATGCGGAAAAGCTTTCAATGTTCCCGAACCTGACTTCGCTCACTGTAAATACAAACTATAACGAGGCGGCGGAGCTTTCTGCACTGTCGGCTCTGACCGGTCTTGAATATCTCGGTATAAACGGTAAGATAACCAATCTTGATTTTGTCAAGGATATGACAAAGCTTAAAGAGATATGCTTTTTTGCTGTAAGTGATGAGGTTGACTGCTTTAAAGCTGCGGCAGAGCTGCCGTCGTTGAGGGTGATAGTTTTCAGCGGACAAGGCATGGTACCGTCAGCTGAACAGCTTGAATGTTTTGCCGGCAGGGATGATATAATTATGCCTCAAATAAAATAATAAAACAGCCCCGCAGTTTACACTGCGGGGCTGAAAAAATTACGTTGAAATAAGATTACTTGATCATCTTAGCAACTTCGTCAGCGAAGTTCTCTTCCTTCTTCTCAACGCCTTCGCCTCTCTCGAAACGAACGAAATCGGAAACTGTGATGCTGCCGCCCAGCTGCTTAGCTGCTGCTTCAACATACTTGCCAACGGTGAGCTTGTCGTCCTTAACAAAAGACTGCTCAACAAGGCAGTTCTCAGAATAGTACTTGCCAACCTTGCCTTCAGCGATCTTAGCTCTTACCTGCTCGGGCTTGGAAGCCATCTTAGGATCCTCAGCCATCTGAGCCATAATGATGGTCTTTTCGTTCTCGAGAACCTCAGCGGGAACGGACTCTCTGTTCAGGTAAGCAGGATTCATAGCTGCAACCTGGAGTGCACAGTCCTTACCAACCTCAAATACCTTATCAGCACTGAGATCTGTATCCAGCTTAACCATAACACCGATGCTTCCGCCGCCGTGAACATAAGGAACGAGAACGCCCTCAAGTCTCTTGAAACGACGAATAACCATATTCTCTCTGATCTTGATGAACAGATCCTGAAGAGTTTCCTCAACGGACTTGTCACCGCCGCTGATAGTTGCAGCCTTAAGAGCGTCAACATCTGCGGGATTCTTCTCGATTACAGTCTTAGCAACAGCTGCAACGAAAGCCTTGAACTCATCGTTATTAGCAGCGAAGTCTGTTTCGATATTTACTTCAACAACTGCACCTACGTTACCCTCTACAACAGCAGTAACGATACCCTCAGCAGCAACTCTGCCGCTCTTCTTAGCCTGTGTAGCAAGACCCTTTTCACGGAGAATTGTTACAGCCTTATCTCTATCGCCGTCAGCCTCTTCGAGAGCCTTTTTACAATCCATCATACCAACGCCTGTGGATTTCATAAGGTCTTTGATTTCTGCAATTGATGCCTTTGCCATTTTAATTCCTCCTAAATGTTATACCTTTTCACAATAAAAGCTGTATTCTTTCTGCATCTTTATTGTGGAATGGTATTATCCAAAATATCAAAATCAGGGCAGACCTTTTTATTAAAATGTCTGCCCGATAACTCGAAATATAATTACTGATTACTCAGCTGCAGCTTCCTCAGTTTCAGCCTCGGGAGCTTCCTGCTGACCCTGTCTGCCCTCGATGATAGCATCAGCCATTGCACCTGCAATGAGCTTAACAGCTCTGATAGCGTCATCGTTTCCGGGGATAACATAATCAACATCATCGGGATCGCAGTTTGTATCTACGATAGCAACGATGGGAATACCGAGCTTCTTAGCCTCAGCAACAGCGATCTTTTCCTTGCGGGGGTCAACGATAAAGAGAGCACCGGGGAGCTTCTTCATTTCCTTGA
>CAZINI010000059.1:0-18308 GCA_964540575.1 uncultured Ruminococcus sp.
GCATGGGGTGGTTTGCTTCTGCTGGTGTGTAATGGTATTTTTATGGGCTGCTATAATTATACCATATATAAGAATAATTATCAAGATATTTAGAATAACAGACGAAAAGGAGATAATATGGCAAATAACTAATTTTTACAATTATTTGCTAGACTTAATAAAGCATTAAGCAAAGCACAAATTAAAACAGATATAAAGGAAATTGAAAAACACCTTTTTATGTGAGAACGACAGGACGATTGAAGCAGCCTTATTTTTATACAATACTGATTGTAAGAAGAGCTTTTCAACTATGAAGGAAAGTATATCCCAAAAGCATATAAAAATATTTTCAGAAACCCCTTGACAAATCGGTTTACATATGTTAGACTATATGTGTAGTCTACAAACAATAAACCAATGGAAGGGTATGATAATATGAATATTAAGCTTGGAGAAATGGAAGGAAAGTTCGTTGACATTATCAGAGAAAATGAGGGTATTCCCTCGGGAGAACTGGTAAAGATATGTGCGGAAGTGTTTAAGTGGAAAAAATCAACCACTTACACAATGCTCCGCCGCCTGTGTGACAAGGGAATATGCGAAAACAAAGACGGTCACGTTTCAACCGTTATTTCCAAAGAAGAAATTGCTGCTATCAAGACGGACAAGCTTATCGAGGAGGACTTCGGCGGTTCTCTCCCTCGTTTCCTTGCCGCTTTTGCGGACAGAAAAAAGCTTTCCGCAAGTGAGATCGACGAAATTCAGCAGATGATTGACCGTTTCAGAGAGGAGTAAGCTATGACAGATATTTTTATAAGGGTCATAGAAATGAGCATTACCGCTTCTATTGTCATAGGCGTTGTTATGGTTCTGCGGCTGCTTCTCCGAAAGGCTCCGAAGGTGTTTTCCTATGTGCTTTGGGCGGCGGCATTGTTCAGATTGCTGTGTCCTATCAGCTTTGAGCTGCCTTCTGCACCAATTCCAAGTGTTGAGATTCCATACAATTCGGAGGTTATTGAGGGCAACAAAAATGAGCTTGTTATCACACATTACGATAAGGAAAATGCCCATGCTCCCGAGCTTTCCGCATCGCAGACGGAGGTTCCCCAACAGGTGACGGCTGTATCTGAACCTGTTTCGGAAATACCCCAAAAAAGGGAGATAAACTATATTGCCATTGCTTCATACATATGGGCACTTGCTGTTATTATAATGATTTATCGCGGAGTTGATTCATGGGTCAATCTTTCACGTTCTCTCAGGTCTGCACAGAAAATGGGAGAAAATGTGTATGTATCTTCCGTCATCTCCGACCCGTTTATTATGGGAATTATTCGCCCTAAGATTTATCTTCCCACAGGGCTTAACTGTACGGAAAGTGATCTTATTATCAGACACGAAAAGGCTCATATGCACAGAGGAGATCATATTGCAAAGCTTGTGATGTATGGGGCTTTGTGCGTACATTGTTTCAATCCTCTTGTATGGGTAATGTTCAGACTTTTTGAGCGTGATATGGAAATGTCATGCGATGAAAAGGTAACGGCAAATATGACAAAGGAGCAGAAGGCGGATTATTCTCAGACACTTTTGAAAATCTCCGCAAAGCCTACAGCGGCATTCACTGCCTGCTTCGGTGAGAACGGAACAAAGCAGAGAATAAAGAATGTGCTGAGCTTTAAGAAGCCTGCTGTTTGGGTGGTTATTATTCTTACACTTGCGGCGGCAGCTGTTTCGGTGATACTGTGTGCAAACAGACACAAAGAGGATACTCAGATTGTCGAAGAATATGATACTATTCAGAGAACCGATGCATTCAGCGCAAAAATGAAGGTTATTCCCTCGGACGAAAGCAATGATGAATATGCAATTGACTGTGTTATTACAAATCTGACCTCAGATGAATTAGCGGTTGATCTTTCTCACTTTTTCAGTTTGTGTTACAGTTCAAATATAGTCAGTCCCGTGTCATACGGTCCGACAGATGAATATACATTTGCACCGAATGAAAGCAAAAGCTTTGTATTTGATGTGCAAAAAGAATTAGTGGGTGATATTGACGATACCAAAGAAATAAACGGCTCCTGTGTTCTTGAAATAACGAACAGTGATAAATATGAATATTATAACGTTATGCGTATCGATCCGTATATTATCGAAAATAATGGATTTCCCGAACTGTTTCAGACAATGGGAATAAACGGCAAACAAGCATATATGAGCCGAGCAGACTATTACGGTAAGCATAATGATGAATATGAAAGACACAGCGAAACAGTTACAGATGAAGAAAGGACCAAGCAATATCGTGAGCAGCTTTATCCCGAGTACGGAGAGGCAATTGAACAGTGTACCTTTGTTTGTGAATATTTTCTTGTTCCGCTTTATGATGAAACGGGCGAGAATGTTGTTGATTATTATCGCAGCGACTACGGCATTACGCCTATTCTGCCCGATGGTGATGAGCTTGTTATTTTTTCAAATGAAAACGGTGAAACAGAGATGTATCCGAAGCCTGTGCCTTCCGAATTGATGTCCGCTTGTGACAGCTATCTTACCGACTATTGGAGCAATATTGCCAAAACAGGGGAGCTTGACCCCAAAAAATACACCACGGATAAGGATATGGCAGAGTTTATTGAAGCGGTAAAGTCAAAGGCTGCTGATACCGTTTCCCACGGAATTGATAAGGTGGAAGTGGAAATAGCTAATCGTAATGTTAAATACGGTACAGCCGATGACACTACATGGGTATATATTGGAAGCTATACCGTAAATTGGATTCATAACGGAGAAATAACCAACACCCAAACGGGCTATAATGCATATTTTGAGTTCAAAAATACAGATGACAGCCTTGATTTGGTCTGTGAAATTGACCTGTGGAGATGGCATAAAGAGCTTGGAATTAACCCGGAGCCTTATGAATTACCTCTTGATATTGATGTTTCCGAAGCAGCAAAGAAAATATATGCAGCTCAGGGACATTTACAGGATATGGATATGATTTCAGAAATGGGTCTGCCCGATGTGATCGACAATTGTGAATTGTGGGAAATGTTTTTCTTTTCAGATGTTTGGATAGATACAGAATCGCTGATAAATACGGTAGAGATAGACGGCGTTCCCTATTATTCCGAATACAGGATCAAAGAGGATATGCCGCAGTTTATCCCAAATATTGAAAAGGTGTTGGGAGTATCGTTTGAGCATGCGGAGGACTATTATAAATTCCCGTTCACAACGGTTGAAGAAGTAAAGCAAAACGCTCAAAGGCTTTTCTCCGACAAATATATAGAAGCCGTTTTTTATAACTTTACACAAATAAAGGAATATAACGGCTCTCTATATGCACAGCTTGGCGGAAGGGGAAATCCCGGAGGTTGGATGGCAAATGCGTATATTTACGACAGTTCTGACAGCTTCATTGATTTTTCGGCTACATTTGTTGACAGCTTCATCGGCACTTATTCCCGCAGATACAAAATGATAAAGGAGGACGGCAGCTGGAAGATCGATGAGATAGATTATATTGATTAGTTTCAACGGAGAACAAGGCGTTCAGGTAAATTTTTGAGTGCCTTGAGCTTACCCTCGTTGAAGGTTCTTCTTACGTTGATTTGAGTGATTTTCCTAGTTGATAGTCTTTCTGTTAAATATTATGTGTACAGCCCTCGCTTTCGTGTTGAAAACGAGGGCTGCAATGGATTTGCGTCACAATTGCTGCTTATTACTTAGTCATCTGCGATCATATCGTTATAGATCTTTTCGAGAGCAACATGTCTGTCATATGCCGAAAGAATGATGCTGTCAAACTCAGCTCTTGTTTCGGCATCTATAGGATGAACGATGTCACGGAAAACGCCGTTTTCGTCCTTACGGCTAGGCATTGCTGCAAAGATCCTGTCATTGCCCTGTACGATCTTGATATCGTGTACGGCAAGACAGTTGTCGATTGTAATGGACACAATTGCTTTAAGATTGCCAGTGGGGAAGGTCTTTCGAATTTTAACATCGGAAATATTCATTATAAATTCCGCCTTTCATAAATTATTTTGGCTTGTCAGGGAATCAACAGCTGCCGGCATTGCCGTTGTTCCCCTAAATACCTTTAAAAACAAACCGCGGCGTTCCTGAACGCCGTTATCTCGGGAATTGAAAATAATTCAAGTACATCACGTAAATGCTTACCTTGATATATTTCAAACCCTTTAAAAACGAACCGAGCGGTGCCCCGGCACCGCTCTTATATCGATCAAAAAAGTCATATCGGCCTATACAGCACTGCAATACCTTTGTAACCGCGAACCTCCTTGTTCTGAACGGTCTTTATATGTGTAGTCGGAATGATGTTCCATCTTTCGGCATTGTTATGAAGCCAGCTGCAGAATGTGTTCTGACTAAGAGCAGTCATCGCATTCCTGCGGCACCAATCCTGATATGCTGCGTAAATATTATATGTGCTGTCACTATAATTACTTCTAAAGCATATATATGAGGTATCTCTGAGAAAGTCGGGAATATTGCAGCTTTCCGACTTTATATCGGCAATATTCTGATTAATTCTGTTGGAAAGAGTAAACTGATAATTGTTGCGGATAAGTCTCTGAAGTCCTTCAAACGACCACAGGAAGATCTGATCCTTTTCAGCGATCAATTTATCTGCGAGAAATGGATCATCGATCCTATTAGGATCCTTGGGCTTGGCATTCAAAATGATAAGACGGCGGGTAAGGCCCTCAGATTTATCGTACAGGGACTTAGGAGAACCGTTGCCAAATCCAATAATACGGGAATAAAGTGTAGCCTGAAAGGACTGCTTTCCTTTTTCCTCAACATCAATGGGTGTTTCTGCCGTAACAAGATTTTTGATATTCTCCGTTGAAGACAGAGCTTTCATCGGAATATCATCATCTACTAAGACAAGCTTGTTAATGAGATTGCTTTTGAAGAATTTATCGGTTTCAATACGGGTAAAGTTTGCCGTTATCATTGCCGATTGAAAGATCACCTTCAAAACAACGCCTAAACGGGATTTTCCTTCTCCGCCGTTACCGATGATAAAAAGCATTTTCTGTGCCCTATTGCAGGGGATAAGACAGTAACCCAAATACTCCTGAAGAGTGGGTATATCTTCGGGATAAAACAGATCATTCAGAAAAGCTGAGAAGAACGGAGGTGCATGGGAACCGGTCGCGGCGGATGGATCATAGGTTACATTAAGACGGTTGAAGCATATCTTCAGTTCGGGAATCCACGTTCCGTCTGTATAAAGAGTGCCATTGGAAAGATGGATTTCGTCTTCCCTAGGAGCAAAGCTAGTATCATCGCAGTAAACCTTGAGTGTTGCAAGCACACTTTTTGTAATTGCATCAATTCTCCTGGGAATATTCTGCATAATGACTTTTGAGATCATCATTGAAACATCGGCAGGGTTAACTTCTCCCATATAGTCATAAAATCTGTTTTGAGAATAGACCATGGGGTGATCTTTGGAAAACTCCTCGCAGAACAATACTTCATTGACATTCCCTTTTTCGTCTTTCCAGATAGGACAATTATTCATCCGCTGTCACCCCCTTCGTAAGTAAAGAGGGGTATCTTGTTAATGAGGTACGCTGATTTTTTGATAAACATAGCTGTAAATCCTTTCTGTCAAAATTTTTTGTCGGGTTTGGACAGCGCGTATTTACTGTCAAGAAGATGAAAAAATCCGCAGCTGTCAGAAATAGCTTCAGACAACAGCGGATAAGGGTGTTCATCATTAGTAATATTATTGCGCATAGAGATAATTCTATCGTGCAAAAAGAAAACTATAATGCCCCACGGTGCTGTCAGTAGCTTGATGTAAGAAGGAAACATAAATTGAATCGTTTCCCTTGGTCAGTATTCTATCACTAAAAAAGATAAATGTCAATAGTTTTTTCCAATATTTTTTATATTCGGCAAAATATATAAAAATTTCTTGATTATGGACTTCAGGTTAATTTGGCAGTAGATACGATTAAATAAGACTGTTTGTCGTAAATTATCAAAAATACCGTTTGTGCAATTTGACCAAAGCCAGCCCATGGACACAGCTGTACGGTGTATCGGACACACGGACGTTATGGAAAATGACGTGCAAATGGCTTAAATACGTCGTTTGTGCTTGAAAATGTTTAGTTCGGGACGTCCGGACGGCATATTTTGAATTATCATGGATTTTTTTATTAGCTGCATAAGCATAATTTTCATAGGAAGCTCGAACCACCATTTGTCACGCATAAGTATGTCTGCGAACGACGTAGGGAAGGGATTTTTACAGTTATGTGTCACGCCGCGCCTTATGCTCTTGCACCGTACCCTTGACATTATTGTCAATAAGTTTACTGAGATGTGTGTCACGCATAAGTATGTCTGCAAATGACGTAGGGAAGGGATTTTTATAGTTGTGTGTCACGCCGCGCCTTATGCTCTTGCACCATACCCTTGACAATATTGTCAATAAGTTTGCTGAACTGTGTGTCACACATCAAAATGACTGCAAACGACGTAGGGAAGGGATTTTTATAGGAATGCGTGACGCCGCGCCTTATGCTCTTACACCATACCCTAGACAATATCGTCAATAAGTTTACTGAGCTGTGTGTCACGCATAAATATCTCTGCAAACAACGTAGGGAAGGGCTTTTACAGTTTTGTGTGACGCCACGCCTTATGCTCATGCACCATACCCTAGACAATATCGTCAATAAGTTTACTGAGATGTGTGACACACATCAATATCTCTGCAAACGACGTAGGGAAGGGATTTTTGCAGTAATGTGTGACGCCGTGCCTTATGCTCATGCACCAAACTCCTGACATTATCGTTATTATTACTGTGACCGTGTGTGTACCTGAGGTACAACTTGAAGAAGCGACTGGGAGCAGGGGAGGGTAGGTGCTTAGGCTTTTTGTTCGCTGCACTGACGATTGAGTAAATCGTCAGCAAGTTCACTGAGCTGTGTGTCACACGGCTCAGTGATGAGGTATGGTGTGTGTCATGATTTGTTTGCTTTTCACACCATACCGAATAGGAAAAATGAGCAGCATTTTTCCGCAGCGAGAGTGTGGAGCATTCTCGCAAGAGCAGTTTCATAATAGTCCGGGGGACTGTTATGAAACCGAGGGGCGTAAGTTCCTCGTAAGGGCTTTTTTGCATTGCAAAAAAGTGGCTGAAGCGATAGCGTAAGACAGCGGTGTCAGCTATGCTGACCACACGGAGTGTGTCACCGCCCCTTATGCTCTTCCCCATTTTGAGCTGTACTCCGAAACGTAAGTTGAGGAAACAGCGACGCACCGCGTATCTACGCGGTTTGGAGGAGTTGCATCGATGCAACTCGGGCACTTGTGCCCCGTGCAACTTTTGCAATTTTGTTGCATCGTGTGTCACAAACGACGTATCTACGTGGTTGCATTTTGCAAAAATGCAACTCGTTTTGGGTCGTTGTGTCACACAGTTGCAAAAGTTGCACTCAGGCAAAATCGGGTTACTTTTTATGCTATTTTGCCGTCGCAATGAAAGTGTATTTCCGTTTATGTCTCGTGGTGTTTCAAGTGCAGACGCAAGTGTTTGTTTCAAGTTTATATGCGTCTATTTGATTCAATTTCACGCCCCCTGTTGTTGGTCATTTTGGGGTTGATTTTTGGCACGCGGAGCGTCTTAAATTCACTTTAGTGTGATAAAGATTAACGAAATATGAACGTGACACGTGACGTGCTGTTCATATCAAAGCAGCATATTTTTGAGGGTGATTTTTGCAAAGTTCATATTTCTAAGCCAGATAACAGCAAAATGGTGTACCAAAATTGTAACAAAAATTGTACTAAAATAGTACAATTATAGTGCAAAAATAGTTACAAAATTGCTCGCTAAAAATACGTGATAATTTTTGTTACAAAAAAGTAACAATAAGTGTACTAAAATAGTGCTGAAATAGTGCAAAAAATGTTCACTTATTGTTACAAAAGTGGACAGCGAAATTGACGAGCAAAATTGTTACAAAAAGTGTACTGAAATAGTGCAAAAATAGTGCGAAAATTGTGCTGAAAAAGCGTAAAAATTGTAACAATTTTGTACAAGCTTCTCTTGCCGACTCAGGGCAAACATGAAAGTGATAACGGTTCATAGATATATTTGGGATTTTATATCCCGTTCGGGAGAATAACGCAGTCAGTCTCGCTTTGGATTTTATTAGCCCCCGGTCTAATAAAATCTACGGCGTAGCCGTGAGGTGCATCTCAACTACTGCAATGGTTATTTTTCTGTTCACGAGAAAAAAGCCAGCCGTTTTGCGGCTGGCGTAACGTGGAAAACATATTAACAGTTGATATATCAAGTAAACAAGTTGATACATCAACCGTTGCAGTTGATATATCAATTAACAAAGTTGAAGCGATATGCTGCGATAGCGTTGCTGATAACAGCAATGATGTTCTTAGTACATAGAAGCAATATAGGCTTTGGTATGAGAACCCCCGGGTCACGGTGGAGCGACGCTTGCAAGCGAAACCGTGAACGGGGGGTTCTCATCTACGGATGCGTTTGTTTACAAACGCTGCCACAGTTCGTGATAACGAAAAAAATAACCAGACGCGTCAGCGTCTGGTTAACGGTATAAAGCTTTTCGATAACAGAAAACTGTTAGTCGCAAATGCAATAAGTAGCGTTCGGAGTGTCTTCATCTTCCTCTTCATCTTCTGCAAGAACAAGACCGAGTTTTTTGAAAAGTTGTCTATCAAATTCATCATCTTCAGGTGTTCGAGGAAACGGGTTCTCTCCCTCTTCATAGGGTCTGCCTGTTTCATCCATAAATAGATACAGTTTGGTTTCATCGTTCATAATGATTTTCCTTTCACTGATTAAAAGGATTTGATATTTCGGGAAGTTCTGTAGAATCAGACGGCGGATTCAAAATCTGAGAAGTGTTGCCTAATTGAGACGGTCCGCGTCTGGGTGCGGAACTCTTTTCCTTTTCCATCTCCCAAGACATCGTTTCAGGTGTCCATATCAGCTTTTCAGTTGATTTGGTAATAAATGGAGCCAAGAATTTGCTCAAATGCTTATGCACATCGTCAAAGTCAGGCTTGCCATTGATTCTTTTTAGCTTATCATAAGCATGCTTTGTTTCAGTAGTTTTATGCAAAAAGCCGTCAAATGACTGGAATTCACGTCCGTTATTTATGCGGGCATTTTCGATATCCTGAGTGCTTACCGTTACGCAGTGTGTGAGTGCATACAGGTCTATCAGGTCTTTTGCACGGTATTTATATACTAAGTCGCTTGATATGGAGCTGATTTTGTCGGCAATGATTGCTGTTGGGGTGATACCTTTTATTTTCAATTCACCATAATGATATGTTCGTTCACCATACAAAGGTTTTATGTCCATATCCATGGTTACAAATGAGGTATCCGTTTTTGCATTTATTATCTCAATACCCACAGATTTCTTAACATCAGGCGCTCTTGTGACAACCGCACGATAAGGCTTTTCGCCATTTTGTAAGCTATCATTGAGCTGTTTTTCAATATCAGTCATATCAGGCATTGAATCAATCCAATCAGCATCAATGTCAATAGTATATCTTGAAATGTTGTGATAATTGTTTTCATGCAATATCAGTTTTGTAATCAAACCACCTTTGAATACGATTGGTGCATTTGTGTTGGAGATACGAGCAATTATGTCATAAAAATCATCTTCATAGTTATCCAATGTCTTATCCTCCATAGTAATCAATAGCGTCTGCCGACACTCGTTCGAATATACTTCTATTGCTTGGAGCTATTGATAGTCCATCATAGCTCTTACCGTTTTTGTAGTAATACTTGCACAAAGCTTCAGTTAAGGCAAGCTCGTCTGTATTGTCAAAATCGGCAAGCATGTCATTGATAGTTTGCTGAAACGTAGTGCATTTAACGCCGTTAATGATTTCGTAATCGATGTTGTCGAAGCTTTCAACTATGTTGTAATTGATATTGTCGTACTTTCCCTTTTGAGTAGCGTAGACGTCTATCTCAATTTCGTTACCGTATCCGACAAATTGTCGCATACATTCTAATGCGGATGTTGCACATAGTATTATATCTTCATCAATTACGGCTTTGAACCATTCTATGCGTGTTGCAAATTCTCTGCTTTGACGTGTAAGCATTGTATCATCCCCTTTCAAGATTATTATATCATAATAGTTCCTCAAAATCAAGCCGTCTGACCGCAAGGTCAGATGCTTGATAACAGGAAGTGATGCGAAAAAAATAACCAGACGCGTCAGCGTCCGGTTAACGGTATAAAGCTGTCTTGATAACAGCAGATAATCAGTTTATGCATTAGCTTCAGCAATGATTGCAGCGGCAAGAGCCTTTTCTTCTTCGTTAAGGCGATTAATGATGATTTCGTTCCACTTTGCTTTGTCAAGGTAGCTGTTTTCAAATGCAAGCTTCAAGCTGTCGAAGATTTCACACAGCTCACCTTCAAAAAGCCGACATGACTGCCAATAGGTCTCACCGTTTTCGTAGTAGATGATGTTTCTGTCTTCACATGCCTGTATTTCGGTTCTGAAGAACACTTGATTCTTGACGGTTAACTGCTGGTCTACGACTTCCGTCTCATTAACATACTCACGGATAACTAAATATTTTCTCATACTATTTTCTCCCATCAATAAATATTTTTACAGACGCCTCGTCTGACCGCAAGGTCAGATGCTTGATAACAGGAAATGAAACGATAAGGCTCCGATGACTCTGATAGCGTAAACTTAATGCTCAGAGCATAAAACCAATAACGGCTATGGATTTATGATAACGAAAAAATAGCTGGCTGCATAGCAGCCAGCTCACGGTAATACGATGTTGTTTTCATGTTTTCTCAGTCAAGGGTGATACCGAGAAGCTCAAGTGCAAGTTCTTTTACCGCACGACGAGCTTCGTAGTCTGTATATTCCTCACAATGACCGACAGGTTTCTCATACATAAAGCGGATTAAATCCTCAGTGGTATGGATTCGAGCTTTGTATTCAGCAACTATTTTGTCAGCTTCATCATTCATTGCCTGAATCAAAGCATCACGTGTCAGGTATATATCCTTGACAGGGATAGTAAATGAACCGTTGTCAGTATTTACATATACAGAATCAGTAGGTTTAATATACCATCCTGTTTTGAGTATGTCCAAAATAACACCCTTGATAGGCATATTATCGCTCCAAGGCTGTTTGAACCATATGTCATCGCCTATTTTAATTTCGTTTATCATAAATATCATCAACCTTTCAATTTTGTTATCGAGCCGTCTGACCGCAAGGTCAGATGTTTGATAACAGAAAGTGAAACGATAAGGCACAGATGACCCTGACAGCATAAACGTAATGCTTAGAGCATAAAACCAATAACAGCTTTGTTATTATATAGCTTGAATGAAATCAAGCTATATAATATTTGCAAAGCGTCTTGTGCTTTTTTACATGCTTGCATGTCAAAAAGCACATTGCTATGGGTTTATGATAACGAAAAAAATAACCAGACGCGTTAGCGTCTGGTTTGACAGCAAAGGTTTCAAGTATTGTTTGAAAGCATCGGTATCTTGTTCAAGCGAAGCTTGAGTTTGTCGATTTTTGCGTGGCATCTTGCAATTTCGTCAATAGCCGTTCTGAGCCCCGCTGCATCGACGGTCAGAGTTCCAATGGGGCTTTGCATCTCAATGGGCTTGCTGATAACAGCGTTCTGGACAATGCTCTGAAGGCGGGCGATTTCGTCGATTGCCTTACGCATACCATCGGGATTAACAGGCAGGTCGCCGATAGGGCTGGTCATAAACATTTCATTCATGGTACATTACGTCCTTTCTATTTTATAGCTGAGCCGACGGGGCGACAGCACCGTTTGGATTAGAATGGAAAAAACAAAGCCCCGTGAATCATTCACGGAGCCTAGGTATTGAGCTGTATCAGTAATATGCCTTTGTCTTGTTAGGGGCATTGCGGATTTTGGTAAGAAGCTCATCGGCATTAGGAGTCTCAGCACATTTGAGAGCGAAGATGCAAGCCTCATATGCACCGCCGTAGACGTCTAAGCTGC
The DNA here is from genome assembly GCA_964540575.1 of uncultured Ruminococcus sp. Classification (GTDB taxonomy): domain Bacteria; phylum Bacillota; class Clostridia; order Oscillospirales; family Ruminococcaceae; genus UMGS1889. Next base: position 12,089 of record CAZINI010000059.1, read on the forward strand.
AGTAAGTGCCGTTTGTATCACTGACCATTAAGCTCTTGTCAAGCTTGTCGGCGATGTCTTTGTAGATGCGGGACATATCGTTCTTTTTGCCGTAGATGTTCTCAATAACGTTATTGAGTGCATCAGCCAGTACAGCTTTTTCGTCAACCCAGAGCTTTATAGCCTTAAAGTTTGTTTTCATAATGATTACTTCCTTTCAGTGTATGAGATATTATAATCTCTTTTATTGATGAACCGACGGGGCGTAAGCCCCGTTTTCATGAGAACTATGTATCAGCCTTTCAAAGCAAGCATAACGTCGCTGAATATCTTGTTGTACGATTCCAAGTTGCCCTTGAGCATTTGATAAGAAACGTTCATCTTGTCAAGCGTTGCAATGATAGCATCGCCAAGAGCGTCAGCCTCTTCTTCGGTTTCGTATCTGCCTTTAGTATTATAGGGTTTCTCTCTTGTAAGCAGATAGGTCATATTATTGAACGAATTGAAGCAGTTGACTACTATCTCATTGAAAGCATCTCCAAGAATGTCGCTGTTGTTGTGTATGATAGATATAGGCAGCGGAGAATCAGTTACGATAACGTCTACCTTATCTGCACATCTGTTCATGCGATAGAACTGTTTGCCAAAGATGTAAATCTGATTATCGGGCTTACTCAGTATTTCAGAGTTTTCTTCCCATACCTTGTCTTTGGCATACTCTGTTACAAGCTCAGCGTTTACGCCTGCCATTTTCAGCATAGAGAAAACATAGGCGGCACCTGTGGACTTGCCTGCAGAAGGAGTGCCGAACAGATTGACAACTAAGCATTTTTTCATAATGATTTCTCCTTTCGTTTCAGGTCAAGGATTATGCGTTGACACAGTTCTCCTTGACTTTGCCTGCTAAGTAATCGAACAGCTCTTGACATTCAGGGTCAATTTCCAGTCCCTCAAAGCTTTTATTGCATTCAAGGTAATATTCGGATAATGATTCTATCAGATTAAGTTCATCTTCTAAAGTATTTTTGAAATCGGCAAGCATAGAATAGATAAAGCCTTTAAACAACTTTAGAACAGGGCTTTCTTCGGTGTCGTTAAATTTAAAACTGATAGCAATATTACGTTCCTCTAAATTAGCCGTAATGTCTATCGTAGTCTCAGTGTCTACTACCCATACCATTCCGTAAAAACCCTCAAAGTTGTCAGTGGGGTCGTAGCTGTTTGTTACGGGAGAGTTGCCGTATTTTCTGTATTCGTCAGAACCCATAAACTCAGTAAAATTGCTGTAGGTTCCGATAGTGTCATAGGTCTTAGCGTCTTTCAGCCTGAATATATAGTCTTTGCTGTAGTAATCGGGAAAAATTATATTAGGGAGTGTGTCAGCGATATCGTCGGAAATTTCGTAAACAGTTCTGTAATTATTCATAGCAATACCTCTTTCTTTCATATCAATTATTGTTTTTATTGCTGACCCGTCTGCCCCCAAGGGCAGATGTCAGTGTGTTTCTTGTTATGATGACTAAACGGTGTTGTTCTAATCTCAGTTACAGATGTCGCAAATATAGTTGAACAGCTCATTGTCAGAGTGGTTCTTTCTATACTCACCTATCTCACGGGCTGTTTTGTCGTTGAGTTGCTTTACGATAGCTATTTCTATCGAACTGCTTGTACAGCCGTTATTATTGCGATACGTAAGCATAGGCTCTGTAATAGTAGAGAAACCAGTTCTACGACAAACAGGTAATGTTTCGGGAAGCACGAAACCGCCTATTTCTCTGAGCTTTTCGTCTTCAATCAGAAACGTGAACCACTTGCCGTTTTTATTAGTATCATATCTGGAAATAACGGCATTTTTCTCCAGCCAACCGTTGTTGTAAAGCTCTGACAGACGGTCGTAGTTTTTGATGAAAGCGGGTGCATCATAATAGCACTTCATAGCCTTGTTGTCTTCTGAAATCTGAACATACTCACAAATCATAGCAATACCTCTTTCTTTCATATCAATTATTGTTTTTATTGATGCACCGTCTGCCCCCAAGGGCAGATGTCAGTGTGTTTCTTATTATGATGACTTAACGGTGTTGTTCAAATTTTGCGACAAAAGACAGACGCGAAGCGTCTGTCCTGCAAGCCCGTTTGTATCATCATATGAGACATCTGGGACGAAAGCCGTACAAGTCCTTATGCCAGTCGCTGTAGTAACTGAACATATCTCTGTATTCCTCAGATGACTTGTCTTCGATAGAAGCAAGCTTAGCCTCATACTGTTTGAGTTCGTCCTTTTCGTTAGCCAGCTCTGTCATTTTTGCTTCATAATTGGCAAAGTATTTAGCAAGCTTTGCAAGGCTGTCGTTGTCTGCCCAAGGGTCACTGGTGCCCTCTACGAAGAACCATTCACAGTTCTCGTGATTAGGCATATACGCAAACGCCTTAATTTCAGCAGTCTTGCCGTCGGGCAGTGCGATTGCGAAATGTCCTTCGGACTTGTTGTAAGCCCCGACCATACGATTGAAAATCTGGGTTTCGGTCAAATTAGCGATAGTAATAATAGTCATAATTATCTTCCTTTCATATCAGAGACGATATTTGTTTTTTATTGACGCTCCGTCTGCCCCCTGTGGGCAGATGTCAGTGTATTTCCATTTTTGATGACTTCTCAATGCAGTTCCATTTATGCTTGAGTAAATAGTAAAATAAAGGAGAACAGTCACGCAGCGTGACCATTCTCCTTGATAGTTCGGGCATTATGCGAGCTGCCAGCAGAAGCAACCCTCGTATTCGCTGTCATATCCCCAATAGGGGTCGTCTTCGTCGTCTTCAGCAGCATACAGTTCGGTATGGATTTTTCTGTTAAGCAGGTCGATGCTCGGCTCTGAGTTTATGAAATCGATGAGATTGTCCCAAACGCCTATTGTATAATTCTCGTTAGGGGCGGGCTTGCGGTTTTCGATTACGCAATGGTGCGTTATATAAAAGCCCTTAATGTAGTCGACCATGGTTTTGAGTGAGGAAGCGGAAACCTCACAATTGTGGATTCGTGCCTTTTCGTTTTCGCTGGGAGCGTTCTTCTCTGCCATTTTTCTAATCTTTTCAAAAATAGTCATAAATCATTTCTCCTTTTCGGTTAATAATCTCTTTTATTGACGAATCGACGGGGCGCAAGCCCCGTTTATTAGATACTTGAGAAATAAGATAGAAACGTGATGCTACAAAAGCAGAAACGATGACAGCTGATAACAGGATAAATATCTTTCGGTTCATAATCATAAGGAAGGCTTTTATGAAGGAAGTCAAGGATTAGGACATATATTTAACTTGCTGGTAATTTGCTGAGAAAGCCATTTTGAGAATAAACTTGCGAATTAAGGTGGGGATTTATCTTGCTGGTAACTTGCAGCAGAATAAAACTTAGAAAAATCAGAATGTTATTGAAAACCAAAAAATGTCGTATTTCCGTCGTATTTTCAGTATCTTTCAATTAGAATATGTCGTAAATACGTTGATTGCAGGCAGCGTAGGCAAACACCTCCAGAACCGCGTGTCGTGAGTTCGATTCTTACTGCCCCTGCCACAAATAAGGTGCAACCCATAATATAACAGCTACGGCTCTTTGGCAGCAGGAGCTCCAAAGAGCTATATAATTTGAGCATAACCGTTTCACGGTGGAGCTCAAATGCGACTATTCGTGATAACAAGAAAAAATAATCGGACGCGTTAGCGTCCGATTTAACCTTAAAGTTATAACAGAAATGATTAATCTTTATTCAAAATGCTTATATTATTTCACTATGCATATGATGTTCGTCAATGCAAGTCTGATTGACTTTCTCGTATCATCGTATTCGTTCGGTGTTACAAACATGTTCATAGGACCAAGAGGCTTTACGACAACCATTTGATTCGTAAAACGTTCAATCATACCTACGCACTTGTACACACTTGTTTTGTAACCATAGCTACGACAATTTTTCAGATAAACAACGATGTCACCAACATTGAGGTCTTCACCAATGAAATCCTTATGTTCGGGCACTGCAATCACCTCTCTTTATTTTCGATGGGGTCTTCATTATCATCGTCCTTTCTGTCTGTATCAAACTCGGTTTCAAAGAAATGTTTTGCGGCTTTGATGAACTTATCTGCATTTTCTGCAGACACTCCCCTATCAGTCAGCGTTTTCTTTGCCTTTTCGGGGTCGCTGATGTTCAAAATCATAGTTATATCTCCTTACAACTTGATATCAACGGTGTGTATTGCTTCGGGATTGTAGATACCGTCGATACGGTCGTGATGCTTTTGGGCGAATCTCTGTATGTTACTTTGTAAATATTCAAGCATCTTGTTGATTTCCGAATGGTCATCGGTGACGGCAATACGGTTAAGTTCACCCTCTATCATATCACGGAGATTTCGCTGGTCGTAATATTGTTCAGTATTTACATAAGCCATAGTCAATTCTTCCTTTCACATATCGTTGATTTCAGTTCGTGAATCAGTTATCGTGGTCAAAGCACTGTTTGTCAATACGGTAGACAGCAACAGCTTTGTCCATGTTACGCATATTAGCGATATTGTTGCCCGTTCCGATAGATTGACCGTCCCATATAGCCATTCCAATGTCAGCATCGATTGCCATCTGCTTATCTTTGACAGCATAGAAATCTCTGCCTGTCACGCCGTATGGTACTCTTACGCTTTTGATGGTCCAGCTTGGGTCAATACAGTTGCGATACTTGCTGCCTGAGTGGTAAACAGTAACGTTTTTGTAGTTTTTACGGCAGAGGTATTTCTGTACTAGCATGGCGAGGCTTGGGTTTGATTTCATGAAATGGACGAGATGGTTCCATATTCGGATCTTTGTAGGGGGTTTTATTTGGTAACAGGATAAATGATTTTCGTTCGTAATGATACATAATAGCTATGGTTCTTTGGAAGCGGGAGCTCCAAAGAGTTTTTTATTTGTGCATAACTGTTTCGCGATGGAGATTAAATGAGTCTATTTGTGTTAATAAATGTTATACTTTTTGCTGTCGGGGATCAAAAGGATACTTTTGAAACTTATGAAATGCTGGCCTATAATGCTCTTGCGACGATTCTTCGGGAAAAGAATAGGTGCTTCTGATGTTAATACGAATTTTTGTTTATAATGAACAATTAGCATACGAAAATTTCTGCATAAGAATTATTTAATGTCCATACTTTTACACATTGGATTTGATATAATAAAAATAGATATATCGTGAATTGTTAAAGCGGCCTCATATTTTTAGGTTGAAAACCAAGGCTGCTTTGATAAAATGACAAGGAGGCTGTATTTATGTCTAAAATCACCTTGAATGATCTGCTCAATATCAAAACCCAAGATTACGAGAATACCAGAATCAAGTTCAATCAGCACAATGGTACCGATGATCCGATGGACTTGTATTTAGAAAATCCCGATATTGTTAATGTAAGATGGTTTTTTTGGAGAAGCCAAAGAAAATATTTTCGTGTAGGGCAGGTGGCTGTTTGCCTTCTGAAGCTGTCTTATGATACATGGCTGCTTACCACAATAAAACGAATCACCAAGGATCTGGATGTAAATGAGGGTATCAACTACGAAGGTGAAGAATTAGAGGAGTATCGTAAATATTTTGGCCGTGTGATTTTGAAATTTCATAAAACGTTTCAGACACAATGCCGTGAATACGGGTCTATCTGTGATGAATTAGAAGTGCTTGAAGTGCTGCCCTCATTATTTGACGGTGACGAATTTCCCGGATATGATAGGGTTCGGCTATCATATGCACAGCTGTATTCCATAATTTCAAGGCAAAAGAAGAGCTGGATCGCTGCTTTGGAAAATCAAAAGGCTGTGTACCTTATTACGGACAAGCACACCGGTAAACTGTATGTCGGCTCTGCAACGAGTGACAACGGTATGCTGCTGGCTCGTTGGTCAAGCTATGCTGAAAACGGACATGGCGGCAATGTGGAGCTGAAAGCACTTGTTTCCGAAAAAGGTTTTGATTACATAAAAGAAAATTTCCAATACTCGATTTTGGAGAACTATAACGCAAGAGTAGATGATCACGTTATTCTTGACAGGGAATCTTGGTGGAAAGAAATTCTGCAAAGCCGTGTGTTCGGATATAACAGTAATTGAAATTATTTATTATGCATCATTATGTGGTTTAGGCTTTCTATAGCAAACGACATAAATAAATCTACATTGACATAATATATGGAATGTGATATA
>CAZINI010000060.1:0-18142 GCA_964540575.1 uncultured Ruminococcus sp.
TAAATTCTGCAATTTTGCGAATATCCGCAATCTGTACCTGCGTGATCTCCATACCTGACGGCTTTAGTTCGTCAGCCATAACAGGTACAAACTTGTCGGGCTTGGCGATCTCATAACCCTCGGCATTCTGCTTTGCTCTGAGCAGCTCGGCTCTGAGTGCCGATATTGCATCAAAACTTCTGTGCGTATCAAGCTGCCGTTTGACTTCTTTCTTGGTGCGTCCCTGAGAACGTACAAGGTTTTGAATGTTTTCTTCATCAGCTCCGATGAAATCAATATTGAGCAGGTCACTTGCGTTCGGGTACCTGTAAAGAAATTTGTCCGTTTCCTTGGCATAGATGTTTACATACTGCAATCGGGAAGGGTCATAGCGGACATATACCTCTTCACCAACGTGGTGAACTGTATTCTCGTCTTTAAACCACACCTTCTTGCCGCCAATCATAACGTATACACCGTTCCGTTTTATCTGCTGGTAGCCTGTTATTCTCATCATCAACAGATTAAGATTTTCTGTGTCTGAAGTTCGGAACAGCACCTCTCCGCTTCTTACGGCTTCGTTCCATACACCGATACGGCTCATACTCTTGTATCTGCGTTCCTTTCCGCCGTACTGCTCTGAGTTATATCCCCTTACAAAAACGGGAATGATCTCTCTAAGCTCCGCATCGGTCATTATCACGCCATCTTTCAGCAGCTTGTTAAGGTCGTGAGGACGCTCATCAGGCCGTCCTCCGCAATATGTTTCCATGCTTTTACTGTAGTGCTCTTTGAAGGTGTTGAAAAAACGCTCTATGTTTTTTGCCTTTGCGTTCCGCACCAAAGCATTGGTAACATTAATACCAAGTATGGAAAGTATTGTCGCCGGACGTTCTTCTTTCAGCCAGGCGTTTGTGGCTCTGTGACCTCTGCCGCCTACATCGCCGGCTGTGTATTCAGAACCGTTATCGAGATAAACCGCAGCAGGCAGTCCGTAGCCCGTTATTATGCCTTCACGCAAAGACAGCAGCGTAGTGTCAGATGATGGATTGTCGCAAAGCGTAGCTGCTGTTATGACGCCTGATTTTGCATCTTCCCAGGTCGTTATGTATGGACGGTGTATCTTCCCATCGTCTGACAGCGTGAAGAAATCCAACCTGTGATTATCTCCGATCCACACGTCATTCGGACGAAGATTTTCGTATTGTCTTTCGCCATAGTGGAGAAATTCGTCTACAAACCGCTTTTCACCATATCGTCCATAAGCTATAACTGCTTCGGACAGCTGACGCTTGATTTCCCTGGAGAATGTTCTTGATGAAGGTATTCCCGCCGCCAGCTCAGGGTAGTATTCTCTGACTACTGCAACGGTTTTTCCGTAACAGTTTTCTACCGACAATCGGTTTTCGGTCAACCAATAGCTGGTGAAAATATCGAAGATCTGTTGGTTAACGCTTGACTGTCCTCTGTTCCACCCGCCCCGGTTATCGACCAGCCCCTCCAGATCGTTATTCAGATACGCCTTGTACTTTTTGTACAGGATATCGGGACTAATCGCAATATCGGGGTTTTCCAGCTTAATCTTACCGCAGAACGGCAGGTCAGCGTCCGTTTTTCGCTTGAATCTGCTCCTGCAAGCCTGCCATTCCCGGACCGTTTCGGTCCAGAACGCTATCTGCCTGCGTTCATCTTCGGTAAAGCTGTCCAACGTCCTGACATTGACGTGCTTCTTCTGCTTCTTGCTCTTGCCGCTGCCGTTTCCGGGGCTGTCTGGCTGTTCCCTCAGTTCGGGGAGCAGCCCCAGCTCCTTGTTCTTCTGACGATAATACTTCTCCTTGAGATTTTCGGGGAGATTATCGATCGGTATCAGAAACTTACGGCAATTTTTACTGCTGGTTTCCTCAATAGCAGTAATTTTCCCGATTTTAATCTGCTGTTGTATGTATCTAACACTACAGCCTTTAATATCTGCATACTCTTTCACGGATATATTGTCCAAAATCACACCTCCCCGAAAAATACCTTTGACAAAACCGATTATTTGTGTTATAATTCACTCAGAGCTTTTGCAGGTGCCTTAGAAACTCAGCTGTTCATGAACATCGGAAGAACGGTCGCAGCGTTCCTCCGAGCCTGCTCAGGCTCTTTTTTGACCTCACAAAACATTGTGCTTTCACCTCCTTTGCTTTTTCAAAGACGTTTCGGCATTGAAACGCCCTTGAAAGAACAGGGGAGGTTTTCCTCTGTTCCGCCCGGGATATGCCCGGGCTGTTATCCCGCCTTGAGCAGGTCATCAACGGTGCAGCCGAGTGCCTTTGCGATTTTCACCGCCACCGTCATCGAAGGAGTTCTGCGCCCCTTTTCAATATCGTTGAGATATCCGTTAGATATTCCCACCCTTGCAGCCAGCTCGCACATCATCAGATCTTTCTTCTTGCGGCGGCTTTCGATTTCATCACCTATTGACAAATGCTGTTTTTTTCTCATTGACATCACTCCTTAGTTCTTCTGTGCCCTCTGTCGCATACATTCCGGGTGATATGCGGCAGCTGCTCATAAAGCCTTGCTTTGACATTCCTGACCTGCGGAACGTCATTATATAAGACCCTGCGGCTCAACTCCGCCAAAAGGTCACTGTCGGTCGCTTCCGAAAGAGGAAGCACGTCCTCTTCATCAAAATATCCTTCGTCCTCCGCAAGCTCCGCCAGCATATCAGCAAGCTTGTTAGGTACAAACCCGTTCAGGGTTTTCATAAATTCCTCTCTGTTCATTTTAATTCCTCCTTCCGGCAGCATAATATTCCGCCTTGTTCAGTAAATCAATGACCTGTTCATTTGTAAGGCTCTCAGGCTCTTCATCATCGGTAATATCGGCACAGAAGAGCACGGAACCGTGAATATTAAGAGTTTCATCATCATGAGCATCGGCATCGGGATCCCAGGGTTCCCACATTATGGACATAGCCACAGCATTAATGTCCTCAAACGGAGCATATCTGCAGTAATCATAATCAACAAATGCACAGATACCGTCACCGTGCCATACACAAACTGCCTCGGGTGCTTCAATAGCCTCCGACAGTTCCTTTATTGAAGTGCCTAACTCAATGCTGTAAGCAGTTCCGTCAGATTCAATAACAACAGCTGTAATTTTATTCATAAAATACGACCTTTCATATTGATTTTTCCTTCCGAATGTTGTAAAATATAGTTGGGAAGGGGGTGAAAATGTTGGATTTAAATGAAAACCAAAAAATCATCCTATTTGGTGAAATCGGGTGCTTCAAAAAAGAATATCCGGACTTTGTTTATGATTACGGTCTCATCTGCAAAGATCTGGCTGACTATTTTGGAAGCGAATTTGATTACACCGAAAAATTGTTGGATAAGGCTGAGCTTATGGAAAAGACCCAAATCAAACCACAACTTGACAATCGGTTTTATATAGTAACCTACTATGATGATATCGTGCTTGCTGTGGTTAATATGGACGAAGCGGTTATTGACAATTTCTTAAAGACATTCAAATACTATTGGATTTCTGATGATGCCCCTGAAAGAATAATGGGTTCTTATGTAAGTTCGCTCTATGTTTTCCGAGGAGAAAATATGGTTCTAAAACAACGTATTTCTCCATTTACTGTAGCTCAATTGATAGCTGCTTTTAAAACAGAAAACTTGGTAGATTTCCGTGGGGTTCGTGATGCTTTCTACGGAGCACCACGACGCCGAAAGAAATCATTTTCTAGCCTTGACAGCATTGAGAACCACAGCAATAAAGCTACTTAATGCCTCATCTTCCATATGCTCAAACAGCGTATTATTCTGATGTTTACTGAACAATTCGTTCAAATAGGCAACTGCGATTCTCATATCCGACTCGTAAACTAATGCTTTACCTTTGACCTGCTCCGCATCAATTGCATCTTCTCGGCATACTTTCGGACTATCCGGAAGAAATCTAGCCATATCTTCTTGATGATTCTTTACGAGAACAACAAGAAGTTTATCAGCCTCAGCCGATGATTTCCACCAGCGATGATTAAATTCACCTTTGACCTGCTCCGCCTCAATCGGAGCGGGTCTATTTTCTGATTTCCCGGAATACTCGGAGATTTTCTCCTCGAACTTTCCTTTAAGCTCTCCGAAGCTCCGAGCACTCGGCTTACGACCTCTGCAGCTCATCTTAGGAGCGGGACACCTTTTAACTGTGACTTTAATTTTCATTCTAACAACTCCTTTTTGATTTTCAAAATATCGGATTGACAGCTAACCTATTAATGTGATACAATATTCTTGGATAACTATACCCACACGGTTCGCTCTATGCTTATTATAATACTAAATCAAGAACTTGTCAACACAAATGGTTCTTGATTTAGAATTTCGGTAAAACATACAAATAAGGAGTTGATATTATGGCTAAAAAGTTGATACAATCACAAGAATATTCGCAGTTTTTCAACAGGTTAATAGAAATATGCGATAAAAAAGGCATTACAGTGACATCTTTGTTAGATGAATTATCTTCAAGCAGAAGTGCAATGACCGCTTGGAAGAACGGGAATGTAAATTCAGAGTTAATTCCAAAAATAGCACTAAGACTAAATGTTTCCACGGACTACCTACTCACAGGCAAAGAAAAAGCCCCCACAGCCGGGCAAACGGCAAAGGAGCATTTGGCACCAGATGAACAGGAACTGCTTGAGTATTTCAACATTCTTCCTCAGGATACTCGCCAAAAACTCATAGGACGTGCCGAATTATTGGCTGAGCAGGTAAAAGAAAAAGCCGCCGAACAAGAAGTGCCTGGGATAATTATGAGGCACAGTCTTTATATGGTTTCTGCAGGAACCGGTTTTGATCTTGGAGATGGTGACAATTGGGATGAAATTGAAATACCCGATAGTTACGAAGCTCGTAAAGCTGATTTTTGTCTTACAGTTTCCGGCGATAGTATGGAACCTAGGTATTCTAATGGTGATATTGTATTGGTAAAGAAAACTGCTTCAGTCGATGAAGGGCAAATATGTGTTTATCGCATAGAAGGCAAAGGCTATATTAAGAAATTTGGCAGGGGTAGGCTTATTTCTCTGAACTCAAAATACAGCGATATTATGCTTTCAAGCTACGATCTTGATAGCATAGAATGTATAGGACTTGTTATCGGAAAAGTGTGAGGTGGTATTATGATTAGAGATAATAATTCTGAAATGCTTTTTGTATTTTTAACGGCAGTTGTATGCTTGTTGTGTATTTTTGCCCCTATTATAATTGTTCGTATACCAAATAGTTTCACAAAAAAACGAATTAAAATACCCCGATTAGCACATCATATAAAAATAGATATAAAAGAGAGCAGCTGCAATTATTATTTAGACCGGACGCCAGATAAAGCTGATCTTATCGAATCTATGAGCAGTTCTTACAACCTTTGTTACAGTACACCTAATTTAGAAATTTCAAATCACAATCTGGAAGATTTAGAAACCAAAAATCAAAGCATTAATCCTGATAGTATAATAAAAAGTTTGAAGCTGCATTCACTTATGAATAAAATCTATGTCGCAGCGGTTTTTATAATCATTTTCATTTCCATTGTTTTTATTATGAATATAGATCCGTACGGATATAGTGATTTTGATTTTTTTGATATTATCAATGCAATGTATATAGTATTGATACTGTTTTCAGCTGCCCTCGTATCATTTCATATATTTGCTCCTGTTGTATTGAATTATGATATGTCAGACGTACAATCATCTAGGTATCAGGCATTTATAAGTGCGTTAAAGCACATATTTTCGTGCAAATGTGTTAGGGAATCAGTAGGTCATGCTGATTTATTCAATGTATCGCTTGGTACATTACCTTTTGGCTTAATAACCAACATTAAACCCGTCATATACAAAACGAGTGCGGGAAAGCTATTTTTTATGCCGGACAAGCTATACTTATTAAGCAATGGAACTTTTCGATTTTATGATTATAGCAGTGTAAAAATATCCTGTAATAAAATAAAAATAACAGAACATACAACAACATATCCTGATGAAGAGGTAATAGGCAAAAAATGGTTGCATCAAACAAAATCAGGAAAGCCCGATCGGCGATACAAAGACAATCCTCAATACAATATTTGCTTATGCGGAGAAATCAAAATTCAATTGGATAATGACTGCTGTGTTTCCCTCATCACTTCTAATCATAAGATAATAGATGAATTATGATACGAATGCATAAAAATTCGGTATGCGAACTGGTTCGCATATTCGCATAAATCAGTTCGCATATTCGCATATTGTCATTTGCAATTTTTCTATTGCATCATTACACCCAATAAATGAAGAGCCTTAGAACAGTACACAGTCGTTAAAACGCCTGTTTACGCCGTTCTAAGGTTTTTATAATAGGTGTGTGAGGGGTATTATAACGCCCTTAAAAGGCTAAAACAACAAAAGCGGCAGTTTTCAACGAAGTCACAAAAAATCGTTGAAAACTGCCGCTTTCACTTTGACACCATATTTTACCATTCATCTGTAATTCAAGTAATTTCAACCCCAAATAATGCCTATTCTACGTTGTTTACAAGCCTTTTCATCTTTTTTCAAGGGTTTTAAACCTTTTTCCTTTTTTATTGATTTATCTGTCAATCAACATATGTCTGCGATGATCGTATATTTTTCACGCACGGGCGAGAATTACGTAAGCGGGGCAATAAAAAATCTTGCTGTCGGAAATACGGAAGCGGCGGCAAATATCCTGCATGAGCTTACGGGTGCGGATATGTTTAAAATCGAGCCTGTTTTGCCATATTCCGATAATTACAATAATTGCATCGAACAGGCAAAGCAGGATAAGGAGAAAAATGCACGTCCCGAGATAAAGGCGTATCCCGAGAGCCTTGACGGATATGATACTATCTATCTCGGTTATCCCAATTATTGGGGCACAATGCCAATGTGCGTGTTTACTTTTCTGGAGCATTTCGATTTTTCGGGCAAGGTTATAAAACCTTTCTGCACTCACGAGGGCAGCGGAATGGGCAGCAGCGAAAGCGATATAAAAAGGCTTTGTCCCGATGCAAATGTAGAAAAAGGTCTTGCAATTCACGGGTCAAGGCTTAATGGTGCAAAGGCACAGTTTGAAAAATGGCTGTGAGGAGGATATTTATGAATTACACATTTAACGTACCCACAAAGGTTTTATTCGGCACAGGCAGACTTAACGACCTGCACAATGAGAAAATGCCGGGCAAAAAAGCACTGCTTGTTATCTCATGCGGTAAGTCAACACGGGCAAACGGCTATCTTGAACGAACTGAAAATGAGCTGAAAGCAGCAGGCACAGACTATGTTATTTTCGATAAGATACAGCCAAATCCATTAAAGGAAACCGTTGAAGAGGGTGCTGTATTTGCCCGTGAAAACGGCTGTGATTTTATCGTTGCATTGGGCGGCGGTTCGGTCATGGACGCTTCAAAGGCTATTGCACTGAATGCGGCAAACGAGGGTGATCTGTGGGATTATGTGACCGCAGGCAGCGGCAAGGGCAAGCCTTTTTTCAATGCTCCCCTTCCCATAATTGCTATAACCACAACCGCAGGAACAGGCTCCGAGGTTGACTTCGGCGGTGTCATCACAAAAAGCGATACTCACGAAAAGATAGGCATCTGTTTTCCCGAGCTTACTCCCGTTCTTGCAATCGTTGACCCCGAGCTTATGACCACCGTTCCTCCGAAATACACGGCTTATCAGGGTTTTGACGCACTTTTTCACAGCCTTGAGGGATATATCTCAATACACAGAAATCTTATGAGCGAAATGGTGCAGGAGGCAGCTATATCAAACATTGCAAAATATCTCCCAAGAGCAGTTGCAGACGGTAACGACCTTGAAGCGAGAGAGCACGTTGCCTTTGCAAATACAATGTCGGGCTATTCAATGATGACAGGTTCTTGTACCGGCGAACATTCAATGGAACACGCTATGAGTGCATATCATCAGGAGCTGCCCCACGGTGCAGGACTTATTATGATTTCCGTGGAATATTTCAGATATTTCATAAACAGAAACGTCTGCGGCGAGCGTTTTGTTAAAATGGCACAGCTGCTGGGAATGGAAAACGCTTCTAAGCCCGAGGATTTCATCACCGCTCTGGAAGATCTGCAGAAAGCCTGCGGCGTTGCCGATCTGAAAATGTCCGATTATGGCATTACCGAGGACGAGTTTGATACTCTTGCGAAAAATGCCCGTGAAACTATGGGCGGACTTTTCACCTGTGACCCTGCGGAAATGTCCCACGAGGACTGCGTGGAGATTTACAGAAAATCATTTAGATAAGGGGCGACCCCTTTGTCAATTCGTTTATAACAAGCGAAATGACAAAGTTTGTCGCTCGGTACCGATAAATACTTCTTTATCGGTAGTATTATAAAGGAGCTTTGCTATGAAAAATATACTTATCATATCCGCAAGTCCCAGAAAATGCGGCAATTCCGATACTCTCTGCGATGAATTTCTCAGAGGTGCGAAGGACAGCGGAAATAATGCCGAGAAAATTTTTCTCCGTGACAAAAAGATAAACTACTGCACAGGCTGCGGAGTTTGCAATGATACACACAAGTGCGTTCAGAAGGATGATATGGCGGAAATTCTCGATAAAATGGTCAATGCGGACGTTATCGTTCTTGCAACGCCCGTTTATTTCTACACCATGGACGCACAGCTTAAAACGCTCATTGACAGGACTGTGCCAAGGTACACCGAGATAAGCGGCAAGGAGTTTTACTTTATTGTGACTGCTGCTGACACAGACAAATCTATGCTTGAAAAAACGGTTGACGGATTGCGTGGATTTACCGATGATTGCCTTTCAGATCCAATCGAAAAGGGCGTTATCTATGCTTCGGGAGTATGGCAGTCGGGGGATGTCAAGGGTACGGAATATATGCAGCAGGCTTATGAGATGGGCAGGAATGCATAACGGAACGGAGGAATAAAATGAAATATGCAACACTTAACAACGGCGTAAAAATGCCCATGCTTGGCTATGGCGTATATCAGGTCGACCCGACAGAATGTGAACGCTGTGTTCTCGACGCTATCTCGGCAGGCTATCGTTCAATTGATACAGCACAGGCATACAACAACGAAGAGGGCGTGGGAAATGCTGTGAAAAAATGCGGCGTTCCACGTAACGAGCTTTTTATCACCACAAAGATATGGATATCAAACGGCGGCTATGAAAAGGCGAAGGCTTCTATCGACGAATCCCTTAAAAAGCTTAAAACCGACTATGTTGACCTTATGCTTATCCACCAGCCATTCAACGATTATTACGGCTCATATCGTGCCATGGAGGAAGCATACAAGGCAGGGAAAATACGGGCAATAGGCGTATCGAATTTCTATCCCGACAGACTTATCGACCTGTGTAAATTTACCGAGATAAAGCCTGCGGTAAATCAGGTTGAAACCCACGCTTTTCAGCAGCAGAAAAAAGCTCATGAGATAATGAAAAAGTACGGCGTTGCCCATGAATCATGGGGTCCATTTGCAGAGGGACGGAAGGATTTTTTCTCAAACGATGTTCTGAATGGAATAGGTGCAGCCCACGGCAAGACCGCCGCACAGACTGCACTGAGATTTTTAATTCAGAGCGATGTTATCGTGATACCAAAGTCGGTGCACAGAGAGCGTATGGAGGAAAACCTCAATGTTTTTGACTTTGAACTCACTGCCGATGAAATGGCTGAGATTGCCATGCTTGACGAAAATGAAAGTGCATTTTTCTCACATTATGACCCGGATACGGTGGAATTTCTGACAGGGCTTGTAAGATAATTATTTTCCTTTTTGGTTGAAAATATTCTCAAAGTACAAAACCCACGCAAATATGTCTTTATACTATGCCCTTTTGAGGGTAGAAGCCCTGTTTGGGGTGAAAATAATAGGGAATTTATACTTCTTTTTCGTAAAGCTTCAGCTATTGACGGATTTTTGAGTTTCTTGGAATTTGATTGTGATCTGTGAAATGCTGTTTTTGCACGATCGCACGGAAAATATATTGACTTGTTCAAAGCGGACAGCAAGAGAATTTTCTGCTATCATATTCAGCCTTATTCAAATCATTCATCACCAAGATAATATCTCGGCTTGCCCTGCGTTTTCTTTCCGTACTCAATAGCTTCACAGGGACATCCGGCGATACAAGCCATACAATGGGTGCAGTTCTTTCCCCATACAGGTCTGCCGTTTGAAATATTTATATTATTGAGCGGACAGCGTTCTGCACATTTCCCGCAGCCTGAACATTTATCCGTGACAGCAAACGGCTTTGCAGTTATCATCATGGAGTACATAATAGGGTTAAGAATATTTGACATAAATCCGCTGCCGGGCTTTTCCTCGGCAAGCGGTTTTTTGTCCCGAATTTTTGCGGCAATTTCCGTTATTTTTGGTTCGGCTTCGGCGAGGATTTTATCATTCACTTCTTTTGGCTGAGTTTCGCCGCCTGCAACATATCCCTGGGGCATTACCACCGAGTTAAATCCTCTAAGGGAAAATTTCTTCTCTTCACAAAGCTTTTTTGCATAGCTTACGGTAAGCCATGGCGTTGCTGCACAGGTCGCTATAAAATAAGCATTTTTTGAGCCGATAAAGGATACTTTTTTTATGTAGTCCTCCATAATACGGGGAAATCTTCCGCCATAAACGGGACCCACAAAAACAATTGCTTTATCTGATTTTACCTCGCTGTAATCTTTGTTTTTGATTTTTTCATTTATGGAAATAAGCTTATCACCCGATATTTCCGCAATTCTTTTTGCGGCATATCTGCTGTTTCCCGTTCCGCTGAAATATAATACCATAGTAATACCTCCGAAAATATTTTTGATATTACAAAGTATATCACACAAAATAAAACTTACGGTAAACTTTACAGCGGAAGAGATACGGAAAAACAAGAACCAATTTCGGGAGCACTTTTGACAGCAACGCTTCCGCCGCACAGGTCAAGTATCCTTTTTACAAGTGCAAGTCCGAGCCCGCTGCCCTCGGAGCTTCTGGAGGTATCCGCCTGATAGAATTTTTCGAAAATGTGCTTTTGCACTTCCTCCGTCATGCCATCGCCGTGGTCGATAACGGAAATTTTCAGCATATCATTTTCCGTGTGCATATTTATTTCAATAACGCCGTCCTCGGGCGAATGCTTTATGGCATTGTCGATAATATTTATCCATATCTGACCGATAAGCTGTTCGCTGCCGAAATACAGCTGCTTAGGCAGGTCAAGCTCTAATTCGATATTCTTTGCAGACCATTTGCTTTCAAGCATTAAAATTGATTTTCTTATCTGTTCGTCAATGCGGTATTCTTTCTTGTCAAGCAGCATTTCCTGATTTTCAAGCTTTGAGAGCATAAGTATGCTGCTGCACAAGCTTGACAGCCTGCGTGAATTGTCAAGTATCTTCTCAACATAACGTCTATGCTTTTCGGGAGTGAGCCTGCTGTCCTGCAAAAGAGCGGCGTATCCTTCGATAGATGCAATAGGCGTTTTGAACTCGTGAGATACATTTGCCACAAAATCCGTCCGCAGCGTTTCGATATGGGAAAGGTCGTAAGTCATGGAGTTAAAATGCTGTGCCAGTTCCCGAATTTCATCAATGCGTTCGTTTTCGGGCACCCTGACTTCAAAATTTCCTCCGGAAAGTTCGTCAAATGCGTTGCTTATATTCTGAACGGGGCGTATTATCAGCTTACCGACAAACAGTGCAACTGTTGTTCCAAGCACCAAACTGCTGAGCAAAAACAGTATAATTGGTATTTTTCTTGTATGGGGATCGGTCTGTATAATATTCAGTTCAAAAAGCAAAAGCCATACTCCTGCAGTGATGAGAAAAACAATAAATATCGTTGCAAAAACAATGCAGGAAAAGTACAGCCACAGCCTTGAATGACGCTTTTTATTCAACCTTTTTCACCGCCTTGTAGCCAAGCCCTCTTACCGTCACAATTTCAAAATCATCGCAGCCCTGAAATTTATCCCGCAGGCGGTTTATATGGGTATTGACAGTACGCTCGTCCGTTTCGGAGAACATTCCCCATATTTCGTCCATAAGCTGCTGACGGGTAAAAATTTTGTTGGGATAAGACAGCAGTTTGTACAGCAGATAAAATTCCTTTTGCGGCAGAATAGTTTCTTTTCCGTGGATAGTCACCGTCAGGGCATCGTAATCAAGAGTGGTTTTTCCCACAGTTATCTTCTTTTCGCTTGATATTTTTGCACGCCGTAAAAGTGCCTCAACACGAAGCACAAGCTCTTTGACGTTGACGGGCTTTATCATATAATCATCGGTACCTACCCGAAATCCTTTCTGCATATCGTCAAACTGTTCCTTGGCTGTGACCATAAGTATAGGAAGGTCATATTTTGCGTCACGGAGGGATTTTGTCAGCTCGTATCCGTCCATATTCGGCATCATTATATCGGCAACGATAAGGTCAATATATTCCTTATCCATTATATCAAGAGCCTGTTCACCGTCGGCGGCGGGAATTGCATTATATCCGCTGTCGGAAAGCACGGTACAGAACAGCTCACGCATATCTTCATCATCTTCGGCAACAAGAATGTTAAACATAAAAAACGCCTCCTTTTTCTCATTATAGTATATCACTCAAATATACGTCAAGATAAACTTATATTTTTTCTGATTTATCTTCGGTTTATTTGCAGTTGTCCGTTAGTTTATTTTGATATGCTATACTGTCGGCGAAAAGGAGGAATCACATAAAATGCTGCAATTAAAAAATATCGTTAAAACCTATGTTACGGGAGATATGAAGCAGGACGCTTTAAAGGGCGTCAGCATAAGCTTCCGTGAAAACGAATTTGTATCCATACTCGGGCAAAGCGGCTCCGGAAAGACCACTATGCTTAATATTATCGGAGGACTTGACCGTTACACAAGCGGCGACCTGTTGATAAACGGAGTTTCCACAAAGCAATACAAGGACGCCGACTGGGATTTTTACCGAAATAATTCCATTGGCTTTGTGTTTCAGAGCTATAATCTTATACCGCATCAGAGTGTGCTTGCCAATGTTGAGCTTGCACTGACATTGGCGGGAATATCAAAAAAAGAACGCCGCCAAAAGGCTGTCGAGGTGCTGAAAAAGGTGGGTCTGGGCGACCATATCCACAAGAAGCCAAATCAGATGTCGGGCGGACAGATGCAGCGTGTGGCTATTGCCCGTGCACTAATTAACAATCCCGATATTCTCCTTGCCGATGAGCCGACGGGTGCTCTTGATTCGGAAACAAGTATTCAGATAATGGAGCTTTTAAAGGAAATTGCCAAGGACAAGCTGGTTATTATGGTAACGCACAATCCCGAGCTTGCAGAGCAGTATTCAACGAGGATAGTAAAGCTGCGTGACGGCAATATTATCGGCGACACCGACCCCTATGATGCGGAGGAGGAGTCGGTCAGTCCGCAAAAGCACAGGAAAATATCAATGTCCTTCACCACGGCACTTTCTCTCAGCTTTAACAATCTCCGCACCAAAAAGGGACGTACCTTGCTTACTTCATTTGCAGGGTCGATCGGAATTATCGGCATTGCTTTGATACTTTCAATTTCCACAGGTATTCAGGATTATGTGGACAGTATTCAGCGTGATACCTTGTCATCATATCCTATTTCCATTCAGGAAAAGGAATCGGGAATAACAAATCTGCTTTCAGTCAGACAGGATATAATGAACGATGACAGCCGTCACGAGCTTGATGCAGTATATTCAAATGACCGTATGTATGATATGTTCAACGCTGCATTTACAGGGGAGGATATACAAAATAACCTTACCGATTTCAAGGTATGGGCAGACCGTGAAATGAATCCCGACACAAGCACCACGGGATTGTATAATTACGTTTCGGACATACAGTATCAATATGCAGCGGAGCTGAACACCTATGTTATCGGCGAAAACGGCGAATATCACAGCACCGATATTATGGAAGTTCTGCCCTTCATAGGCGAAAATTCGGGCGGCAGTACGCTTACATCTATGCTCAGCACACGTCTTGAAACGGTGGAGCTTTGGTCGGAGCTTATTCCCGATACCTCGGGCGGCCTTATCTCGGATATGGTTTATGAGCAGTATGAGCTTGTAAGCGGAAAATGGCCTGAGAATGCAAATGAAGTCGTGCTTATCCTTGACAGCAACAACGAGGTGAGCGATGTGGCGGTGTATGCATTGGGAATGATGTCCGACGATGAAGTAAATGATATTTTCACGGCTGTTTCAAAGCAGGAGGAAATCGAGTCCTCGTGCAGGAAAATAGAGTATGATGATATTATCGGCACGCAGTTCAAGCTGCTTGTTAATTCCGATTTTTATTCCAAGGGAACGGACGGCAAATGGCAGGATATGCGAAATGACGAGGCTTCAACAAAGCTTCTCATTGAGAACGGATATGATTTAAAGCTTGTTGGAATTCTCCGTCCAAACCCCGATGCTGCTTCCGCTTCAAATGCAAACGCTATGTTCGGTACAATAGGCTACACCTCGGCACTGACAGAGTATGTTATTCAGAAAAATTCCGACAGCGAAATTGTCAAGGAACAGCTCCTTCCCGAAAATGAAAATTACGACGTTTTAACGGGACTTCCTTTTACAATTACGGAAGAAATTGACCCCGATGATACATACAAGGCAGAAAAGATAACCGAATATTTCGGTACGCTCACACCTGTTCAAAAAGCCGAGATATACACTTCCATTATGTCAAAACCGTCTGCCGAATATCTGGAAAACACAGTGAACACTTATATGCAGAATTTTCCCACAAGGGATTCTATAATCGAGTTTGCCGCAAATTCCTACGGCTTTGAGAAATCCGCCGCAGAGGCTTATTTTGAGGATTATACCGACGAGGAGTTGAACGGTCTGCTGAGGACACAGCTTGAAAAGCTTGTAAGGTCAAAATATGCGGAACAGGCAAAAATGCAGATCTCACAGCTTATGGCGTCCGTTTCTTCACCCAACGATCTTTTCGGCACGGCAGGATATGCAGCCGTTGCAGCCGAATTTGACAAAATGACAGGTGCAATTACGGACGAAAGCATTCTTGCAAAGTATTATGACGAATATATGCCTGCAACCGTATCAGGCTCGACACTGAAAGAAACCTTGACGGCTATCGGTGCGGCAGACCTTGAAACGCCATCTGCAATAAACATTTACGCCGAGTCTTTTGAAAATAAGGAGTATATTGACGAACTTATAGAGGAGTACAATAATTCCGCTTCGGAGGAGGATAAAATATCCTACACCGATTATGTTGCTCTGCTTATGTCGGGCGTGACGGCTATGATAGACGCTGTTTCATACGGGCTTATCGGATTTGTTTCGATCTCCCTTATCGTTTCTTCTATTATGATAGGCATAATCACATATATTTCCGTTCTGGAGCGAACAAAGGAGATAGGTATACTGAGAAGTATGGGTGCTTCAAAGAGGGATATTTCCCGTGTATTTAATGCGGAAACTGCTATTGTCGGATTTGCCGCAGGCATTATCGGGATAGGGCTGACTGTCGTTCTTAACATTCCTATAAGCATTATTGCCGAAAATCTGACGGGTATTGGCAGATTGGCTGTTCTTCCGTTTAATGCAGGAATTATCCTTGTTATAATAAGTGTGATACTTACCTTGGTAGCAGGACTTATCCCGTCAAGAGTTGCCGCAAACAAGGACCCCGTTATTGCACTGAGAAGCGAGTGATGATACATTGGGAGCAAAACAAATATTATTGTGGGGAGAAATTTTTTGAGTTCAGCTGTTTTGTTAAAGCAAATAAATTTCGGTGCAGAGCGGGTCGGGCAGTTCGGTGTACAATACTTCGGGAAATTGTAAATTTTTTGTTAATTCGACAAAAATCGCATTTTGTGGCTCTCTTTTGGCTCCTTTCTTATGATATGATAAGTTTGTATAAATATCGGAAAATTTCCGAAAGACAAAAGGAGGACTTTTTGCTTATGCATATTTCAAAATCGAAGAGAGCAATGACAGTTTTTCTGTCAATAATGCTTGTAATGCTGACAGCGGTGAGCATTATGACTGTTAAAGTAAGTGCAGAAAATATCGAAAAAAAAGAGGTCACTGTTACGGAATTATGGCCAAGCGGATGCTTGAAGACTATGACTGTTGTTTTTAAGGCGGCTCAGGGCAATTATGCCACAGCATATGGAAAAATCGAAATACAAAAGAATTTATCGACTTATAGCTTTTCTAACCGTTTAGTCCCAGCGGCTCAAGCACAAACTGAGGATTCTTGGCCCACTACAATAAGTAATCCGAGTGAGGGCTTTATTGCTTTTGGCAGCGGAGGTGAGTTCTTATGGACTGACTGCGAAGAACATACGGTTACTGTTCAGTTTGACGATGGTGCTGTAAACTTAAATACAACCGCTGATTACTACATTTATATGTGGACAAGAGCACCTAGATTTGGCATTTATCCAGAGGAAGTGCTTCGTCATTTAAAAACTGAGGGCGGAAAGCTTTTAGATGAAGACGGAAATACTATTGTAGATGAAGATACACATTTTCATAGCTGGGCAACGGAATGGACAACAAACGATGACTACCATTGGCATGAATGCACCGCAAACGGCTGCGATATTACAGAAAACAGTGCAAAAGACAGCTATGGTGCACACAATTATAACCAAGAAAATCCCGATGTACCTAATGCACTTGTGTCTGAGGCTACCTGCACAAGTCCCGCAGTTTATTACAAGAGCTGCATATGCGGAAAGCTTGGCACGGAAACCTTTACGTCAGGAACTGAGCGGGCTCACGATTTGACGGAAGTACCCGAAAAGGCAGCTACCTGCACCGATGACGGCAACATAGCACATTACAAGTGCAGTGTCTGCGACAAGCTTTTCACCGACAGCACAGGAACAATTGAAACCACACTTGAAGCAGTAACCATTTCTGCAACAGGTCATTCGCTTGGTTTAGTACCCGAAAAGGCAGCTACCTGCACCGATGACGGAAACAGAGTACATTACAAGTGCAGTGTCTGCGACAAGCTTTTCCTCGATATAACAGCTAGCATAGAAACCACGCTTGAAGCAGTAACTATTCCCGGCGGTCATTCACTCGATTTAGTACCCGGAAAGGCAGCTACCTGCACCGATGACGGCAACATAGCACATTACAAGTGCAGCGTTTGCAGAGAGCTTTTCCTTGATAGCACAGCGACAACAGCGACCACAATTGCAGAAGTAACCATTCCTGCAACAGGACACGCTTGGAGTGACGATTATACCTATGATACACAGTACCATTGGCATGAGTGCGGAAACGCAAACTGTCCCATAACCAATGACAGCGATAAGGACGGCTACGCTGCACATATTTCCAGCGGCGAAGCAACAGAGGATAACGATGAACACTGCACAGTTTGCGGATATGTTATCAATCCCGCCCTTGACCATGTTTGCCGGAACAATGTGCCCACATTTGTTCCCGAAGTTTCCGAAACCTGCACAACAGACGGCGTAAAGGCACATTATAAGTGCCGCTGCGGAAAGCTTTATTCCGATTCGGCTGCAACAACAGAAGTAACATCAGCAGACCTCAGAATACCCGCACATCACACCTGGAGCGATGCATGGTCACACGATGATACACAGCATTATCACCTCTGCACAGTATGCGGAGATAAGAACGATGCAGCTCTCCACAGCTTTGATGACGGCGTAGTTATCACAGAACCTACCGAGGACACAGAAGGCGAGAAGAAATTGACTTGCACAGTATGTGGATATAGTAAGACAGTTTCTATCCCCAGCCTTGTACATGAACATGACTATGCAACACAGAAGCATGACAGCGAATATCATTGGAATGAATGCCGCTGCGGAGATATTTCCGACAAGGCTCTCCATACTTACGGCGATTGGACAATAACAAAGCCTGCAACATCCACAGCAGACGGCGTAAAGGAAAGAACCTGCAGCGTTTGCGGCTATGTTCAGACAGACACTGTAAAATATGTTCCCGATGATGACAATGACATTGACACGGGAGATATTAACAACACAACAAACCCCGATTCAAATGCCTGCCACGGCGATA
>CAZINI010000061.1:0-17779 GCA_964540575.1 uncultured Ruminococcus sp.
CCCGAGATATTTTTTGCGGCACCGCACACTGTATCTGCTTTACACGGCTTTTGTTGTTGTCGTGAATTTGATGCTTTACCGATTCTTTTGTGTGCGGTGCATTTTGGACTGTTGATTTTGTGGGCTTTGCTGTTGGCTAAGTTTTAGCCGTGAATGACTGGAAAGGGTGTTTCGCCCGTTGCGACGGGCGACCAAAGGACGCTGTCCTTTGGAATCCTGCCACCTTTGTAAAGGTGGACGAAACTTTTATATTTGTGCTTCGGGTCATTTGCTCTTCTTATCGGGAATTTTTCCCGTATTAAGCGAGAAAATGAACTCAACATACTCATTAAGGGCACTTTTTACGGTAATAGTGCCGTCATGCAGCTTGACAATGGAACGAACGATGGAAAGTCCCAGCCCAACGCCTGTCTTGTCCTTTCCTCGGGACGCATCTGTTTTGTAGAACCTGTCGAAAACCTGCGGCAGCTCTTCGCTGTTCAGTCCCTCGCCGCTGTTCCTGATGCAGATAAGCGTCTTGTCCTTTTCCTGAGAAAAGGAGAACTTTATATATCCGCCGTCGTTTACGAATTTTACGGCGTTTTCCACCAGATTGTAGATGACCTGCTGGATAAGATCGGTGTCGGCATTGACGAAAAATCTGCCCGTGTCAAGCCCGATGATCTCCACGTTCTTATCCTCAATGCGTTTCTCAAAGAGCAGCACGGTCTTGATGACCAGCGGAACAATGTCGAAATCCTCGGTTTTCATAGCGATCTCGCCCGTTTCGTACTTGGCAATATTCAGCATAGAACGCACAAGCCTTGCCAGACGCTTTACCTCGTCGGACACTATCCCGAGATAATAACGGTGCTTATCCTCGGGGATAGTACCGTCCAGAATACCGTCAATAAATCCGCCGATAGAGGTCATAGGCGTTTTCAGCTCGTGAGAAACGTTGGATACGAAACTTTTTCTTGTTTCCTCGATGATCTCCAGCGAAGCCGCCATTTCGTTCAGCGTGTTGGCAAGATAGCCCAGCTCGTTTTCCTCGTTTATAGCGACCTTCTGAGAGAAATCTCCCTCACCGAACCGTTTTGCGGCGATAGTCATATCCTTAATGGGATTGGTGAGCCGTTTTACGGAAAAATACACTATGGGGAACAGTATTGCAACTATCACAATTGCCACAGCCGCAAAGGTCAGCAGCAGCGAACGGAGATAGTCGGTCAGCTCACGGGAGCTTACCCGAGAAAAAAGGTAGTAAGCTTCGCCGTTTACGGTGAACCTGTTTCCCAGATTAAAAGCGGGGGCATTGTCGGTACCGGTGAGCATTCCGTAAATGTAATAGCCCGCCGCACCCGCTTCGGCGACCTCTTCAAGCGTCCGCTGAGGATAGGGATGACCCTTGTGGACGCACATATTCTCGGGCTGCGTGCAGACCAGCATATTGCCGCCGCTGTCAGCCAGAGTAAATTCATCGTGTGATATATCTGCAAGCTTTATAAGCATTGCTTCGGCATAATCTAAATCAAGCTGCCCGCCGGATGGACAGGACAGCTTGATCTCGTCGATAGCTTGATCGGCAGCAGTTATCATATCCGCCTTAGTGCTTGACTTAAAATATTCCTTTGAAACAAGCAGCAGCACCGCCCCGATTATAAGGATAGCCGAACCGATTATTGCCGCAAACAGCCCAAAAAAGCTGCGGAAAATGCTTTTAGCCATTTTCTTCCTCTGCTTCGAACTTATAGCCTACGCCCCAGACAGTCTTAAGAGCCCACTTATCGGAAACGCCCTCAAGCTTTTCTCTCAGACGCTTAATGTGAACGTCGATAGTACGGGAATCGCCGTAGTATTCAAAGCCCCATACCTCGTCGAGGAGCTGATCTCTTGTGTAAACTCTGTTGGGATTGGAAGCGAGATAGAACAGCAGCTCCAGCTCCTTGGGAGGAGTATCCTGCACCTTGCCGTTTACTCTCAGCTCATATCTTGTCATATTGACAACAAGCTTGTCGTACTTGACTTCCTTGACCTCGGTCTCGGAGGAGGTCTGACCTATTCTTCTGGAAACAGCCTTTATTCTTGCGATAACTTCCTTTGTATCAAAGGGCTTAACAACGTAGTCGTCAGCACCCAGCTCAAGACCCAGCACCTTATCGAAGGTTTCGCTCTTAGCGGTTATCATAATGATAGGCACGTTGGATTTCTTTCTTATCTCACGGCATACCTGCCAGCCGTCCAGACCGGGCAGCATAATGTCCAGCAGGACAACGTCGGGCTTTAAGGCGTTGAACTTAACGACAGCCTCATCTCCGTCGTGTGAAATGATTACTCCGTAGCCGTCCTTCTCCAGATACAGCTTAAGAAGCTCGCAGATATTGTTGTCATCATCGACAACGAGAACTTTACCAAGTGACATATTGCAACATCCTTCCCCACTCAAATACAGCGGTGTCAAACCATCAGAGTGATAAAAATATTATAAACAAAGTATTATACCAAACATAAAGATTTTCTGACGGTGTTCGGTACGGGACATCCGAGGAAACTATTCCCCCAAAATATCGTATACTTCTATTATAATCATTTTGCAAAATTATTATTGTATATATGGTGTCCGAATTGTTAACGCATTGTAAATTTCATATTATAACGAGTTTTACGAAAGAAAACGCTTAAAAATTATTCACTTTTAGGGGGCTTCAAAGGGCTTTTTTTTGTATACTATCCAATATAATCGACAGCAAACCATTTCCGAAATTGTGCAGATATACAAATATTTTAGTTAATATCGAAAAACACTTGATTTTTTTGGATAATGAGGTAAAATATATATTAGCACTCAAAGATAAAGAGTGCTAGCAGATTGCAAGTCCATTTGATAAATCTGCTTTATATTTTTCGAAAACTTCAAGACCTATTTGCCTTGAAAAATATTACGAGGAGGAATTTTACTATGACTATCAAACCACTTGCAGACAGAGTTGTTATTAAAATGACCGAAGCTGAGGAAACCACCAAGAGCGGCATTATCCTCTCGGGAGCAGCTAAGGAAAAGCCCGTTATCGCTGAGATCGTTGCAGTAGGCGAGGGCGGTATGGTTGACGGAAACGAGGTTAAAATGTACGTTACCGTTGGTCAGAAGGTGCTTATCAGCAAGTATGCAGGCACTGAGGTAAAGCTGGACGGCGTTGAGTACACCATCTTAAAGCAGTCTGATATTCTGGCTGTTGTTGAGTAATAAACATATTTATAATAAGGAAAGGAAGAATTTATCATGGCTAAGGATATTATTTACGGCGAGGAAGCAAGAAAGGCACTCCAGTCAGGCATTGACAAGCTGGCAAATACCGTTAAGATCACTCTGGGACCCAAGGGCAGAAATGTTGTCCTTGACAAGAAGTTCGGTGCTCCCCTTATCACCAACGACGGCGTTACCATTGCAAAGGAAATCGAGCTGGACGACGCTTTCGAGAATATGGGTGCACAGCTTGTAAAGGAAGTTGCTACCAAGACAAACGATGCAGCAGGTGACGGTACAACCACTGCTACTCTCCTTGCTCAGGCTCTTATCAGAGAGGGTATGAAGAACATTGCAGCAGGTGCTAATCCCATGATCGTTAAGAAGGGTATGGCAAAGGCTGTTGACGCAGCAGTTGAGTATATCGTTGCAAATTCCACAAAGGTTGCGGGACACGACGACATTGCAAGCGTTGCTGCAAACTCCTCCGCTGATGAAAACGTAGGCAAGCTCATTGCAGACGCTATGGAAAAGGTTTCCGCCGACGGCGTTATCACCATCGAAGAGTCCAAGACTGCCGAAACATACTCTGAGGTAGTTGAGGGTATGCAGTTCGACAGAGGATATATTTCTCCTTATATGGTAACAGATACCGACAAGATGGAAGCTGTTATCGGTGACGCTTACATTCTCATTACCGACAAGAAGATCTCCAACATTCAGGAAATTCTTCCTCTGCTGGAGCAGGTAGTTCAGAGCGGCAAGAAGCTTGTTATCATTGCCGAGGACGTTGAGGGCGAGGCTCTCTCCACACTTATCCTCAACAAGCTGAGAGGAACATTTACCGTTGTTGCCGTTAAGGCTCCCGGCTTCGGCGACAGAAGAAAGGAAATGCTCCAGGATATTGCTATCCTCACAGGCGGTCAGGTCATCACCGAGGAAGTTGGTCTTGAGCTTAAGGAAACCACTATGGACCAGCTGGGACGTGCTAAGCAGGTCAAGATCACTAAGGAAAACACTATCATCGTTGACGGCTACGGCAGCTCCGATGACATTAAGGCAAGAGTTCAGCAGATCAGAGCGGCTATCGAGAATGCTACCTCCGATTTCGACAAGGAAAAGCTTCAGGAAAGACTTGCCAAGATGGCAGGCGGCGTTGCAGTTATCAAGGTAGGTGCTGCTACAGAAGTCGAGATGAAGGAAAAGAAGCTCCGCATCGAGGACGCTCTTGCAGCTACCAAGGCAGCTGTTGAGGAGGGTATCGTTGCAGGCGGCGGAACAGCATTCATCAACGCTATGCCCGCTGTTGCAAAGCTTATCCCCGACCTTAGCGGCGATGAAAAGACAGGTGCTCAGATCGTTCTGAAGGCTCTGGAGGAACCCGTTCGTCAGATCGCTGCAAATGCAGGTCTGGAAGGCTCCGTTATCATCGACACTATCAAGCGTTCCGAGAAGCTGGGCTACGGCTTTGACGCTTACAACGAGAACTATGTTGAGATGATCCCCGCTGGTATCGTTGACCCGACTAAGGTTACACGTTCCGCTCTGCAGAACGCTGCTTCCGTTGCCGCTATGGTACTGACCACAGAAAGCCTTGTTGCTGACATTAAGGAGAAGAACCCCGCTCCCGCAATGCCCGCAGGCGGTATGGACGGAATGTATTAATAGACAGCTTTGGCTCATAAATAGAATTGTATGCCGACTCTTGCTGATTTGCAGCAGGGGTCGGCTTTTTTGGTTCTGTTCACGGAATATTAACACTTGCTGTCCCTGTCGGTTGTATAATAGAAATATATAATATCAAACTAATCTTTAATCGTTTTGTAGGCAAAAGCCGTCTTTTTGCTTTTATTGCAAAATGCTGCAATTTTATCGGCTACAAAACCACAAACTACCCAAAGAACCACTATACTATATTTCACAACAAAATGTAAAGCGGGGAAAAGAGGGTGGGGTGAAAGGGAAAGAGGATTGCAAAGGGGAAAACCGTTAGGGGCGGGGGAAAGTCCCCGCTTTGCGTTAGGGTTTGTTCTGTCCCCCGCCCATATAAGGTTGTCCCCTTTGCGGGGGTGCCACAAGCTGACATAAGTCACTAAGGCAGTTGAGGGAAAAGAAACCAAAACAAGTAAAATGCATTTTTCGACTTGCACCGCAGGAATATTTACGCAATGAACAGCCGTATTTTTGTCAGATAAGTCTATATGTTGATTAAAGATTAGTATCATATGGGGGAAAATCTATGCCGCAGGATAAAAAAATGCCGCTTATCTCAGTTGTTATTCCCGTTTACGGAACGGAAAAATATCTCAGAAAATGCCTTGACAGCATTCTTTCACAGACCTATAAAAATATCGAGATAATCATTGTAAATGACGCAACCAAGGACAATTCCGAGGATATAATTTCCGAATATCTCAGTGAATACGACAATATAAAATATGTGCGGCACACGAAGAACAAGGGGCTTTTCCGTGCGAGAATATCCGGTGCCGAGGAGGCAGAGGGCGAGTATATCGCTTTCGTGGACAGCGATGACTATATTTCCTTTGATTTTTACAGGCTGCTGGTAAAAAAAGCCCTTTCGGAGAAATGCGATATTGTCGTGGGAAATACGGTTTTTGAGGACACGGACGGTTCACAAAGCATCAGGCAGCTTTATCGGCTCTGCTTTGAAAAGGACACGCTTGCAGGCGAGGAAATAAGGGACAGCTTTTTCGCTCAGACAGGCTGGTGCTTTTCATGGCATACGGTCTGGAACAAGCTGTATTCCAAGGGCTTATGGGACAAATGCTTTGAATATTACAAGAAAATGGAGCAGCATCTTATTATGACGGAGGATATTGCTTTTTCGTCGCTGCTTCTGTATAATGCACACAAGCTGTCCACAGAAATTCATGCAAACTATTTTTACTGCAAGCACCCCGAGGCTTCGACTGATGCGGAAAATATCAAGTTCGGCAAATTTGAAAAGAATATGCACGACCTGAAGCTGTCCTTCGATTTTGTGGAAGCGTTTATGCGGGCTGAAAATTCCGATGAAGCTAATATCAAGTATTTTGGCGAATTCAGAAGAAAATATTCGAGAATGTACCGCAGCCTCCAGCAGAAGGCATTTCCCGATAATAACAAGGCAAAAGAGCTGGTAGATTCATTCCTTCCCGATTACAATAAAAAGCAGAGGGAGGACGAATTATGCTTTGACGCTGTATCAGCCAAATTCCATAACGGTCTTGATTATGCCAAAAAAGCTATTCTTGACCCGAATATCAGGGCTGTCAGCTTTGATGTCTTTGATACGCTTATCGTCAGACCGTTTTATTATCCTGCGGATATTTTCGACCTGATGAACCGAAAATTTGACGAGATAACGGGCAAGTCACACAGCATATCCTTCAAAAAGCTTCGTCTGGCGGCGGAAGAACAGGCGAGGGAGGAGCTTTCCCGCAAAAGCGACGGTGAGGATATAACATTAACGGAAATATATTCCGCAATGGAAAACAGCTTCGGTATCAGCCATGATGCCGCCGAACAGATGAAAGCGGCTGAAAGGCAGTATGAGCAGAGATTTTGTCGGGCAAGGAAAACGGGAAAAGAGCTTTACGACCTTGCGGTCGATTCGGGCAAGCGGGTGATCTTAACTTCGGATATGTATTTGGAGTATGATGATGTTGCCGAAATACTTGCGAAAAACGGTTACACGAATTATGAAAGGCTGTTTTTGTCGTCAAACGAAAGGGCGTTGAAAACCACAGGCTCTTTGTTTAAAAAGGTATACAAAGCGATGAAGCTTCGTCCCGAAAATATCCTGCATATCGGAGATAACTGGAATTCCGATGTGACAGCCGCACAGGAGCTTGGGTTTAAGACATTTTTCTTCCCGAAGGCTCGTGAGGTATTTGAAAACATTATCGGCGGCATAACCACCAACAATTCCGCACGGACAGAAGAATTTGCGGCATTGCCCATAGCAAGAACAGACAATTCCGCAAGGTCATTCGGGTACAGAACCATGCTGGCAATGACGGCGAATAGGTTCTTTGATAACCCCTTTGTGTCCTTTAACGAAAACAGCGATTTCAATGGTGACCCGTCCTTTGTGGGATATTATGCGATAGGTATGCACTGTCTGGGCATATGCCGATGGCTGGATGAGCTCTCCGAAATGTGCGGATATGAGGATATTTATTTCCTTGCGAGAGATGGCTTCCTGCCCATGAAGGCGTTTGAGATATACAGCAGACACAAGGGCAGCGGACTGAACTGTCACTATCTTCACGCTTCGAGGACTAGCGTTCTGCCGCTGATGATAGAGGATATAAACGATCTGTACGACCTGCCCATTGAGATAAAAAATCACACGCCGCTGTCCGTATGCAGAATGATAAGCTTCTGTCTTAATGCGGAAAATGATGCGGATATTGCCGAAAAGCTTTCCGAAATAGCCTTTAATGCAGACAAGCCCTTTGCCGATGAAAAAGCATACAGACGGTTTATCGGTCTTGTGAAAAAGAATTTGTTTGACGAGGAAAAGCTCAGGAAAACTCAGAATATCCTGAAAGGATATTATTCTCAGATAAAGGAAAATTCAGCGGTCTTTGATATGGGATACAGCGGCAGGATACAGACTGCTCTCTGCAAGGCACTGGGCAGACCGACAGACGCTTTCTTCATTCACACAGACAATGACAGATGCCATACCCTGAGCCGCAAGGGGAATTTCAGAGTACACAGCTTTTACAGCTATGTTCCCGCAGGGTCGGATATAATAAGGGAATATCTTTTGTCGGACCTTGCTCCTGCCTGTGTGGGATTTTCGGAGGAAAACGGCAGGACTGTTCCCGTTTATTCCGAGGATAAGACCGAATATCCCGAAAGGTTTATGGTAAGGACGCTGCATAATTCGGCATTGGAATTTGTAAGAGATCTCACGGAAACCTTTGACGGTTTTTTGGACGATATAAGCTTTATCCCTCAGGAGGTTTCCTATCCGTTTGAATATTTCCTGAGATTTGCCAAAAATGAGGACAGAAAAATTCTCAGCCTTTGCAGCCTTGAGGATAAGTGCTACGGAAATATAGTTACCGTTCGGGCGGACAGATTCTTTAACAATTATCTGTGTGATCTGACGCCCTATAAGGAACCTGCCGACCCCGTGCCTCTCAGCAGGGTGGAGATGAAGGCTGTGACAGGTGAGGAGCTTATTCCCGAGGATAACGTTGAGAACGCCTTGCCGTCAGTATCGAAAAAGAAACCAAAGAGCAAGGTGATAATGTTCTGCGACAGGATAAAGGAAAGCGACAGCATTGACGACAAGTGGTCAAAATGTGCGGAGAACACCAATAACATTATCATCTCCGAGTCGCTTATAAATATTATTATGCCAAAGCTTGCCGATAACTGGTATATGACCCGTCCCGGAGTTCTGGACGATGCTTCGGAGGGCACGGTAATTCTCAGCAATCTGGGAAATATCCAGCCAAATCAGGACCTTACCTTCCTTTCGGCTGCACTGGAGCTTGT
The DNA here is from genome assembly GCA_964540575.1 of uncultured Ruminococcus sp. Taxonomy (GTDB): domain Bacteria; phylum Bacillota; class Clostridia; order Oscillospirales; family Ruminococcaceae; genus UMGS1889. Next base: position 8,744 of record CAZINI010000061.1, read on the forward strand.
GTCCGATAAGACGCTTCTGCCTTTGGGGATAGGGTTCAGCAGAAGCCTTACCGATGATATGAAGTTCCCGCTTGGCAGTGATTCTGTAAAGGTGCTTTCGGAAATAGCGGAGCGATGCAAAAGTGTCGGTGTCTGCGGCTGCTATTCCGCTGAGGTGCTTGAAAGCTTCGGGATAAAAAATGTTTCCGTGATAGGTTCGCCTGTATTTTATGAAAAGCATTTGCAGCCTTCGGGCACAGACCGCAGTGGGAAAATGCCGAAAAATATCTCGGCGTCCTTTAAGCCCTTTTACGGTAAATTCAGCCAAAAGGAAACTAAGCTTCTGGAGTATTTCGCACGAAATAACTGCAAGCTTACCGCAAGCACTTCGCTGGGACTTACAAGTGAGAATATCGGCGATGATAAGCTTTTTGAAATTCTCCGTAAATACCAAAAGGACAGCTCCATCTATTTCGATACAAAGGAATGGGAGGACAGCTTCGATGATGCGGATTTCGCTATGGGCATGAATTTTTTCCATAATGCTCTGGCTGTACGCCGAAATGTTCCCGCACTGTTTGTGAATTATGAAACCTGCGGAAGGGAGCTTTGCGAGCTGTTCAGACTGCCCTATATAGATATTTCCGAATTTGACGAGGATAAAAGCATTGAGGAATATTACGAAATGGCAGATTACAGCGAATTCCAAAAGGCGGTAAGGGCAAATTACAGCAGCTTTTGCTCCTTCCTCAGCGAAAACGGTGTGACAATAAACGGTATAACAGGCAGGATAATAGAAAAATAGTCCTTTAGGAGAAAGCAAATTGAAAAAAATAGGTATTTTTCTTGATGAAATAAATGACACGAATATGCCCGACAGCGAAAAATTTGCAAGGCTGGGCTACAATACGGGAAATATGCTCTTCTGGCAGTCGCTGAAAGCAAATCTGCCGCTTGAAGTTATACCCCGCAGCTATGCCGATACGGAAAGCGGGCTTGACCTCGGCAGGTATAAGGCGTTCATCACCACCGACCTTATCTGGATAAGGCAGATGCAGGATCTTTCCTATCTGAACAGGACCCTTGATGCTATCGGCGGGCTGCCGCTTGTCCCCATCAGCATCGGATTGCAGTGCGGTGATATGATACCCGATTTCAAGCTGCACCCCGAAACGGTCAATGTTATCAAACGTATTTCGGAGCGTTGTGTTATGGGCGTTCGTGGGAATTACACCGCCGAGATACTCAAAAGCTATGGCATTGACAATTTTATGGTCATAGGCTGTCCGTCAATGTATATGAATGCACCCGGGCTTCGCTGGGTGAATAACTATGCAAAGCCGATAAATAAGGCGGCGTTCAATGCGGAAACATTTTACGGAAAGCTGGATAAGCAAAGGCTGGCTCTTCTGAATTACGGGCTGGATAACGACATGAGCTTTATCGAACAGACGCCGTTTGAGCTTTCCGAGGATAATATAGATGACCCCTCATTGACGGAAAAGCTGCAGCAGCTGAACCTGAGCAGAAAATGCTTTTTCAGCGTTGATGAATGGCGGGAATATGTTAGGCAGATGGATTTTATCATGGGCGGACGGTTTCACGGAAATGTCATAGGTCTGTGGGAGGGCGTGCCTGCACTTTTTATCACATCCGATTCACGAACGAAGGAGCTGTGCAGTTTTTTCTCGCTGCCTCAGCTGGATATATCCGAATTTGACAGTTCAAAGCCTAAAGAGTATTATTATGAAATCGCAGATTATTCCTCATTTCATTCAAACTATTCAAAGCTGTATATCAATTGGAATAATTTCATTTTACGATCGCTGAAGGGAGAATGACCATGCAAAACAGGCTGATACTTGATAGGATATGCATCGGTGACAATAAAATTGAATATAAATACAGAGTTGAAGGAAGCTGGAAACAGGCATTCCGATTGGATAATGAATTTTTTATCGAATATTCACGGGACTTTGGAAGAGAGCTTCCCTACGGTATTGCGGTCATTCCTTTTCTGGGAAATTTTCTGCCTATCTCATGGGTATTCGATGCGGAGATAGTTATCGAGGAGATAGACAGCGATTTTTTTGATTCCATAGATGAAATAAAGCGTGGCTATCAGTGGATGTACCCGCAGATCGAAATGAGGGGCAGACTCACCTGTCCGAAAATCACCGTATATGATATTGAAAGCGGCAGCGAAAAAAGTGCTTTATATTTCAGCAGCGGAGTGGACGCCTATTGCAGCCTTGTTTCTGTTATCAAGGAAAAGCCCATACTTCTGACCGTTTGGGGCACGGATGTATATCTCAAGGACACAGAAGGCTGGGAGAAAATTTCTGAAGATACCCGTGCCGCTGCCGAACGCTTCGGGCTTGACCATATCTTTATAAAAACGTCATTCAGAAATGTTGTAAACTATACATATCTGAATGATACCATAGCAAAGCCAAACCGTGAAAACTGGTGGCATGGCTTTCAGCACGGCATCGCACTTATAACACATTCTGCACCGCTTGCATATTCGGTGGGTATAAGAAGGGTATATTTTTCGTCCAGCGATACTGTCAAGTCGTCGGTGAAATTTTGCTGTTCCAGCCACCCGGCTATGGACTTTAACGAGCGTTTCTGCGGGTGCAGAACTATCCATGAGGGCTTTGAAAATACAAGGCAGGATAAAATAAGGAAAGTATGTACCTATTTTGAGCGGACAGGTGAGCCTGTAAAGCTTCATGTCTGCTGGGAAACACGGAATGGTGAAAACTGCTGCCTGTGCGAAAAATGTGCAAGAACTATTTTCGGGATAATCGCCGAAGGGTATGAACCCAACGATTTCGGATTTTCCATTGACAAAGATGGATACAATAATATTATCGAACGCATTAAGGCAAAGAAAATAGTTTTGTACCCTATACACTGGCAGGCTATTGTAAGAGGTCTGATGAAAATGCCTTTGAAGCCGAACAGCAGCGAGGCGGTAAAATTTATCATCAGCGAGATGAAAGACAAGTTAAGCGATGAGCAGGTTTTCTATCCCACAGTTTTCAGCAGTCAGGTAAAGGATCCTCACGAGAGGGTAATGTTCAGCAGAAAAATAGACAACAGCTCATTGGAAACAATGTTTGAAAGCGTCGGCAGGAACACAGGAAATCTGATATTCAAAAAAGCACTGGAAAAGGAGCTCTCTCTTGAGGTCCTGAGTATCGAGGAATGTGCTGATATAAAGCCGAAGCATATTATCACTACCGATCTTATCTGGATAACGCCCAATGCCGATTACAGTTATCTTATAGATCAGATGAACAGATTTAAGGAGTCGGTGTATGTTCCCATAAGCGTCGGATTGCAGGCGAAGGATACAAGCGTGGATTTCAAGCTGAGTGACAGTGCCAAAAAAGTGCTGAATATGATAGGAGAAAGGGCTGTTATCGGCTGCAGGGGCGAATATACGGCATCTGTGCTGGAAAAGAACAATATCCGAAATATTGAGGTCATCGGCTGTCCGTCTGTATTTATTAACGGAGAGAAGGGCTACTCTATTTCAAATGACATAAAGGACCCCGTTGACATATTGTGCAATTTCAGAACATTCTTTGGACCGCTCAGCAGAAAAGAAAAGCACTTTCTTTCATACTGTGCCACAAGGAATTATGATTTTACGGAACAGACGCAATATCCGTTTACAATTGAAAATACGGTGTTTGACGAGAAGTATTTTAACTATGTAAATAAGTGGCTGAAACGAAAAACATTCTTGTTCTTTGATGCGGACGAATGGTCAAGCTTTGCCGCACGTCATGATTTTTGCATGGGTTCCAGATTTCACGGAAATGTTGCGGCGGTCTGGAATAACATTCCCGCACTGTTTATGCCTATTGATTCAAGGACCCGTGAAATGGTGGAGTATTTCGGATTTCCTTATATCGAAATGGAGGATTTTGATTGGGAAAAGCCTATTGAATATTATATTGAAAAGGCGGATTATTCGGAATTTAACAGAAGCTACGGGGAAAAATACAATAGGTTTGTGTCATTTTTAAAGAAAAACGGGCTTTGGGACGCTTGATGACGCTCATTTCCCGTAAAAAAACGGCGGCTCACCTCCGACAATACGGAGATGAGCCGCCGCTTGATTTATGTTATCGAAACAAGTTAGCGTTACTGAATTTGCAGCCGTCTTGTGCCTTCCTGTTCCGGGGATTTTTTCGGCATATTCAGAGTAAGAACGCCGTTTTCGTATTTTGCGGATATTGCAGATGCGTTTACGGCGGAAATGTCGAAGCTTCTTGTGAAGCTGCCGTAGGAACGCTCTCTGCGGATATATTTGCCGTTTTCGTCCTTTTCCTCCTTATTTTCGGAATGCTCGGCGGATATTACCAGTCTGTCCTTGTCAATGTCAATGTTTATATCCTCCTTGTTAAAGCCGGGCAGCTCGGCGGAAAGCTCGAAAGCATCGCCGTTATCCTTAATATCGGTCCTCATGGACGGTACCTCTCTGCCGCTGTAAAATTTATCGAAATCGGCAAACGGGTTGAAAACATCAAAATTTCTTTCAAAAGGTGTAATATTCATCATAAATAATTCCTCCGGTCTGATATAAGATTTTTTGGGGATAATTCTCACTCGGTTCAATGGTATCAGCTCTCTTTCTCTTTCTTTATTGTGATTATGATTATATCCCCCGTATTTGACAATACAATAATAGAATTGTGAAAAAACGATGAAAATTAGCACTCTAAGATGGAGAGTGCAAGCAGACGCTAACAGAGAGTGCTAAAGAGTGCTTGCGGGCGGGGAGACCCCGCCCCTACAAAAGACAGCAGGGCAATAAAATATTTTCACTTTCCGCTCTTCACTTTCCACATTCATCTCAACACTCAACACTTAACACTAAACACTGCCCAGCTTGTCCTCCCTGATAAGCTTCTCCTCGTAAATATCGCATATCTCCGAAGCGGCTTCTATGCTCATGCTTTCCACATACATCATCAGCCCCCTGCCTGTTTTCACGGGACGGATAAACACCCTCGACCCGCTTTCGTCAAGCAGTATCCCCTCGGAAGCGTCCAAAGGGCTTCTTACGTCCTTTAAGCTGCGAAGGGCGGGGGAGCTGCGGTCTATGGGGATAAATCTTGCTGCGGCGGCATATTCGGGAAGGGAATCCGCCGCCTGCTTCAGGGTGATGCCCTCTCGGCTGAGATAGTCGGAAACGCTGAGAGCCAACGCAAGACCGTCCCGTGCTTCGGGAAATTCAAACGCCGCCGAACGTGCCGCATCGTCCGAGCTGTCAGCGGGGCAGCAGCCGTATCGGAGGACGGTGCCGCCGAATTTTTCAGCCAAAGTATCGGCAGCTTTCGGAAATTCGCAGGGCAGGGAAACCGTTCTGCCTTCGGAAAATGCCTTTATTGCGGCTATCATCACCAGCCGTTCGCAGAAAACGTAGCCGCTTTCCTCGGTGTAGGCGGACGCTTTCCGTCCGTCGGCAGATACGCTGAAAACTATCTCACAGCCGTTCGGGGAATTTATGGGGGCAAGCAGCTCCGTTCCCAGCCTGCATATCCTGTCGTCCGATGATGAAATGCGTACCTTTATGCCGTTTAAGGGCGATTTGCAGAGAGATGAGATATGCAGCCGATACAGCTCGCCTGCCGAGGAAATATCACGGACTCCGCCGAAACGGGGAAAGCTGTTTCTCGGGTAATCGCCCCTGTTCAGCCCCGCTTCGGCGATGCGTTCCTCACGGCGTTTCAGCGGCAGACCGTCCGAGGAGATAAGGTGCAGCCTTGCGGTCACGCCCGCATCAACATAGCAGCCCGCCGACAGTTCCATGCGGCGTACCGCAAACGCCGTTTCCTCCGCCGTAGCCTCGCCTATGTCAAAAACCTCGGCACCCGCCGCCGAAATTCCCGACATTACCGACATAGCCAGTGCCCTTGAAGCGTTGTTCGCACGGTAACCCAATGCGATACGCTTTTTCCCTCGTATCTCCGCCGCTGCCGCCGCAAGGGAGCTGCCCATTACCGCACAGCTCTGCGGGTCAGCCGAACCGCTGCCGTCCCCCCAGATACCGTCCTCGCCAATGGCGGCGGGCTTCCCGACGCCGTATTTCACATCGGAGGAAATGAGTGTTTCCGCTTCTATTTCACGTCCGCACCATATCTTCACATTCGGTTCTATTACGGAATTTTCGCCGATGACAGCCTTTTCGCCGACCGCCGCCCCCTCAAAGACGAAAGCCCCCGACATAAGCCGTGCCCCGCCGCAGATATATCCCCCGCTGACGGAAGCGTGTTCGCCGATATAGCATCCGTTTCCCACAAAGCCGCCGTTTATGCGGGCGTTTCTGCCGATAAATACATTATCCCCGATGACCGAGCCTGCACCTATCCGAACGCCCTCGGAAACGGTCACGCCGCTGCCTATTATGCAGGGATATTCGACCTCTGCACCCTGCCGTTCATATTGGGGATAATGCCCGTCATATTTCCCCGAAAACAGCAGCTCGTTCTGACAGGAGAGCAGGTCGCTGACGGTGTTTATGTCGAAAAATCTCCCGGCACATTTTATCCCGAACACACGGCGTTTTTTCTTGATGAACATAGGTATCAGCCCCGTTTCAAGGCTTTCGGGCAGCTTTTGGGAGATAGCCGAGGTCATCTCACGAAGGGTTTTGCCCGAAATGATGACCGTTCCGCATAGGGCAAGTCCCGTTCGGCAGCTGTAATAGGAGGGTTTTTCGATAACGGATATAACTTCGCCGTTTTCCGAGAGAAGGGCAAGGTTTTTATCCCGAATATCGGTGCATTCGCACAGGGCACAGGTCAGTTCGGAACGGTTTTTTGCATGAAATTCTGCAAGGGCAGCAATGTCACAGTCGGAAATAACGTCCCCCGAACAGATAAGTATGTCCTCGTCGGTGTCAAGCGAGTACAGGACGGAAAGCTCGCCGTTTTCGCTGTCCGTGCCGAGAAATTCCCAGCCGTTGGGGGCGATGGCGGCTTTCAGGCTTCGGCAGAAGCGTCCGCCTGCGATGATTTTTCGGGTGAACGGAATGCCGCCGTTTTCCGCTGTACGTCGGGCGTGTTCCATAAGCGGTGTGCCGCATATGCCGATAAGGGGCTTGGGTGTGCGGCAGGTGAGGGGCTTCATTCTAAGTCCTTCGCCGCCTGCTGTCAGTAGAGCTATCATAGAAATGCCTCTTTTCTGTATGTTTTACTGTGATTATTGACGGCAAAGAAAAGAATATACCAAAAGATAAAAGTTTCGGCTGTTCAATTAGTAATTCGATTTAAAAATTATGCATTATGAATTATGAATTATAAATTGTTCATACGCCGTGAATTTTTGTAAAACAACTATTGACAAAATAAAAAGTGTGTGTTATACTGAAAACAGAAAATACCCCGTTGAAGCGGAGATAAAGGCAGTTACGCCCTCACAGAGAGCCCGAGGTGCTGTAAATCGGGCAGGAAACGAGTTGTCAAATGGACCGCCGAGGGTGCGGAGGAACATGGGGGAGCTATCCCTTGTCAGTATTCTGCAGCGTGTTGGCATACGTCAGTTGCCGGGGATATGTTTGTATCCTTAAAAAGAGCACAGTCTTAGGATATGCCGATGGCATTGTCTGCGATTGTGAATCAAGGTGGCACCGCGGATAAGTATTTATTCGTCCTTGACAGAGTATTCGCCATTCTGTCAGGGACGTTTTGTTTTTGTCAGAATAATAAGATTTGGAGGAAAAGCGTATGAATTTCAACGGCGTAGATTTCGACACCTATTTCAAGAATTATCCCGACAAAAACGGCTATTTCGGAAAATACGGCGGAGCATATATCCCCGATGACCTGAAAAAGGCTATGGACGAAATAACCGAGGCGTATTTCACCATCGCAAAATCAAGCAAATTTATCGGAGAACTGCGTAGGATACGCAAGGAATTTCAGGGCAGACCCACGCCTATTTCCTATCTGGAAAGGCTTTCGGGCAGTCTGGGAAATGTTCAGCTTTACGTTAAGCGAGAGGACCTGAACCACACGGGTGCACACAAGCTCAATCACTGCATGGGCGAGGCTCTGCTGGCAAAATATATGGGCAAGAAAAAGGTCATCGCCGAAACGGGAGCAGGTCAGCACGGCGTTGCTCTGGCTACTGCCGCTGCATATTTCGGGCTGGAATGCGACATTTATATGGGTTCGGTGGATATTAAAAAGCAGGCTCCCAATGTTGCGAGAATGAAGATACTCGGTGCAAATGTTGTGGAGGTCACACACGGGCTTGCTACACTGAAGGAAGCTGTTGACGCCGCATTTGAGGCATATGTAAGAGAATATAAGGACTGCATATACTGTATCGGTTCGGTTGTGGGACCTCATCCGTTCCCGATGATGGTAAGGGATTTCCAGAGCGTTGTTGGTATCGAGGCAAGGGAACAGTTCATTGAAATGACGGGCGAGCTGCCCGATGCGGTGGTTGCCTGTGTGGGCGGCGGCTCCAATGCTATGGGTATGTTCTCGGGATTCCTCAATGACCCTGTTGATATTTACGGTGTTGAACCTCTCGGAAGAGGTTCTAAGCTCGGCGACCATGCCGCCAGCCTGACATACGGTTCGGAGGGCGTAATGCACGGCTTTAACAGCATTATGCTCAAGGACGAAAACGGCGACCCCGCTCCCGTTTATTCGGTTGCAAGCGGTCTGGATTATCCGTCCTCGGGACCGGAACATGCATATCTCCATGACCTTGGCAGAGTAAAATATGACGTTGTGAATGACGAGGAAACTATCGATGCATTCTTTACTCTTTCGAGAATGGAGGGCATTATCCCTGCAATCGAAAGCTCACACGCCGTTGCGTATGCGATAAAGCTTGCGAAGCAGATGGAGAAGGGTTCGATACTCATTAACCTTTCGGGCAGAGGCGATAAGGATATGGATTATATTATCGAGAAGTACGGCATTCGCTGATAAAACAACAAATGAAATTGTAAAGCACAGCAAAAGAGATAAAAGTTTCGTCCACCTTTACAAAGGTGGCACGGCGACCGTGCTGTCAATT
>CAZINI010000062.1:0-16855 GCA_964540575.1 uncultured Ruminococcus sp.
ACGAACTTAACAGAGTATTTGGTGAGATTTTCGATAATTGTGAGGAGAATTACGGTTCTGAACCTCTGCCTGGTGATTACATCGGTGATGACGGGCTGATATATTGCGGCAGCTGTCATACGAAGAAACAATGTCTTACACCGAGGATACTGACCTTTGAGCCGAGGATAGTGAGCTGTCCATGCAAATGTCAGCTGGAAAGGGAAGCGGCTGAGAAGGCACAAAGGGAGTTTGTTCAGCGTGTTCGGAGAAATACCGCAAATGCCAATATTCCCACTCATTATTCAAATACAAAGCTTGAAATGCTTGATGAAGCTAACCAAAATTTTGCTGTCAGATACCTTGCCGATTTCTATGAAAACAGTGGTGATACCATAGGCTTGCTGCTGTACGGAGATGTGGGAACGGGCAAGAGCTTTCTTGCAAGCTGTCTGGCAAATGATATGCTGAGAAAGGGATATTCCGTGCGGTGGCTGTCGGCTATGCAGATAGTTGAGCAGGGGGCGTTTTACAGCGATGAGGATTACAGGCGGTATGTTGATGATATAATCCGTCCCGATGTGCTGATAATTGATGATCTGGGCGCCGAGCGTGGAACGGAATTTGCTATGGAAAGAGTTTTCAGCCTTGTTGACACAAGAGTTTCCTCGGAAAAACCTTTGATAGTGACCACCAATGTTGACATAAACGCTATGGGACAATGCTCCGATCTTCGCAGAAAGCGGACTTTTGACAGAGTTCTGTCTGCCACTTTTCCTTATTTTATGAGAGGTGTGAGCCGCAGAATGAGGTCGGCAAGGGAGAATTTTGATAGGTATAAGGATCGGTTTTTGAGCGAGTAGATAATACAGTAATCGTTATCTGTTGAAAAGAAGAGAATAATTCAATTTGATGAAAACATCTATTTAGAAATTTCGTTTTTTACAAATTCAAATATTTCTTCGTTATCGTAAATTAGATAATAGTCACAGTTTACAATGTTACGAAGATGCTTGCGATCCTTCAGTTCATCAATCAACTCATCAAGTGTGGAACAATCAATCGTATTTGCAACAGTTTCCTTGTTTGAATTGAGCATTATATCAGTTTCATCAAAAACCAAATGCCACAATTTTCTTTGTTTCCCATAGAAAAAATAGTTTGTTTGACCAAATTGCAATAACATTTGTAGTGCTTCACGTTTTATGAACTCTTCATTATTAGTTACATCAACGATGTAAAATAATTCTGCACAATGAGAATTTGATGGTGCGATTCTGCCTGTAAATAAATCAACGCCGTATATATTATGATCAATTATTTGAAAGGATTCGATGATAAACACCTCCTAAAAATATGCCGATGTTCATAAAGCTATTAATAATTATATCATATACTACAGAGAAAATCAAATTCTGATTATCAATGAAAGGACTTTCCCGAATGCGTAAGCACAGCAAATTCTTTTCAATCGCCGAATTCTGCAAATCGAATGGTCTGCAGCCTGTCGAATTCTATGAGATACTCAGCCGTCACCCGGAGCTGGCTAAGAAATTGAAATCCAACGTAAAAGGCGAACGCCTGCTTGATGAAAGGTCCATAACGGCTGCAGGAGCGATCCTTCGCAAGATTGAAAAAGCAAAGCACAGCAAAAGCCCAATGTCGGCAGCTGCCGTGGAGTTAAATTTACTTGCAGCTAAAAATGATGAGCTGCGAAAGGAGGTGATTCGGTTAAGAGCCGAAAATGAAAAACTGAAAAATGCTCTTAGGAGCAAACGTTCAAAATGAAGGAAAGAGAATTTTTTATATGGTGCATATCAAGACAGGCAGAGAATTTTGCAAATCAGCTCGGCCGAATAAAACGGAAAGTGTGATCGTATGAGTGAAATGCTTATTGAAGAAATTGAAAAACTCAATCGGAACTATCTTACTCCTGCCGAGGTTTCAAAGGCTTTGGGAATTTCGATTTCTACATTTTACAGGAATTATGAAAAGATGAAATTTCCGATTATCAGAGTGGGCAAGAAGATACATATTCCAAAGGAAGCGTTTCTCAGATTTTTGAGATTCGGAGAAAGTTCGGATAATTGAAGTAAATATCGTTTTCCCGGCAGCTTTTCGGGGTTGCCGGGGGGCGAAATCGGTGATGCAGAGGGGGTAGGAGGCAGATACCCGCAAGCGTTGAAAAGGTATATACCTTTTCGCTTTACGTGCCCAATAACACGCAAAATCAGGGGCAACCCTAAAACCCGATAACATATGTAAAGGAGATAGAAATATGCCATACAGAAAAGATAGAATAAAGAAACTTATAGGATTTACTCCCGAAGAATGGGAGGTGATCTGCAAGAAAGCGAAGGTTGCAAGGCTGCGGACAGGCACTTACATTCGCAGAATGTCGGTCAAGGGAGAAATCAAATATTACGAACTCAAAGAGCTTGTAACTTTGAAAAGAGCATTCCTCTCCATCGGCAACAATCTCAATCAGATCGCAAAGGTTGCAAATGAGTCAGGTTCGATTTATCAAAAAGACATCGAGGACTTGCAGGAGGAATTCAAATATTTCCGGACTGCTATGCAGAGCTATCTGTTCCCAATCTCTCCCACATACATTTCCTAATGCAGAATTTTTGAAAAAATGAAAAGCTCCGTCATTTTACGATGACGGAGCGATCACCAATCGGTAACAGAATAGAGAAAAATCTGAACATTTTCAAATCAATACTCTTTTAATCAGGGGGTTATGACATCTTTCGACATTTATCAAGTTGAAAATAAGATTCTCAAGGAGATGAAATAGTTACTTGCTAATGATTTTTTTGGTCAAATATCTACTATCGCTTCGTTGATCAATGAAACCAAGATGACGATATACAATGTAGGAATTCATATAACATGCTGTTCGTAAAGCCAATTCTTTGATTCCATTGTTTAATGCAGCTGATTCCATTTCACTTAACAAAGCTTTCCCGAAACCGCGGTTTTGTTCTTCCGGTATTACTGCAAGAAGTTCAATATATATAGTTTTTCCAAATGCCATATCCGGAATAACATAACCTGTTATGAATCCAATAATTTCATTAGCTTCATTATAAGCTGCAAAGGCATATCCCTGATCAATACTGAATTTAACGTATTCATTGAAATGTGGATAGAACTCAAAAACTTCTTTTGATACATCGAATGCCTTTGCATATACGGCCTTTATATAAGTTATTTCTCGGTCAGTTAATGCTTTGATCATTATATAATTTCCTTTCTGTTAATTGACCCTTTTTACAAGGAAAATAAATCATAAGATGGTTTTTCAAATCGGTTGATAATTTTTTCGTCAATCTCCATTAAATCGGCTAAACCCAAAAACAGCATTGTAAATTCTTCTTTTCCTTGTTTCGACAAATTATTCCAAGAACTGGGCTTTATAGCAATATTTTCAGTTATAATCGGAATTGTATTATTAATATAATTGTACCTTTCTTCTTCTGTTGTTGATATCAATCGTTCTTTTATTGTTGAAAATATATCGTCGTATTTTTTTAGCCAAGCTATTATTGCGTATGTTTTGTCTTTTTCAGGAAACACACATAAGTAGATATGATGAGCACAAACATTGGGATTTAATAAATCTTGAATTTTTCTTCCATCGAAATCAACTTGTGGTGCTTCTCCACCGGTAGCAGCAAAATTGGAAAATCCGTCAAAAGTCCAAACGATGCTGGTCAGTATATCGTATTGTTCATTTAGTATTGCTTTATCAAAAAGCTCTTTTTCTTCTTCAAAATCATCCACTGCCATACTAAATCCTGTCTTTCCTTCTATTGTTCGATACGGTATATCTATAATAGAGGGTTTGTTTGAAAAAACTATTTGTTCCATTCGAACAGCTTCCTGTTTTTTATGATATTCAAGGGCGAATGCTCTGTATACATATAAAAAAATCTGTTGATCTGTTCCAATAAAATCATGATCTTCTATTGGTTGAAATGTTATTTTGTCATGATACCCACAAAAACCTGTAAAAACCGATGCTTCTTTTCTACCATATTCATTTTGAAGTGAAAATATTAAATCTGGTTTTGGACATGGCATATATACTTTGCCGTTATCAGAAATCTTAGCAAGAATTTTATTGTTTTGTATAGAATGTGCTCCTATTATTCTTTCAGAACAGGATGATTTATTAGGATGGATACATTCCTTAAAACGTGCTTCTTTTCTTACTTTTTTGTATATTTCCGAAAAGTTTTGAATATCAGTAAATTCAGGATTGTCTTCTTTGCCAAGACAACATTTTTTGTATTTTTTTCCACTTCCACAAGGGCAGGGATCATTCCTACCTATTTTTTTATTCATTGTGATCCTCCAAATACTATTTTTTTATTGTTCTTCGTGCAGGCGTTCAAGCTCCGCATAGTATTTATTCAATTCCTCCATAACAAACCGCTTTATTTCGGAGGTGACGGAAACCCCACGCATTTCACACCAAGCCTTGTAGTCCTTAAATTCTTCCATTCGGACACGGGTGGAAACGGTGTGCATATTCTCCTTATCCCATTTACGGGCATAACCCTTTTGTTTTTCCGATACAGGCATATTATCACTCTTTCTACTTGCGTAAGTATGTATTAACTCATTATACCACAGCCAAGTACGAAATGTCAATGTGCGCAAAGGCCAAAAAAATTCTGTAAAGTTTGGCTGGAATTACCATTGAAAACTACTTGCGTAAGTAGTAAAATAGTAAATGTAAGGAAACCACAAAATGTTCCGGTGGAACATCACAACGATGGAGGTATCATTATGTTAAGAATTTCCGATGAAAGCTATGAGAGAGTAACCGAGATCCTTGAGGACATAGGCTATGCTTGTGAAACTTCCGACTACTTTGAGGACTGGGAAGACGTTGCAAGGTCATCGTTCTGCATTATGGATGATCTGGATGCGGACTGCTATGATATGACTTGTGCTGCCGTTGTGGAGAAAATCGCTGACCTCTATGCGGAGGGCGATACCAACTATGCAAAGGGCATACACTCAGCCTTTCAGGGCTATCTCACAGAACGCCGTGACTACCTTGAATTTAACGGCTACTATGACAAGCCCGACGAACTTCCCGAAGATGCTGACGAGGACGATATTGACCTCTATAACGAGAAAATGGAGAGATATGAAGCCTATGAGGGAATTATCAATGCGGTTGATAAGTGGATCGAGAGGGTCGGCAAGATAACTGCTTGAATAAATGGAGGGACAGTTACTATGGAAAACAAGATAATCATTCAGGGTGAGGTAATCGAAGTTAATATGCTCAAGAAAACTGGCAGAACGCTTGATTGGTTCGGAGTAAAGGTAAGGAAAGCCGAGGACGGTTCGGAAGTAACGATTGAGTGCGAAGCGAGTGAGTTTGATAAAAGGCTGCTTCCCGGTACGAAAATCGCTGTCCTGGGCTATCACACCGACAAGGACGAGGACGGTGAGCCTGCTGACAGGATCGTGGCTAAGACACTTAACTACTGATATTACGAAATGAGCCGATCAAAATGTTCCGGTGGAACATTTTGATCGGCTTTTATATTTGACTTGATTGTCGGAATATGGTATAATATACACATACAGCTTGTATACTCCAATTCGCATTAGTTGTGCTCTCAGATTAAGGGCTATCAAAGGAATCGGTGAAACAAGGCATAATAAGATAATGGAAATCATAGCAGTTAATCTGAAAATTAATAGTTCAGAGGGTGAATATTTATGAAAATAAAGGGAATAATATCAGTAATATTATGTGCTTGCTTTATTATGAATACTATATTTGTTCCCGTTTATGCTGAAGAAATGGCAACAAATACACTCAATGCTGCTGATAATGAGTTTGCAGATAATAGCAGTAATATCATAAATTCTTCGAGCTTTGCTGCGGTTGAAGTAAAAACTGTAAATGATTTGCTTGCTCAAAGCAAATTCACAGCAAGTCAAGGTCACGGCTTTGCAGCTGAACGAGGAAATAACCTTATCGACAATATTAAAGGAAATAATGCAAAAGTCATCGGTGATAACAACGTTAAGAATGGTGCAGACAGATTGATTCTAAATCGAGATGGTACGATAATACTTATTCAAGATAAATATTATTCTACTGCAAAAGGAAGCGTTAATGCTTGCTTCGATGAAATAGGACAGTTTAGGTACTTCGACGCAGATGGAAATCCAATGCAGATTGAAGTTCCAAAGGATCAGTATGCCGAAGCTGTTGAAGTAATGAAGGAAAAAATCCGAGAAGGAAAAATCAAAGGAGTATCAGATCCCGAAGAAGCTAATACACTTGTTCGTAAAGGAGCATTAACATATAAACAAGCAAAAAATCTTGCCAAAGCAGGCAATATTGATTCACTAAAATATGATGCAGCTAATGGAGCAGTTACAGCGGTAAGCTCAATGGGAATCAGTGCATTACTTAACTATGCTGTTTGCAGAATTAATGGTGATGATCATAATAAGGCAGCCAAATTAGCTACAGAAGAGGGATTAAAAACCGGTGGATTAGTTTTTTGTTCGTCAGTTATTGCAGGACAGTTATCAAAAACCGGACTAATGAAAGTATTTGAACCTTCATCGGAAGCACTTGTTAAGGCTTTTGGCGATGATTTTGCAAAAGCACTTCTTGTGGCTACAGGAAAAAATCCTGCTGTAATAGGAACGGAAGCTACGGCTCAAACGGTGACAAAACAAGCTGCAAGAGTATTACGGACTCACGCTATTACTGCTGTAGTTACAACTGTTGTTTTTTCTATTCCCGATGCCATAGATATGTTTAATGGCCGAATATCAAAGAAACAATTTGTTAAGAACTTTGTAGTTACTGCTGTATCAGTTGTTGCCGGTACTGCTGGTTATGTAGCAGGAAGTGCGGCTGGCAATTTGATTGTTCCCGGAGTAGGAACAATTCCCGGTGGAATTGTCGGAAGTTTACTAATAGGGGGAATATCAGGATTTGCAGCAGATAAAATTGCCGATTATATTACTGACGATGATGCTGATGAAATGTATGTCATAGTTCAAAACTCTTTTGCTCAAAAATGTGATGATTATCTTGTAAGTGAGATTGAAGCACAGAACATTGTTGAGTGTTTCAATGATATGCTTACAGAGGATATGTTTAAGGATATGTATCAGAGCGAGGACAGAGAAGCATTTATTGATGAAAAAATGACACCTTTGTTTGAAACAGAGATTGCTAAACGTCCCGAATATGTAGCTCCTACAGATGAGGAAATGAGAACAATTTTGAAGAACGATCTGCAGGGAGCAGTATTTATTCATTAATTAGGAGAGTGTTCTTTATGGATTATAGTATGCTGAACAATGTCCTGCTCAAAACGTTTGATATTTCAAAGGATACAATAAAAACCTATTCTATTGAAGTAAATAATCTGCCCTTCTTAAAATTGAGAGATATTCTAATGAAGCTTGGAACTATTTATTTGGAAGATTTTGAAAACCAAATATATGTTGCTACAATAAAAGGGGGGTTCTTCAAAATGAATAATGCACATACGGCTATTCAACTTGATGAAAATCATCTTAAAATATCTATCTCAGCAAAAGAAGGTTTACTCAATCAACATACCATAGAGGGTGCGATTAATGAACTTAAAAACAACATTATCAAATACCTTAAATAATTTAAGGACAGATAAAAAATGCAGAATTATCGCTATTTCTATATTTGTGATAATTCTTGTTATTGTTATTCTTGTTTCCATCTCAATAAATAATCATAGTATTCAAGTACAAAACGAACAGGCAAAACAAGCCGAGATTGAAAGGCAGATTCAAGAAGAACAAATTCGTTTAGAAATGATTAAAGAGGAATATTCCGCTTTATGTAAGAAGTATAACGATACTGTTGATACATATAACCAATCAATAACAAAGATTAACAGTTTCCTTGATAAGATCAGCGAATATAATCTGGTTCAAGTATCCGAATCATTTTCGGTCAAAAACTATATAGATGAAGATTTCAACTTGTTTCACGAAAAAGGTGATGATTTTTCTTCCATAGAACAGGAGATAGAAACAATTAAGGCAGAAACAGATGCTATTGACAACGAGTATTATTCGGTATGCAAAATAGCCTATAAAGCTGCGATAAACAATTATAATGTGTTGGCTAAGGAGTATAATTATCTTACCTGCCATTCATCAATAGAATATATTTCTGATATGCCGCAAAAGGCATCTATAAAGCAATCGACTATATTTGACATTAACAATAGAGATTTTTCGGAAGAAGAGCTTCTTAATGTCATAGCAAGTATTTCAGAAGAAACGAATCAGCTTATTCCGTATTATCTTATTATCAGTCAGATAACAGCTCCCACCGAAAAATGGGTAATACAGAGAATAAAGAATATTTCCTCCATAAAAAGCATTATGGCAGTTACGCCAGATAATGATCCGAACGGACTGTTAGGAAAAGACGGTGGGTATATAAGCTGCATATATTTCTCAATAGACAGCATTGATCAGAATTCCGTCAAAGGATCGACCATTATTGAAAAGGGAACTGATGCAGGAGGAGCAATTGAAATATATCCAACAATAGAAGCAGCACTTAATCGGTGTGATTATTTATCACAGTTTGATAACACGCTTCTTTATTCCGGTTCCTACACAGTAGTTGGAACTGTCGTAATCCGAACTTCATATCAATTATCCAATCAAAACCAAGTAAGGCTTACAGACAAAATCGTCCAAGTGCTTACAGAGATTAAGAATCAAGAATAATCTTAACAGGATATTTATTTGTAATAATAAAATGTTCCGGTGGAACATTGACAATTATTAATTGAAAAGCATAGTTATTGAATATGCACGCTTAACAAGTAGCTGTCTAGGACTGTTGCTTTCGAAGGAGGTCAAATAATGTTACAAATGATCAATCAGCCATTTAATGGGCAATTGGGAACAATTTTGATAGAAAAATTATCGGAAGATAAGTATAACTATTTTGTCATTGTGTCTGCCTTTGCTAAAAACAGTGGAGTATTAAGGATGAAAGAGTCTTTACGGGCTTTTCGTGAAAAGGGTGGCAAAGTCGATGCTTTTATCGGAGTAGATGCGCACGGAACATCCTATGAGGCTGTTTGCAACCTCCTCTCACTTGTAGATAACCTTTACATAGTTCATGACAGCAATCCAAGTGTGACTTTTCATTCTAAAATATATTACCTTACAGATCAAAAATTATCTGATTGGATAGCAGTAGGATCAAATAATTTTACCGGAGGCGGGCTATGGACAAATTATGAATGTGCCTCCATTATTGATGCAACTGATAATAAAGAAAATGACAAAGTGAATTATTTGAGTGCGTTTATCAATCAAATTACTATGTATAAGTCAAGTGCGTGCAAGTTTTCCATAAAAATAAATGATATAACCGATTTGGATAAACTGTTAGATGCAGATCTCCTTCGGCATGAGATACAACTCCAAATTGATGCAGCGAGATCCAGACGAGAGGTTTCGGTGCAAAAAAACAAACCAACTCCGGATCCTTTCGGGACTCATGGAAAGGTACATATTCCAAGGATCAAGAGCGAAAAACAAGGTAAAAAGATAACTGTTAATGATCGGAAAATGCAGGTCACATCTGTTGAACCTATCGCACCATCGGATAATTCTGAAAAGATGTGGTTTGAAACAAGAGAAATGACCGGAGGCTCCAGAAACATTCTTGATTTATCTATGCTTGGCACTATTATACAGGGCAGCGGATACGGAACACGATATGAGACCGATAAGGAATCTACACTCCTCGGTTCAGTTGTATTCTTTGATATTGATCCAACAAATGTAACTTTTGAAAAGAATGTGACCATAAATTACAATGCAATGGACTATGAAAACTGCACAATAAAATTACATCAGAGCGGTAAGAATCCAAACGGTTCATGGAGAATTCAACTTAAAGGAGAAACCGCCTCCGGCGAGAAACTGACATCTGCCGAAGACGGTGAATGGTTTGTCCACAAAATCATTGTTTTAGAAAAAATCCGGACAGATTACTATGTTATGTCCGTTCTCCCGGAATCAGAAATGGAAAACTTGAAAATGCAGAGTATTTTTGTTGCAAGAAATGGAAGTAACCCTGCATCTAAGCAGTATGGTCTGCTTGATATTTAGGAAATGTAAATAATATATCTCGATATGTTTCATCATCAAGATGATAGGCTTTTTTGAAAAGAAGGTCTATCATCTTTTGCTTTTCTTTTGCATCATTTTCAATGACCTCATAGACGCCTTCCTTTAATCCTTCAACCAATTCGGAAAGTCTGTCCTCTTTCTTAATTAGGCTTATTGCATAAGAGAGAATGTGTTTTTTTAGTGCCTCCTTTTTGCCATTAAATTCTACAATCTCGTTATAATCGTCATCTGATGGTACGGGTATCTGCTTGATGACGCTTTGTGTTAGATCAAGCCCGGGCATTTTAATTCTTACATAATAGTCGAATGGAATCGAATTAAACAAAGCAAGCAATAATACAAGTTTTTCTTCGTTATCAATCTGAAGCATTTGTATTGATTGGCAGGTCGGGCAGGTTGGCAGTATCATTGCTAACATCGTTCTTTTGTTTGTCGGAGATGTCAAGCTTCTCCAACATAAAGAGTATTTCTCACTGTACTGATTCAGATATTTATCCCATAATTCTTTATGAACAAAGTATCTGCATTCGGGCAATTCTTTGTTTCCGTCACTGTCTGCATCTATTTTTGCAGCAGATGCTTTGTTTGCGTATTTGTGGGTATCCGACATACCACGAAAAGTTGCATATCTGGCATCATACTGTTCTATGAATTTGCCTTCGTATATAGGAACATTGTTCATGGATGTCTGCTTATCAATTGATGCAGCATGTGCAGTAAGATGGATAAGCCTTCCAAAATGGCACTCGGGATAGACATCTGAGAACAGTTTGAAACGATTGTGTGAATCCCTAAGAAATGCTATTTCTTCATTATGTCTTACATTCGGTATTGTACTTGTGAATGGATTGATTTTTGTCAAATCTGCTGCTGTCAGTAAGATGGTTTTTGAAGTGCCTATCATCTTCGGTTCTGTCAATCCTGTGGCAAACTTAAAGGCCTCACTAGGTTCTTTTGATGCAATAAGAACGACAAAACGTTCACGGGAATCTATGCTGAAAATCTTGTTCTTATTTTCAAATAAGAACACTCCCTCAACTGCTTTATCAGATAGCAAACCTGTCCATAGTTTTTGGTGAACAGGTGCAGTTACCAATGTACTCTTTACAATCAGCACAAGAAATCCATTGTCTGACAGCATATTATAGGCGAGGTCAGTGAAGAGGGCGTATGTATTCAACTCTCCGGCAACAGAATTACTGATCTTGCAATGTTTGTATTTTACAGCAGTCATCTGAGAATATTCATCGCACACTTTACTATGCCAATCATAAACAGTTGGCCAAATCTTCTTTAGATTTTTCACTTTATCCTCTCTGATATTCTTTTGTGAGATTGAGGCGATAGTATCGGAGATGCCTCTGAAAAATTTTCGTTCCTCAAATCTGATTTTTTCCCAAGGAGGATTTCCAACCACCACATCATATGTTTCTTCAAAGAAGCTTTGTGGTAGTCCTAATCCGACAGAATAAAGCTGACGTGTTGCAAATAGGATGTTTTTATCTTCATTGCTATTTTTTTCTTCATTTATCAGCAAGGGATTACCGAATGTAAAATGAGATATTATTGTTTCCCATTCATTTCTATCAGCGTATTGCAGAAGATTAACAATGCAGGTTTGGAGGGCAATCGGATCTATATCAACGCCATAGAACCATTTAATAGTATGTGAATAATCAAGTCCACATTTTTTTTTCAGATAATCCATTATGGCAAGAAAGAAATCTCCACCGCCGCAAGAAAAGTCGGCTATCTTGTATTCTCCGCTTTTATCAAAGGATCTTCCATGGAAAGCCTTTTTAACAATTTCATCTGCCAGTTCCTTTGGTGTGTAATATGAACCTGTATTATCCCTGCTTACCTTGTCTGAAAATAGCGTTAGATTTCCGTCAGAAAAATTGAGTTCTGCATTTAACAGATCCTGCCGCAAGTCGTTAACGCTAACTTGCTCTTTTTTATATTCATTTACAGCAGTATCAAGATACTTATCCAGAATATTCCTCTCTTTGTTATAGAAATCACAAAGGTAATAAGGCATAAGTCCTAAGTTCGCCATTTCATCAAATCCGGCATCAGAAACATGAAAAAGCCTCTGATGATTAATTGACGAAAAAAACAGAAATAGTGTATTATGCCAGAATTTCAATATTTCCGGGACATTCGAGTAATTGCCGGAAAACTTTTCTCTTGCTGCCAACATGAAAGTTTCCGCTATTGTATATGTTCTACTGTTCACGGTTTACTCCTCTATTTGCGAGAGCATATTTCTCGCAGTATCGTATATAAATATTGGGTTTCCCTCAAATACATCATTATGCACAGTATTGAAATGTTTTTCAATCCAGTTCTTTGCATATATGACATCGCTGTCTGCAACTATTCCCATCTTTGATATTAAGCAGTTAACAGCTAATTCTTTTACTCTTTTATCACGATATTTCATTGCAGATAATACTAAGGCATGCATATAAAGGTGTATGTAACTTTCCTCAAACCATTCGTATCTTTCTGAAATGACCGAGTATATTTTCTCACAAGAAATACCTTTTAGTTGTGAAATATATTCAATCAATCCATCTGAACCTAAAGATTTTTTATTTGCTTTTGTTCTCTTCGGCAAACAATCATAGCCCAAAATCCCAGAGAAATCAGTTTCATCAATTATAGCCGAGTCATCATCTTTCGTCAAGAGAATTATTCTGCTGCCAATATAGCTATCTATTGCCTGTTGATCTTCAAGCGTAAGGTCCATCTCTTTTGATATCTTATCTTCTATCTTCTGCTCATTCAGCAATTGTGTCCATTCATCGTTCAGGTCTTCGGTAAACCATAGCTGTGCCATATCGAATATGCTCTTATCCTCAGTGTGTTTTATATATGAGAATTCAATATTGTTGGGACGTTTTGACAGCCTATGAGCTTTTGATACAAGGCACTCCTTTGCGCTCTTTTCCAGTACGGTTGAGTTGAGAAGCTTCTTAGTTACCGGAATCTGACCGATATACCCTGCTGCTATAGTAAGTTTTGGAGAAGTAAGTCTAACATAGAAAGCTGCAAAACGAGAATTCAAAAAGGCCAAATGTGCCAGCATTTTCCCCTTATTAATTCGGATTCCGGGACCTGATGCTACAAATATCTGTCCGGGCATCAGTACCCTGACATTCAGCCCTGCTGTTCCGGTATCGCTGAATACCAATTGCGTCTGAGTAAAGTAGTCTGCATTACGGATAGCAGAGCCTTTTGTATTCTTGATATACTCACCATTCTTTCCCCACTTAACACAGTAGGAATTCAGCCCTTCAAATCGTGAGTAACCGCCTCCTTTACTTACAAGCACCCAGTCATCATCGCCAATATGATTCCAATAGTAGTCAATGAGGTTTTTGGCATCACCTGTTGATGTTCCCTGCATTGGCACAGCGTATTCTTTGTATTGGTCGCAGTTGTATTGTAGGCTCTTCAGATGTTCTGTGCTGACCATATCAAACCTGGATTCAGTGTTATTCAGAACATCAATTTGTTTTACAGAAATGGGCATTATGGATTTATTCTTGAGTAATTCTTCAATCTGTTCAATACTCATATCCCTCAAAAGGCACAGCCTGGTTTGATGATCCTTGCTCGGAATTATTTTTGTGAATGTCACAAGTGCAACATTAGCCTTTTCTCCGGAAAGGTCATAGAAAGCGTTGGAACCGAGTTCCCAAATATTATTAATAGTGTAATCTTGTAATAGTACACTTCTTAATGACGTGAAACTGTCAAGATACATCCAACTGTTCTGTGTTACCATTGCAGCCTTCCCTCCAAGAGGGAGAACTTCCATTACTCTCTCAATAAAGGCATTACACATATCGCACTTTGCCATTGGATAGTGTTCTTGAAGATATGTCTTTTGTTCCAGAGGCATTCCCTTAATAGTTCGGAAAGGAGGATTCGTTACGACAACATTTGCTCCATTAAAAGCATCAATAAGTTTTAAAGCTTCTCTACTGTCACAGTTGATAACGACTTGTTCGTTCCATTCGGTATCCAAAAATCCGGGAATTGAATCTTGTTTAGGATAGAAAATCTTTGGGTGGAAGCTATTGAAAGTTTTGATAGTTACTTTATGCTCTTTGTTAATCCAAGCAAGAGCTTTTATTTTCAGATTAAACGATGCAATATATGCAAGAAATTGATCAATCTCGTATCCATACAAATTATCCAGAGCATACATTGCTTTATTCGTACAGTTAGTATCAATTTTTTTGCTTGCCAACACTTCATAGGCATATATCAAAAAATTTCCTCCGCCACATGCTGGATCTATTACCTTAGAGTTTGAATCAAGATGAAGTGAGTCCACAAGCGTTTTGATCATATATTTTTCGGTAAAGAACTGAGTATCCTTGTATTTGAATTCGCTTGAATTTTTTGTTCCGAATTGATATACCCATGACAGAGAATCATCAAGGTACATGACATTTTCTGAAATGTATCTTTCAATGTTTTGGCGTACTGCATCGGAAAAATCGTCACGCATTGAACAACTGAAAAAACATTCACAAGCATTCAAGCATTCTTCATTGTTGTCAATATATACTCCTAATAGTTTTGATGCAAAGAATACAACAAGAGTCTGCAATGCCGCAACAGGGGACAAACCTTTTTTTTGAAGTTCTCTTAAAGATGCATCAACTATAGATTTCAGTTCTCTTCGAGCTTTCCGCATCAACGTTCCAGGTAATATATCTTTCTCTGTTCGTTCGTGCATTCTTGCGTCTTTGGGTTTTAAAGCATCAGCTGGAATCGCCCACATGTTTCCTATGCGAACCGCACCCGGAATTCTGTCATTCATGCAAAGATTTTGAACTCTGCGCTTAGTAATTCCCCAAGAATCCGAAACTTCTTGTGCTGATAAATATTTTATAGCTTCCAAAGCAAATCCTCCTAGACTTAGTTCTTGTTTGCGAATAATATAATGAAGATTTCGCTCATCACTTTTCATTATAACCTAAATCAGGGCTGTTTTCAAGTGCTATTATAAAATACTATAATTTCTAAAAAATGTTTGTGTAATGCTACAAAAGATAACGTTTTACAACGACTATAATTGTACAAAAAACTGAGAAGTTTGAGTTTTACAAAATATATTACAGCCATAACTTCACCCTAAACTAATATGATATGTAGTGCCATGCGTTTCCTGCCAAATTGACCAGATTTAGGCAGATGTTATCAAATTACGCAATCCTGTTGAATTAGTATTTAGTGTTCATAATGTCGAAATTGTGTTTGAGATTACATCGGTATTATGATAGTTCCACCTGATCATTTTTATTGTTTGATAAGCATAATAAACAAATAATGTGTTTGGAAGTTGTTTATTATTCCAAAATCAAAAATTATGGTTTTTTATATTTATGAGTTATCTATGTTTTTGTTCTAATCTAAAGGGTCAGAATTTATCGATTTAGGGCGAAATGCCGTAAATAGGCGCTTTTTCAGTAAATAAAGTCATTGAAAAATCGGGAGCTGCCTGTTGAATATAAAAAACGGCATCAGATTTTTGTTAATGGTGAATAAAAAGCAGTAATAAAATTCTACATTTGAGTGTTATATTGCGATGCAACTTACAAGTAACGCAAATGTGTTACTTGTAAGACATTTGTATAAAAAGTGAGATATTTGCACTTTAAAATTGTTATGTTTTATTATATTGCGATGCAATAGACAAAAAATAAGTTGTTTGCTAATATGAAAATACAGACATATATGTTGTATGAGAAAGAAGGAAGAAAAATGAATATAGACATTATTCTATCGGAACATACTGACAGCTTAATATAATTAGATAAAAGGGGATAGAGCAGTGTGTGAATAACATAAAAAGTTGATTTGTTCAATGTGCACATATTATGTTAAAAAAATTCTACGAGGGCAGCATTTACCTACGGGTTAATACTCAAATGTCGCATAATCGTAAGCTAAGAAAAACAGGGTTCGATAAAGCCCGAAAATACGTTGACAAATATGTACCTACAGGTAAATGGACAGTTTTATCATTTTCTGATATGATGTATATGAAGCAACAATATCAAAGTTTGATACACTCATAAACAGGTTGCAGAGAAGATGGGTGTGTTGAAATCAACGGTTGATACATATATTAGCAGGGCTTGGGAAAGAATCAGAAAGATATTGGCAGATAAAGAAAATATGTAACTCTACATGAAATTCTTGTGATAATCTACATTTTGGAGGACGTTTGATTGTGCATTTGTACAATCTTTATCTTCGGGTGTCGTGCAAATGGAAGTGAAACGTACTTTATATTGTAGAAGGGTATAATTCTCTCTTTTATAAACCTTGACAATTGAATCACGCAGCATTATCGAGAAATACACGCTTTTGTTTATCATAAATTACAAATATAAATGACGTCATTTTATATGAAAGGAAGTGATATAGTTTGGATTCTTGAAATAAGAAATGATTACCGATAATAAATTTCATATACAAGTACAGCCATATATCCGAAGCACCGATAAATCTCGCCAATTGTCGGTCGATTCGGTGAAAGGTTATTTGAACAAATGAAGGTGATGTTTGTGAAAAGCAAAAAGTCAACAACTGTTGTGGTAACAAGAGTATTTACGGGTAAATCGGGGAAACTGATTGA
>CAZINI010000063.1:0-16146 GCA_964540575.1 uncultured Ruminococcus sp.
GTAAAATAGCAATAACCGCAGGTTCTATCCGCCGCTTGACAGCGGCGGCGGGGGCGAAAAATCGGTCGGGGATAAATCCCCGTCGATTTTTCGCTGGCACCGCACACGGAATGTTTTACACGGCTTTTGCTGTTTTCGTTAGATAGATGCTTTACTGTTGATTTTGTGTGCGGTGCTTTTTGGGACTGAATTGTTTGTGGTTTTTTACTGTAGCTGAGTTTGGATTGTTAGCGGCTGGGAAGGGAGTTTCGCCCGTTGCGACGGGCGACAAGGTGGCTCTGCCCCCTTGACCCCTGCCACCTTTGTAAAGGTGGACGAAACTTTTGTCTTTTATTCTTCGGTCTTTGTAACTTTGATGTTCAACACATTCAAGCTGTCCTCATCAACTGCTGCGGGACAATTCGACATCAGCTCAGACGCATTCTGAACCTTGGGGAATGCCGTAACATCTCTCAGACTGTCCGCTCCGCAAATTATCATCGCCAGACGGTCAAGTCCTATTCCCATACCGCCGTGAGGTGCCGCACCGTACTTGTATGCGTCCACAAGGAAGCCGAACTTCGCTTCTATCTCCTCATCGGTAAGTCCCAGAGATTCAAACATTTTCTGCTGCAGCTCGTAATCGGTAATTCTGATAGAACCGCTGGAAAGCTCCGTGCCGTTCAGCACAAGGTCGTATGCCTTTGCATATACCTTTTCGGGGTTGGTGTCAAGGTACTGCAAGCACTCGTCCATGGGCATTGTAAAGGGGTGATGCATTGCGTCCCAGTGACCTGTTTCCTCGTTCCATTCAAAGAACGGGAACTCTGTTATCCACAGGAACTTGAATTCGCCCTCGGGGATAATATCCAGCTGCTTTGCAACCTTCAGACGGAGAGCACCCAGCGTGGGCAATGTTACCTTATTCTTATCCGCAACGATAAGCACAACATCTCCCTGTTCCGCACCCAAAGCGTTGAGGACGGTGTTCAGCTCGTCCGCAGACATAAACTTGGAGAACGAGCAGCTCGGAGCGTCCTCCACCCATCTTACATAGGCAAGACCCTTTGCACCGATGCCCTTAACATACTCGGTCAGCTTGTCTATCTCTTTTCTTGTAAGGACGGAAGCCGCATTCTTCGCAACTATCGCACGGACAGAACCGCCGTCGGCAATAGCCGAGGTGAACACGCCGAATCCGCAGTCCTTCACCAGGTCAGAGATATTCTGTATTTCCATACCAAAGCGAATATCGGGCTTGTCGGAACCGTATTTTTCCATTGCGTCCACATATTTCATTCTGGGCAGGGGCATATCAATGTCCTTATTCAGCAGCTCGCTGAACAGTTTGCGGATAAAGCCCTCCGCCATATCCATAACATCGTCCATATCCACAAAGGACATTTCAAGGTCTATCTGAGTGAACTCGGGCTGTCTGTCGGCTCTCAGGTCCTCGTCACGGAAGCAGCGGGCAAGCTGGATATATCTGTCAAAGCCCGAGATCATCAACAGCTGCTTGTATATCTGCGGGGACTGAGGCAGAGCATAGAACTTTCCGGGGTGAACTCTTGACGGAACGAGATAATCTCTTGCACCCTCGGGGGTGGATTTTATCATCATAGGAGTTTCAATTTCGATAAAGCCGTTGTCGTAGAAATAGTCCCTTGCCACCTTGGCAATCTTGCTTCGCATAATGATATTGTCCTGCAGGGGCTTTCTTCTCAGGTCGAGATAGCGGTATTTCAGACGAAGCTCCTCATTGGTATTGGAATTGTCAACTATCTCAAAGGGAGGAGTCTGTGCCTTTGCAAGGATACGCAGGTCGTCAACAAATATCTCAACGTGACCCGTTGCTATCTTGTCGTTGATGCTCTCACGCTCTCTTACCTCGCCCTTTGCCATCAGAACATATTCCGAATGACAGGAAGCCGCCTTTTCAAACACTTCCTTATCGGTCGTTTCGTTAAATGTCAGCTGAACGACACCCGTTCTGTCACGAAGGACGATAAAGATAATTCCTCCCTTGTTTCTTACAGTGTCAACATATCCGCCGACTGTGACCGTTTCTCCTGCCTTGAGTACCTCGCCGCAGTAATGAGTCCTTTTCAGACCCTTCATATTGTCTGCCATTTTGATTACCACCTTTTATTTGTTTGAATTAATATTTTTACAGGGACATGCCCTCTGCCTTAAACATTTCCGCAACAAGGGCGTTTGAAAAATTATCCACGAAATTGCTGTCAAGGGAAATGTCAAGCTGTTCGCCGCTGTCCATACATTTCAGCTTAGCGGCGGAGGTTTCCAGCTCGTTGTCGCCGAGAACCATTGTAAAGATAGAATTCAGCTTGTTTGCGTATTTCATCTGAGGCTTTATTCCCCTGTTCATCACGTCATATTCAACGTAATAGCCCTCCAGACGAAGCTTGTGAGCCAGCTCGACAGCTTTTTTTGCCGCCGCCTCGCCCATTGAAGCGATATACAGGTCACAGCGTTTCGGGCTGAGGAAATCGCAGCCCTGTGCGTCCATTACATTGATAAAACGCTCCAGACCCAAAGCAAAGCCGAGAGCGGGAGTGGAGTTTCCGCCCAGCTGTTCAACAAGCCCGTCATACCGTCCGCCGCCGCATACGGTGCCCTGAGAGCCAATGTCGGCGGAAACGAACTCGAAAACCGTTCTTGTGTAATAGTCCAGACCTCTGACTATCTTGGGATTTATCTCATATTCAATATCCATAGCCGCAAGATTTGCCTTTAGTCCCTCAAAGTGTGCCTGACAGTCCTCGCAGAGATAGTCAACTATCTTGGGAGCGTCCTTTGATATTTCCCCGCATATGGGACTTTTGCAGTCCAGAACACGCATGGGGTTTTTCTCCAGACGGCTCTTGCAGGTGTCGCAAAGCTCGTTTTCCCGTGCGGACAGGAACTCTCTCAGCACCTTATAATATTTCGCACGGCATTCGGGACAGCCTATGGAATTTATATACAGCTTGATATTTTTCAGACCCGCTCTGTCCAGCAGAGTTTTTGCAAGGCAGATAACGTCCGCATCGGCAGCGGGAGATGACGAACCGAACATCTCAACGCCGAACTGGTGGAACTCTCTCAGCCGTCCCGCCTGAGGACGTTCGTGTCTGAAGCAGGAGAGAATGTAGAACAGCTTCTGAGGAAGTGCCTCATTCAGCAGACCGTTTTCGAGGACGGCTCTTACCGTGCCCGCCGTGCCCTCGGGACGGAGATTGTATTCCTCATCGTCCTTGCCGTTGTCACGGGATTTTGCCGTTACCTTGTACATTTCCTTCTGAACAACATCGGTGGTATCTCCGACGCTTCGGTTGAAAAGTCCCGTTTCCTCAAATGTAGGAATGCGTATCTCCTTGAAGCCGAATGCCTGTGCGGTATCGGCAGCAAGCTTTTCAACTGTCTGCCACTTGTTTATCTGTGAGGGAACAACGTCCCTCGTGCCGTTTGGCTTTTTAATTATCAGTGCCATTTAAAATCTCCTTTCAATTAGGGGTTACCTATATAAAAAGCCGCCCCCGACAATAGCCAGGGACGGCGGAAAGCCGTGGTGCCACCCATCTTCAAACGGTTGCCCGTTCCTCAATTCTCCCGATAACGCAGGAAAACGTCTGTGTTTGATCGCACAGAAGCTCGGAGAATGTCCTTCGCTTTAGTTAAACGCAGGCGGCTCCCAGCCAACGACCGCCCTCTCTTTGCCATTCGACAAAAGCTACTCTTTCTCGTCACAGCCGATAAAAACAGTATACCGCCAAAGACGGTGTTTGTCAAGCTTTTTTTGTAAATATTACACACAAATTATTGTAGGGGACGGGTTTCCCGTCCCGCATCAGGCAAAGTGAGTAAAACGGGACGGAAAACCCGTCCCCTACATTTATTGCCGAAACATAAGGTTTTAACAGATTAATTTACTGTTCAAATTCGTATTTTTCAACCAAATAAAAAATCTTGTTATCCACCAACGCATCGACAAGCGTCCCCTCGGGCAGATAGTCCTCGGAAAACACCTTTCCCTCCGAACGGATAGTGCCTATGAGCGACGTTTTATCGTAAGGGATAAGCAGCTTCATTCTCTTTGAGGTCTGTGGAAGATTTCGTGCAATGCAGTCAAGCAGTTCGTCAAAGCCCTTTCGCTCCTTTGCGGAAATTTTCACCGTTGTATCGTCAACGGGAATGTTCTCCGATTCGGGCAGCTTGTCGCACTTGTTAAGCACATTTATCTGAGGAATATCCCCGCAGCCAAGCTCACCGAGAAGCTTTCTTGTGACCTCCGCCTGCTCTGCAGCATCATCGGCGGAAGCGTCGATAATGTGGATAATAATATCCGCCGAAGCCGCTTCTTCAAGGGTGGATTTGAATGCATCCACCAGATGATGAGGCAGCCGCCTGATAAGCCCAACGGTATCGATAAGCAGAATGCTTCTGCCGTCGGGAAGCTCAAGGCTTCGTGAGGTAGTGTCCAGCGTGGCGAACAGCTTGTTTTCCGCAAGAACGCCTGCATCGGTGAGGGCATTCAGCAGGGTGGATTTTCCCACATTCGTATATCCAACGATAGCACCTGCAATAACATTGTCCTTTTTGCGGCGTTTGCGGTGAAGCTCACGGCGTTCCTCCAGCTCACGGATCTCCGATTCAAGAGCGGCTATCCTTGTGCGGATATGCCGCTTGTCCGTTTCCAGCTTGGTTTCGCCGGGACCCCTTGTGCCTATACCGCCGCCCAGACGGGACAGCTGAACACCCTTGCCCGCCAGACGGGGCAGACGATACCTCTGCTGAGCCAATTCAACTTGAAGCTTGCCTTCTCGGGACAATGCCCTTTGAGCGAAAATATCCAGAATAAGCGTTGTTCGGTCGATAACACGAACGTCAAGTATCTTTTCGATATTTCTCACCTGAACGGCAGTCAGCTCACAGTCGAAGATAATAAGCTCCGCTTCCAGAGCCGCACATTCGCCCGCCAGCTCCTCCAGCCGTCCCGAACCGATGCATGTGGCACTGTCGTAAGCGGGGCGCTTCTGTATGACTGTTGCAACAACTTCGGCTTCGGCGGTCTTAGCCAGCTCTTCCAGCTCGTCCATGGAACGTTCAACGTCATATTCGCCAATATCGGCAGCAACGAGAACGGCTCTGGTTTTATGTTCGGTCAATTCTTTTATTTCGGTCATAATATATACCTCCTGTCTGAATCAGAAATAGTCATACAAACACAAAAAACGCAGACCGCCGTACAATGACAGTCTGCGTATTACATCAAATATCCATAAAAAGGGAGACCCATACAGATACAGTAAAACTCAGTCAGGCACTTGTGCGGCGATATTCGGTTTAATTTCGTGATATGTATGATGAATGATCACCTTAGTGCCCTCCTTTCAAAAATATGGCAACATTATACCATACACTGCAAAATTTGTCAAGAGCTTTTTTGAAAATAATTTTTTGAATTTACTGTTGAATTTCGCTGATAAATATGGTATAATTGAATTGTTGTCATTAAAAAGCGTTTTTGGCTTGTGAATAGCCTTATTTAAAAATAATAGTTGGGAGTGTTATTATTGGCTGCAAAGAATATTATTCTGTACGGTCCTCCGGGAACAGGTAAAACCTATCATACGGTGGCTTATGCTATTTCCCTTATCTATCATCTTCCTTTGGAAAGAGTTATGGAGGAGGATTATGACCTTCTGCTGGAACGTTATTACGACCTGAGAAAGGTCTACCGCCGAGTTGAATTTACCACCTTCCATCAGTCCTTCGGATATGAGGAATTTGTCGAGGGTATCAAGCCTGTGTTCATTCAGTCTATGAACGAGCGAGGCGAGCGTACCAGTAAGGAAGAAATGGTCTACACCGTTGACAGAGGTATCTTCCGTGACTTCTGCTACAACGCCGCCGACCATCCCGATGACGACTTCGTTTTCATCATCGACGAAATCAACCGTGGTAATATCTCCAAGATCTTCGGTGAACTTATCACCCTTATCGAACCTTCAAAGCGTCTGGGCGAGATAGAAGCCGCCGAGGTAAAGCTTGCCTATTCAAAGGAAAGCTTCGGTATCCCCAACAACGTACATATCATCGGCACCATGAACACTGCCGACCGTTCCATCGCCCTTATGGATACCGCTCTCCGCAGACGTTTCGAGTTTATCGAAATGATGCCCTGCCCCGAGCTTTTCCACGGGGTATATGTAGAGGGCGTTGACGTTGAGAGGATTTTCACCCTTATCAACAAGCGAATTGAAATTCTCTGCGACAGAGATCATATGATAGGACATGCTTATTTTATGCCCGTCAAGAGAGAGCCTACCATCGAATCTCTTGCAAAGGTGTTCAAGAACTCCATCGTCCCCCTGCTTCAGGAGTATCTCTATGACGATTATGACAAGATACGCCTTGTTCTGGGAGATGTGAACAAGGATCCCGACGAGCAGTTTGTTCAGGTCGTTCCCGTGGATTATCACGAGATATTCGGCAAGGCAGCCGAGGTTTATCTGGACGGCAACGACGTTTATCAGATCAATGACGACGCCTTTATGAACATTAACGCCTATCTGAAAATCTGATGAAACGAGGTGTTCAGGCTGAATACAAATCATTATGCGGTGACCGAGGTGAACTATTTCACAAGGGGCGTTGAGCTTTCGGATGAAAACTGCGTTTCCCTGCCCGAAGCCACCTTTGACCGACTTCAGCAGTTTATCAGGGAAAACATTCAGACCAATGCAGACGGCACCTCGGAAATGTTTATGCGAATGGGGGACGAGCCGGGCATAGGCCCCGTTATCGCTCCCGACAGATACAGCGGCACCATCACCATATGCGACGGAACACAGATAGAAGTATTCTGCGGAATACGTTCCCGTTCCGCAATTATGGATATGCTTGATTCCTTTGATGATATTCCCATAAAGCTTCTGGACTATTTCGAGCTGAAAAGAAACGATATGAACGTCTTTGAAATGTTTGTGAGAATGTTCATCAACGAGGTGCTGATGATACTCAAAAAGGGTCTGAAATCGGCATATCTCCCCACTCAGGACAATGTTACATTCCTGAGAGGAAAAACTATCCACAGCGAACACGTCAAGAAAAATTTTGCCCATAAGGAGCGGTTTTTCGTCGAATATGACGAATACAGTGCAAACCGTTCGGAGAACAGGCTCATTAAGTCCACGGCAAAATTCCTGCTGAAAAGGACCATGAATCTCCAGAGCAAAAACCTGCTCGTTATGATAATAGAAGCCCTGCAAAACGTGGAATATTCCACAAATTATAAGCAGGATTTCAAAAATATCATCAAAGACCGAAGCATGGACTTCTACAATAACGCTGTCGAATGGTGCAGAATATTTCTCATGAACAGCAGCCCCTTTATTAAATGCGGAAAGATAGTCACCTACTCCGCAATGTTCCCCATGCAGCGGCTTATTGCAAGCTATCTGGCGGAAAAGCTGGAATCGCATCTTAAGGAACAGCGGTGTATGTACAGGATAGTCAACAGATATATCCACGAGCTGAACAGACCCCCGCTGGGCGTTAAAGCTCGTCCCTCCGTGATCATAAAACGCCCATCCGATCAAAAGAAGATAGTTTTCGGCTTCCATTACAAAGATCTGAACACTACCTCCGACATGATACAGTCGGTATTGATCGAGGCGGACTTCCTTATGGCACACAGATACGCATATTCTACGAGCAATGTTCCCGCAAGGATAATCATCATCTGCCCGAAGTATGACAGCTTTAACGATAAGGTCCGTGATGCAAGTGCTGTTATGTCCGACGGTGCATTGGCAGAGGTCAAAATGTTCGACCTGCGTGAAATGCGTCGAGGGCTTTGGAATATCCTCAGAGATATTCCCGAATAAAATTTGCAAAACCTGCCGTTCAAGGCGGTTTATATATGGGATATTTCCCGAAGAAAGGTTGTTTTATTATGGAAAACAAGGTTATCTGCAATTGTATGAACGTTACATATTCCGACGTGGAAAACGCTCTCCATTCTATGACAAAATTCGAGGACGTTGAGCAGGAATTCAATGAGGTACAGAGCATCACCCACTGCTCCACAGGCTGCGGCGGATGCCACGACAAGATCATTGATGCTATCTCCGAAATAATGAGCAAATAATTTCGGCAATTTCCATTTCGGAAACCGCCGTTCCGAAGGGGGACAGGCTTTGTCATTTCAATGCTTGTCACTCGGTACCGTTAATACTATTATATCGGTACTTCCCTTAATTCGGAACGGCGGTTTTTCTGTAATACCGATTTTGGAGAATTATTTGTTCTATACTAAACATCATTTAAATCACGGAGAAGAAATCGGCGTAAAAAACTTGCGTATATGGGTTTTTACGCCGAGAGATTCCCGTGATTAATGGGTGTTTAGTATTTGATATTAAAAATTTTGCAGCATATCCGTTGACTTTTCTCAATAACTCAACTCTCAACATTCAACACTCAACACTGCTTTGAAAGGATCTACACATATGAAAAAATTTTACGATATGAGCGGGATATGGAAATTCCGTCCCGATACCGAAAAATGCGGCTTGGAAAAGGGCTATGAAAACGCTGACTTCAATGATGAAATATCCCTCCCGAATACCGTTTCCGCCGCCGAAAAGCTCCCCGCAAACGACAGCCTTGCCTACACGGGCTACCTCACCGACCCCCGTGAAACCGAGGGATATATGTGGTTCTCCAAGACCTGTTCCATTGACGAACCCCTCAAAAACGGCGAAAAAGCCCTGCTTCTTCTGGAACGCACAAGGCTCTCCACCGTCTGGGTGGACGGCGTAAAGGGTGACACTCTGGACAGCCTCTGCACCTCCCACCGTCACGATATTACCTCGCTTATCGGGGAGAAAACCCGGTTCACCGTCACGGTAATGGTCAGCAACACGGGCTATCCCGTCCCCGGCGGTCATCTCACGTCCCCCGACACTCAGACTAACTGGAACGGCATTCTCGGAAATATCGGCATTGAAATTAACGGCAGTGTCCATCTCGAAAAGATAAGGATATTTCCAAATGTTTCCGAAAAATCCGTTACCGTGAACGCCGTCCTAAAGGGTGCGGAATCTGCCGAGCTGACCGTTTTTGTCGAGGGAATGGGAAAAACATTTCCCGAAAAAACAGTGACCGTCAGCGGCGAAAGCGTTTCCTTTACATATGCTATGGGCGATGAAGCCAAGCTTTGGGACGAGTTTTCCCCCGCTTTTTATTTTCTGAATATCCGCTGCGGCGGGGATAGCACTCGGACAGTTTTCGGTCTGCGGGAGTTTTCATCTTCGGACAACGGAAAGACAGGCTTTTTCACCGCCAACGGCAAGCGTGTCCATCTCCGTGGCAAGCATGACGGAATGATCTTCCCCCTGACCGCCTACGCCCCCACCGACCTTGACGGCTGGCTGAACGTTATGAAAACCGCCAAGGCATACGGCATCAACCACTACCGTTTCCACACCTGCTGTCCCCCCGAATCAGCGTTTACGGCGGCGGATATGCTGGGTATTTACATGGAGCCCGAGCTGCCATTCTGGGGAACTATCGCCGACGAGGAGGACGACGGACAGCGTTATCTCACCGCCGAGGGCTTCCGCATTCTGGACGAATTCGGCAGTCACCCGTCCTTTGTAATGTTCTCCATGGGCAATGAGCTTTGGGGCAGCAAGGAGCGGCTGAACGCCATTTTAGGCGGCTACAAGGCATACGACAGCACCAAGCTTTACACTCAGGGTTCTAACAACTATCAGTTTATCCCCTGCGTGCTGGAAAATGACGATTTCTTCGTAGGCGTGAGATTTTCCCACGACAGGCTTTTCCGTGGTTCCTACGCAATGTGCGATGCACCGCAGGGACACATTCAGACGGATATGCCAAACTCCGTCCACGACTATGACGAGATAATCCACCCGAAAACCGTGTCAAGCGGCGTTTCCGAGGGCGGCACTATCGAAATTCAGTACGGCACAGGCGTGAAAACCGTTTCCGCCGACTCCGCCGAGGAATTTTCCACCCTGCTGCCTGTCGTATCTCACGAGGTAGGACAGTATGAAACATTCCCCGATTTTTCCGAGATAGAAAAATACACAGGCGTTCTGAAAGCCAAGAATTTTGAGATTTTCAGAGATAGACTGAACGAAAAGGGAATGTTATCTCAGGCAAACGACTTCTTCAAAGCGTCGGGACGGCTTGCGGCGGACTGCTGGCGTGAGGAGATAGAAACCGCCCTCCGCTCCGACCATCTGGCGGGCTTTCAGCTGCTGGATATTCAGGATTTTTCGGGACAGGGAACTGCCCTTGTGGGCATTCTCAACGCATTTATGGAAAATAAGGGCATTATTTCCGAAGAAAAATGGGCTGAATTCTGCGGGGAAAAAGTGCTGCTTCTGCAGCTTGAAAGCTATCTTTTCCGGTCGGGAGATAAGGTGCCTGCGGCTGTGGAAATTTACGATTATTCCGAAAACGGCACACCCGCCGATACGCTGAAAATAACGCTGACCATGGACGGCGAAACGTCTGTCATTCTCGAAAAAAACACGGGAGATAAGGCGTTCAGAGGACTTTTCGGACTGGCGGGATTTGCCTTTGATATTCCCGAAACAGAGAAAATGACAAAGGCTGTTATCCGTGCGGAATACGGAAATATTTCCACCGAAAGAACGCTTTGGATATTCCCCGAAACGAAAACGGCGGACAGCAAAAACGCCCTTGTGACCCATTCCCCCGAGGCGGCAAAAAACGCACTGTCCGAGGGCAAAAGGGTGCTGTATCTGCCGAAAAATCTTGACGAGGAAAATTCCGTTCAAGGTGCGTACTGCACGGATTTCTGGTGCTATCCCATGTTCCGTTCCATTTCCGAAAGCATGAAAAAACCCGTGCCTGTGGGAACTATGGGCTATCTGATAGACAATGAACACCCTGCACTTCGGGAGTTCAAATCGGAATTTTATTCAACGCCCCAATGGTTTGATATTGCGGAAAATTCCCGCACCATGATACTTGATGATATACCGCTGACGCCCATTGTTCAAACGGTGGATAATTTCGAGCGAAATCACCGTCTTGGGACGATTTTCGAGCTTTCTTACGGTGACGGAAAGCTGCTGGTCTGCACCTGTCCGCTTGACGAAACAGAAAACAGTCCCGCCGCAAAACAGCTGCTTTTCTCCCTGACGGAATATGTTGATTCGGACAGCTTCAACCCCGAATTTTCCGCTTCGGAGGAACAGCTTGACGCTATCCTCGGAAAGCAGGTGTGAAAATGGGATTTTTCGACCTTTTCAAGAAAAAGACCGCCGACAATTCGCTGAACAAAAAGCTTGCCGCCCTATCCTGCAAAAAGGTGAACTATGTTGCGGTGGATTTCACGGAGCTTTGCGAAAATATGTCGGCGTCCCCCGAATATCTGATGAAGCTGAAGCCCGTGAACTATTATGCTTTAAAGGACGAATATATCGAAGCGGCGTTCTATTCCGACGGCGGACATGACGAAAACTATGTGGTTTTCCGTTTTGTCCGTCTGGATAAGGCGGTGGCGGTCAGCGATACTTATCCCGTCCCTAAGGATATTCTGAGGAAGGCATATGAGAAGCTGGGAGCGGTTAATTTTTAGTGTGAAGTGTTGAATTTAATGTGAAATGTGAAAAGTGGAAAGTGGAATTTTCGGTAAATCCAACATTTTTTGTAGGGGACGGGTTGCCCGTCCCGCAGATACGCTGTTTTAAGTGTTGAGTGCTGAAAGTTGAGTGTTGAGATTAACTTGAAGTTTGGAAGAATAGTTTTTATACTATTTCCTAATCAACCTATAGACAAGGTCTATAGGTTGATTCCCACC
Organism: uncultured Ruminococcus sp.; assembly: GCA_964540575.1. Lineage (GTDB taxonomy): Bacteria > Bacillota > Clostridia > Oscillospirales > Ruminococcaceae > UMGS1889. Next base: position 11,846 of record CAZINI010000063.1, read on the forward strand.
GCTTTGCGGTGGGTGCGGCGAAGCCGCAAAGGAAAGCCGTACAATACTAATTCCGTCAAAACCGCCGGTTTTGACTTGCCGCCTTTTAGGCGGCTCTCCTTATAGACAGAGTCTATAAGGAGATTAGGAATTAGTATTATAAGAAAAAATTAGATTGATTTTACAAAAAACACTTGACAGGATAACGATTACATTGTAAAATATTATGTAAAGGCAGCATTGTCTGCCGTTTAGTTCGTAAATTTTTAAGGAGGTAAATTCCAATGAGCGAATTTTTCAAGAACATAGGCAAGATCCCCTTTGAGGGCAAGGACAGCACCAATCCTCTGGCATTCAAATACTACAACCCCGATGAGGTAGTAGGCGGAAAGACTATGAAGGAGCAGCTGAGATTTGCTCTTTCCTGGTGGCACACCATGGGCGGCGACGGAACCGATATGTTCGGCTGCGGCACTGCCGATAAGAGCTGGGGCGAAAGCGACCCCACCGCAAGAGCAAAGGCTAAGGTTGACGCTGCTTTTGAGATAATGGACAAGCTGTCCATCGAGTATTTCTGTTTCCATGACCGTGACCTCTCCCCCGAGTACGGTTCTCTTGCAGAAACCAACGCAAAGCTTGATGAAGTTACCGACTACATAAAGGAAAAGATGGACAAGGACCCCTCCAAGAAGCTCCTCTGGGGTACAGCTAAGTGCTTCGACCACCCCCGCTATATGCACGGTGCAGGCACTTCTCCTTCCGCCGATGTTTTCGCATATGCTGCTGCTCAGATAAAGAAGGCTGTTGAAGCTACCGTTAAGCTGGGCGGTCAGGGCTACGTTTTCTGGGGCGGCCGTGAGGGCTATGAAACTCTCCTGAACACCAATATGGCTCTGGAGCAGGACAACATGGCTCGTCTGATGAAGATGACTGTTGAATATGCACGTTCCATCGGCTACAAGGGCGATTTCTATATCGAACCCAAGCCCAAGGAGCCTACAAAGCATCAGTATGACTTCGATACAGCTACCGTTCTCGGATTCCTCCGCAAATACGGTCTTGACAAGGATTTCAAGATGAACATCGAGGCAAACCACGCTACACTCGCACAGCACACCTTCCAGCACGAGCTGAGAGTTGCAAGAGATAACGGCGTATTCGGTTCTATCGACGCTAATCAGGGCGATACACTTCTCGGCTGGGATACCGACCAGTTCCCCACCAACGTTTATGATGCTGCACTTTGCATGTACGAGGTACTCAAGGCAGGCGGCTTCACCAACGGCGGTCTGAACTTCGACTCCAAGGCAAGACGTGGTTCCTACACACCCGAGGACATTTTCCACAGCTACATTGCAGGTATGGACACCTTTGCTCTCGGTCTGAAGATCGCTCAGAAGATGATAGATGACGGCAGAATTGACAAGTTCGTTGCTGACAGATACGCTTCCTGGACAACAGGCATCGGCAAGGACATTGTTGACGGCAAGGTTTCCATGGCTGACCTTGAAAAGTATGCTCTGGAAAAGGGCGAGGTTACCGATTCCCTCACCAGCGGCAGACAGGAAATGCTGGAGTCTATCCTCAACAATATTATGTTTAATCTGTAATTTCAATTATAATCAAATTAGGATACGCCCCTGTATACTTTGTGTTTCAGGGGCGTATTTGCAAGATTTGATTGTACAAAACAGAAAAATGTAGGAGTTGGATTATGTCGACAGAAATATCGCTCGGAAAACTCATTAAGCATGACGATTTGCGTTCAATATGGAAAAACGAAGCCTACGATTTTACCGTGTGGCTTTCAGAAGAAGAAAACCTCAATTTGCTGGGCGAAACCTTGGGTATCGAAATAGAACTGCTGCAAAGAGAGGCTCCAGCGGGTGCATTTTCTATTGATATTTTGGCTGAGGAATCAAACAGCGGTCGAAAAATAATAATAGAAAATCAACTTGAAAATTCAAATCACGACCATTTGGGCAAAATCATAACCTATGCTTCGGCAAAACAAGCTGAAATAATAATTTGGATAGTGAAAAAAGCCCGTGATGAACACAAGCAGGCTATTGAATGGCTTAATGAAAAGACAGATGAAAACATTGAGTTTTATTTGTTGGAAATCGAGCTATGGAAAATCGGCAATTCTGCACTTGCACCGAAATTCAATATAATTACCGCACCGAATGGCTGGATGAAAACCAACAAAGCCGTTGAAAAAAGTGTTTCTCAAATTCAATCGCTTCAAATGGAATATTGGGAGAAATTCCTTGAATATGCAGAAGATAATTGTGAGTATGTTTATAATAAGCATACCACGGCAAATGCTAGAACTTGGATGACTATCAGAGCAGATACGCCAAAGTGCAATATTTCTTTATCTATAAGTCCGCAAAAGAAAATAATTAAAGCAATGATTTATTTTTACGCAAAAAACAGAGAAGCTTTTGAGCGTTTTAAGGATTTTGAAGATGAAATAAATCAAAAATGCAATAACAAGCTTGAATGGATAAATTGGAAAAAGGACAGCACTATTCGCTTGACAGAAAACGGCGATATTTCAGAAAAAAGCGATTGGAACAGGCAATTTGAATGGTTTTGTAAATCCAGCTTAATGTTAAAAAATATAATCGACGAATACAAAGATAAATAAAGGAGCGTTTTTTATGCGTTACGCAATCGGAGTAGATATAGGCACAAGCGGCACGAAAACCGTCCTGTTTGACGAAAAGGGAACGGTCATCGCCTCGGCAACGGTGGAATATCCCATGTATCAGCCGAAAAACGGCTATGCGGAGCAGTCCCCCGAGGACTGGTACAATGCCGCCGTTTCCACTATGAAAACGGTTATGGACAAAAGCGGCGTTGACAAGAACGACGTCTGCGGCATCGGTCTGTCGGGTCAGATGCACGGACTTGTTATGCTGGACGAAAAGAATAACGTCATCAGAAAGTCCATAATCTGGTGCGACCAGCGTACCGCCAAAGAAGTTGACGAGATGAACGAGAAGCTGGGTCGTGAGAAGCTTATCGAAATAACCGCAAACCCCGCTCTCACAGGCTGGACAGCCGCTAAAATTCTCTGGGTAAAGAACAACGAACCCGAAAACTACGCTAAATGCCGTCATATCCTCCTGCCCAAGGACTATATCAGATTTATGCTGACTGGCGTTTATGCAACCGAGGTGTCCGATGCTTCGGGCATGCAGCTGCTGGACGTTCCCAACCGCTGCTGGAGCAAGGAGGTCTGCGATACTCTGGGCATTGATATGTCCATGCTGGCAAAGGTTTACGAGTCCTGCGAGATAACAGGATATATCACCAAGGAAATTGCCGAGATAACGGGTCTTAAGGAAGGCACTCCCGTTGTGGGCGGTGCGGGCGACAATGCCGCCGCTGCCGTTGGTACGGGTGTTGTGGAGGACGGAAAGGCGTTCACCACTATCGGAACAAGCGGCGTTGTTTTTGCTCACACCTCAAAGGTTTCCATCGACCCCAAGGGACGTGTTCACACCTGCTGTGCTGCTGTTCCCGGCTGCTGGCATATTATGGGAGTTACACAGGGTGCAGGTCTGTCGCTGAAATGGTTCAGGGATAATTTCTGTTCCGCCGAAAAGGAAACCGCAAAGCTTATGGGCGTTGACGAATACTATCTTATGGACAAGGAAGCGGAAACCGTCCCCATCGGTGCGGACAGACTGCTCTATCTGCCCTATCTTATGGGCGAAAGAACACCTCATCTTGACCCCGATGCAAGAGGAATGTTCTTCGGACTTTCCGCTATGCACACCAAGAAGCATATGCTCCGTGCGGTAATGGAGGGCGTTGCGTATTCTCTCCGTGACTGCGTTGAAATTTGCCGTGAAATGGATATTAACGTTTCCGATATGATGGCTTGCGGCGGCGGCGGAAGCTCTCCCCTGTGGCGTCAGATGCTTGCCGACCTGTACGCTTGTCCCGTAAAGACCGCTTCTTCCAAGGAGGGACCCGCTCTGGGCGTTGCTATTCTGGCGTTTGTCGGTGCGGGCGTTTACAAGAGCGTTCCCGAGGCTTGCAAGGCTATTGTGGGCGTTGACAAGGTTCAGCAGCCTATTGCGGAAAATGTTCCCGTTTACGAGAAATATTTCAGACTTTATGATGAGATATATCCCGCTGTTAAGGAGAAATGTGCTAAGCTGGCGAAGCTGTGATTTCCCGAATAATTCAACGGAAATATGTACCCCCGACACTCGAAAAGTGTCGGGGGTTTTCACGGCATATATAATACTATAGCATCCCATAAAAATACCATTACACACCAGCAGAAGCAAACCACCCCATGC
>CAZINI010000064.1:0-15334 GCA_964540575.1 uncultured Ruminococcus sp.
CTTTCACCCCACCCTCTTTTCCCCGCTTTACATTTTTGTGTGGATATAAAGGTAGTGAGTTTTGGGGTAGTTTGTTTTTATGCTTTCCGACTGTTATCTTACTGGCTTATGTCGGTTTGTGATACCACATTTGCAATAACAAAATTAATAATTATGATATTGTCAATATCCCTTGATGTTGTGCTTCACAAACTCATTACAAAGTAACAGCCGCGGGAACTAAGCTTTCTCAATCCACATAAGTAAAGACCCGCTTTGCGTGTCGGAACGTGAATTGACAGCACGGTCGCCGTGCCACCTTTGTAAAGGTGGACGAAACTTTTATACTTTCTCTTTTTTTGTGAAATTTCATTGACATAATTTGTGCAATGTGGTATAATAAACCTATATATTGCAAAAGGAGGAATAGCCTTGACTTGCCCGAAATGCGGCGAATTGCTGCCCGAGAACACAACGCTCTGTCCCACCTGCGGGTATGAGATTTCCGAATATGACTCATTTGACGAAAAGCCCGCCGAGGAAATAAAACCTAACGAAAAAAATCAGGTGAAGCCTGCCAAAAAACAACCCCCGAAAAAAGGTAAGAAAAAACCGAAATCCGCAAATCCCGCTATTCGGAAAAAGCTTGTGCTTGCGGTGCTGGTGATAATTATACTCGTTCTGGGCGGAATGTTCATCGCCGCACAGCTGAACGCTTCCGAAGGCCGCCGAACTGCCGATAAGATCGCTGATGACGCTCTCGGACGAAGCGTTGAGATAGCCGAAACCAAGCTGGGCGTCACCCTTTACGAGCAGTCAAGATTTTCCTATCTGTCTAAGGTCGCTCCTTACAACTATATCGTTGAGGACGAGTCTGACATAAGAGTATGCGGCATTACCCTCCCCGAATGGGCAGTGCTTGTTTCCACAAACCCCGGCGGAAAGATAAACAAGGTCACATATTACGACTTCTCCGTTCTCCAGTCCGACTGGCGGGGACGTAAGCTGAACGCTGCGGTGGACATCTCTGCAATTCAGTTCGGAATGAATGCCGCCGAGGCTGAAAAGCTTATCGGACTAAAGCCCTATTCAGTTACAAAAACAGTTGACGATCTTACCATCTACAAATACCGTTACTATTATACCGACTCCATTACAGGCAACGACAAGGCATTTTCTCTTGAAATCGATGTTGATCTCGAAAACAGAGTCAAGAGTACCGCAACTACCGAGATAAACTTTATGAATTTTATTCTTAGCTGTTAATGCAAGAGTGATATGTATCTACATTTGTTTTTAACGTTACTTTAGCGACAGTAGCTGAATACTCACTAAGGACGTGTTTGTATGAAGGAAATTTATTCACCCGTTATCGATATAAGGAGAAAGGTGTTTACGGAGGTCGCAAGGCTGGCTTATGAGGGCGGGGACTATTCCCGTGTGGACGAGCTGCCTTACAAGATCTACCCGGGCGACGGTCAGGGCTATCGGGATTCCATTTTCCTGGAAAGAGCCGTTGTAGGGGAACGTATCAGGCTGGCAATGGGCCTGCCGCTCAGAACCATCGACAAGTATTCCATGGTGTCCGACGGCGTTGACGACAGTGCAATTGCCGAGAAATATTACGACCCGCCGCTGGTGAATATTATAAAATTTGCATGCCATGGCTGTCCCGAAACGCATTATCACGTTACCGACTGCTGTCAGGGCTGCTTTGCGGGACCATGCAAGGAGGTATGCCCCAAGGGTGCTATTTCCGTAAAGAACGGCAAATCCGAAATAGATCAGGACAAGTGCATAAAATGCGGACGCTGCAAGGACGTCTGCCCCTACGGTTCTATTATCAAAATGTCCCGCCCGTGTGCGTCTGCATGCGGTATGGACGCTATCAGCAGCGACGAAAACGGCAGGGCACAGATAGACTATGACAAGTGCGTTTCCTGCGGAATGTGTATCGTGAACTGCCCATTCGGTGCAATTTCCGACAAGGGTCAGATTTTCCAGCTTATCCATTCGATAAAGCGGGGGGATAACGTTGTGGCGATAGTCGCTCCCGCTTTTGTGGGACAGTTCGGACCGAATGCTACTCCCGGACGGCTTACGGCGGCGATGAAGCTGCTGGGCTTTTCCGATGTGGTGGAGGTGGCTATCGGTGCCGACCTCTGCACTATTGAAGAGGCAAGGGATTTTGTCAGGGACGTGCCCGAGCATCAGCCGTTTATGGCGACTTCCTGCTGTCCGTCCTGGTCGGTTATGGCGAAAAAGCTGTTCCCCGACCTTGCACCGTACATATCAATGGCACTTACGCCTATGGTATTGACCGCAAGGCTGCTTAAAAAGGAGCGTCCCGGCTGTCGGATAGCGTTTATCGGACCATGTTCGGCGAAAAAGCTGGAGGCGAGCCGAAGAACTATCCGAAGCGATGTGGATTTCGTGCTGACCTTTGAGGAGCTTATGGGAATGTTCGAGGCAAAGGAAGTAAACTTCTCCGAGCTGCCCGATGATACTCCCCTTGACAAGGGAACGGGTGCGGGACGAGGATTTGCCGTTTCCGGCGGCGTTGCACAGGCTGTTGCCGATGTCATAAAGGAGCTTGACCCCGACAGGGAGATAAAAATAGCTTCCGCACAGGGTCTGACCGAGTGCAAGAAGCTGCTTATGCTGGCAAAGGCAGGGAAATACAACGGCTATCTTCTGGAAGGAATGGCGTGTCCCGGCGGCTGTGTCGGCGGTGCGGGTACGCTTCAGCAGCTTAACAAGGCTACGGCGGGCGTTGCGAAGTATAAAAACGAAGCAGATAAGAAAAACGCCCTCGAATCGGAGTTTGAGATAAATCTAAGCATTCTCACGGAATAAAGTGTTGAGAGTTGAGAGTTGATAGTTGAATTAAAAGTGGAAGTCGGAATTTTAGTTGTTCCGCCTTCCACTTTTTATATTTCATATTTAACTCAACTCTCAACACTTAACACTGCTTTATTTCTGGCGTTCATCAGGAAATGAAAAATGGGGGCACATTGCTTAAAGCCCTCGGCTATGTAATCCGCAAGACCGTCCCCGAACACAATAGACGGGTCGTTGGTGCCACAGTTAAAATAGATATTCTTTCTGTCCAGCCATTCACGCATATCCTCGGGCTGCTCGGGGAAGCGGGACTTTTTGTAGCTTTCTCCGCCCATAACCAGCCTGTTCTGAGAGCGGTAGGCTTTATCGGCTGCCTTGAAGCTTTTATCTCCCGAGAGGATAAGCGACCGCATTGCTTCCATATTCGCCGTGCCTGCACAGTAAAAGCCGCAGCCAAACTCAAAGCCGTCGGGGGAGATGGCAAAGTACAGCTCGGGCATTGGTTCACGGGGCTGTCTGGGGTGGCGGAAGGAGCACCACATACTGTCACGGAAAAGGGATTTGTCATTGGAAAAGCGAACGTCCCTGTATATTCGGGAAATGCAGCGGGGTGAGCAGACTATTTCGTCATCTATCTCCAAAAGGGTGGGGGACAGCTTCTCTATTATCTCGCAAAAAGGCTGTGTCACAAGCTGCTTATATTCGGCTTTATGCTCTTCAAACCATGCTTTGCTGTCGTTTAAGCGGTTTTCGGTGAGAAATTCTATGGTTTTCATTGAAAATGGCATTTTTATATTCTCCGATCGTTTCTTTAGTATTACAATTATATCACTGTTTCCCGAAAAAATCAATCGGTTATTTTCGGAAAAAGTACAACAGAGTAATCGTTTTCACAAAATGGGAATATTTTCCTGTTATCTTTGGCTAAAATAATAGCATTAGTTCAAAAGTGTTAATTTTAATCGACATTATTGTTAGGTTTGACGATTTGCCTGTGATAAGTTTGTGAAAAAGGCAGATATTTTTATGAATGACCTAAAAATACTTGATTTTTGCGTAAAAATATTGTTTAATAATATGTGAGGAATAAAAATTTATTTCACATTTTTATTCGATTTCTGATGCTTGAACATTATATAAAGCACAGCAATGATTTAAGGAGGAAGAATTATGAACAGCAAGAAGATCATCGCATTCGCTATGAGTATGGCACTTGCTTCCACCGCTCTCAGCGGCTGCGGAGGCAATGGCGGTACAACAGACAACGGCGGCGACAGCGGCAGCAACGGCGGCGGAGCATCTGACAGCGGAAAGGTTATGAAGACCATTTCCGAGATCGATGCAGCAGCTCTCAAGGGCACTACCGTTACACTCTACACCCACATGGGTAACAGAGTTCTCGGTGAGGAAAAGAAGGACGAAAACGGTAACACATACCGTGACGAGTCCTATGCTTATCTGAAGCATCTGGCAGAGCAGTTTGAGAAGGAATATGAGATCCATATCGACCTGCAGGTAAACTCCACCGAGGATGACATCCGTCCTCTGCTCCAGACAGCAGACCCCTCTATCGACATCTACACATCTCCCAACTGGAAGATCGAAGAATGGCAGCAGTACGCTGAGCCTTACTGCACTCTTGACGAGGCTAAGGAGTACTACGGCGACTATGCTGCAACTATGTACAATGACGGAAAGTACATCTACGCTCTTATGCCCGGTAAGACATACAACAACGCTGTTGTTTATAACGAGGAAACCATCAAGCTGGCAGGCTATGACAAGATCCCCACTACCAAGGCTGAGTTTGAGGACCTCTGCACAAAGCTCCGTGAGCTTGGCATTGACCCCATCGCTCTGCACAGAGTTGAGAACTGGCCTCTGGCTACTCTGCCCGACTTTGCTAACTATGTAGCAGGCAGAAACGACGCTTACCAGTCTATGCTCAAGAGCGATACTCCTTTCAGCCCCTCCGAGCCTATGGGACAGACCATCAAGATGTACACCGAGTGGAAGTCCAAGGGCTTCTTTGAGGCTGACATTTACACCGACTTCGGTGTTGCTATGGACGTTATAGGTAATGGTAAGGCTGCTATGATGCTCTTCGGTGCATGGGTAGTTCCTCAGATCCAGGGCCGTTGCCCCGAGGGTGTTGACCCCTCCGTTATCAAGTTTGCTCCCGCTCCCGACTTCGGAAACGGTCAGTACATTATGGCTGCTGCTTGCGACAGCTACGCTATCAACAAGGGCTCCGACAATAAGGACGGTGCAAGACTCTTCATCGAGTACATTTCCGAAAGCCCTCAGTATATGGCTGACAGCGGCTTTATCGCAAACAAGAAGGGCGTTACTCCCGTTGTTCCCGAGCTGTACAAGCTCATCGACGATGCTGTTGAGGCAGGCACCTGCAAGCCCCTGTTCGCATTCGCTACAAACGCTAACTCTTTGAATAACGAAAACGTTCTGACAGAAGCAGGCCTGCTTGAAGACTTTAAGTATGCAGGAAACCTCTTCGACGTTATCGACGTTACCAAGGAACCCGACTGGGCTGCTTACGATGCTCAGGTTGATGCTCAGAACAAGGCTTATGTTCAGGCAAGAGAGGATCTCGGCGTTAAGTGGGACGACAGCCTGGTTGGCTGATAAGCGACCCCCTTTGACCGAATAAAGGTGATAATATACGGCGGCATTCCGAAACCAAAATAAACGGTTTTGCGAATGTCGCCGTATCATACACTGATTGTGCAGGTGATTAAATGAAAAGTAAAGGCAGATCAATATTCATTTTTGTTTTTCTGGTAATTCCTCTTTTGCATTTGCTGATATTTTCATATGTGCCTATTATCGGCAACTTCGTCCTCAGCTTTACCAACTGGAAGGGCTTCGGAGATATTGAATTTATCGGCATAAGAAATTATCGCAAGCTGTTTACCAATCCCGAGTATATTGCTATGTTCAAAAACTGCGGCTGGTACTTCCTTGCGGCTATACCTCAGCTGATATTTGCGTTTTTCTTAGCTATTGTCGTAAACGGAAAATTCAGAGGACTGAACCTGTTTAAGGGAATCCTGATTATCCCCTATCTCTTAAACGGTGTTATCATTTCCACTATTTTCATCATCTTCTTCAATAATGCAGGTACGCTGAATACTATCCTGGGTGCATTTGGTCTGGAATCCCTCCAGCATAAGTGGCTTCAAGATCTTCAGATAGTTAACCCCGCTATCGCTTCCATAAGTATATGGCGATATTACGGAATGAACTTCATTATGTTCTTCGGTGCACTTCAATCCATACCCACCGAGGTTTACGAGGCGGCTATACTTGACGGCTGTACGAAGATGCAGGAGATAAGATACATATCCGTTCCGTATATCAGAAAGGTGCTGTTTATCAATATCCTGCTGAGCGTTTCGGGTTCTATCCAGGTTTTCGAAATACCCTACATTATGCTCAACGGAAGCAACGGCACACTGACTCCCGTTATTATGATCCAGCAGGCAATGGGTGATAATAAGGTCGGCTTTGCGGCTGCACTGTCGGTAATGGTATTTGTTATCGTTCTGTTGGCGGTCGGTCTGCAGAAGCTGTTTGTAAGGGAGGATTAAGCTTATGATGAGAGAATCCCTGGCTTATAAGATAATAAGATATGTTTTCCTTATAATCGCAAGCCTTTTCGTAATTGTACCGCTCGTTCCGCTGATATTTATGGCGTTCAAGACAGGTGCGGAGTATTCTGCTACAAGCGTCCTTGAACCGCCTGCAAGCTTCCTTAACACCTATAACTTCGTTTATGCAATAAAGGTCGGAAAGCTGGGTCAGGCGTTCATTAACACGGCGATAATTCTGGTTATTTCCCTTACATTGCAGGTAACATTTACCTCAATGGTCGCCTATGTTCTCCACCGCTTCGATTTTATGGGCAAAAAGATCGTCAAGATGCTCTTTACGCTGACAATGTTTATCCCCGTCGTTGCAACACAGACGCTTATCTTCCGTATGATGTATGCCGTAAAGCTCATCAATACCATGTGGAGCGTTATCATTCTCTACTCGGGCGTCGGCATCGTGGGAATTTACATTATGCTCAATCAGCTGGACAGTATTTCCAAGGAGCTGGACGAGGCTGCTCTTATTGACGGTGCAGGCTATTTCCGCACATTTTTCAGGATCGTATTCCCTCTGATGAAGCCCGCCTGCACAACGCTGGTAATCATTAACGGTATCGGTCTTTACAACGATTTCTATATCCCCAACCTGTACCTGAACAGAGATGTTCAGACCTTTACAGTCGCACTGTACAAGTTCTTCGGCTCTATGGCTACGCCTTTCGAGATCGTTTCTGCGGCTATCATCATCGGTATGATACCCATCATGATCGTGTTCATATTCCTGCAGAAATATATCTACAACGGACTTGCAGGCTCTGTTAAGATGTAATTTTTCGGAGATCTTTTAATGAAGAAAAAACTTGATCTCAGCGGAATAATGGCAATGATACATCTGGTGTTTTTCCTGAGCATATGCTGCTTCGGGACGATGTATCTAAGCTTCGGGATACTTGCTATCCCCTCGCTGACCTCGGCGTTTATTATCGGAAAGGACGTTATCTTCAAGCGTTTCGATGTAAACGACGGGCTTGTTAAGCGGTTCTTTTCGGAGATGACAGCAAATCTTCGTATGATGAAATATTTTCCCATTCAGCTGCTTATTATCTTACAGGCGGCGGGAATTTACGCCTCGGAAAAAACGGGAATGACATATCTCGTTTATCCCATGGTCGCCTGCATATCCTTTTGCGGGGCGTTGATAGTTTTTGCTGTCGCATGCAGGGTGTTCATCGAAACGCCTATGAATATCACCGAAATAATAATCGCTATGCTTTACAGAGTGCAGTATTTCCTGATAATATGGGTGCTGATGATACTTTGCGTTATTCTCTTCGGCACGATAATGCTGGAAATATTCTTCTTTGCGGGGACGCTTCTGCTGCTGGCTGTGGAAACGGTGGCGTTCATCGACCTGCTGGCTTTCAAAAAAGCGGCGGACAAGCTGACCGAGGAGGAAATAAACTGCTTCGGTGAGGATTTTATCAAATCATTGTAAAAAAAATGGAGCTTTTCGGGACATTGTAATTTAATGTTCCGAAAAGCTCCTTTTTCTGTATATAATGTCTGCTCAACAACTGAAAAAGTGCGTAGAAGCTTTGCTTCGGAGTACTTTTTCAGTTGTTGGGTGCAAGGATTTTTGGCGATTTAGCCAAAAATCCTTGCACCTTGCCGCCCGTTAGCGGCGGCAAAAGCAGACATTAATCAGGTAGTACGGCACAAATCTTTGATTTGTGCCGCTGAAAATCCTGTTTTACAGGATTTTCAGCCAACAACTGCCCTTCGGGCAGTTGTTGAGTACGGACTATATATCACTGCTTATCCCGATAAATATATTCCGCACCCTCAAATGCACCGCACATTTCCTTGGGAAGTGCCGAAACGGATTCTTTGCTTTCGCTTTGGCGGTATATCAGACTGTCCCCGTCAATGTCGAAAACATAGCTTCCGCCGTCGGAACAGTTTATTGTCAGCTTGGAATTATCGGCGTTCAGCACCGCCGTTCCCGTGCCCAAAACGCTTGAAAGGGGAGAAAACACCATGGTGACATTTCCCCACGGAAAGAGCGTTACCTGACACATATCGGCATATTCTTCATTGGAATTCAGCCGATATGTCCCGAAATGCAGCTTTTCACGGGCTTTTGCATCCATAGCGGGACTGTTTTCGGGAAACGGCACAAACTCGGTCAGACCATCCTTCGTGCGGCGGACAAGCTTTATCATCGACATATGGAACGGCTCATTTACCGAATTATCCAACGAAAGATAAGCGTATTCATCGGGCGATTTTCCGTAGAAAACACCGTTGCCGTCCGCCGGGCGGGGAGCGTTTTCGGGGATATTTACAAGGCTTTCTATCCGAACGGTTTGGCGGTCCTCGGGAAGATTTTCAATGTAGTTCATAGTCCACGTTTCGGTGTCGATAATGTAGTAGATCGTCCTGTGGGCTTCATAGCCCGTCGCACCGCACCAAAGGCGAAGCTGAGTGCCGTCAGCCGTTTCCTCGTAAAATGCCCCCATAGATAAGCCGTTCCAAGAGGGGGCACCTATCTCAAATGGTATCTCGGACTTTACGGCGTCAAAGCTTGCACCGATATTTGCCGCCCACAGCACGGAATGGTCGCTGCAAAGATACATACCGTCCATTCCGTCGGTGAAAAGATATTCAAAGGGCGTTGCATATAAAAGATAGGGAAATTCCGAGCCGAAATATACGCTTTCGAGAAATTCGGGAGATGCGGGCACAATGGGAATGCTGAGCGGTACGTCGGACACATTTTCGGCGTCCGAAGCAAGCATATCCTCCGATTTCGGAGAATTATCCGAGCAAAGGATCATCACCGAAACGGCGGCAATCAATACACAAAGGGCTGTTATCCAAAGGGCGGGCTTTTTGAATTTCAGAATGTTTTTTATCCGCTTTTCGGTGGGGCTTTCGGAAAATCCCGCTGTGAATTTTGCCGCTTTTTTCGGTGCGGCGGCAAGCAGTGCTTCGGAATAATCCGCCGTTTCGGAGCGGCTCATTTTTCCCGTCACCGCCTCGTCACAGGACATTTCCATATCCCGTTCGCAAAGGTAAAAGCACAGCCAAACGGCGGGGTTGAACCAGTGTATGCACAGGGCAGCGTATGTAACGATTTTCGCAATATGGTCAAGCCGCTTTATGTGGTATTTTTCGTGGAGAATGATGGGCTTGCGGCGGTTTCCGGGCAGTTTTTCGGGGATATATATCCTCGGCTTGAATATCCCGAAAATGAACGGCGTTCCGATATTGTCCGATATGAAAATGTTATCCTCCAAACAAACGGCGGTTTTCAGCCGCTTTTTCAGCCCGAGATATGATGCGATAAAGCGGACGGTCATTATGAAAACGCCCAAAAGCCACACCGCCGAGAGAATGTCAAGTGCCGTTTTTGACGTTTTGTATTCGGGGATATTTTCGCTTGTGAATATGGATATTTCCATATTTTGACCTATCTCGGCGGATAAGGGAACGGCACTGTTGACGTTTTTGTCATATGTATACGGCTCGGTGCGGATATTTACGGGGGTTATGGGGCTTATGTCCGAAGCGGGCAGCGGCAGCGAAAAGGGTATCAGCAGGCGGACAAAAACCGCCGTCCACAGCAGATAGGAATACACCTTCGGAGCGGGCTTCAGCAAAAGACGGAGAACGAGAACTATCGCTGCGGCAAGGCAGGCGGTGATGCTCATTCCGACGATTTTCAGAAACAGTTCTGTCATTTCAGCTCTCCTTTCGGTATCGGTCTATCATCTTCTGAATTTCGTCAAGCTCACTGCCGCTGATGGCTTTTCTTTCGGCAAATGCGGCGATAAAACGGGGCAGCGAACCGCCGTAGCTTTCGTTGATAAGCTCCTCGCCCTTTTTTGCGGCAAGGTCGTCCTTTGTCAGCAGCGGGGTCACATGGCCGTTTTCGTTCTTGAAAATTCCCTTTTCGCAAAGGCGGCGGAGCATGGTGTAGGTGGTGGATTTTTTCCATTGGAGTTCTTTTTCGCACAGCTTCACCAGCTCTCCCGAGGGGATATTTTCGTTTTGCCAGATGAGTTCTGCGAATTTTGATTCCATTTCTCCAAGCTTTATTTTGGGCATATGTAAGACCTCTTTTCGCAAACGCAAAATGGTTTAATGATATTAAACTTAGTTTAACACAGTTAAACCGATTTGTCAAGAGGAAAAACAAAAAAGCAGAAGACAAAAGTTTCGCCAGCCTTTACAAAGGCTGCGGGTCAAGGGCAGAGTCCTTGTCGCCCGTCGCAACGGGCGAAACACCCTTCCCAGCCGCTAACAATCCAAACTCAGCAACAGTGAAAAACCACAAACAATTCAGGAAAAAAGCACCGCACACAAAATAAACAGTAAAGCATCTATCCTACAAACCAATCAAAAATCGTGTAAACCGACTCGGTGTGCGGTGCCGCAAAAAATTTCTCGGGGTTAATCCCCGAGAAATTTTTTGCCCCCGAGGACGGCAAAGCCGTCCTTAATCCCTACAGTCACCGCCGTTTCACATTAGAACTGCAATCGGTCGCAAAACAGTCCCATTGCAGTTCAGCTGTGACTGTAGGCTTTGAGCCTCCGTTCCGTCGGCTCGGGGGCAAAAAATCGATCGGGGGTTAACCCCGATTGATTTTTTGCGGCACCGCACACTGTATCTGTTTTACACGGCTTTCGATTGGTTTGTAGGATAGATGCTTTACTGTTTTGTTTGTGTGCGGTGCTTTTTTTGGACTGATTTGTTTGTACGTTTTTATGTGACTTTGTGTTATTTGTTAGCTGCGGATTTCGCCCGTTGCGACGGGCGACAAGGGTGGCTCTGCCCCCCTTGACCCCCTGCAGCCTTTGTAAAGGCTGGCGAAACTTTTGCCTTTTCGGTTTTTCTTGAATTTTTTGAAAAACCCCTTGCAATTTGCAGAGAAGTGTGCTATAATACACTTAAGTATTTATATGAATATATTTCGGAGGAATAAAAAATGAGTGTTATTGAAATCATAGGCGGAGTTCTTCTGCTTATTGCAAGCCTTTTCATTATTATCGTGACCCTTATGCAGAGCCAGAAACAGCAGGGTATGACATCCGCTATCACAGGTGCGGAAAACGACAGCTTCTATGGCAAGAACAGCGGCAACACAAGAGAAGCCGCTCTTGAAAGACTTACCAAGGTGTGTGCTGTTATCTTCTTCGTTGTGACGCTGATAGTTAATTTCCTGCCGATAATCGAAAAGCATATTGCTAAGTAATCAGAAAAACAGAAAGCTCCGTGTATGCCTTAGGCAGACAGGGAGCTTTTTTTGAACGGAGAATTGAAATGAACGAATACAAGAAAAATCTGAAAAATGTCCTCAAAGCAGTCGAACAGGAAACTTTGCTGCCCGCTGCACATATCCGCCTGCACGTCAGGGGCGAGGAGGAAGCTCCTGTCGGACTTTGCGGCAGCAAGCTTTCGGGAACGCCCTATATTCCCCATAATGAGCAAGCCCCCGCAAACGTTGACGGCGAGCCGCTGATACTTCTGGCACAGATAAATCTGTCCGAGCTGAACGGCTTGGGCGGTCTGCCGAAAAAGGGGCTGCTGCAATTCTTTATTGCCGATGATGACACCTACGGGCTTACGGAGGACGGCGGCTATGCGGTGAGATATTATCCCGTCATTGACGAGTCCGTTACCGAGGAGGAATGTTCCGACAAATACTGTCCCGACATAAGCGGGGGATTTCCCGTGCAGATGGAATATGCCCTCTCATTTGAAAAATCGGAAGAGCCTATGACGGTTTACGATTACCGTTTCGGGGAATTGTTTGCGAAGCACTATAACAAGGCGTTTCCCGATAAGCATATAGACAGCGTTTACGACCTGTCCGACGATGATATGGAGTTTCTTTTCGGCGATGACGAGGACACGGACGAAGCCGTCCCCGCCGACCATAAGCTGCTGGGCTATCCCATTTTCGCACAGGACGACCCACGAGAGGAAAGCGGAGCAAAATATGACCGTCTGCTGCTGCGTATCGACTGCGATATGAGCGAATATATTATGTGGGGCGACGGCGGCGGAGCAAATTTCTTTATATTCTCGGATAATTTGAAAAAGGCGGATTTTTCGGATATTCTTTATACTTGGGATTGCTTCTGAATTGCATTATACCGAATTTTTTTCGCAAACTATAAACGGAGGGCTTTTATATGAAAGAAAAGATAGATTACCGTGAAATATACAAAAAGCGAATTCTCTGCATTTTAAAGCAGAATGACAAAAAGTGCGTTTCCTACAAAACGCTTTACGGCAAATGCAAGGGCAAAAAGCCTCGTCCCGATGCGTTCAAGGCGGCTGTTCGGGAGATGAAGGAGTCGGGCGAGATATTCGAGAGGAAGGACGGCTTCGTTATCTGTGCGTCCTACGGGATATTTACCGCAACCGTTGCAAGAGTGGCGAAAACCTTCGGCTTTATCACCCGTCAGGAGGACGGTGCGGAGATTTTTGTCCCCGGGAAATTTTTGAAGGGTGCAATGCCCAATGACGTGGTGCTTGCACGGCTTATCCCACAGCGTGGAGAAAGCCCCGAGGGCGAGGTCGTGAAGATAATACAGGAGAATTTCTCACGGTTTACGGGAACGGTCATCTGTGAGTTCGGACATTTCTATGTTCAGCCCGACAGCTTGACAAAAGAGCCGCTGCCCGTGGCAAAATCGGACGTTACCTGTCACGAGGGTGACAAGGTTCTTGCGGAGGTATACAGGCGGGGCGAACGCCATTCGGAGCATTCCGTCAGAGTGGTGATGAGCTTCGGTTCGGCGGAAAATGCAACGGCGTCCGCAAAGGCTGTGCTTATGCTGAACGGCGTTGAAACGGAGTTCCCGTCGGAGGTCATGGACGAGGCAAAGAGAGCCGAGAAAATGGGCATTCCCAAGGGCGAAACGGAAAAGCGTCTTGACCTTCGTGAGCTGCCGATTTTCACCATTGACGGGGCTGACACCAAGGATATTGACGATGCTGTTTACGTTAAGGAGATAGAGGACGGCTTCGAGCTGAGCGTTCATATTGCAGACGTTTCCTTTTATGTGAAACCGAAATCTGCTTTGGATAATAACGCATTTTCAAGGGGAACGTCCATCTATTATGCAGATAAAGTTATCCCAATGCTGCCCAAGGAGCTTTCCAACGGCATATGCTCACTCAATCCACAAGAGGACAGACTGGCATTTTCCTGCATTATGCAGCTGGACGGCGAGGGAAATCTTAAGAAATGGAAATTCTCAAAATCCGTTATCCGCTCTCGTGTAAAGGGCGTTTATACGGAGATAAACCGCATTTTAAAGGGCGATGCGGACGACGAGCTTCGGGAAAAATATGCCGAAGTGTGGGACGTTATCCCCATAATGAAAAAGCTTGCGGACATTCTCACAGCCAACAAGCTGAAAAGAGGTGCTCCACAGCTTGACACCCCCGAATGCAAGCTTATCCTTGATGAAAATGACCGCTGCGTTGACGTTAAACGCCGTGAGCGGGGCGAAGCCGAGCTTATTATCGAGGAATTTATGCTGATGGCAAATACCTGTGCCGCAAAGACCGCAAAGGAGCGTCAGGTGCCGTTCGTTTACCGTGTTCACGAGGACCCAAGCCCGCAAAAGATCGCCGATCTAAAGGAAGCCTGCGACAGGCTTAATCTGACTATGCCGCAATTTTCCGAGGTAAAGCCCGTGCATCTGGCGGAGCTGCTGAGGAGCGTTGAAGATTCGGAGATGAAGCCTGTTATCAACAATATGGTTCTCCGTTCAATGGCAAAGGCGAAATATTCCGATGAACCGCTGGGACATTTCGGGCTGGTTCTGGAGGATTATGCACATTTTACGTCACCTATCAGACGTTATCCCGACCTTGCTATCCACCGTATTCTTACGGACGTTTGCTATAATAAGATGGAAGGCAAGCTGGTGAAGAAGCGTTACGAGGGCTTTGCAAAGGCGGCTTCGGAACAGTCCTCCGCATGTGAGCTGACGGCTATGCGTGTGGAGCGGGAGTGCGAGGACTGCTATATGGCGGAATATATGCAGGCTCATCTGGGCGAGGAATTTGACGCTATCATCAGCGGAATGACCGACTACGGCTTTTATGCGGAGCTGGACAACACCGTTGAGGGGCTTGTGAAGCTGGAAACTCTCGGCACGGGCTATGAATTTGACGGAATGTTCAGCATTACCAAGGACGGAAAGACCGTTTATAAGGTCGGCGGCAGGGTGCGTGTAAAGTGCGTGAAAGCGTCCGTTTCGTCGGGACAGGTGGACTTCGTTGTTGCGGAAGCAGGCGGAATAATTCATAATTCATAATGCATAATGCATAATTATTAAACTATAGTAAACGTCATATATTTTTCTATCCGCCGAAGGCGGGTAGAAAAATATACTTAACTCAAGCTCAAAGTAAAATAATTTTTGTCGTTTACTATAGTTATTGCAAATGTAGTTTCACAAACCGACAAAGGTCAGTAAGGCAGCAGGCGGAAAACCAATAACAAACTACCCCAAAACACAACAAATCATATCCCATCACAAAATGTAAAGCGGGGAAAAGAGGGTGGGGTGAAAGGGAAAAGGTGAATGCAAATTCTTCCTAGCGGAATAATTCGGGGGAAACGTTAGGGGCGGGGGAAACTCCCTGCTTTGCGTTAGGGTTTGTTGTGTCCCCCGCCCATATAGTTTCCCCCTTTGCGGGGGCACCACAAATTTACAAAGGTTACTAAAGTAGTGTGGGGAAAAGAAAGCAGAACGGGCAAAGTGCAAAATTTCTGTGAAATAGCAATAACCGCAGGTTCTTTCCGCCGCTTGACAGCGGCGGCGGGGGCAAAAAATATCTCGGGGGTTAACCCCGAGATATTTTTTGCGGCACC
>CAZINI010000065.1:0-14617 GCA_964540575.1 uncultured Ruminococcus sp.
ATAAGAAAGTAAGACGTACCCCCCACAATATACAAGGACAGCCGGGCTGCTATTTTGGCAGTTCGGCTGTTTTTGTTAATGCTTCGGCGTATCACAAAAAATATCCCGCTTGACAAATAAGCGGGACAATGCTATACTCATACCAAAGAAAATATGTCAGTTCATCTATTGCCGAAACGGAGGAAACCCAATGAAAATAAACACTATCTCGAAACGCCCGAAGGCGGTAATGTTTGACCTGGACGACACTATAATTTCCTATGACGGTGCTTCGGAAAAAGCTTGGAAGGTGATATGCACCGAATTTACGAGGGCAAACAGCACCGCATTTTCGGCGGAGAAAATGCTTGAAGCGGTGGATTCCGTCAAGCACAGCTACTGGTCAGACCCCGTGCGGCACAAGTGGGGGAGGGAGCATCTGACCGAGGCAAGGCGTGAGGTTTTGCTGCTTGCAATGGAACGGCTGGGATTTTCCGACAGGGAAAAGATAATTCGTGCGGCGGACTCATACACGGCATTGCAAAAGGAAAAAATATGCCTTTTCGACGGTGCTTGCGACGCCGTGAAAAGGCTGAAAAATATCGGGATAAAAACTGCACTCATCACAAACGGCAGTGCCGAGGGACAGCGTGAAAAGATAAACCGTTTTGCCCTTGCACCGCTTTTTGACGAGATACTTATTGACACGGAGGTGGGCTTTTCAAAGCCCGACAGGCGGATATTTCAGCTTGCCCTTGACCGCCTGAACGTTTCCCCCGCCGACGCCGTTATGGTCGGGGACAATCCCGTCTGGGATACGGAGATTCCGCAGGAAATGGGGATATTTGCCGTTCTCAACAATTTCCGCAGTAAAGATATTTCCGATGACGTTCATGCAGATATGGTTGTGGAGAATATCGCCGAACTGACGGATTTCCTCCTGTCACTTTAATGCTGCTTCTATTTCCATGATCTCCTCGGGTGAGAAATCGGTTTTTCCAACGCAGAGGACGTTTTCCTTTATCTGCTCGGGACTGCTTGCCCCGATAAGGACGGTTGCGGTTTTTTCTTCTCTGAGAACCCATGAAAGTGCCATCTGAGAAAGCTTCTGACCTCTTTTGGCGGCTATTTCATTCAGCCTGTTAAGACGGGCGAGCATTGCCTCGTCAAGCTGGCTGCCTATCCATGTTTTCCCCCTGCCCACACGGGAATCGGCGGGTATGCCGTGGAGGTATCTGTCCGTTAAAAAGCCCTGATAAAGCGGGGAGAACACTGCAAGCCCGATGCCGTTTTCAGCCGCAAAATCCCGCAGACCGTCCTGTTCTATCCAACGGTACAGCATTGAATATGACGGCTGATTTACGATAAACGGCGTTTTCAGTTCCTTGAAAATCTTCATTATTTCCTCGGTCTGAGCCTTGTTATAGTTGGAGATACCAACATAAAGTGCCTTGCCCTGCTTTACGGCGTTATCCAGTGCAAGGGCGGTTTCCTCAAGGGGAGTGTTCGGGTCGAAAACGTGGTGATAGAAAATGTCCACATAGTCCAGCTTCATTCGTTTCAGGCTTTGGTCAAGGCTGGCTGTCAGGTATTTGCGGGAGCCGTTTCGGTCGCCGTAGGGACCGTCCCACATTTCATAGCCCGCTTTTGTGGATATGCACATTTCATCTCTGAACTGCCGCATTCCTCTGTCGAGAATACGTCCGAAATTTTCCTCTGCCGAGCCGTTATAGGGATTTCCATAGTTATTTGCCAAATCAAAGCAGGTGATGCCCAAGTCAAAGGCGGTATGCACCATATTTTCCATATTGCAGAAACGGTCCTCATAGCCGAAATTCTGCCAGAAGCCCAGGGAAACTGCTGACAGCTTCAGTCCGCTGTTTCCGCAGCGTCGGTAGACCATATTTTCATAGCGTTTTTCATTTGGGATATACATATATTTTCGCTCCTTTCGGATTTTTAACATTATAGCATATCCGACAATTCAATTCAATAGACAGATTGAAAATTATAAAAATATCACTTGAATAGTTTGTCGAAAAATGTTATAATAAAACATATTGCTATTTTTGGAATTGGAGAAATATTATGCTAAAATGGAAAATACGGAAGCCCGTTAAATCAGTTTCCGATGAACTTATGCTAAAGGGCGGATTGCCGCAGCTGTGTGCGGAGGTGCTGTCTGCACGGGGGATAAGCGGCTATGATGAAGCGGCGGCGTTTTTTGCAAACAGCGAGCCTGCCGACCCGTTTATACCGCAGGATATGGAAAAGGCTGCCCGCCTTATTCTGGAAGCCGTTGATGATATGACTCCCATCTGCATTTACGGAGATTATGACTGTGACGGTATCACGGCGACAGCCGCACTGTATTCCTATCTGGAATGTATGGGGGCGAATGTGTCCTTTTTCATCAATGAGAGGATTGACGGCTACGGCATGAACGCCGACAATATCAGGAAGCTGCATCAGCAGGGGACTGAGCTTATCGTTACGGTGGATAACGGTATTTCCGCAATTGCGGAAGCTGAACTGATATATGAGCTTGGCATGCGGCTTATCGTCACCGACCATCATCAGCCGTCGGAAACGCTGCCAAGAGCGGAGGCGGTCGTTGACCTTCACCGTGCGGACGACCTGTCCCAATTTAAGGACTTATGCGGATGCGGAGTCGTCTTAAAGCTTATCGCCGCTATGGAGGACGGGGATTACACGGCGGCTATGGAACAGTTCTCCGACCTTGCCGCTATTGCCACCGTTGCGGACGTTGTACCGCTTCGGGGAGAGAACAGATATATCGTTTCAACGGGACTTCATTATCTTGAAAATACCGCAAATATAGGGCTAAAGGCACTTATCGAGGCGGCGGGAATGAAGCCGCCCTACACCTCAACGGGGCTTGCATTCACCCTTGCACCACGCATAAATGCAGCGGGACGTTTCGGCTCAGCCACCGATGCAGTGCGGCTTCTTCTTACCGAGGACGAGGAAGAAGCAAAGCTTCTTGCCGATATTCTCTGCACGCATAACAGAAACCGTCAGGAATGTGAGAAGGGCATAATGTCCGAAATATCGGCGTCCGTCAAGGCTGACCCGTTTATTGCCGACAGACGGGTGCTGGTATTTTACGGAAAGGGCTGGCATCACGGAGTTATCGGCATTGCGGCGGCAAAGGTCACCGAAAGGACGGGCAAGCCCACATTCATCATTTCCGAGGAAAACGGCGAAGCAAGAGGTTCTGCAAGGGCACCCGAGGGGTTTTCCGTTTTCTCCGCACTGTCCTACTGTTCTTCGGCTCTGACAAAATTCGGCGGACACAGCGGTGCGGGCGGCTTCTCGCTAAAGCCCGAAAAGGTCGGGGAACTTACCGAGCTTCTGCAAAAATTCGCTGCCGAATACTGCAAGGATATGCCCGCACCCTTACAGGCTGACAAGGCGTTGCTCCCCGCCGACCTTTCGGTGGAATCGGTAAAGTCACTGTCCGTTCTGGAACCGTTCGGGGCGGGAAATCCACAGCCGCAGTTCCTTATGCACGGGGCGAAAATAAAATCTGTGCAGGCTCTTTCCGAGGGTAAGCATACCAAGGTTTGGCTGGACTACGGAGGGGCATCTGTCAGCGGACTGCTTTTCAATTATCCGACGGATAAATTCGGTTATTCGGCGGGGGATATGATGGATATTCTGGTATTTCCCGAGCTGAATGTATTCAACGGGAAAACCTCTGTTGACGTAAAGATAAAGGACCACAGAAAATTTGGTATCGTGCAGCAGAAATACTTTGCCGCCAAGGATACATATGAAGCATTGCGGAGGGGAGAGGCAGTCCCGGCGGCACTTATGACAAGGATAGTCCCCGACAGAGCCGCACTTGTTAAAGTTTATACGGCAGTTAAAGATGATTTTCTGCCGCTGGATATGATTTATTCGGCGGTTATGGACGACAGTATGAATTTTTGCAGGTTTATGGTCTGCATTGACATTTTCGAGGAAAAGGGACTTATCGAAGCGGACAGATTTTATATGACCGCAAGGCGTGTGACGAATGCCGCCCGTGTGGATATAGAAACCTCGGAGATACTTAAAGCTCTGAGGGCGGGAAGCGGAGATGTCTATGCAGCAATCAGAAACAAGAAAATATAAAAGTTTCGTCCACCAAGACAAAAGTTTCGTCCACCTTTACAAAGGTGGTAGGGGTCAAGGGGGCAACGCCACCTTGTCGCCCGTCACAACGGGCGAAATCCGCAGCTAACAAGTCACACTTAGCCAACATTAAAAGCACAAACAAATCAGCCAAAAGCACCGCACACAAAAATAACAGTAAAGCATCAAACTCACATTAACAACGCAAGCAGCGAAAACAATTCCGTGTGCGGTGCCGCAAAAAATATCTCGGGGTTAACCCCCGAGATATTTTTTGCCCCCGCCGACGCTGTCAAGCGGCGGAAAAACCTATGGTTATTGCTATTTGACAATAGAACCGCAAACAACAGCAGCGGGACGGGAAGCCTGTCCCCTGCAACAATTGGTCGGAAAGCAGTTCTTTTTGTGAAATAGCGGTGACTGTAGGCTTTATGCCTCCGTTCCGTCGGCTCAATGGCAAAAAAATTGTCGGGGGTTAACCCCGACAAATTTTTTGCGGCACCGCACACCGTATTGGTTTACACGGCTTTTGCTGTTTGTGGAAGATAGATGCTTTACTGTTTCTTTTGTGTGCGGTGCTTTTTGGCTGATTGTTTGTGCGTTTTTATGTTGCTGAGTTGGGATTGTTAGCTGCGGATTTCGCCCGTTGCGACGGGCGACCAAAGGACGCTGTCCTTTGGAATCCTGCCACCTTTGTAAAGGTGGACGAAACTTTTATATTTGCTGATTTCGCTGTATTCATAGAAAAATCTTGCTTTTCGCTGTAAAACGTGCTATAATAAAAAATAATAGCATTTTCGGGTAAAAGGCGTGTGATATTTATGATGAAAAATAACGAACCCGTCTGTACAATAGACGCTTTAATACAGAAAATCCTCGACGGCGACCGTCAGTATGACCTGAGCAAGATAATCTCTGCTTACGAGTTTGCCGCAAAGGCTCATGCAAATCAGGTGCGTTCCTCGGGCGAGCCGTATATTACCCACCCGCTGGCAGTTTCCTTTATCCTTCTGGAGCTGGGTATGGACACGGACACTATCTGTGCGGCTATGCTCCACGACGTTGTGGAGGACACCGACGCCACATTTGAAGAGCTGAAAAAACTCTTCGGCACTGACGTTGCCATGCTGGTGGACGGCGTTACCAAGCTGGGAAAAATCCCGCTTTTTACCAAGGAGGAACAGCAGGCGGAGAACGTCCGCAAGATTCTTCTGGCTATGTCACAGGACATTCGTGTTATCATCATCAAGCTTTGCGACCGCCTGCATAATATGAGGACGCTGCATTTCCGTCCCGCCCATAAGCAGAGAAACACCGCTCTGGAAACTATGAACATATACGCTCCCATCGCCCATCGTCTGGGAATACGCTCCATCAAGGACGAGCTGGAGGACTTATCCTTCCGCTATCTTGACCCCTATGCATACGGGGAGATAGAGCAGATGCTCAACAAGCGTAAGGACGAAAGAGAGGAATTCATCAGAGCTATCAAGGAGAAGATAGAGGCACGTCTTAAAGAAGAGGGATTTCCCGAAAATATGCAGATCGACGGCCGTGTCAAGAGCGTTTACGGTATATATAAAAAGGCATATGTCCACGGGAAAAATTTCGAGGAAATTTACGATAAATATGCGGTGAGGATAATTGTGAATACCGTCGCCGAATGCTATAATGCACTGGGTGTTATCCACGATATGTACAAGCCTATCCCCAACCGTTTCAAGGATTATATCTCAACGCCTAAGCAGAATATGTATCAGTCCCTGCACACCACCGTTCTCGGACGTGAGGGTACGCCTTTTGAGGTTCAGATTAGAACGTGGGATATGCACTACACCGCCGAATACGGAATTGCCGCCCACTGGAAATACAAGGAGGGCATTAACGGCAAGGACAAGCTGGAGGGACGTCTTGCGTGGATCCGCCAGATCATCGAAGCACAGCAGGAAACCGATGACGTTGAGGAGATAGTCCGCACCATCAAGAGCGACCTTGCCCCCGAGGACGTGTTCGCATTTACGCCGAAGGGTGATATGATCTCACTGCCTTTGGGTGCGACTATCGTGGATTTTGCATATGCTATCCACACGGCTGTGGGACATAAAATGACGGGTGCAAAGGTGGACGGAAAGCTGGTTTCGCTGGATTATCAGATTAAAACAGGCGAGATCGTGGAGATAATAACGTCCAAAAATCCCGACCATGCACCTAACCGTGCCTGGCTGGAAATTGCCAAGACAAACGAGGCTAAATCAAAGATACGCTCATGGTTCAAAAAGGAACGCCGTGAGGAAAATATCGTTCAGGGCAAGGCTGAGGTGGAAAAGGAATTCAAGCGGAATTTTATCCGTGTTCCCGAGGAGCAGCTGGCGGATTTCCTGTCCGACGATATGAAGCGTCACAACTGTGCAACGCTGGACGATTTCTACGCTGCTGTGGGCTACGGCGGCATTATCCTTTCGAGAATGATGCAGCGTTTAAAGGATAATTATACGAAGCATTATATGGACAAGGAGGTCACCGAGCAGCCCCTTGAGATACCCGCTTACAATCCCTCAAAGCACGGCGGGGATATTATCCTGGACGGTCACAACAGTATTCTCGTGAAATATGCTCAGTGCTGCAATCCGCTTCCGGGAGATGAAATTGTTGGGTTTACCACAAAGGGACACGGAATTTCCGTCCATAAAAAGGACTGCATAAATTATCAGTCCGCTCTGAAAAATAATACGGAGCTGGGCAGATGGCACCCACTGAAATGGGAGGAGGGTGCAAAGAAGCCCGGCAGTGCCACATACCGTGCGACTCTGGATATTGTTGCGGAGGACGGAAACAATCTTATTGCAAGTGTGGCTGCCGTTATGGCGGAGATGCACGTTCCCATTACGGAAATGAATGCAAGAGAGCTGAAAAACGGCAATGCGAATATGATAGTTACCATCAGCATTGCGGGTGTGGAGCAGCTTAACAATATCATTTCAAAGATAAGAAAAATACAGGGAATTTCCTCCGTTGACAGAACGGGAAAATAGCGGAAAGGAATAATTAAAACTATGGAGCTTTTCACTTTTGATAATATGGGTGCATTCGGCGTTAACTGCTATGCGGTGGTTTCCGAGAAGAAAAACGCCGTGCTGATCGACGCTCCCTGCAATGCTGACGGTATCATTTCGATGATGAATGAAAATGGATTTACGCTGAAAAAGGTGCTTTTAACTCACGGTCACTGTGACCATATCGGTGCGGCGGCGGAGCTTCGGGAAAAGACGGGCTGTGAGATTTACATTCACCGAAATGATGCCGACAAGCTGACAAATCAGAACGCAAATCTCACCACATATTTTCATCTGCCGCCTGTGGACGAGGTGCGTGACCCTGTTCTTTTGAGCCACGGAGATACCGTGACCCTGGACGAGCTGACTTTTAAAGTTATGCTGACGGCGGGACATACAAGCGGTTCTGTTTGCTACATTATTGATGACCTTATTTTCAGCGGGGACACGCTTTTCAGGCTTTCCGTCGGCAGGACGGATATGCGGGACGGCAGCTTCCCAACGCTGAAAGCGTCCCTGGAAGCCCTTGCCGCACTGGACGAAAAGCCCGATTATGTGGTGTTCCCGGGACACGGCGACCCCACAAGGCTGTCCTACGAAAAGGAAAATAACGCATTTATGCAGGAGAACGGCGGCTATGACGATATGCTTTAAGGGGACTGCATGCAAGTACGAGATCGAAGCGGTGATGAAGCTTTTTATCCCCGTGGAAACCTTTGATTTTCTTTATGAGGAAACCGTTTCCGAGGGAGATTTTGCACTTATTTCGGCGGACAGTTCGGGAGATATAACAAGACTGTCCTGCGAGGTTTTTTTCAATGGAAAGCATTGTGTAAAATCCCGTGAAATTGCGGCGGGCGATGATCCCGAGCTGCCCCTTTGTCAGCTTCTGTACAAGTGTATGAATGAGATAACGGGGATAGTTCCCGAATGGGGCTGCATTACGGGTATTCGTCCCGTGAAAAAGGTAAATGCTCTGCTTGACAGGGGGCTTTCCAAGTCGGAAATATTTGCGGATATAAAGGAAAAATACTACACCTCCGACAGCAAGCTGGAGCTTGCATATCTGACGGCGGTAACTCAGCGGGACGCTTTGAAAACGCTGAAAAACAACTCTTACAGCCTGTATATTGCCATACCGTTTTGTCCGTCAAGATGCAGCTATTGTTCCTTCGTTTCACATTCCATCGAAACGCCCAATGCTAAGAAGCTTATCCCGCAATATGTGGACAAGCTTTGCGAGGAGCTGGAGCTGACCGCAAAAATTGCCGATGAAACGGGGCTTTTTCTCGATACCGTTTATATCGGCGGGGGGACGCCCACTTCGTTATCAGCCGAACAGATAGATAAAATTATGAAAACCGTGGGGAAATTCTTTGACATTTCCAAAATTCGTGAATATACTGTAGAAGCGGGCAGATGCGATACCATTACCCCCGAAAAACTAGCTGTTATCAAGGAAAACGGTGCGGACAGAATTTCCATCAACCCTCAGACCATGAACGAAAATGTGCTGAAGGCTATCGGCAGGCGGCACAGTCCCGAGGACGTTGTCAGGGCGTTTGAACAGGCTCGGGCGGCGGGCTTTGACAACATTAATATGGACACCATTGCGGGACTTCCCACCGACACGCCCTACAGCTTTCGTGACACCATCGACCGTCTTATCGGGCTTGACCCAGAGGAGATAACCGTCCACACGCTGACGCTGAAACGGGCGGCAAATCTATTCCGTGACGACGACCTTGTCAGCGATGAAAATATTGCGGAAATGGTGGATTTTTCGGCAAAACGTCTGACGGAAGCGGGGTATCTGCCTTACTATCTGTACCGTCAGAAGAATACGCTGAAAAATCTCGAAAATGTTGGATATGCAAAGGCGGGAAAAGAGGGGCTTTACAACATTTACATAATGGAAGAGGCACAGACTATCATTGCCTGCGGTGCTTCCGCTTCGACAAAGCTTTTTGACCCGAGGACAGGTAAAATTGAGAGGATCTTCAACTATAAATACCCATACGAATATATTTCCCGCTTCGATACAATGTGCGGGAAAAAAGCCGAGATCAAACGCTTTTTTCAGGAGGAATTGCTATGAATTTATTTGATGATGTGCTGAATATGTGCGGCAAATGTATTGACACCGTTGTGGAAAAAACAGGCGAGGTGCTTGACTATTCCAAGGCAAAGCTGGATAAATCGTCCATTAACGTTAAGCTTCGTGAGAAGTATCAGGTGCTGGGCAAGCTTTGCTATGATATGTCCGAATCGGGAGATGACGAAACGGGCACTATGAAGAAGCTTATTGCGGATATTCGCTCTTTAAAGGAAGATCTTCGCAGTCTGGAGGAAGAATCCGAAAAGACTGCCAAGTTCAAGGAGTGCCGCTACTGCAATGCGAAAAATCCTCAGACCGCTTCCTACTGCTCCAAGTGCGGCGAAAAGCTTTGAGGATAAGACGGCGGTTTTATGAAGAAAAACGAACTTTTTGAGATGGAAATAACGGGTATGACCGCCGAGGGAAACGGTGTCGGCAGAGCGGAAGGAATGGCAGTGTTCGTTCCCTCTGCCGCTGTCGGCGATGTTATCCTCTGCCGTATCGTGAAGGTGCTGAAAAGCCACTGCTTCGGCATTATCGAGAAGCTTATCACGCCTTCCCGGGACAGAATTTCGGCGGATTGTCCCGTTTCGGAAAAGTGCGGAGGCTGCTGCTTCCGCCATATTTCTTATGAAGCGGAATGCCGTATCAAGGACAAAATCGTCAGGGACGCTTTTGTGCGGTTGGGCGGTTTTTCCGAGGAAAATGTCAGCTTCCTTGAATTTTTCGGCTGTCCCGAAACAGAGGGTTATCGGAATAAGGCTATGTATCCCGTGGGCGAAAAGGACGGCAGACTTATCTGCGGATTTTACTCGAAGCGAAGTCATCGCATTGTACCTTGTATGAACTGTTCGCTGCAGCCGAAGATATTTTCCGAGATAGCCGAGGCGGTTCTCGGATATGCAGAAAAGCACGGTATTTCCGCATATAACGAGGAAACACGTTCGGGGATACTGCGGCATATTTACCTGAGAACGGGGTATCGTTCGGGGGAGATAATGCTCTGTCTTGTGACCGCAAAAAAGGTTAAGTTAGACGGCTTTTGCGAGGAAATGACGAAGCGTTTCCCGAGGATAAAAACCATTCTGCTGAACATTAACGGGAAAAACACGAATGTTATTCTCGGGGATAAAAATATCGTTTTGCACGGCACAGGAAATATTTCCGATAAAATGTGCGGGAATGAAATTTCGCTGTCGCCCCATTCCTTTTATCAGGTGAACACGGCTCAGGCGGAGCGTCTGTACGGTTTTGCAAAGGAGCTTTCAATCGGCGGCGGGAACAGTCTGCTGCTGGATCTTTACTGCGGAGCGGGTACCATCGGGCTGTCTATGGCTGATAAATTCGACAGGCTCATTGGGGTTGAGGTCGTTCCTCAGGCGGTGGAGAATGCTCGGGAAAATGCCGAAAAGAGCGGCGTTCGCAACGCTGAGTTCATCTGCGGAGATGCGGGGGCTATTGCCGAAAAGCTTTCCAAAGAGGGGACAAGCCCCGATGTTATCGTGGTGGACCCGCCGAGAAAGGGCTGCGGCGAGGCTGCACTTTCTGCCTGCGTGAAAATGTCCCCCGAAAGGATAGTGATGATCTCCTGCAATCCCGCCACTGCCGCAAGGGACTGTGCTTTTCTCTGCAATAACGGGTATTCTCTCGTTTCCGTCAGGGGCGTGGATATGTTCCCGAGGACGGGGCATGTGGAGTGTGTGATGCTGCTTAATAGGTCTTGAACCCGTCCCATATCGGCAAGAAAAGTCGGGCTGAGCTCCGTAAGCTGTGCTATAATGAGATCACGGTCAGAGGGAAAGGATGTGCAGACTATGAACGGCTGGGCTGAGGGCATACAAAGTGCGGTGCAGTATATCGAGGATAATCTTGCCGATGAGATAGATATTTCCGAGGCTGCTGCAAGGGCGTATGTTTCGGAATTCTATTTCAGGCGGATATTCAGCGTGCTTTACGGTATGACGGTGGGCGAATATATCCGAAACCGCAGGCTGACGCTGGCGGCACAGGAGCTTGCGAACACCGACATAAAGGTCATAGATGCGGCGTTGAAATACGGTTATGATTCGCCCGACAGCTTTGCGAGAGCCTTTTCAAAATTCCACGGAATTTCCCCATCTGCCGCAAAGGACAGGGGAGCGAGTCTGAAATTTTTCGCTCCTGTGCGAATAAAGCTTACTTTGGAGGGCGGTAGTATGTTAGAGTACAAAATTGTGAAAAAAGCGGCGTTTACGGTTATGGGAAAATCCCGCAGATTTAATACGGACACCTCTTATGCCGAGATACCGAAGTTCTGGGAGGAACATTTCCGCAGCGAGGACAGCAAGGTCATCTGCGGAATGTACGGCGTTTGTCTGGACGGTGACGGAAAGGATTTTGACTATCTCATTGCGGACAACTATATCCCGCAGAATGACATTCCCGAGGGCTGTGTTACGGTAACTATCCCCGAGGGCGAATGGGCGGTATTCTCGTGCAGAGGTCCGCTGGCGAAGTCTTTGCAGGACGTTAACACAAGGATATGGAGCGAATGGCTGCCTAATTGCAGGGAATACAAGCTTGCGGGCAATTACAATATTGAAATGTACACGCCCCCCTGTGATGACCCCGAGAAAAACTACTGCGAGATATGGGTGCCTGTTGTAAAAGCTTCCGAAAAATAAATCTGTCCCATATATCGGACAGACAAAAATATCCTCCGAAAACCATTTGGAATTCGGGGGATATTTTTTACGAATAAATAGCTTGACAGGTCGGCAATCGACTATTTACGATATTGGATAGCCGAGCTGTCCTCGGCGGCGGGAGTATCGTCAAAAACGCCCGAACCCAGCTCAACACCCGATGGCAGGCTGACCGAAACAAGCTTCGGACATTTTGCAAATGCACCGTCACCGATGGAAGTAACGCTGTCGGGGACGGTTATGGACGTAACGGTTTCACAGCCATAGAATGCATATGCGTCTATCGTCCGAACTCCGTCGGGGACGGCAACGTCACCGCTTGCAGTGTCCCAGCTGAAAAGAATGCCGTTTATTATCAGCGGCTGACTGTTTTTCTCAAAAGCGGTAAGATCAAACGCCATTGAGCCGATGAATTCAACGCTTGACGGGATATTTATCTCGGCAAGTTTTTGGCAGCGGCGAAATGCCATTTCCTCGATGCGTGTAACGGTATCGGGGATAGTGATGGCAGTAAGATTTTCGTTATCTCCGAAAGCCATTCCTGCAATTGAGGTAACGCCGCCCGGAACAGTCACATTTCCCGAAGCGGTTGACCAGTCACAGAGAATGTTATTGATAATAAGCGGCTGCTGTGACGCCGCAAAGGGTGTACCCGAAAGGGCGGAGATGCCGATAAATGCAATGCTTTCGGGAATATCAGCACTTTCCAGACCGCTTTTGTAAAATGCCTCATTGCCTATCCGTGTAACGCCGTCGGGAATGGAAATGCTTTTAAGGCTTTCGCAGTAAAAGAATGTGCATTCCTTTATTTCGGTGATATTTTTCGGCAGGGTGACGCTTTTTAGCTTCTTGCACCAACTGAACGCATGCTTCTCTATCTCGGTGACGCTGTCGGGTATGACCACACTTGTCAGCCCGCTTTTTTTATAGGCTTCTTCGCATATTACGGTGACATTTTCGGGGATAACAATGTCGCCGCTCGCCGTAGAATGATCCACAAGCATATTATTTATTATAAGCGGCTGATTTGCGTTAAGAAACGGCGTTTTCTTGAATGCGTTCAGACCTATCTTATTTACGGAGGCGGGAATATCAATGCTTTCCAGCGATGAACAGTGGGCAAAACAGTGTTCGCCTAGGGAGGTCACACTGTCGGGGATCACAATGCTGTCAAGGGTATTACATTCATAAAAGCAGCTGTCGGGAAGGGCAGTTACGCCATTTTCGATAATAACGCTTTCCAGCATATGACAGCCGATAAATGCATTTTCCTGTATCTCGGAAACCGTTTTTGGAATAACTATTTCACCGCTCAGTCCCGAGCTTGAAAAGGCATATTCGCCGAGCTTTTTTAAATTTTTCGGAATATTGAGCTTAAGTCCCGTGATACTGCCGCAGGCTGCAAAAGCACTTTTTCCGATGACCTCAATGCTGTCGGGCAGCACGATCTCCGAGATATATTTTCCATCGGGGAAATCGTCCCATGAGATAAAAGCATCTTCGCCGATCTCCGTGACCTTCACTCCGTCTATCTCCTCGGGGACGGTTATCTTTTCGCCGAATTGTATACATTTGTTGATGACAGCGTGGTTGTCATATACGGTGTAATCAAACACCTCGCCGACAGGTGTGCCTGTCAGGTCGGACGGGGCGTTTTCGGGCTTCGGAGGGATCTCTTTTTCTGCTGTTGTGAAGGTGGTGTTATGTACAGCTTCCGTAAACGTTGTTGTGGTTTCATTAAAAGAGGTCGTGCTTTCGGTAAAAGGTGCTGTGGTTTCAATAAAGGGTTCTGTGATAGGTGTTGTGGTTTCCTCGGCGGAAGCGGAATTTTCATTTGCCGTTCCTCCGCAGGCTGTGAGAAATATTCCTGCTGCCAAAGCAAGTGAAATGAGCTTTGCAGATATGGTCGTTTTCATTGATACTCCTCTTTTCACAATTAATTTTCCTTAGCATAACACTTTTTTCTCTGCTTTTGGTATGCATTTTTGCATTTTTTCGGTTTAAAACTTTTTCTCATTATCCATAAAATTTGTATGAAAACTATTGCATCTTCGGCGGAAATATGATAATATTGTATCAGATAATCAAATACCGCCGAAAATTACAATTCAACGGAGGAATTTATATGAAAATGAAAACGTTATCATCTGCCGCAGCCCTGCTGCTTGCCGTGACAATGCTTGCAGGCTGCAATAGCAGCGGCAATTCGGAAAAAACCGAGGAAACCACTGCCGCCGCACCAAGCGAAACGACGTCCGAAGCCGCTGTTACGGAAGCAGCCGTTCCCGATGAGGAGGACAGCATCAAAAATATGACTTCTCTTGAAATGATAAGGGCTATGGGCAACGGCATAAATCTGGGCAACACCCTGGAAGCCTATAACCATTCGAGCTACATAAACGGCTCAGACCCCGATGGCTTTGAAACCGTCTGGGGACAGCCCTATACCACCGCCGAGATGATACAGGGAATGAAAGATGCAGGCTTTGACACCATCAGAATACCCGTTGCATGGACAAACGGCATGAACTTTGAAAGCGGCGATTATACCATTGACGAGCGGCTTATGGACCGTGTTGAAACGGTGGTAAACTATGCCCTTGATGCGGATATGTACGTTATCGTAAACGACCACTGGGACGGCGGCTGGTGGGGAATGTTCG
>CAZINI010000066.1:0-14554 GCA_964540575.1 uncultured Ruminococcus sp.
TTATCATCTGCCTATCGACAGAAAAATATCAAATATCGATTTTGCCGTAAAGCTCGCCGATCATGGAATCCTCGGGCTTGGGCTTTTTATAATCCTTCTCGAAAGAGGTTTTCGCCATATCGAACGAACGGGGAACAGGCTTGGAATCTCCTCTGCCCTTGCCGTAACCGCCCTTACGCTTGTTGTCATAACGCTTGCCGCCTCTCTGCTCTCTCTTGGGAGGATTTGTGCAGGAAATAACGACCTTTCTGTAAGGCTCCTCGCCTGTGGAATGGGAGGAAACGCCCTCTATCTCGGAAACGGCGGAGTGAATGATACGTCTTTCGTATGGATTCATAGGCTCGAGAACGGTCGTCCTGCCTGTGCGGAGAACAGTTTTCGAGATCTTAACAGCCAGTTCTTCAAGAGTAGCCTTTCTCTTCTCCCTGTAACCGCAGGAATCAACGCTGACACGGTAATATTCCTTGTCGGAACGGTTGCAGACCATAGAAGCAAGATACTGAATAGCGTCCAGGGTTTCGCCCCGTCTGCCGATAACAGTACCGGAAGTGTCGCCAACAATGTCAATAAGGCAGCCGTCCTCGGAGGGAGTAACGTTCAGCTCAGCCTCAACGCCCATACCCTTGAGGATACCCCTGATATAATCAGCGGCAATATCGCATCTCTCAGGCTCAAAGCTTGCCTGTATCTTAGCCTCGCCCTTGGTGAAAAACAGGGTTTTCTTAGGCTCTTCAAGAATTTCAAATGTAATCTTGGACTCGTCTGTGCCGAAGAACTTAACAGCCTCTGCCTTGGCTTCTTCAATTGTTTTTCCTGTAAAAATCTCGGTCATAAGAATTAACTCCTTTCAACGGATCAGTCGTCGTCATCGGTATATTCATCGCCGTATTTTTCCGCCTGTCTGCGTCTTGCTTCGGCGATAATTTTACTTTCCAGCTCTTTCTGCTTGGATTTAGAAAGCTTAATATCCTGAGCCTTTTTCTCGGAATCTGCCTTTGCACTTTCGGGGAGCTTGCCCTGTGCCTTCATTTGTTCAAGCTGCTGCTGATACATCATCTGCATCATATTCGGCTTATTTTTCTTCTTGGCATTGTCCTTTTTGATAAGCTCGGCAACGTATTCGGGGGTATAGATCTTGTTCAGAACAATGGTCTGAATAAGGCTGATTATCGAAGAGATTATCCAATAGAAGCCGATACCTGCGGGCAGGCTGTACGCAAAGAATACCGAAACAAAGGGCATTGAGTACAGCATAATGTTCATACCGCTCATAGACGGATTTGAAGCGGAATCGGGGTTCTGCTTTTTCATTCTTATCTGGGAATAAATGGTGATGATAAGCTGGAAAAGACCCGAAAGAATGGGGATAAGAATAAGTGCAACAGTCTGACCCTGAGTGATGCCCATCACAGCCTTCTGCTCCGCATCAAAAGCATACTGCGGAACAAGACCCAGATCGAGTCCTAAGAAGGTGTTATTGAAATTTGCCAGCTTGGAAGTCAGCTCGGGGACCTCTGCAAGCTTCTCGGGTTCTGTCTGAAAAAGCTTGATAATAAACAGCTCGGGACGGCTGTTGAAGTTATTTCCTTCACTTGCGAAATATTCCCTTGCAATTTCGGTAGCCTTTGCCAGAACGTCCTTATTAACACGGAGAATATGAGTTATGGGACGGTAAACAACGTCGATGATACCGAAAAGGAACGGGAACTGTATCAGTGCCGTTGAGCAGGAGGACATAGGATTGATATTCTCCTCCGCATACAGCTTCATAGTTTCCTCGTTGAGCTTCTCCTGATTGTTTCCGTACTGCTTTTTCAGACGCTCCAGCTTTGGGGTCAGGGACTGCAAAGCAGCCGTAGATTTCTGCTGCTTGATGGAAAACGGGAAAAGTATCAGCCTAACGATAAGGGTGAAAATAATAATGGAAATACCGTAATTTTTTACAATTGTGTAAATGAGCCACATAATAAGGCCCATAGGGTAGCCGCAAATTTTGCCAATTAAACCCATTGTTACCTCCGAACGGACAATATTTTGAATACTATCCGTATAATTCTAAAACTAAAATACAAATAATATAATAATCGGGAAAAATCAGCCCGTTATTTTCGTTATCAAAATGGTCAAAACGACGGAATTTCATCGCCCCGACCGCTTAAAAAAGTAAAATTCCTCGGGAACATGATCCACACCGCCGGGATTGAAAGGATTGCACCTTAACAGCCGCCTGACAGTCAGATAGCCCCCCTTGATGAACCCGAACCGTTCCACCGCAATAAGAGCATACTTTGAACAGCTGGGATAAAAACGGCAGCATGGCGGGAAAAGCCCCGAAATGAACCGCCTGTAAAATTTTATCAGAAGCAATAGTATCTGTTTCATCATTTTTTGGGGTTATTTTTGCTTGAAGCCTTGTTTTTAACGCCCTTGCTGCGAGGCTTGAACGCATCGGGGTCGTTCATCTTCGGAATGAGCCGCCTGCGGAAAAAGGAGGTTATCTCGTAGCTTTTGCACTCGGCTGCACCCTTTCGGGCACAGACAACTATGTCAAACCCGATAGGCATGGAAAGCTCACATTCACGGTAAGCTTGTCTTATAACACGCCTTGCCCTGCTTCTCTTGACAGCATTTCCCATTTTCTTGCCTGTGGAGATGCCAATTCGATTTACAGGGAGTTTATTTTTACGAAAATATACCAGACAGTTATTATCCGAAACTGCCGCACCCTTGTTATAAAGAGCAAGGAAATCCTTATTTTTGTTGATCTTAACGGTAAAAAGCAAAGGAAGCACCGTCCCGGAAATAATTGTAACAATATCTTTCTAAAAAATATGACCACAAACCAAAGCTGTGGCCATAGTTGTCAGTCGGAAAACGCCAAACCGAAGCCGCAGAAAGCGGCTCGGCGGCGAATCGATCAATGAGTGAGTCTAGCTCTGCCCTTAGCTCTTCTGCGAGCCAGCACCTTGCGGCCGTTTCTTGTAGCCATACGCTTCATAAAGCCGTGCTCTTTCTTTCTGTGGAGCTTCTTAGGCTGATAAGTTCTCTTCAAAACAATTCCCTCCTTTTATTTTCGGAAAGCGGCGGAAAACCACCGCACTCATATTGTACTTACAAAATATCCTTGCAATAATACAGTATAGCCTATTTTAGGTGGTTCTGTCAAGTGTTTTTTCAAAAAAATATTCTAAAAAGCTGTGAAATAATTTTTTTCGGGATTATCTACAAAACTATTTGTATATTTTTTTAGGATTATACTATTTATTTAAATTACTATTTGTATTATTTTTTATATTATTACATTTAGTAGCTTTATTCATCTTAATTTTTTAAAATACGTTTTGTATTCTACTATAAATATTATACACATAGTTGTACCGAACAGTATATTTTATATTCTTACTATATGTAGAATTATCAAATAATTATCCTAATTGTATTGAATATAATAATACAATCAGAATAATATTAAATAAAAATACAATTTGTTATATAAACAATATTAGATATAAATTACAATTTGTATATCATTTTAAATTAATACTATCTGTATCATATAAATGTCGGATAATAAAAATTTCTATCCCAATTTTATGGTCACTTTTTTGGATAAAATAATACTTGATTTCACAATCATTTTCTGCTATAATAATTGTATCTATCAAACAAAACGCTGCCGAGAAAGGGGAAGTCTAAAACAATGAATTCTTTCGGCGAAGTCTTTGAAATGGTCAAAACCTACTGCCTTGAAGTAGCAAACGTCGGGGATATTGCTTTCAAGCTCTGGATAAATCCCCTTGAACCCGTAAAGCTGGAGGATAATGTTGCATATTTTACCGTAAAATCATCCTTCCAAAGAAATATTATCACTAAAAATTACGAAAAAATACTCCTCGCCGCTTTCGCAAATACGCTGGGCTTTGACGTAAGCATACATATCGACGTAACCGAAGAGGACGAGCCTGCCGACGGAAGCGACCCAATTTCCGAGGATTCCGCCGTTAAGCAGGCGGAGCTTATGCAGACCTTCCGTGGGGCGGAATATGACTATACCTTTGATACTTTTATAGTGGGGCGTTCCAATGAATTTGCTTATGCCGCCTGTACGGCAGTTGCTAAAAATCGGGGCAGCACCTATAATCCCCTGTTCCTTCACGGTCCGTCCGGGCTGGGAAAGACCCATCTTCTGAATGCTATCAGCCACGAAATAAAGAAAAATGCCCCCGATACAAACATTATATATGTAACGGGCGAAGTGTTCGCAAACGAGCTTATCGCCGCTATCCAGAATAAGGACACTTCCGAATTTCACAGAAAATACCGCAGTGCCGACGTCCTGCTTGTGGACGATATTCAGTTTATCGCAGGAAAAGAGTCCACTCAGGAGGAATTTTTCCATACCTTTAACGAGCTTCATCAGGTAAATAAGCAGATAGTCCTCACCTCAGACCGTCCCCCGAAGGATATAAAAACTCTGGAGGACCGCATCCGAACACGCTTTGAATGGGGACTTATCGCCGATATTTCCCTGCCCGATTTTGAAACAAGAGTTGCTATCATAAAACGAAAAGCCGAGCTTTTGCAGCTGGATATTTCCGATGAGGTCGCCGAATTTATCGCAAACCGCCTGAAAACAAATATCCGTCAGCTGGAGGGTGCGGTGAAAAAGCTGAAAGCCTCAAAGCATCTGGTGGGGACGCCCCCGTCAATTGCTATGGCACAGAATGTTATCCGTGAGATATTAAACGACGATCAGCCCGAACCTGTGACCGTTGAAGCCATTATCGGCGAGGTCGCCAACATTTACTCCGTCACCACCGACGATATTAAGTCCAACAAACGCTCCCAGCAGGTTTCGCTGGCGAGAAAGGTGGCTGTTTACGTTATCCGTGAGATAACGCAAATGTCCCTGGACGCTATCGGTATGGAGATAGGCGGCAGAGATCACTCCACTATCGTTTACTACAACAACGACATTGAAGCGAAAATGAAGAAAAATCCTCAGATAAGGGAAACTGTGGAGGATATTATCAAAAATATCAGTGCGAAATAAGCATATCATCCTGCTGCACGGGGGCGGAACTCCGTCCCCAATGCGGCAGAAATTGCCGAAACAGCTGTTCCCACGAAAAATTCCGCATAAAACTGCGGTTTATTTTTGTTCAAAAAAGCAAATACATAAAGTTGATTTTTGAGTTTTCAACAGGGTGTTGAAAGTTAAGTTGAAAACTTTGGTAAATAGAAAAATTGAAGAATTCAGACCATATTTCAACAATATTACCGTCTGTATAATGCTTTTTTCAACTATTTGTTGAGATTTTTTCGCAAATCGGAAGTTTTCAACGGTTTTGTCCACAAAAATTCAACTTCAACTCCACAGCGTTCAACATTTTAAACACTGCCGGACAAGTTCTGACTTTTCAACAAGTTTTCAGCATGTCCGCTGTTGACAGATTTTCACGGAAAATAAAGGCGTTCATGCCCTTTTCAACAATTCAACGCCCTCTACTGCTACTGCTATTTTATATTTATATTATTTTATTATCATTTGATAAAAAAGAGATATTTTTACTTTTGTGACGGCTTCGCCTGTTGAATTTCAAATATGGTAAGCTGTATTTACAAAATTGTATGCAGATAAAATGTATATGCATACAGCCGCATAAGAAAATTACAGAAAAAAGAAAGGACCCCACACTTATGAAAATGTCATTCTCAAAATCGGAAATGAGCGAGGCTCTCAACAATATTTCCCGTGCCGTCCCTCAAAGGGCTGCTATCCCCGCATTGGAGGGCGTAAAGCTCTGCCTTATCGACGGCAGGCTGGAAATTACCGGCTATGACTTAGAGATAGGCATTCAGACAGTTATCGACGCAAAAAGCGAGGATTACGGCGAATATGTATTCAATTCCAGGCTTTTTTCCGATATTATAAGGAAAATGCCCTCGGAAACTGTCACTGTTGAGATAAATAACGACCTTACCTCAAGAATTTTCGGCGGAAATGCGGAATACAGCATTATGGCAATGTCGGCAGATGAATATCCGTCTATCCCCGAGGCAAATAAGGAAAGGAAAATTACCATTCCTCAGCCGCTGCTGAAAAATATGATTAATCAGACCATATTCGCAGTTGCCGTTTCCGAATCAAAGCCCATTCTTACCGGCGAGCTTTTCGAGATAGAGGACGGCAGCTTCAACCTTGTGGCTATTGACGGCTATAAGCTGGCTATACGAAATGAGATCTTAAAGACCGACCAGAACTACAATTTCGTGGTAAAAGCAAGGTCGCTTTCGGAAATATCCAAGCTTCTCGGCGATGACGACAGCGAAATGGCTGAAATTTTCGTCAGCAAGAAGCATATAAACTTTAAAATTTCCAATTATACCGTTATATCGAGGCTTTTGGAGGGCGAATTCCATAACTATAAGGGTGCAATGCCCGCCGAGTATGAAACAGATGTCATCATCGATACAAAGCCGTTCATCGACTGCCTTGACCGCTGCACGCTGCTGCTCAATGACAAGGTAAAAGCCCCCGTAAGATGCGTTTTTGCGGATAATGAGGTAAAGATAAGCTGCACCTCCACCATAGGCAAGCTGTCCGACGAGATGAACGCCGAGATAAACGGCCCCGAGCTGGAAATAGGCTTCAACTGCCGCTATCTGCTGGACGCTCTCAGAGCAGCCGAGTCGGATAAGGTCAAGCTGTCCTTTAACGGCTCTGCGTCGCCTATGCGGATAACTCCCATCGAGGGCGAAAGCTTCAAATTCCTCGTTCTGCCCGTAAGGCTGAGATAAAGGAGAATTTTATGGAAATAAAAATTACCACCGAATATATAAAGCTTGACCAGCTTCTGAAATTTGCGGGTGCTGCCGTTACAGGCTCCGAAGCAAAGGAAATGATAGCCGAGGGAAAAGCGTCCGTCAACGGTGAGGTGTGTACCATGCGGGGGAAAAAGCTTCGCATCGGTGATACGGTTACCGTCGGCGAAGATAAATATACGATAATTTGAGAGGAAGCGGTTCATATTTATATCACCCGAGTAAGAGCAGACTGCTTCAAAAATCTATCCAATATAGATATTTATCCCCATAGAAATATGAATATTCTATACGGCAGCAACGCTCAGGGAAAAACCAATTTCATAGAAGCAATATGGATATGCACAGGCTGCCGAAGCTTCCGTGGGACAAAGGAAAAGGACTATATAGGCTTTTCTGCCGACCGCTCGGAAATAGAGCTGGACTTTATGGACAAGGAAAGGCATCAGAATGTCCATATCCGTCATGATAAGGGGAAAAAAAATCAGAGGACTATGGCTGTAAACCGTGTCCGCATAAATCAACTTGCACTTCTTTTCGGCAACCTTAATGCGGTAGTGTTTACCCCCGAGGACTTAGAGCTTGCAAAGGGCTGTCCCGAAACAAGAAGATATTATATGAATACGGGCATTTCCCAGATCCACAAAGGTTATCACGTGGACGTTGCGGGATATAACAGGGCTATTGCAAACAGAAATGCCGTTATCAAGGACATTTTAAACGGCACGGCAAAGAAGTCCGACCTGGATATTTGGGATAATCAGCTTGCCCGCTTCGGTGCTTCCATAACCTACGAAAGAAGCAAATATATCAGCGAAATATCCAAAAAAGCCGTAAGGCTTTACAGCGATATTTCCTCGGGCAGGGAGAAGCTTGAGCTTTTCTATATGTCAAGCATTTTTCGGGATGTCAGGGAATATTCGAATATTGATTTCAGAGATCCCATGAATGCCCCCGAGGTAAGACGAATATATGAGGAATTTCTCCATAACAATCAGGATAACGACATAAGAGCGGGAATGACCGTGTACGGAATTCACCGTGACGATATTATTACCAGGATAAACAACGTAAATTCCCGTGAATTCGGCTCTCAGGGACAGTCAAGAAGCATCGCCCTGATAATGAAGCTTGCACAGGCACAGCTTATTTGGGAAACGGCGGGAGATGCTCCCATTATCCTGCTGGACGACGTTCTCAGCGAGCTTGACCCAAGCCGTCAGGAGTTCGTTCTCAGGAGGCTGAACGGCTTTCAGGTGTTCGTCACCTGCTGTGACAGGCAGTCCGCCGCACGATTCGGTCAGGGAAAAATATTTTATGTCGAAAACGGAACTGTAAGAGAAGTAAATTGATTTTCCGAAAGGAATGATAGAAAAAATATGTATCTGCATCTGGGTGAAAGCACCGTAATTCGGGCTTCACAGCTGATAGGTATATTTGATATAGAAAACACATCGGTCAGCAGGTCTACAAGGGAATTTCTTGCGAGAGCGGGAAAAAGCGGACGGATATTCAACGTATCCTACGAAATGCCAAAATCCTTTGTGGTCTGTGCCGACGAGAGCGGAGAGGAAACCGTTTATATTTCACAGGTTTCCGCTTCAACGCTCAGAAAGCGTTTTGCACAAGGACAAGCGGCAATAAACGCTTAGGGAGGTATTTATGTCAGTAAATGAAGAAACTTTAAATCTTAACGAAAGCACCGCCGTAAACGAGGAGTATGACGAAAGTCAGATACAGGTGCTGGAGGGTCTGGAGGCTGTCAGAAAGCGTCCGGGTATGTATATCGGCTCAACAGGTTCACAGGGTCTGCATCACCTTGTTTACGAGATAGTGGATAACTCCATCGACGAGGCTCTGGCGGGACATTGTACAGAGATAAGGGTCGAGATACTTAAAGGCGATATTATCAGAGTTACCGACAACGGACGTGGTATTCCTACGGGCATTCACCCGAAAGAGGGCATATCTGCCGCAACCGTCGTTTACACCGTTCTGCATGCAGGCGGAAAGTTCGGCGGCGGCGGATATAAGGTGGCAGGCGGTCTGCACGGCGTTGGTGCCAGCGTTGTAAATGCATTGTCCGAGTGGCTGGAGCTGACCGTTAAGGACGGAAAAAATGTACATTTCCAGCGTTTTGAACGGGGAAATTACAGCGAACCTCTGAAAATCATCGGCGAAACCACCGAAACGGGAACTTCCGTTATGTTCAAGGCGGACGGCGAAATATTCACCGAAACTACCGTCTACGATTACGATATTTTACTGAAAAGACTAAGAGAGCAGGCTTTCCTGAATGCAGGCATAAAGATAGTTTTCTCCGACCTTCGTGAGGACGAGCCGAAAACCGAAACTCTCTGCTATGAGGGCGGTATCAGGCAGTTCGTTGACCATATCCATCACACAAGAGGTCTGGAGCCGCTGACTCCTTCCGTTATCTATTTTGCAGGCGTTCAGGACGATATGACCGCCGAGATAGCTTTGCAGTACAACGACAGCTACAATGACATTATCCTGTCATTTGCAAATAATATCCACACCATTGACGGCGGTACTCACGAAAATGCATTCAAAAACGCCCTGACAAAGGTCATCAACGAGTACGGAAAGAAATTCAATCTCCTGAAAGACGGCGACAAGCTCCAGGGCGAGGACGTTCGTGAGGGTCTGACGGCTATTATTTCCGTAAAGCTTACAGACTGTCAGTTTGAAAGCCAGACAAAGGGACGTTTGGGAAATCCCGAGCTGAAACCGTTCATCGAGGGACTTGTTTCCGAAAAGCTGATGAATTTCTTAGAGGAAAATCCCGCCGATGCAAGGGCTGTTTTCGATAAATCCGTTGCCGCACAAAAGGCAAGAGAAGCCGCCAAAAAGGCAAGAGAGCTGACACGAAGAAAATCCGCAATGGAGTCCGCTTCCCTGCCCGGAAAGCTGGCGGACTGCTCCGAAAGGGACATTGAACGCACCGAGATATATATCGTCGAGGGAGATTCGGCGGGCGGTTCCGCAAAGTCGGGACGTGACAGGCGTTATCAGGCGATACTTCCTCTTTGGGGAAAGATGCTGAATGTCGAAAAAGCCCGTATCGACAAGGTTTACGGCAATGAAAAGCTGATGCCCGTTGTTACCGCTCTGGGAACGTCCATCGGCGAGGATTTTGACATAGAAAAGCTTCGTTACGGAAAAGTTATCATTATGGCTGATGCCGACGTCGACGGTGCACATATAAGAACGCTGCTGCTGACTTTCTTCTTCCGCTTTATGCGTCCCCTTATTGAGAATGGAAATGTGTACATTGCACAGCCGCCGCTTTTCAAGGTGGCAAAGGGCAAGCAGGTACGCTATGCGTTCTCCGATGAAGAGAGGGATATGTATATCAGGGAGCTTGAGGGCGAGGGCAAGACAAAGGCTGACGTTCAGAGATACAAAGGTCTTGGTGAGATGGACCCCGAGCAGCTTTGGGAAACCACGATGAATCCCGAAACGAGGACGATAGTCAAGGTTGAGATGGAAGATGCTATGCGGGCTGATGAGATAATCACCATTTTGATGGGTGATAAGGTTGGACCGAGAAAAGAATTTATTGAGAAGAATGCAAAGTTCTTAGACGTTTCAAACTTGGACTTCTGACAAGCCCAATATAAAAGTTTCGTCCACCTTTACAAAGGTGGCAGTGGGGTCAATTTTAAAATCAAAGATTTTAAAATCGGGGGGCAGAGCCACCCTTGTCGCCCGTCGCAACGG
Organism: uncultured Ruminococcus sp.; assembly: GCA_964540575.1. Classification (GTDB taxonomy): domain Bacteria; phylum Bacillota; class Clostridia; order Oscillospirales; family Ruminococcaceae; genus UMGS1889. The sequence continues at coordinate 10,570 of CAZINI010000066.1, forward strand.
GCGAAATCCCCAAAAGCACCGCACACAAACAAAACAGCAAAGCAACAAACTCAAGGCAAAATCAAAAGCCGTGAAATCCAATACAGTGTGCGGTGCGTCGAAAAAAGGAGAAGGCGTTCACGCCGCCGACTTTTTTCACCGCCGACAGGCGGCAAAGGGTACTCACAAACTAAGCATAAAACCCACAAAACAGCAACCCACAACGGGACGGGAAACCAAAAGCATATATGCTTTTTCCCCTACGATGTATAACAGCAAACCATACTTTTGTAGGGGCGGGGTTTCCCCGCCCGCATATCACAACCAAAAGGAAAGAAAAAATGCTAGATAAAATGTTTGATGAAAGCATAGACGGCGAGGATTTTTACGAAACCGACCCATTGGGCGGCGAACCCATAGCGGGCGGCGTTTACCTCTCCGATACCGAGCTGATAATGAACGGCTTCAGGCTGTTTCAGAAACGCTACGGTATGAAAAATATCGTTATCCAGCTGATACTTATCGCTATCGCTATCTGCATACAGATAGCTGCACTGATAATCGACAGAGGTGCACAGTCGGCATGGGCTTTGATAGGCGTGTGCGTCGCTCTGGCGGTCATTATCCTTATGCGTCCGAGGAAAATTGCCAAGGACCTTGAAAGCAATATCAAGGAGCTGGAGGGTACGAAATATAACTGCATCATCTATCCCCTTGCGGTGAAAATATCCACCGAGCAGGACAGAATAGATTTTGAAAACAGAGAAAAAAACGGCGAAACAGACGAGGACGAGGAGATCCCCGCAACCGTCATTCACTTGGACAACCCCGCCGTTGAAATTGTGGAGGACAGCGATAAATATCTCCTCTACATTAAAAAAAGCAATATGTACGTTATCCCGAAAGCAGCATTTTCCGATGAAGATAACAAGCTTATCTCCGAAAAGCTTCAAAAAATAATGGGAATACGCTACAAGGTCTGAAAGGATTGGTTTTAGACAATGGATAGAATAAATGACAGCGAAAACAGCAAGGTCATTCACGTTGACGTTGAAAAGGAAATGCGGGAATCATTCCTGCAATATTCTATGTCCGTTATCGTGGCAAGAGCCCTCCCCGATGTAAGGGACGGTTTGAAGCCCGTTCACAGACGTATCCTTTACACAATGTTCGAGGACGGTCTGACCCCCGATAAGAAGTACTTAAAGAGTGCTACTACCGTCGGCGACGTGCTGGGTCGTTATCACCCCCACGGCGACGCTTCCGTTTACGATGCACTTGTACGTCTGGCACAGGATTTCTCTATGCGTTATCCTCTGGTTGACGGTCACGGAAACTTCGGTTCGGTGGACGGTGACCCCCCTGCTGCTTACCGTTATACAGAAGCGAAAATGTCCAAAATATCCGTGGAAATGCTCACGGATATAAACAAGGAAACCATTCCTTTTACTTCAAACTATGACGACCGTCTGAAAGAACCTGTGGTGCTGCCCAGCCGTTACCCGAATATTCTGGTAAACGGTTCGACGGGTATTGCTGTTGGTATGGCTACAAATATCCCGCCCCATAATCTGCGGGAAACTATTGACGCCGTAAATCTGCTTATCGACAACCCCGATGCGTCCCTTGACGAGATAATGGAATGCATAAAGGGTCCCGATTTCCCAACAGGCGGCATTATCATGGGCAGAGCGGGAATCAGGGCAGCTTATGCTACGGGTCGTGGAAAGATAACTCTCCGTGCAAAGACTACCATCGAGGAGATAAACGGCAGAAACTGCATTATCGTCCACGAAATTCCCTATATGGTAAATAAGGCAAGGCTTATCGAGGCAATGGCTCAGCTTGTTAAGGATAAGAGAATTGACGGCATACACTTTATCCGTGACGAGTCGGACAGAGAGGGTATGCGTATCGTTATTGAGCTGAAAAAGGACGCTATCCCACAGCTGGTGCTGAACAAGCTGTTCAGCTTCACTCAGTTACAGGACACAGTAGGCGTTATCCTCCTTGCCCTTGTAAACGGCGAACCTAAGATCCTCACCTTAAAGCAGATATTGCAGGAATATATCAAGTTCCAGGAGGAAGTTATCCGAAACAGGACAAATTTCGACCTGAGAAAAGCAAGGGAAAGAGCCCACATTTTAGAGGGCTTAGTCGTTGCTATAAACAATATTGACGAGGTTATCGAGATAATGAAAACCTCACAGTCTATCCCCCACGGTAAGGAAAGGCTGCAGGAACGCTTCGGCATTACCGAGATACAGGCGGAAGCTATCGTTCAGATGACTATCGGCCGTCTGACGGGTCTGGAGGAGCAGAAAATTCTTGATGAACTGGCTGCACTTCAAAAGCGTATCGCCGAGCTGGAGGAAATTCTTGCAAATGAGCAGAAGCTTCTCGGTATAATCAAGGACGAAATAAACGTTATCAAGGATAAATTCGGCGATGAAAGAAGAACACAGATAGAGTCCGTCAGCGGCGAGGTGGACATTGAGGACCTTATCCCCGTTGAGGACTGTGTTGTGACATATACAAATATCGGATATATCAAGCGTCAGCCCGTTTCCGACTATAAGACACAGAACAGAGGCGGCAAGGGCGTTACGGGTATGAAGCAGCGTGACGAGGATTTCGTTCAGGAAATGTTTATATCCTCGACTCACGATAACGTGCTTTTCATCACCAACAAGGGCATCATGTATAAGCTGAAATGCTATGAAATTCCCGAAGGCTCAAAGCAGTCCAGAGGTGTGAATGCCGTTAATCTGCTGCCCCTTACCGACGGCGAAAAGATAGCCGCTATGATAAAAACCTCCGATTTTGACGAGAATAAGTTTATCGTAATGGTAACGAAAAACGGCAAGATAAAACGCACCTGCCTTGCAGAATACAAAAACGTCCGCAAGAACGGTCTTATTGCTATCGGACTTGACGAGGGCGACGAGATAGAGGGCGTAAGAATGACCGACGGCAGTGCACAGCTTATCGTTGCAACACGGGGCGGCTATGCTATCAGAATTGAGGAAAGCTCTATGCGTCCGCTGGGACGTTCCGCTCACGGCGTAAGGGCTATCAAGCTGAGAGAGGGCGACAGCGTTGTATCCATGGCAAGAGTAAGAGAGGGTGCCACCGTCCTCACAGTCAGCGAAAAGGGTCTGGGCAGACGTGCAGACCTTAGTCAGTACAGAATTCAGAACAGGGGCGGTTATGGTCTTAAGAACTATCCCGTTTCGGCTGAAAAGGGCTATGTATGCGGCATAAAGGTCGTTGATGATACGGACGATATTATCCTTATCTCCGACGACGGCGTTATCATCAGAATAAGGGCGAATGATGTCCGTGTTATGAGCAGATATGCTTCGGGCGTAAAGGTTATGAGAGTTCAGGGCGACAGTAAAGTGGTTGCGTTTACGAGAGCGGAGCATGATGAGAATGCCGATGTCCAGAAGGTTGAGCAGCCTGCTGAAGCTGAGCTTGAGAAGGAAGAAGCGGAGGCTTTGGAGATGGAGAAGAATGAGGTTATTGTTGATGAGCCTGTTCCGGATGATGGTGACGAGGAATAAAAAAATAAAAAAAAAAAAAAATCCCGCCGAAGGCGAATAAAGCGTCTTGGGGTCCAGCCCTTGGACGCCAGCAAGGGCTGGTCGCCCGTCGCAACGGGCGAAATCCGCAGCCAACAGTCCAAAAGTTCTAACACAAAGGGCATCAAACCAACAGAAATCACAAAAGAAAGCCCAAATATCAATGCCAGCGGTACCCAACAAACAGTAAAGCCTCAAACTCCCAAAAAGGAAAAGAAAAGCGTCCACGCTTTTCGAATTCCGTCACACAAGCTTATCGTAAACCCGCAATCAGCAAACCCACAAACGACCCAATAGAAAGAGAAAAACGTCCACGTTTTTCGATTTTCGTCACACAAAACTATAGGAAACCCACAAACAGTAACCCATCAAACAAACCAATAGGAAAAGAAAAGCGTCCACGCTTTTCGAATTCCGTCACA
>CAZINI010000067.1:0-1817 GCA_964540575.1 uncultured Ruminococcus sp.
GTACGGCTTTCCTTTGCGGCTTCGCCGCACCCACCGCAAAGCGGTGGGAATCAACATATAGGCCTTGTCTATATGTTGATTAGGAAATAGTATAAATCGTTATTTCCATTCCTTTCGATAGGTTTTGTTTTCAAGATCCCAATATTCCATATAGGGCTTTGAGTTTTCGTATTCCCAGAGATAGACAAGAGTCGGCGTAATTTCCAGCAGACATTCCGTGGGAATAGATGACCATCTTTCGGCGGCTGAGGGGAAGTGCTGTTCCATTGCCCGCATAAAAAAGCCGTGTTCGGTGGGCTTTCCTATAATTCGGCAGATGCCTTCTATGGAAAAATTTTTGAAAGATAGGGCGGCGTTGGGATTTTTGGAAAGCTGCCTGCATTTCAGATAGTTTATATCTGTCTGACAGTAAAATTTCCCGTCGATAATTACCACGCTCATGGGACGGGAGGTCACTCTGCCATCGGCACAGGTTGACAGCGTCATCACGCTGTGACTGCCCAGCAGTTCCCAAAGCCTTGGGAGATTTTCGTTGAGATCGGTGTTCATAGCTGTATTTCCTTTCAAAGTTGATGCATTTATTGTAACATATCAAATATGACAGCTGTATGTCATATTCGGTACCGACCGGTGTTCAAAAATACTCTTTATTTTGTAACAAATTGTCGTTGATATTTGTGGATTTCTATGTTAAAATTAATCAGATTAGTTTGACTGTAATGGATTACACAACTTGAAAGGAAGAGTTTTTATGAATATATGCCCGTCTTGTCTGCAAACAACAACAGGCAAAAAGTTCTGTCCTTACTGCGGTTTCAACGTTGAAAGCTATTCGCCCGAGGAGCATCATATCCCTATGCTCAAAACTATCGGGGGACGGTACAAGGTCGGCCGCTGCCTTGGTGAGGACGGCTTCTGTATTACATATACCGCTCTCGATGAAACAACAGGTCTGAGATGCACCTTGAAGGAGTTTTATCCTTCGGATATTGCCGAGAGAAAGGGTCACGATATTGACAGGCTGAATGTTGTCCCCCTTAAGGACAAGGACGAGCTTTATGCGAAAACTCTCGAACGGGTGGAGATGGATTCACGGATACTGGCTTCTCTTGAGCCTATGGAGGGCATGGTTAAGGTCCTGGACTGCGTTTCGGAGAACAACACTGTTTATACGGCTGTGGAATTTGCGGAGGGTATGTCCGCCGCAGCGTATCTCAGGGAAAACGGCGGAAAGGTTTCCTCGGAGGTTGTTTTCGAGCTGATGAAAAAGCCCATGGAAGCACTTGCAAAGGTGCATAAGCAGGGCGTTTATCACCGTGGGATAAACCCCGAGCATATCATATTTACCGAGGACGAAAAGCTTGTGCTTATCGGTTTCGGCTCTGCAAGAGATTATGACAACGGCAAGAGTCTTGCTCCCGGATATGCCGCTCCCGAGCAGTATCGTTCAAACGGAACTATCAATGAGTGTACGGATGTCTACTCTCTTTGTGCACTGATATATTATATGATAACGGGAAAGCGTCCGCAGACGCCTGCTCAGCGTTTGAGTATGGACGAGCTGGTCAAGCCCTCCGAACTTTGCGATATTTCCGAAGTGCGTGAAAAGACTCTGCTTAAAGGTCTTGAGATCGCCGAAGGAAAACGTATTCAGAGTGTTGACGAGCTTATTGCGGGATTTTACAGCGGCGATGAAGCTGCCGAGGTCATTTCCGAACCTGCTGTTGAGGAGAAGCCCGAGCCTGTTGTTGAGGAAAAGTCCGAGCCTGCTGTTGAGGAGAAGCCCGAGCCTGCTGCTGAGGAGAAGTCCGAGCCTG
>CAZINI010000067.1:1917-14545 GCA_964540575.1 uncultured Ruminococcus sp.
TGCTGAGGAGAAGTCCGAGCCTGCTGTTGAGGAGAAGCCCGAGCCTGCTGTTGAGGAGAAGCCCGAGCCTGTTGTTGAGGAAAAGCCCAAGCCTGTTCCCGTGGAGAAGCCTAAGCCTGTTGAGGAATATAGTCCCGCTCCCGAAAAGAAAAAGAGCAAGGCACCGGTTGTTATTGTTTTGTGCCTGCTTATTGCCGCAGGTGCAGTCGGTGCGATGATGTATATGAACGGTGCTTTCGGCGGCGGAGCTCCCGCTGAACCTGTTCCGAACGAAACTATGCCTGTTGAAACAGTTTCCGAGACCGTTCCCGCCGAAACAGAAGCCACCGAGGAAACTACCGAGGTATCGGAAACCGATTCCGACAAGTACATTGTGCCCAATCTGCTTAAAACTCCTTTGAGTTATGCTGTAAAGCAGCTTGAATCGGAGGGTATCGAATATATTGTTGTTGAAACCGACGAAGAACCGGGAATGCCCCCCGAGTTTGTTGTTAAGCAGGAGCCTCCCGCAGATATTGAGGTCCCCAAGAATGTACCGATACGGCTGTATGTTACCAAGAGCCCCGAAACTTCGTCCGAAGCTTCCGAAACAACGGTGTCCGATACTCAGCCCGCAGTAACTTCCGCAGCTGAGCCTGTTATGGCGACAGAAGCTGTAACTTCCGTTTCACAGCCCGTGACTGCCGAAACATCACTTGTTCCCGCAGTCACATCCATTGCAGAGTCCGCACCCGCAGTTACAACTGCTGTACAGCCTGCCCCCGCTCCCGTTCAGTGAATGATTTATTGAAATGCATATAAAGATCCCCGCCTTGCACAAGACGGGGATCTATTTTTTGTCCGAATAATTTTCCGTTATCTTTTTAAGCAGCTCGGAAAATTCCCGGCGATATTCTTCGGGGGAGATTATCTCGGCTTTGTCGCCGTATGTGAGAATGTAGCGGTAGAACGATTCGGCGTCCGACCAAGTAAAGGTCATTCCGATGCTGCCGTCCTCGTTTTCGCTGAGCATTTCCGAGCCGAATTCGTCTGCCAGACGCCATTTTACGGACTTGTCAAACAAAACCTCTGCCGTTATCCCGCCATCGGTATGGCGAAGCTTGTCGCAGGTATAGGGCGGGACGGTTCTCGGCTGACATTTCTCGCCGGTTTTCCGAAGTCCTGTCATTCGTGTCAGCTTGAACATACGATAATCATTCCGTGAACAGCAATATCCCCAGACATACCATGCAGACCACTGAAATATCAGGTGATACGGCTCGATAGTCCGCTCACTTTCGCCGTTCGGTGCAAGATAGGTAAATGCTATCTTTTCGCTGCATTCCATTGCCGATCTTATCAGCTCGATCTTTTCGGAAACGGCGGATTTATCCCACATGGAAAGGTCGATGATAATATGATTATCGGCATTGACGAGAGAGGGGTTATCTGCCGAAAGCTTCTCCATCAGCTGTTTGTAACGGTTGTTTTCGCTGATACTGTCAAGGCTGTTCAGTCCCGACATAATTGCTTTCATTTCCTCGGAGGTGATAAGCGTTCGGTCGAAGCGAAAGCCCTCCATTATGGAAATGCCGCCGCCGTTTCCCTGATATGTTACAATGGGTATCCCCGCCATATTTATGTCCTCAATGTCCCTGATTATGGTTCGGCGGGATACTTCAAATTTCTCCGCAAGCTCGGCGGCTGTCACTTTATCCTTTTGCAGGAGAATGGAAAGTATTCCTATCAGTCGGTCGATCTTCATTAGATTTTCTCCATTTCTTACTGTGAAATATATCCGAAAAATCTCATAATAAATATCCAGAAGGTGAGCGTTACCGATGAAAGCAGGGTGGTTGCGGCTATAACGCTGGAGGTCAGAACGCCGTCATTTTTCATATTTTTCGCCATTATGTAGCAGGACGGTGTGGTGGGTGAGCCGAGCATTATTACCAGTGCCAGCAGTGCATCGTCACGGAAGCCCAGCTTTACGGCGATTAACAGGAACACTGCGGGCAGAACTATAAGCTTCACCGCCGAGCAAACTGCCGTGGGGACAAGCTTTGCAATCGCCTTTCTGCCCTCAAAGGACGCTCCTATCACTATCAGGGACAGGGGAGTGGCAATCGCCGCCAGGCTGTCCACGGTCTTAACGCATATTTGCGGGAGCCAATCGTAAATTTTTATCAGCGAGCCGAGGGCACCAACAATTATTCCTATTATAATAGGATTTTTGACGATACCGACAGCGGCTTTTTTGATTTTTTCGCTTTTGTTTTGAATGTTCTGAGCGTCCTCCGCTTCAAAGGTCAGCACCGTTACCGCATAGATATTGTAAAGGGGAACACAGCCGATTATTATCATGGGAATATCGCCCGCCGTGCCGTAAATGTTCATCATAAACGCAAAGCCCATTACCGCCACCGAGCTTCTGTACGCCGCCTGAACGAATGCACCGATGATCGATTTATCCTTGATGAACAGCCGTGAACATATCCATATGACAATAAATGCAATGGTGGTAATTACCGCACTGTACACCACAAGCCCAAGGTCAAACTCGGAAACTATATCCGTTTTTGCCAAGTCCTTGAACACCATTATCGGCAGGCAGACATTGAAGAGAAACTTATTTGCGGAGGCGATAAAGCCGTCGCTGAACATTCCCTTGCGGTTTAAAAGATAGCCTATGACGATGACCAGAAACACGGGGACGGTGGCGTTAAGGCTATATATCAGGCTGTCCATGGGCATTACCTCCGATAGAATGATAATGCTTAATTTTACCACAAAAATCTTAATATTCGGTTTTAAAAATGTTAGAATTATATGTATGCAGATAAAAACCCCTGTCCCACGGGTGAGGGGACAGGGGGAAATCATTTCGGACGGAAAAATCACTTTTCCACAGGTTCAAATTCAATTCTTATCTTAGGCAGCTTTTCGATAGTTGTGTAGTAGTTTTCAGCCCAGTCTGCACCCTGAGAGGGGTCGTTTTCGCCGCTTGCAGGGGGTGCGAAAAGCTTGAGGGTCATATCGCATTCGCCGTCAAGGGGCTTCTCGTAGAACGCACTCATCAGGTCGATAGTCTTTGCCTTGGGGGACTTGTAGAACCATTTGCCGTTTATTTCCAGCATATAGTTTCCGTCATCCTCGAAGGTCACCTCGCAGAAGTGAGGATTTTTCTCGAAATGCAGGGGGATAGCCAGACCGTCAGCGTCCTCGGAACCGCCCCAGCGGAGAGTAACGGGCAGTGTAATTTCATCGGACTGCTTCATTTCGGGCAGGAACCATTCGGAGTGGATTATCTCCTTATAGGTTTTCATAAGGGGCTGCTCAATGCCCACGTTGGGATTGTTGGGGTCTTCGATCTCCAGACCAAGACGTCCTCTGTCCCTGAACTGATACATTGTAAAGGAGGTGAACCACTCAGCCTTTTCGTTTACAAGAATATCGCAGAATTCCTTTACCATAGCAGCCTGATCGTATGCACCTGTAACGTCACCGTCAGCGTTGAACTCAGCCATACTCATAGGCTTGCCAACGCCGCCGTTCAGGAACTTGAAGCGTTCATAGCTGCGTTTTGTTTTTTCGTATGTTTCTCTGACATTGCTTCTGGAATGGGAAGTGCCGCCCTTCAAAGCAACGTCATAAGGCCAGCCCCAGTGGAGAGCCATATATTTGTCAACGCTCCACATATCGGCGGAGGGAACAGTCACCTTGAACTCCTCCTCCATCTCCATTTCTTCCTTGGAGAGATCCTCAATGCCGCCGATGCACATAAGTGTCTTGACATTGGGGGCATATTCGTGGATAATATCGGTGAAATGTACGAAGAAATCGGCGATCTCCTTATAGGTGGCACGCTTTGTAAATGAGAACCAGTTGCCTGTTGCCTCGTGATTGATACGGAGTATCATACGTCCGAAGCGGCTGAGATCCTTTGCAATTGCAATAAGATAGTCATCGGACAGATTGGGGTCAACAGTAAGTGTGAGGGTAACGTCCTGACCGTGTCTGCGGACATCTCTCATACAGGTGAACGGCTCGTCGTCGAGATTTCCGTTCAGACCGCCCTTATAGGTAAAATAGTCGTCGTAGGGGTAGTCCCACTGGAAGGAAACATTAGCGTCCTTCATGACTTCGGAAATTCTGCCGGGCCACTGCTCGTCCAAGGGATAGTAGCAGTACATCAGCGAGATGGAACGGTGGGGTCTGCCCATTTTATGGAGGATATAGTCCTGATCGACATATTCTCCTCTTTCGCTGCCGTCACCCAGATCGACTGCACATTTTGCTTTGCCCATATGGAGCTTATAGATTTTTTCGCTCATATTTTTACCTCCGAAATATTCCTTTTTGTTGTATTTAGAAAACGATTACACAATATAATTACAGTTTACAGCATATTCCGTTATTTGTCAATAGAGAAAATGAAAATTTTTAGATGTTTTGTGAAAAAAGGACAGACAATATTTCAGTCTGTCCCGTTCATATCAATCATCTATGTAATTAGTCTTATAGATACACATTTTGTCGCCCTCTGCGTAATATTTATCCATATATGATGCTATGCTTGAAACGGCATCATAGCTGATAAGCTTTTCGTTTACTGCCGTATTTATGTCGGTGAATGTACCGTCCTTGTAGGCAAGCAATTGAAACATACCGCTTGGCAGTATTATATCAACATATGGGTAACAGTCGCAGTCATCATCGGGAATATCCATAATGGGCAGCTTATATTCCATCTCATCTAACGTGTAGTAATCGTAGGGACACATTACCAGCAGCATATATCCGTTATCATTTCCAAAGTAAAACTGACCTGTGACCGTATCGGCAGATATTTCCGTGTTATCTCTTGCCGATACATATGCAGCGTAATCCGAACGAAGCTTCCTGTCGGTTTCTCTGTCAAGGACAATCGGTGTCATATAGGGTATTGTTTTGTAATTGCTTGTTTCTGTGGTTTCAGATGAAGTTGAAGCGGTTGTAGTTTCAGTATTCTTTTTATTGGTTTCACTGACCTCTGTTATTGTTGTTTCATATTCGGTTCCGCTAAATGTTATGGTATTTCCGCCATCGTCCCAATAATCCGCTCCTTCGGTATTACTTGAAATGTTGGTTTCGGCACACGATGTCATGCAAGCTGCAAGTGTAAGGACAGCAAGTGCTTTTTTAATCTGCATAGAAAAACCTCCTTTTACTGTAGAAACAATTCCGACAGCAGTTATTTTTCAAAGCAGCATAATATTCGGCGTTTTGTACAGCTTGTGATTGTCAATGCTGAAAAAATCTAACAAAAAGGCGGTACCGCCATACAATGGGCAGTACCGCCGAAAAATTATTTCAGAGCTTCAATAGATTCGATTATCTTCGCCATTTTCTCCTGTGCCTTGGCAAGCTTAGCCTTTTCGGCTTCGACCTGCTTTTCGGGAGCCTTTGCCATAAATCCGGGATTGTTCAGCTTGCCGCTTGAGAAGTCAATATCCTTCTGAACGGCTGCCTTTTCCTTGTTAAGACGAGCAAGCTCCTTTTCCTTGTCAACCAGCTCATTCATGGGGATAAAGCAGCGAGCACCGTCGGAAACCACTGTTACCGAATCGGGAATATCAAACTTATCTCCGACCTCAACAGCCGATGCGGAAGCCAGCTTTACAAAGAACATTTCCGAAGCCTTGAACAGTTCCTTTTCGTCTGTTTCAACGAAAACCTTTGCCTTTACGCTTGGCAGAATGTTCATCTCGGTACGGCGGTTTCTGATTGCCTTGATAGCAGAAATTACCTTTTCAAACCGCTTTTCTTCCTCGGAATAGGACAGCTTTTCGTCATAAACGGGATAGCTTTCCAGCATAATAGGTGACTTACCGTCGTTGAGAGTCTGCCATATTTCCTCGGTAATATAGGGCATAAAGGGATGCAGAAGCTTCAGCATTCCGCCGATAGCCCATACGAGGACCTGCTGTGCGGTTTCCATGGATTCGCCGCCTGCTGCAATTCTCGGCTTGGTCAGCTCGATATACCAGTCGCAGAAAATATCCCAGATAAAGTCGTAGAGATTTGAAACTGCAATTCCCAGCTCAAACTTATCCAGATTGTCGTTGACATTCTTTGCAAGGGTGTTGAACTTGGAAACGAACCATTTATCCTCGATGGTGAGATTTTCGGGAAGCCCCTTGAATTCAAAGTCCTCGGGGAGATTCATCATAATGAAACGGGAAGCGTTCCAGAGCTTGTTGGCGAAGTTTCTTGAAGCAACTACCTTTTCTTCGGTAAATCTCATATCATTTCCGGGGGCGTTGCCTGTTGCCAGCATGAAACGGAGAGCGTCTGCACCGTACTGTGCGATGACCTCCAGCGGGTCGATGCCGTTGCCCAGAGATTTGGACATTTTCCGTCCCTGAGCGTCCCTCACCAGACCGTGGATAAGAACGGTGTCAAAGGGAGGCTTGCCCATATTCTCCAGACCGGAGAACATCATTCTTATTACCCAGAAGAAAATTATGTCATAGCCCGTAACAAGAGTGTTTGTGGGATAGAAATACTTCAGATCTTCCGTATTGTCGGGCCAGCCGAGTGTGGAGAACGGCCAAAGTGCGGAGGAGAACCAGGTGTCCAGCGTGTCGGGGTCCTGACGCATAGGCTTGCCGCACTTGGGACAAACAGCGGAGCTTTCCTTGGTAACGACCATTTCGCCGCAGTCGTCGCAGTAGAATGCGGGTATCTGATGACCCCACCATATCTGACGGGAAATGCACCAGTCACGGATATTTTCCAGCCAGTGGAAATAGGTCTTTTCAAAGCGTTCGGGAACGAACTTTGTGTCGCCGTTCTTAACAGCGTCGATAGCGGGCTGTGCAAGGGGCTTCATCTTAACGAACCACTGAGTGGAAACTCTCGGTTCAACGGTAGTTCCGCAGCGGTAGCAGGTGCCTACGTTGTGGGCATGTTCCTCTATCTTTACAAGGAATCCGCCCTTTTCAAGGTCCTCAACTATCTTTTTGCGGGCTTCATAGCGGTCAAGTCCTGCATATGCGGGGTAATCCTCGGTTATCTTTGCTTCCTCGGTCATAACGTTGATAACGGGCAGACTGTGACGCAGACCAACCTCGAAGTCGTTGGGGTCGTGAGCGGGTGTTATTTTAACAACGCCCGTTCCGAATTCCATATCAACGTAATCGTCCCCGACAATGGGAATTTCACGTCCAACCAGCGGGAGCGTTACGGTCTTTCCGATAAGGTGTGCATAACGCTCGTCCTTGGGATTTACCGCAACTGCCGTATCGCCCAGAAGTGTTTCGGGACGGGTGGTCGCCAGCTGAACATATCCCGAGCCGTCAGTCAGGGGATAGCGAAGATGCCAGAAATGTCCTGCCTGATCTTCGTAAGTTACCTCTGCATCGGACAGTGAGGTCTTACAGTGGGGACACCAGTTGATAATTCTTTCTCCACGGTAGATAAGTCCCTTTTCGTAATATTTAACGAAAACCTCCTTAACTGCCTTTGAGCAGCCCTCGTCCATGGTGAAGCGTTCTCTTGACCAGTCACAGGAGGAACCCAGCTTTTTCAGCTGTTCAACGATACGTCCGCCGTACTGCTCTTTCCATTTCCATGCACGTTCCATAAAGGCTTCTCTGCCGATGCCCTCTTTGGTCAGACCCTCTTTACGCATTGCCTCAACGATTTTCGCTTCGGTGGCGATAGCGGCGTGGTCTGTGCCGGGGAGCCAGAGAGTTTCATAGCCCGACATTCTCTTCCAGCGGATAAGAATATCCTGCAAGGTTTCGTCAAGGGCGTGTCCCATATGGAGCTGTCCCGTGATATTGGGGGGAGGTATCACGATAGTATAGGGTTTTTTCTTGCTGTTGGGAGATGCTTTGAAGCAGTCATTTTCCATCCAGTAGGAGTAGATCTTGTCCTCAAATTCCGAAGGAGCGTACTGCTTGGGAAGTTCCTTTTTCATTCTTATCTGTCCTTTCGTAAATATTTGTCGGCAAACGAGAAATAAAAAAGCCCCGAAGCCGATCAAGGCTTCAGGGCGGAAAATATCCGTGGTACCACCTGAATTCGTTGTATCATTAAGGAAAACAACGCACTCATTTCTCCGTAACGGGGAGATGCCGCCGTATACTACTTATAAAGATGTTCGCACACGAAGCTCCGAGGCTACCTTCCGCATTGTCTGCCGAAAGACTTGCACCGACCGTCTTTTCTCTGTGGGCAGGGGAGATGCGTACTCCTCCTCATCATTGCTTTTGTCGGTTTGATTATAACACGTTTTGTTGGGTTTGTCAACAGTGATTTTTTGAATTTTTCCTTATCTCCCCGAATAGAATGTACATATAAAAGAAAGGTGTGATCCTATGCATGAAAGAACTTACCCCTTTGAACCGATACAGCTGCCGTATCAATATGATGAGCTTGAGCCGTATATCGGTGCGGAAACTGTCAAAACTCATTACGAGAAGCATTATAAAGGCTACGTTTCCAAGCTTAACGGCTGTGTGGAGAAAAATCCCGTTTTGCGGTGTATGGACATTGAGTCGCTGGCTAAGTCGGGAAACGATGCTGTGAGATTTTATGCGGGCGGTGTGTTGAATCATGAGCAGTATTTTCTGGGGCTTTATCCTGTGGCTGACAGAAAGGTTCAAACGGAAGAAATAAGGCAGCCGTCCCCCGATGCTATGGCGTTTATCGAGTGCTGCGGGGGAGCGGCTGCTTTTGCGGATAGATTTGCCGAAATGTCCCGAAATTTCAAGGGTTCGGGTTATATTTGGGCGGTTTGCAGATGCGGAAAAACGGAGCTTATTTGCAGCGAAGATCAGGAGCATATTTGCGGAAAGGTGCTGTTTTGCTGCGATCTGTGGGAACACGCATATTATCTCGATTATCGGAACGACAGGGAAAAATATGTGCGGGCTTGGGCTAGGCTGGCTATTCCGAATATTTCCCTTTGACAGTAATCTTTATATTTGTCGGGCTTCTTTTGTGCAAAACGCCTAATAATTTGTTTCGTCTTTGTATTGTTTGGGGGTTGAAAAATTGAACTATTTATGTTAAAATTATGATAGTTGCTGTGAAAGGAGATTGTCGGCGTTTTCGGTCGGCATACATAATATATGAGTGTTAAATTGGATATTACAGCGGTTGTCCCCGAGCTTCTGGACGAAATAATTTTTATGGACGATTCCCCGGCGTTGGAAGCGTTTGAAAACGAGCTTTCCGAGATAATCTCGGGTATGGCGGAGAAATCCGAGTTCAAGACGCTTCTTGAGGGCGTATCTCCCGACGAGATAATTGCAGGCTACCGCAATGCGGTGATAAATCTGCAGCGTTCCTATCTGCTCTGGTCGGAGTATGAGGCGAAAGAACCCGGCGGAAAAAGATGGGGTCTGGACGCTTCCGACCGCATCAACTACTGCAAGCTGTTCTACAAGGCGTTCGGGATAGTGCTTATTTCCTTGAACGGCAAGAAAAACAGCGTTGAGCTTAGTTCTGTCGGTGACCTTAAGGCGAAATTTATCGCTATGATAATCAAGGGCGGCGATCTGTACAACAAGCTCAAGGACTTTTTCAGAGGATATATTTACGGCTGGCTGTTCAACTACCTGACCGAGCAGAAGCTTATGCCCGAATATGCGGAATTTGTGGTGTCGCTGGCGGTCATGTCCGACAAGATACACGCTGCACCCGAGGTGAAGGGCGAGATCATCAAAAAACTGAAATCCATGCTTTCCAAGGGCAGATTTAAGTATATCAACGGCTATGTTCCCGTTGACCTTATCACGGGAATTATTGCGGACAGATATGACCTTTCCAAGCTGAGCGGTGAGGACGCCGAGGTCGCACTTGCTCTTATTGAACGTCAGATCAGGGAGCACTACGATTGCAGTGAAGAGGACGATACCGTTATTTACAACGTTACCGCAAACTTTATGACTACTGTCGGTTCTGCGTATTCCGACTGCGGAAAATTTGCTGCTGAGGAATTTGAAAACGCTTTCGGCGGAATGAGGACATTCCTTGACGGCGTTCACGGCGATACGGGAAATATGTCAGTTTCCGATGTACGCAAGGCGGCTGAACTTTGCTGCGGCGAGCTGGAGGACGAGTTCTATTCATCGGCACACGCTTCCAATCCCGAAACGGGTCTTAAGGCTGAGAGCAAGGGGTATCTCTATCCTACGGTTTACAAGGACGGTTCGGAATATTACTTTGCACCATGTGCGAGATATGCTCTTTTTGCACATTGTGACAAGGCATTGTATACTCCCGTAGATCAGACCGATCTGCCTATAAGATCGTTCCTGTTTATGAAGGACGAAATGAAGTTCAACTATTTCTATTACAGCATTAGAGAGCTGCTTGCCGACGGCGGTCAGATAAAGGCAGGCTCCGGCAGGGGATTCAGCGTTCGTTCGGATAAGATGGGTCTTATTGAGGAGCTTAAGCAGATCGATGAGGCTCTTAAGGATTCCACCGAAGAGGATAGACGTATGAATAAGATCGGCAAGGCTCTGGAGCTGCTGTCGGGCAACAACAGTGCAGCACATTACGAGGAAGTGGCTGCGGAATGCTTCTATGGCTCCAAGCTGTTTGAAAGCTACATAAAATTCCGCACTCATCAGCTGACTGACAGTGCCGCAGAGGCAGGCGTTGAGGCTCAGAAGAAGCTTATTGCTCAGCTGAACGGTATCACACTTTAACATTACGCCGCAGGTCTTGGGAAGGATCGGTAAATAAGACTTTACCGGTCGAGCGACAAGCCTTGTTCATTTCGCTCTTTACAGAACGATTTGACGAAGTTGTCGCCCCTTGGTCTGCGGCTTTATACTATTTCCTAATCAACCTATAGACAAGGTCTATAGGTGGGTGCGGCGAAGCCGCAAAGGAAAGCCGTACAATACTAATTCCGTCAAAACCGCCGGTTTTGACTTGCCGCCTTTTAGGCGGCTCTCCTTATAGACTCTGTCTATAAGGAGATTAGGAATTAGTATTATTTTGCTGTGAAGAGAGGTGTTTCTATGCCGCCTTACAGACGGGGAAGATATGAACGGAATAATCCAGAATATGAACCGAAAAAGCCGTCCGCATTTTCAAGGATCATTGTTATCCTGATATTGCTGTTTTTTGCTGCCGTCATCATTTACGGGGCTTATACGGGGCTGATCGATGAGATATTTGAGGGGATAAGGGTCGAGATGCCAAAGTGTTTTTTTGAAAAAATAATGTGACGTCTGCTGCCGAATGCTTCGGTATTATGAAAATAAAATCTCCGAAAAGAAAAAAACGATAATTTTAACAAAAAAACTATTGCAAAATCAGACAAAATATATTATAATGTATTTGTATGTTGCACAGTACTACATTTTGTGCTTACATCAAAATCTGAAAGGAGTTTGTAACTAATATGATCTATTCTCATGAGGTTGAAACTATGTGCCCCGTGAAGCAGGGCGTTGCTCACGGTGCTGCTCCGATCCCCGAAGAAGCTAAGTGGGTCAAGGCAAAGGAAATCAAGGACATTTCCGGTTTTACACACGGTATCGGCTGGTGTGCACCCCAGCAGGGTACTTGTAAGCTTACTCTCAACGTTAAGGAGGGCGTTATCCAGGAGGCTCTCGTTGAAACTATCGGCTGCTCCGGTATGACTCACTCTGCTGCTATGGCTGCTGAGATCCTTCCCGGCAGAACTGTTCTCGAGGCTCTGAACACTGACCTCGTTTGTGACGCTATCAACACAGCTATGAGAGAGCTGTTCCTCCAGATCGTTTACGGTCGTTCCCAGAGTGCATTCTCCGAGGGCGGTCTTGTTGTCGGTGCAGGTCTTGAGGACCTCGGCAAGGGACTTCGTTCTCAGGTTGGTACTATGTACGGTACTCTCGCTAAGGGTCCCCGTTACCTCGAAATGACCGATGGTTACGTTACAGGCATTGCCCTGAACGAAGATGATGAGATCATCGGCTATCAGTTCGTAAACTTCGGTAAGATGATGGACTTCATCAAGGGCGGCGACGACGCTAACACCGCTTTTGAGAAGGCTAAGGGTCAGTACGGCAGAGTTGCCGATGCTGTTAAGATCATCGATCCCAGAAAGCAGTAATCTGATAAGGAGGTAAAATATAATGGCTTTATTTGAATCTTATGAAAGAAGAGAAAAGCAGGTTCTTGCTGTTCTCGCTCAGTATGGCATTAACTCCATTGAGGAGGCTGCTGAGGTTACAAAGGCTAAGGGCCTTGACATTTACAAGCTGGTTGAAGGCATTCAGCCTATCTGCTTTGAGAATGCAAAGTGGGCTTACACTGTAGGATGTGCTATCGCTATAAAGAAGGGCTGCACAAGAGCTGCTGACGCTGCTGCTGCTATCGGTGAGGGACTTCAGGCTTTCTGTATCCCCGGTTCTGTTGCTGATCAGCGTAAGGTTGGTCTGGGTCACGGAAACCTTGGTAAGATGCTTCTTGAGGAAGAGACCAAGTGCTTCGCATTCCTGGCAGGTCACGAGTCCTTCGCTGCTGCTGAGGGTGCTATCGGTATCGCTGAGAAGGCTAACAGAGTTCGTAAGGAACCTCTGAGAGTTATCCTCAACGGTCTTGGCAAGGACGCTGCTCAGATCATCGCTCGTATCAACGGCTTTACATACGTTGA
>CAZINI010000068.1:0-14458 GCA_964540575.1 uncultured Ruminococcus sp.
TTGTGAATATCTCCTTGGCACGGCTTTCGGGGATAAGAATGTGGTTCGCAACAATAACCTCATCATGCTCCCACCAACCGCAAAGAGTAAAGCTTTCGGTCGTTTCCTTGCCGTCCACATTGAATGTAACAGTAAATTCCGCACCTATTTTCGGTTCAATGCCCAGCAGTGCCAGCACCCTTGTGTCTGTTGCCGCTTCATTGGTGTTTTCTTCGGGCAGGCGTCCCTCTGTGGGAGTGCAGTACATCCATTTTGCTGCATTTTCGTCGCAATAGCTTACCTCCACATGGGACTTTGTAAACGGCTCATTTTCGGGCATACCCACAAAGCGGCGGAGAGAATACTCCTTGATAAGCTTATCGTCCTTCAGCTCATTAAACTGTTCCTCGGTAAGATACTTAAAGCCGCCGTGAGAATATCCTCCCACCTGACGGAAATTTGACTGCTCAAAGCCGTGCATAATTGACATTATGATAGTAAACAGAGCCGTAAACATTACAGTTGTAAGTGCTATGGAGATCACGGCTATGATATTTCTTGACTTTGCCGCCTTTAAACTGCGGAAGCTAAGACGGCGTATACATTTTCTGTTGGCAACGTTCATATCATTCACCGCTCCTTGTCACTATTTTACCGTCCTCGATACGGATAATTCTGTCTGCAAGCTGGGCGATCTCCTCATTATGGGTTATCATTACAATGGTCTGGGAAAATTTTTGGCTTGTTATCTTTAACAGTCCCAGAACGTCCTGTGAGGTCTTGCTGTCAAGATTGCCCGTAGGCTCGTCTGCAAGGATAATTGCGGGCTTTGAAGCAAGCGCTCTCGCAATAGCAACTCTCTGCTGCTGACCTCCCGAAAGATTGTTGGGGAGATTTTGCAGCTTACTTTCAAGTCCGAGAGTATCAATAACTCCGTCGATGTATTTTTTATCGGGCGTTCCGCCGTCAAGCTGAACGGGCAAAACAATATTCTCGTAAACGTTCAGCACGGGCACAAGATTGTAATTCTGAAACACAAAGCCTATTTTTCTTCTGCGGAATATAGTCAGCTCCTCGTCAGAAAGCGAGAAAATATCCTTGCCGTCCACCTCCACTTTGCCCGATGTGGGTCTGTCCAGACCGCCGAGCATATGTAAAAGAGTAGATTTTCCGCTGCCCGATGTTCCCACTGCCGCAACAAATTCGCCCCTCTCAACGGATAGGTCTACTCCGTCCAAAGCACGAACTTCGTTTTCGCCGCTGCCGTATATTTTCCGTAAATCGGTCGTTGATAATACAGTCATAAAATAAACCTCCAAAAAAATCTGTATTGCAGAAATTCCTTCCCACAATACAGATAATATCATACAAATCTTTCTCAATTCTTTCGGTGGAAAATTAAATCTAACAGTTTTGAAAGATTTACCTTTGAAAATATACGGAAAATGTTGTGCCTTTGTTAAGCTCAGAAGCTACCTTGATATATCCTCCGCAGCCCGAAATTATCTCCCTTGCAAGATACAGTCCGATACCAAGACCGTCTTTTTGCGATACTGACGGTGAGCGGTAAAATCTCGTGAATATCCTGCCTTGCTCCTCTTCGGAAATGCCCGTTCCGCTGTCAGAAATTATCACGGTGCAAAACATTTCATACTCCTTGACGGATATTGAAACAAAGCCGCTGTCGGTATATTTTATGGCGTTATCCACAATATTTCCCATAGCCTCTGAACACCATTTTTCGTCAAATACGGCTTGTGCAGCTGCTGGCTCAAATGTAAGCTGCAGCCCCTTTCCCTCTGCCTTGGGAAGATACTGCCGATATACATTTTCAAGCATAGGCGAAATATCTTTTCGAACGGGAGAAAGTGTAAACACCCCGGTTTCCAGCCGTGAAAGCTTTACAAGTGCGGCGATAAGAAACGAAAGTTTCTCCGCTTGCTCTCCGACGGATTCCGCACATGATAGTGCCTGCTCATTCAGATCCTGCTCTTTTAACAGCTCTGAATAAAGGATAATATTTGATAAAGGAGTTTTTGTCTGATGTGAAATATCGGAGATAAGCTCCTTTATCTTTTCCTTTTCGGTCGCCACGTTCCGAGCCGAAAGCTCCGATGCGGAAAGATACCTCGCCAGCTTTGCCTCCACCGAAGAAAGCATGGTTTCGTCAATATTCTCCTCGGTAAAGCTGCCGTCTATGGCTTTGTCAATCATTTTGTCCAGAGAACGCATTATCTTCATCGTTCGGCGGCGGTATATTACTATGGCAAATACTGCGGCGATAACACAAATTGCCCCAATGATGATACATAAAATCTCAGTCATTTTCTTCTACCCACATATAACCCGAACCATATACCGTTTTTATATTTTTCTGTGCGTTAAGCTTTCCTCGCAGACGGTTCACCGCCACAGACAGAGCATTTTCATCCACATACTCCGCACCGTCCGTCCATATTCGGTCAACAAGCTTCTCACGGGAAATAGTAATTCCCGCATTGTCGGTAAGTATCCGCAAAAGCTTCTGCTCGGTCTTGCTAAGTTCTGTGGGAGAGCCGTTCACATAAAATTCCATACGCTCAAAGTCAAATACAAAACCGCCGCAGGAGTATTTTTTATGCTCCGTTTCGCCTCGGCGGAGCTGTGCGTTTACTCTTGCACGGAGAATTGCAAGGCTGAACGGTTTTGTGATATAATCGTCCGCACCCTGCTCAAGTCCCGAAACAATATCCGATTCAAGATCGTTTGCTGTAAGCATAATAACGGGCAGACTGTATTTTGATTTTATCTCACGAAGGAAGTCAAAACCGTTCCCGTCGGGAAGATTTACATCAAGTATCACAAGAGAAAAGCTGTGCGATGCGAGTGCAGTCTTGGCTGTTCGGATATTTTCAGCAGCAGCGGTTTCTATATTGTCATTATTCAAAGCACGGCATAAGCCTGACAAAAGTGCTTTATCGTCCTCTATAATCAGTATCCTTTTCATTTTGACACCGCCTTTCTGTATTATTATATAATATCGCTTTATTTGTGTCAATACAAGATAATCATGCTTTATCTAAAATACGATTTTGAAAAAAATTTATGTACCGAGAATTCATTTGTTTTGGAGGCAATGCTTTCAAACGCAAATAACCGCTAAATAATCAACCATGAGAATGAAGAGATGAGTATATTTTAAAAGCAATTGGCAGAACCGCTTGAAATGCTTTGTATTTTAGCGGTTAATCGATTTTTAGTTTTACCTAATTATATGCCGTCAAATATTAAAGATGATTATATAAATTATAGATAAAATAATTGCTGATTGTACATCAGATTGAAAAAATGTACATCGAATAAAATTTATTGAAATTTGATCTTCCGTGTAATATAATTATTATTAGTTTTGAGATAGGAGCGAATATATGGAAAAGATAATAGACAAATTGCTTTTAGTTATGAAAAACAGCGAATTAATTGAAGCCGATGAGGAAATTATCAGATACGGTCTTGAAATAGTAATAATGAGGGCCATTTTTGTGATTTTGATATTGATCATCGGGGCGCTAATGAATTGCTTAATCGAAAGCATAATTTTCACTGTTTCGTATTCTGTGCTCAGAATGTATGCGGGAGGCACTCATGCAGGCAGCAGGCTGAAGTGCTTTATAAATTCTATCCTGACTCTGGCAGCGGCACTTATAGGTATAAAAGCTTCGGAAGCCTATTTGGGTGCAACCGTCGTACTTGAAATTACTTCGGTGATCTCTGCTATATACATTTTCATTGCAGCACCTATCGATACCGAAAATAAACGGCTTGATAAGGATGAAATAATCCATTACGGGAAAAGGGCAAGGTTCTTGATCATTATCCTTGCACAGCTTGCAGGTATAATGCTGATATTCGGAATAAACGATTTTGCCTATGCGGTAATGATGGGAGTAGTAATTGAGGCGTTTCTTATGTTTGTCGGGTATATCCAAAACAACAAAGCATGAGAAATTATTAAAAATAATATATTTCTATTTACTTGCGGGACATTATATGGTATAATAGCCATAAGATGACAATTTATCGTATAATGTCAGGAGGTAAGCCATGATAAAAATTGCGGTATGCGATGATGAAATGTATGTTGCCCAAAAAATTGAAGAATACATATTATTGTTTTCTGGTTCACACAGAACGGATTTTAACGTATCTAAATTTGACAGTGGCAAAGCACTGCTTGATTCTGAGATAGGTTTCGACTTGATCTTTCTTGATATTCAGATGGATGGGCTTGATGGTATAGAAACGGCAAAGCAGATAAGAGAAAATAATATGAATGTTCCGATAGTTTACATAACGAGTTTTTCTGATTACAGTATGAGAGCTCATAAGGTTCATGCATTTGATTTCATCGAAAAGCCGTTCGACTATTCTCATATTGAAACTGTTCTCAAGGATTTTCTCAAGCTTAATGCTGCAAAATCTGTTAATAATGTTACGTTCAGCACAGATGACGGCGACGTAACTCAAAATGCCGATAACATTCTTTATTTTGCATACTGTGAACATAGAAAAATACTTATGTATACCCATAATAAAGCAGTTGAGCTGAGAGGAGGCATAGCCGGGATTTTTGAAACAATAGATAACCGGCAGTTTTATATGACGCACAGAAATTTTATCGTTAATCTGAAATATGTAAAGACAATTGTCAAAAATGATTATACGATCTGCATGACAAACGGTGATATTGTTCCCTTGTCGCAAAGAAAGAGAGTAGACTTTAAGGAACGGCTCCATGAGTATATGAATGAACATCTGGGAGAGTTGTGAGATATGGGCATTGTATCATTTGTCAGTCAAAGTATTTCTACAGCTGCGGCTAATTTATTCGTCTTTTTGTTTTGCAAAAATATTTTCGGATGCAAGTACAGCAGAAAAATTCTGTATATTGCAGCGTATTTGGCGGCGGTATTGTTGATGATATGCGTTAATCAGCTGAAAAATCCTTATGTTAATATGATTTATTCGCTTCTTTCCGCAAACATTGTATGTATGACCATGTTTAATACACAGTTCAAAAAGGCTTGGCTGCATAATTTGCTGTTTTGGTTTATTTTTGCTTTTTGTGATATGATAACTGTTATAATCTGGTCGATAATAAAAGAAAATACATTGGAGCTGATTCTTTCCGATTACCAGTTAATGTTGGGAAGCAATATATTGAATATCATTTTTATGTTTGTGTCATACAGAATATATTTGACCATCGTGCAAAGGTTTACGGTTAAGGCAATACAATGGAAGCTGTCAATGTTTATGATAGCAATGACAATATTCGAGGTGTTTGTTGTTGTAACATACGCTTCTCAGATAACCGACAGATACGGCGGCGTTCGGATATTAATAATCCTATTCGGATATTTGCTGATGAATATTTTTCTTGCTTACATTTTAAATCAGGTATCGGATGCATACCGATATAAATATGAGCTTTCGCTTGCGGAAAGACTTCGTGAAATGCACCTTGCAAATTATAATGAGATAAGTCAGAAATATGAGGAATCCAGGGCTATCATTCACGACATAAAAAAGCATCTTATGGTTGCAGAGAATATGAAAGACTCAGACGAAGCAGCCTCCCAAAGCTATTTATCCGATGTGTGCAATAAAATGAACAGTCTGTTCTGCGGTTTTCAATGCTCCAATAAGATACTCAGTATAGTTTTAAGTCAGAAAATATCTTTTGCAAAGTCTAAGGGAATTGAAGTTATTGTGTCGGCAGATGATGTTGATTTGGATTTTATTGACGACCTGGATATTACTGCAATATTTGCCAACCTATGGGATAATGCTGTTGAAGCCTGTGAGAAAATGCGTAACGATGAGAAAAAATTTATATGTATGGAGATACACCGAATAAACGATTTTATTTTGATAAATACAATAAACAGCTGCAACGGAGAACTGCGGAAAAACGGCAAATCATACTTATCATCAAAGAAAGATCATGATGGTGTGGGTTTAAAAAGCATCACTCTTTCTGTAGAAAAATACGACGGAGTTTTTATTACAAAGCACAATGCGGATACATTCAAGGCGGAAATAACTATTCCTATTCAATAAAATAAATTATTAATAACCGATGAATTGTTTATTAATTCATCGGATTTTTTTGTACATCAGAGTTAAAATTTGTACATGAGATAATTTTTATTGACATAATCTGTACGAAAATGTAAACTAAAGTCATAGAAGAACGAAAAGGAGGGGTTAAGATGAAAAAAGGATTTTCCGTAAAAGCTGTTGTCATTAAGGCAGTTGAAAAGGCTGCAGCAAAATCAGCTGAAGCTGCAGCTAATTCAACATGTTATGTTTGGCAGCATCAGCCTAAGGAAACTGCTGCTGTAAAGAAGCTGAGAAAGTTCTGATGGGCAAGCGGCATCGGCAATGCGTTTTCCGTTTTATGTATTGTCGGTGTCGTTCTTATTTATGTATTAGCTTCCATCGCTATTGGCAGCGAGTTTATGAATATGATTTACAGCTGTTCAGTATAAAAATGCAAATACATTTAGCCATGAGGCAGATGCGGTCAAAAATGTTAAGTGTATATTTTATCACGTTTACTATAACTTCGGAGGAAATTATGAAAAGAACACATAAAACGAAATTCAAAAAAACAATGTCGGCAGTTCTTGCAGCTTCGATGGCAGCATCTGTTCTTACTGCAATTCCTGTAAATGCCGAAACGGGTACAGCTACATATACCTATGACGGATATAAGGTGGACTATGCAGTTACAAACGAATGGTTCGGCAATCAGAATGTAAATGTTACCCTGACAAACACATCAAGCGAGTCTATCCTTAACTGGGCACTCGGTTATGATGCCACCGGTGAGATCAGCGGCATATGGAACGGATATGTTTACAGCAAATCCGAAGAGGATTACATAATCAAAAATTCGGGCTATAATTATGAGATCGAACCCTTTCAGTCAGTGAATTTCGGATATACATTATCCGGGAATGACCTTGAAACACCCGAAAAGTTTGAACTTTGCTCAAAAAGGGTTGACAAGTCAGATGGTTATAATGTAAAATTAAATGTGACGGAAGATTGGGGCGATGTCTTTCAGGCTGAGCTTATTGTGACCAATACTTCCGATGCTCCCATTGAGGCATGGAAGGTCGATTTTGACAGCAATTTTGAGATCACAAACCTCTGGAACGACAAGATCATTGAATCAGACGATGCTGGATACAGTGTTGCAAGCTGTATGTGGACTAATCCTATTGCAAGCGGTGATTCAGCTTCAATTGGCTTTACTGCAAGCAAGGCTGGAGGAGAAGCTCCTGCTGTAAGCAAAATAAAGCTGTCCGAGGTAGTTATTGAACGAAGCGGTTCTGTTCCTTCCGATGAGCCAAGCGAAGATACTCT
Source organism: uncultured Ruminococcus sp. (assembly GCA_964540575.1). Taxonomy (GTDB): domain Bacteria; phylum Bacillota; class Clostridia; order Oscillospirales; family Ruminococcaceae; genus UMGS1889. The sequence goes on from CAZINI010000068.1 coordinate 7,396, forward strand.
TGATATTACTGCTGATGCTCAGTATATCGAAAGCGATGGCACAGCCGTTATTTCATGGAATACAAATATCAACAACGGCACATTTGAGATCATGTATTCGGAGGATAATGCTGAGTACACACAGGTCGCAAGTGTATCGGGCGATAAAACCTATATCTATTCTCTCGGAGAAGCCTGCGGAACTGTATATTTCAAGGTAAGGCAGACCACAGATGGCGGACAGGTCGCTGAAAGCTCTGCTGTATCTGTTGATATTCCCGTGCCTGTTGTACCCGAAAAGCCTGTTGTTACGGTATCTGCCGATTTTGATGATGAAACAGGCTTTGTTAATGTATCATGGAAAACAACGGCAGAGGGCGGAACTTTTGACATTTATGTTTCCGTTGACAGCGGCGAATTTGAAAAGAAAGCTTCCGTATCCGATACGGTGTCTTATTCCTTTGCACCCGAAGTGTCGGGCAGCTATGGAATAAAGGTCGTACAGACAACAGCTGCGGGAATGACAGGCGAAAGCGAAGCTGTAAATGTTGTATGCACTATCCCCAACCCTGCCGATGATATTGATTGGAACGACACGACCGACACGGACAATGACGGTCTGACAGACGTTTACGAGGAAAACTACTTTGAAACAGATCCCGAAAATGCCGATACAGACGGCGATGGTCTGCCCGACGGATATGAGGTTTACTATCTCGGGACCGATCCCAAGAAGGCAGATTCCGATGACAACGGCATTTCCGATGCTGATGAAGATTTTGACGAGGACAGTCTGAGCAATCTTCGTGAATACGAATTGGGTACCGATCCCTGCAATGCTGACAGCGATTCAGACGGTCTTGCCGATAACGACGAGATCAGCATATACAGCACCAATCCGCTGAAATATGATACCGACGGTGACGGCGTTTCCGACAGCGACGAGATCGAACTCGGACTTGATCCCAACAATGCGGCTACTGATGGCATTCCCGATTCGGAGCACACATTTGCACAGCATATCGGCGAAGATTCCGACAATTTTGCGGCTGTAAATACAGACGAAAATCCCTTCAAGGTTTCTGTCGATATTACTGCAGCAGGTGTTGCCGCAAATAATCTTTCCGCCTGTGAAAGCGGATATTCCAATGCAATGAGAAACACCGCCGTTCTGGGGGTATCTCCCGAATTTTCCTACACCGAAGGCTTAAAGGTGGAGGACGTTGTCATCAATTTTGACATTTCGGACAGTGCCGCCGTAAATACAAACGGCAAATACGCTGCAATTTCCGACGAGTTTGCAGGTATAAAGCGTCTTAATGTCTTTAAGTATTTTGAAGACACAAATATGCTCCTGCCTGTTGAAACCTTCCACGATGTGGAAAACAACAGGGTTTACACTCATGTTGACGAGCTTGGCACTTACTGCCTTATGGATATGGAAATATGGCTTGAAAGCATAGGCATTGAAGCGGTAAGCAGCGAATATAATGAAGTTAATGTGGATAAAACAGAAGCTTATGCTTCCGAGATAAATACACGTCCTGCGGATATAGTGTTCCTTATGCAGGAAGAAGGGTGTTTAAACGATAGCAGATATCGTGATATGAAATCAGCAGCACAGCAGTCTGCAAATCTAATATTCCGGAAGATGCCCAATGCCCGAATAGGAATAGTGATAAGCGGCGACAAAACAAGCAGATATGCCGAAACAAGTGCGGGAAAACAATGGGCGGTTACTTCGACAGAGGTAGCTCAGATGCTCTCGGGAATGAAGTATAATTATGTATATAAATATATTTCAATGACAGGAGCGGTATCAAAGATAACGTCAATGCCCGGCTACTGTGAGGGTGCACAGAGGTTTGTAGTATTCTTTCGTTGGACATACTGCACGGAAGATACAATAAATAATCTTATAAAAAACCCGATGTATAATGTTTCAATGGTAAATTATGGTAAGTATTACTATACAGAAGACGATGATGTAATTTTCCCCAAAGACAGCGAATATCATAGAAAGAAAGTAGCCGAGTTTGAGTCACACGGAGGAATATTTGTCAACGAGCTTACTAGTCCTTCACTTATGGCTGATAGAGTTGCAAAGCATATAACAACGTTTTATCCGGAGCTTCCCGAAAAATACACGGTCATTAAAGCCACCAGCCTTGAACCGCTGCCTGCCGATTTCGGGAAAATATATCCGTCAAGCACTGCCGACTATGACAAGGACGGCTTAAAGGACAGCGAGGAGATAAACTTTGAGCTTATCGGCTATGAGAGCGGAAACTACAAACTGCCCACATTTGGCGAGTGCAAAGAGAAGCTGGGGAAGAAGCTGTTTTATGTGGAGTCGGGGCTTTCAAGATTCGGGGAAGATTATGCGTTTATGTATATGCCGAATCTGGAGGCTAAGATAAATGAAACGGTGGTGCTGCCGATAAAGTCGGATCCTACTGAGGTTGATGGTGATCATGACGGAATATCCGATAAAAAAGATGAGTCACCGTGCAGTATAGCTTTTAGTATGAAACTTAATTGTTATTATAAAGAAAATAAAACTATTGTATCAGATGTTCGATACAATGTTAATATGGACACATTTTTTAAAGATGAAACCAAATATGATCCAGATTTGTCAACGGTTTCATCATTAATGTCTGCAATAGCTTATGATGGTAGGTACTTGTACAATGACAATGACAAGCAACAAATCAATGCAGATGATTTTTTGAGACTGCATGAATTTGATAATGTTGAGATTTGTGATTTGGCAGGCATATGCACAAGATGTCATGACAAATCCAAATATATGGACAATCACGTTTCAAAAATGTTCATAGGTCATAGAACTATTGAGTATAACGATGAGAAAAAAGAATTAATTGCAATTTTCATCGAGGGAACAGAGGGCTCTGCTGAGCAGTGGTCAAGCAATTTTGATATAGGCAGCACTGCCGAACTTGAAGCATATAAACATTGGTGCGAATCCGGATACAAAGATATGACAGGATTAGACTACCCATTGAGTTATCTGCTCAATAATGACTGGGATGAATTATTAGCATTTTCAGATTGGGAAAAACCTGAGAATCACAAGGGCTTTGATATTGCCGCAAATAGATTTTTAAAGCATATCAAAGATTATATCAGTGATATTAATGAGGTATATAAAGGAGAATTGGTGTTTTGGGTAACCGGCCATTCAAGGGGTGCCGCTATTTCTAATATTCTATCCGCAAAACTCATTGATAGTAGGAATAGAGTATTTGCATATACTTTTGCATCTCCTAATACAACTACTGATATTCACTACAATGATTCGAAATATCATTCGATTTTTAATATCGTAAATGAAGATGATTTTGTACCAATGCTGCCGTTAAACGATTGGGGTTTTAACAGATATGGAAAAACATCAAAAGGATTAAGTATCGCAGGACATTACGAGATTAATTGGGAAAAATTAACTAGTTCAAATGACTATGACCCAGATTCGCTAGGTCTTGATGATACAGTTTTAGCTATTGCATCTATTGCCAAAGATTGTAATGATAGATATGATCGAAATAATTGCTATTTGTTTACATGTTCGTGTCATGGTGATGGATCAAATGGAAAAGATACGACAATCACTAATTTGGGGTTATCTGAAGAAAGCAGAATCCGTGATGAATCAAAAATCCCATTAAATGCTTTGCCATATTGTATAGTAGAACACGAAAATGAGAACATAACGATTGGTATGAGATATAATTTTACTTGTTGTCAAACGCCTGAATATTTTATGCAAGTAATTGCTGCAAAGTGCAGTAATCAAATTAATTCAATAGATTTTTTTGCTTCTCTGAATATCGCAAACCGTTATGAGCATGCGAAAAGCAGACTAATAAGTACATTCTTTGGAGGGGTTGAAGATCCACATTTTCTTGAAAGTTATTACATATTGTCACTTTATGCATATAAGGGGGATTTCAAATAATGAAAATATTCCAATCAATTGCGTTTGTGTTAGTTCAGATCATAATACTGATAGTGTGTGTAATATTGCAGGAGTTATTTACTCTGACAGATCGAAATTTGTTTTCGGCAATATCGTTCATTATCATTGGCATAGGAGTCTGGCTGAAAAGCTATATCGAGCTAAGAAATCATACAAAGAAATATTCAATAATATGGGCTGATTATATTGCGGCAATGTCTGTGTTTATATGTTCTGCTCTACATCTGTTATACACTTGGCATACAACAGGAGCAGATTTGATTTCAAGCGGTCCTGAAATATTGTCCAATCTGATAGCAATAATTTTGAGCATTCTGATTCTGACTATTTCGGCCATCATACATATCTTCTTGAGGACAGGCGAGAGAAGGCTGCATTCTGATTCCGTAAAGAAATAAATACTGATTATGTTATCAATGATAGTAAACAGATATGATTTTAGAAATGGGGGGTATATAATGAAAAATCAGTATTTTATGGTTTTATCAGTACGTCTTTTTCTAATCTTTTGTTCATTCAAGCTTGTTCATATGGAGTATGTGGAGTGGTTTGTTTGTCCGACAATAATTTTGACTGCTGTGTGGGAATATGCACTTCTATATAATAAAAAGAAGTGCAGTTGGAAAAATCCTATTGTTAAAGTGAATTATCTGATCTTGGCAGATATTGTTATCTGGTCTGCAGTGATTTCGTACATTATTTTTACAAGTTTTTCAGGTGATTTTCTGGGCTCTATGGCAAATCTGTCGTACATTTTGTTTTTGAGTTCATCATGTTTTATCGGACTATGTCTGATAGTTTTAAACGGAATTTTCCATGCAGTCATTTGCCTAATACACTCCCTTAAGAAGTAATCATTACAGTTTTGAATAAGCTGGGCATGAAGCCGTTTTATGTATAGTCTGGGCTTTCAAGATTCGGGGAAGAGCAGCTGTATATTCCAACTAGTAATCTTAAATCCAAAATAAAAGCCGATAAATATATAGGCGAAAGAAAAGGAGGATAAGTTGAGAGAAACAAGAAAATATGCCGAAACAACCGAAGGCAGGGGCAGTTCAGATGCTTAAAGCAATGAAGTAAGCGTATTGAGGTGTATCTTCTCCGCCTAAGGCGTACATAGATTAAGCCGCTTCCTGCGGCAGGCGGCACGAAAAAACAGCTGCAGAGAAAGAGGTAATTATATGGAAAACACAGATCTTCACATCAGAGTAAAGAGCAAGCTCGGACGACACAGCAGAGATGTGCTGAAAGAAACCATAGTAAACTTTAGTGCGGAGAGCTTTATGTAATCTTATAATTTTACATATTTGCTTTCATATCCGTGTTTCCTCAAATAGGCCAATACATTTTCTCACAGCCCTTGAAATAATTTCAGGGGCTGTGATTTTTTCTGCTTCAGCCGTAATGATTTTAGTCGGTAATTAGCGGAATGTTCAGTAATTGGATGAAACGGCTAATGTGAACTACAAATTACTAAATAATTAAAATTGTGATTTTAGTTTGTACTTCAATCTCAAAATTTGTACATCAGGCAGAAAGTGTTGAATTAACGGAGATTGTATAATATAATCTTCTATAACAGGAGTTCAATAACTTGTTTGAGCGTAAAAGAACATAAAAAAAGGAGTATACCTATGAATAATGTCAGATTTTTTAAAATGAAAAATTTAGGTGGATTTGTCGCTCGTATGGAGATTATATGGAATTTGGGCGACAATATGGGAAACGAAAGCAGCGGCACATATAAGCCTACCGGTTATCAAGATGTGTGTGTCGGTGCGGAACGAACTATTGATTTAAATGATAATACGAATATACCCAATGGTGCAGCAGTAAGGCTTAAAGCCGAGGTAGTTCTTGGAATAGATAGAGTTGCTGATGAGATGTTTATATATGACAATTCATGCAGCGGAATAGCTGAATATGAGGTTTCCGGAACAACTTTGATAAATAAGCTGAAATTAAAAAGTTATCGGTAAAGATGGAAAGTTGATTAGGTTTACAATGGTTACTTAGATATTTCAATTTTGTTTCTTGGGTGCTTAGATGAAAGGATTTCCTTTTGTTTGGACATGGCCACATGAGTGTAAATCTGAGTAGTAGTAATGGAACTGTGTCCCAGCATCTTTTGTATGTATCTGATGTCAACGTCCTCTTCAAGCAATAAAGTTGCGAATGAATGACGGAACATATGAGGAGTAATGTGCATATTGCTTCCCGACAGAGCCGCATACTTATTGATCATAGATCTGACAGACTGTTCTGTTAAGCGATTGTTGAGTTTGTTGACAAAAAAATATCCGCAAGCTGAAATATCTTCCTTGAAAAGGTGAAGGTAATTGTTTATTGCATTTTGGACTGCTTCGTTTTCTATCTGAATGATTCGCTCTTTTGCACCTTTTCCATAGAATTTTATGGTATGGTCGGTAACGTTTACAGAAGATGGTTTGAGTGAACAAACCTCTGATACTCTTGCCCCTGTAGCAAACAGCAATTCCAGAACTGTGATATCTCTTGTGACTGATTTTCTCCGATATTCAGTAGAAGCGGAGTTTAGTTCTGAATATGCGGCAGATAAAATCCCACTAATTGTATCCAGGGGTATGGTTTTTGGGAGCATTACCGGTTCTCTGAAAGTTGTTTCAATCTTATCAAATGGATTGATCTCGATTATATCTTCAATCATCAGGAAATGGGTAAAGGCTTTCAAAGTTGCGATTTTACGTTTAGCCGTTTTAGGTTTAAAAGAGTTATGTAAAAACGAGAGGTAATTACATATGGTTTTCCTGTTGTATACTCCCTGTGAATGTTGCATAAATTGCTTCAGATCAATAGAATATGCTTTTATGGTTTTATTGCTAAGCGTTTTTCTGTTTTTACAGTAATCTAGAAAAGCGGTAGTCATCATTGTTAAATCGAACATAGTTGTTCTCCTCCTTATATGGTTTATACATTAATTATATATCGTGGAGGAGAATTTGTCGAATTTAGCGGTTCCATTTGTCAATATATTGCGATAATTGTATTTTGCGATACAAAATATAAAGTGCTAAAACATAAGATAACTTCAAATTATCTGCT
>CAZINI010000069.1:0-13813 GCA_964540575.1 uncultured Ruminococcus sp.
TTTTCTTGATTTTTTTCTTTTGGGGTATTGACTTTTTATAGCTGGTCTTTCATTGGTTATAGATTCGACTTTGCTGTTCAAACGACTTTTTAGCTGTTCCGTGTTCATAGTTATACCGCCTTTACGGAGAATTTGCGGAAGGATATTTTGTTGGCATACTCCTTGAAAAGCTCGGGGTGATTTGCTTTCAGAGCTTTGGTATCAAGACGTTCCTGGGACATGCTTTTCCAGGATATGACTCTGTTTCCCGATGTGCCAACCTCGTTATTTCCAAGCATATCCTTCAACAGATTTTCGGCTTTTTGTTTGCGTTCGGTTATCTCGGACAGCTGCTCACAGGCAGCGTCATATTCCTTTATGAGCGTTTCAGCTTTATCGGGGAGAACGATTTGCGTTCCGGATACGCTCTCGGGAAATCTGTCCGAAAGAAACTTCGCCGATGCGTCTGAGCCGTCAAGGGGCGGGGGAGTATTGCTTTTGATATGCTCCCAAAAGTCAGCTTCAAGGCTGATAAGCATAGCAATCATCTCATCATCACGCTCAACAAACTTCCACTTGAATGTGTTCCCACCGATAAGCACGGCGATGTAAGTGCCTTTGTAACCCGTTACCGCCATATAGTGCTGTATCTGCAGCATATATTCGGCGGGGATAGAGTTTTCCCATTCGCCAGCCTTGTATGCAGATGCAGTCTTTGCTTCAAATACACAAGTACCATATTCGGGGTGTTCGCAAATACCGTCAAGATTAGCCTGCATGAACGGATACTCTTCGCTTTGAAGCAGCTGCTTGATTTGAGTAACTTCAATTCCTGTACGCTTGGTAAACTCAGTTCTTACCATTGGTTCAAGCTGAGTACCCCAATATGCAGCTTCACCAGCTTCTTGATAGGGCAGCTGACCTGTTTTCTCCATCCACAGCTCAATAGGGGACTTATACTTGTTGATACCGCATACAACAGAAGCATCTGAACCGCCAATCCCTGTTTTGCGATATTCAAGCCATTCTTCATAGGACAGATTTTCTGTGTTTACTACCTTTGCCATTGTTCCATCTCCTCTTTGATTTTTGTTTCAGACAAAACGACAGGGCTTCCCCAAAACGGGAAACCCTGCCGTTTGATGTATCAAGAGCTGTCTGAGAAATCAAAGTTCCAATCCTCATCGCTTGACTCTAACTCGTCGGTACACTGAAAGTTTGCTATTGCCTTTGTGACTGCATAAGCGATAGTCAGCGACAGAAGGACTGCTTCAATGATCTTTTTCTTGGACATAAATGGTTTCCTCCCTTCAAATTATACTATAAGAATATATAACTGAAAGGGGGAGGAATTCGATCATATGTGAAAACCTCCTACGACATATGCGTGTCATAGGAGGTATAGTCAAATGATTATTTTAAAGAGATTTTTTTCTCCGATCCTCTTCCGCAGACCTTGATAAATCCGTCTGCTTCCATGGATTTATAAAGGTTATAGGCTCTTGTGTGTTTTATTTCAAGAAGCTCCTGTAATTCCTCAACGGTCATGCTTTCGTGTTCATTCAGGTAATCAATAACAGTACGGTACTGCTTAGGAACATCGGCTCCGACATCCATGCCGATGTTTCTATTCGGCAGGGATATTCTGAACGAATTGGGAGTAATGGTAATCGAAGGTTTTACAGCCGAATCAGAATACAGGGAAAGAATTTTTCTTATGCCCGTGCCGTATGATTCAATGTATCTTAAACGGAGGAACATTTCGGCAAGTTTTCTGTTCCTTGGCTGGGATATTCCGTTCATTATATCTTCCTTGACAAGTCCGGGAACAAGACCGCCTATGGATACAATATCTATGCTCTTACTGTTAATATTTACGATAATACTGCCGCTGAAACCATAGTCACGATGGACTGCGGCATTCAGAAGTGCTTCTCTTATGGCAGCTTCGGGATAGTCGGAAATGTCTATGCGGTCAATTCCCGAGAACACCGATCGCGTTTTATTATTCAGCATTATATAATCAAAAGCATTTTCAATCTGGCTGAATACTGAGCCGCCGAATTCTCTATGGTCTACAAAGCTTGTATTATCTTCATCTGCAAACACTGCAGCCTTTATGGTGTGATTGCACTGATCCGAAACAATAAGCCCCAGGTTTGTGAACAGATCATCGCTTATGCTCACTATGCCGAGCGATTTGTATTTCTCTTCCGAAAAAGGCAGCTTGTGTTTTTTAAAGATCATTTCGGCACAATTAAAGGTCAATTGCTGGTCAAGACTGCGCATCTCCTCAAAGCTGTCCCTGTCGGAAAGCTTTATCATCTGACGTATTTGCTCCGGAGAAGCTTGCACTGACGATGTACCCTGACGGATATATACACCGCTTGGCTTCAGTCCCTTTGATTTCAGATAGTACGGTTTTGAACTGCCTTCGGAAACGGTTATCTCGATAACACCGTCATTGAGAGAATACTTTGCGAACATTGTAACATCCGGTGAAACAGAATCCCTGATGCAGTTTGTTACTCTTGTATAGGTATCATCTGTATCGGCAAGCGGAGCCGGTGTGCCGTCATCGTTTATTCCGATATATATCTTACCGCCGTCAGTATTCGCAAAGGCGATAACTTCTTTGGCAATATCATCTACAAATTCACGTTTATACTCTATACGTTCATTTTCACTGTTCATAAACATATCCTCCTTTGGTATCTAGTATAGAATAATTATATTCGCTTTATTCACTTTTGTCAAGTGAAAAAAGTGAATATTCACTGCAAAAGTGAAAATTGTGAAAAAACAGAATTAGTGTAAGTAATCACCGCTAATCGGCATTCCTCTAATCTGTCAAAAAGCTATTGATTTCCGCCGATAAACGTGATATAATATAGTCAGAAAATCGGAAAGGCGGTGCTAAAGATGCAGACCTATGAAGCTGACGTTATTGACCTGACAAATAACGGGAATAATCTTCCCGACCTTGACAGCTGCTGCAAAAGGATAATGTCGTCAAAGCTGATAATTGCAAAGCTTTTGCAAGCTGTTGTCCCCGAATATCTGGACAGCGAAGCAGATGATATTGTGGAAATGATAAGCAATGTGTCCGTGTCGGAAACGCCCGTGGATCCCGATATATTGCCCGTTATCCAAGGCGAGTCTACCGAGGATATGTCGGTAATGGAGGGCAAGAGGATATATGACATCAAATTCACAGCCCGCACTCCGCAGAATCGTCAAATCGCTTTGATAATCAACTTAGAGATACAGAACAATTTTAACGCCGGTTATCCGCTTATCAAACGTGCGGAATACTATTGTGCAAGGCTTATTTCGGGACAGCTGAACACGGTATTTACAGGGTCGCATTATGAGAAGATAGAAAAGGTATATTCCATCTGGATTTGTACATCACCCGATGAAAAGCATAAGAACACTATCTCACATTACAAAATGAACAGGTACGATTTGGCGGGGAAATACAAAGACACGCAACAGGACATTCTCGATTATGACCTGATGAATGTTATTATGGTATGCCTGGGAGATTCAGACACAAAGGAGTGCAGGGGCATTATCCGAATGCTGCATTCTCTTCTTGTGGCGAGGATCCCCGCTGCTGAGAAGAAGAGGATAGTCCATGAAGAATACGGTATTCCCATGAACAAGGAGATCGATAAGGAGGTCGATGATATGTGCAATATTAGTTCGTTATATATTAACAGGGGCAGGGCAGAAGGCAGAGCGGAAGGCAGAGCAGAAGGCAGGGCAGAAGGCAGGGCAGAAGGTAGAGCTGAAGGCTCTCTTGAAACAACAATAAACCATGTAATAGGAATGTTTAAGAAAAGCATTCCTGTACAGACCATTGCCGAAATCGTCAAGCTACCGGTTCAGGAAACCGAAAAAATTATCCGTGAAAACACATAATTCCGCTTTTAGAGGTCGATGAAATGTGCAATATTAGTTCGTTATATATTAACAGGGGCAGGGCAGAAGGTAGAGCTGAAGGCTCTCTTGAAACAACAATAAACCATGTAATAGGAATGTTTAAGAAAAGCATTCCTGTACAGACCATTGCCGAAATCGTCAAGCTACCGGTTCAGGAAACCGAAAAAATTATCCGTGAAAACACATAATCCCACTTTCAGAGGTCGATGACATGTGCAATATTAGTTCGTTATATATTAATAGGGGAAGAGCAGAAGGCAGAGCAGAGGGCAGAGCAGAAGGTATTGAAATAGGCGTAGAAAAAGGCATTGGAATAGGCGAATTTAGAGAAAAAGTAAATGTAATAAAAGAATTACTCAAAAGCAATATTCCGATTCCTATCATTGCAAGTGCGGTACGACTTTCTGTTGACGAAACCGAAAAAATAATCCGTGAAAACACATAAACTCATTTATAAAAAGCAGGATAGAGGCAAATCGCCCCTATCCTGCTTTATTACGGTATCGGGAATTTTATTTTATCGCATAAATTCCCATTTGCATATAACTATACCAAAACATATGAACTTTTGCGAAGCCAATTTCTTTCAGAAGCCGGATATGCTGATCAACGGTCAGCGGAAAATAGTTTACTCCGCATCTGGCGTTATGTTCCCTTGCTTCTTCTTCCGTTTTGCCGTGTCTTTGCTGATACCTTCCCCACCTTAGCAACTCGGACTTTTTCAGCTCTTCATCTTCGGGAATTACATTTTCAAAGGTGATATAAATTCCGCCGTTTACCAATGAATTATATACACATTCTGTTGCTTTTCTTCGTTCTTCCTCGTGCATATAATGATGAGCTTGAATTGCCGTAACAACGTCAAAACGATCTTTAAATCCAATAGAAGCAGAGCTTGTGCAAAAATATTGAATGGAGCTGTCATCAAGCTTGTTTTTTGCCTGTTCAAGCATTTTTTCAGACGGGTCAACCAAAGTAAACTGAACATCTGAAAATCTTTGGAAAGCAATTTCTTCCAATGCTCCCGTTCCGCAGCCCAAGTCCAGCCACTTGATTTTGCCCGACTTGTACTGCTCGATTACATCAAAGGTTTGGTTGTAAAACTCCCTGTAATATGGGATCGTTTTACTGATTTCGCTATCATAAGATTTTGCTGCAATAGGGGTAGTGTTATCGTTAAGCATTTATTTTTCACTCCATATGCGGGTGCGACCCGCTGCGAGATCGTGCTGTTCGTATGTGCGGTAATTTGGTTTTGTATCAGCCCGACATATCAGAATTTATCCAATTCGTTTTAAGACTCTTCCTTCCCAAGCCGCTCGAACTACGTCAAATTCATGATTTGGATATTGCTCAATTTCATAGATTGTCCAGACCTTATCCTTTTTTTACAAACTATTCTCCAATTCTGCATGTTTTCCCACATGAACAAAATAATCCTTAAGCATTTCCACTATGGTTGTCTTACCGCAGTTATCTAATCCCTCAAAAACAATCAACATTGTTTTTCACTCTCTGTAGATAGGACATTTTCGTAAATCCACTTAATGTCCTCAATAGATTTACCTATATTAGCACGTCCGTTTCCAACAGGATAAAAGACTGGAAAACACTTAAAAACCTTACCACCAATATCTTTGGCAAATTGTTTCTTTCTGCACTGAGAAACAGATATGTTCTGGTTTAGGAAAACAGTGCTCACTTGATTCCCGAAAAGCACAATTACTTTTGGTGCAATTATTTCAATTTCCCTTTCAAGCAACGCTAAGTACTCAAAATATATTTTGTTAGATATCAATGTCGCGTCCGTCTGGGTACATTTTCCTAAATTTGTTATAAAAATTTTATTTCTAGTTATCTCCGAATATACCTGATTTGCAAATTCTGGTGTCCAATCCTTTGGCTTTCGTTTCTTTATTTCCTTATAAATTCCTTCATCAAATTTTTCAATAGCGACAAATAAATCCCAAATATTCTTAGTACCGATCCATGGTGCCCGTATGCCAGCCCAGTCAGGATATGAGGCTATATTTTTCCCTGTTGGATTCATAAAAACAAAACATATGTCGGGCTTTTCATAACATCCGCCATAAAAAATTGATTTTAAGTTCGGGTCTCCATATTTGAGCTGCATTTCATCATATTTCTTATTTAGTTCAGTTAAATTCATTTTATCACCACGCTGGGGCGGCACCCAGCACAAAGGAAATTGAAAAAGCTGCCGCAGAATTTGCCCTTTCATAAACCTGTGCTAGTATCCTGCCCCACAGGGGGATAGGCACACGCTTTTTTCTTTTTTCCATAAGCCCATTATTGAGAAAGCTAGGTGGACACAAATGCTGCACTTATAATCTGCTGTACATAGACTAGAATCTCTTATTATGAAAGCAATAATTATTAAAATGATAATTGATAGTGTTATAGATATTGCAATAATTGCTTTCTTCTTTCTCGACATCTTTGTTCCTCCACAAATTCCGATTTAAACCATTATACCACAATCAACCCCAAAATACAAGCAAATAATATTCCGAAAGGGTATGATAGTTCTTATCCGAGAAAAACTTCAAACGAAAGAAATAAACATGTACGGGGCAAACGGCAAACTGCGTACCTCTATTCATCGGAGTAAAAAATCACAGCACTCACAAGGAATGCTGTGAAAGGAATTGAATGTGTCCTCGAATCAGAACGCTGCTTTATAGATTTCGATAATGTCTTCCTTGGTAAGAGGAGCAAAGGAACCCTTTGAACCGTCACAAGCCTTCTGAGCCATGACTTCAAAATTTTTATCGTCCGTAATTCCCACTGCTCTCAGGTTTGCGGGAAGTCCCATTGTTTCAAAGAAGAATTTTTTCAGTGCGTCTATGCCTGCGTGTGCAAGTGCCCAGTCATCATCGCCGGATAAGCCCCAGACATTTTTAGCAAAGTCAACGAAATTGCTTAATGTATCTTCGCTGAGGATATGCTCCATCCATGCAGGCGTAAGAATGGCAAGACCTTCGCCGTGTGTTATGTCATAGAATGCGCTGAGTTCGTGTTCCATCGGGTGAACGCACCATGCAGGTTCGCTTCCAGCTCCAACATTGCCGTTGATAGCATGTGTGCCTGCCCACATAAGATTTGCACGGGCATCATAGTTGGCAGGATCATTCAGCGCAATGGGACCGTTCTTTATCATTGTGCGGAGAAGTCCCTCAGCCATAAATTTCTGACAGTCTGCATTTTCCTTGGAAAAATAGCTTTCCATAGTGTGGCTCATCATGTCGGCAGTTCCTGCGGCAGTCTGCTTTTTTGATACGGAATAGGTGTATTCGGGATCGAGCACCGACATTGTTGGAACCATGAAGGGAGATCCTGTGCCCCATTTTTCATTTTTCGTGAGGTCGGAAATAACGGCAAAGGGATCCATTTCCGTTCCTGTTGCTGAAAGTGTAAGAACATCAAATATGGGGAGTGCTGCAGTGATTTTGGACGAATCAAGAACTAGATCCCAGGCATCACCGTCATACTTTGCTCCTGCGGCTATGACCTTTGCACAGTCAATGGTGCTGCCGCCGCCAATAGCAAGTATCATATCAATGTCTTCAGATTTGCAGATCTCAACACCCTTGCGTACGGTCTGGATCCTGGGGTTAGGTTCAACACCACCCAGTTCTAAAACTTTAATTTCCGCTTTTTCAAGAATTGACATTGCGGTATCGTATATGCCGTTTTTCTTAATAGAGCCTCCGCCATACACTAAGAGAGCTTTGTGACCGTAGTTCTTTAGTTCATCAAGGTGTGAGATCGCACCCTTGCCAAAATGAATGGTGGTTGGAATGTGAAGCGAAAAATTATACATATGATTTTATCCTCCTGTTTCTCAAGCGTTATTTTATATCATTATACCATAGGCAAAAAAATAATACAAGCTTGTTATCTTGACGAGAAGATGATTATCATGTAAAGATATGTAACCAAAATCGGAATAATTGCGGGTGCGGCTCACTGCGAAATCACGCTGTTTGTATGTGTGGGAGATTAGTTTTGTTTCCGCGCAAATAAGTTTTGCATCATTATATCGCCTGCCCGATATAGAATACATAGCCATAATGCTGTTTATATTTCATGAATAATTCGACCTCATGGCGGTTCATTTCTGCATATTGCTTCATGGTATCGCTCTGAGGATATTTGAGCAGCAATTTCTGAATGGCAGACTCTCTTGGGAAGAAATAGTTGTCAGTCCAACATTCTTCAGGCAATATAAACGAAGCAATGAACTTATAGCCGCAGTCCTGCATGATCTCAATGTTTTTTTCTACAGGATCGATATGCGATCCCGCATCAGACCAGAACTGTTCAACAATAGGCGGATGTTCTTTCGTTATCCAGGACGGGCACGTCACTGCAACATAACCGCCGTGTTTGAGAAAATCATGCCAATAACGTAGTCCCTTTTCAAAACCGATATTGTCGATGGCACCTTCTGACCAGATAAGATCAAAGTAATTCTTCCGAAAAGGCAGATCCTCCATATTGCCGACAATGCCGTTAACTCTGCCTTTAAGTCCCTTGCTTTTTGCTTTCTCCATGAGCCGATCAATAAAGTCGGGAAACATATCTAATCCTGTAACGACTCCGGGTAAATTTTCCGCTAATTGCAAAGTTTGTCCGCCGGAGCCGCAGCCTAAATCTGCGACCTGTTCAAACTGTTTCAACGATCCCAAAAATCCAAGAGCCTGCTTCATTGTTTCGGGGCTTCCCGGTCCCTGCCGTTCCAACCCGATGTGTGTTTCAAGTAACAAGTCAATAAAAGATGGTTGTTTGCTTTCCATTTTTGTCCTCCATATATTTTGATTTGTCGGGCAGCTTATCTACCCGATTTATTCCATTATACCCCCAATTGCAAATATAGTCAAGAGAACCATCATAACAAATACGCTGTTTTTATCGCAAATCTCCCGAGTGTAATTATATATCCTATATATAGAATCGGATATGAATAAACCGATTTACTATTGAAAGGAGATTGAAATTATGAAAACTATCAAATTCATAATCGCAGCCGTAGGAATAACTATTGCGATAAGAAAGGCGGTGATCCGAAAATGTTCAAGACGGAAAAGTATCTGACGTGCGGGGTAAATGAAACTATTCCCATAGTGCTCCAGCTGATAATGTGGAAAATGGTAGCGGATATTCCCATCGAAAAGGATTATCTTCAAATATTCAGACTGAGCGGTGAGAACGGCATTCAGACCATAATCCACGAGCAGGAACAGCCCGAGTACAGGAATTCTGTAAGCTTTGAATGGAACGAACCTGTCAATCAGAAAATCTACGTCATAGACGATGGCGACCACTGTACAATGCTGTTAGCAGAAGAATATTGATTGAAATCCCATAGGTGCCAAACGGTGCCTATGGGATAAATTTGTTTATGGAGGAAAAGAAAAATGAGCGTAATATGTGCCTACTGCGGACGCAGTCTTGATGAAGATGAAATTTATTCCTTGGGTGATGTCATAATGTGCGAGGACTGCTATGATTCAAACACCCGTACTTGCGATTGCTGTGGTGAAAGAATATGGAACGGCGATGACGAGGGAGATGACGATATTATCCTTTGCCGTCATTGCCGTGATAATCATTACACCACTTGCGAGGATTGCGGCAGACTTATCCACGATGACGATGCTTACTATGTGGACGATGACTCCGATTATCCTTACTGTCACAGCTGCTATACGAACCACAAACGGAAGTATATCCACAGCTATTCCTACAAGCCCGAGCCGATTTTCCACGGCGACGGAAATATGTATATGGGCGTTGAGCTTGAAATCGACGGAGCAGGCTGCGATGATGACAATGCCGAAATTCTCTGCGATATTGCAGACAAATCCCAGCTGTACATCAAAACAGACGGAAGCCTTGACGAGGGTATGGAGCTTGTAACTCACCCTATGACCCTTGAATATCATCAGAACAATATGCCTTGGAGGGAGATAACCTCCAAGGCTGTTTCTTTAGGCTATCGTTCCCATAAGACAAGCACTTGCGGACTTCATGTACACGTCAACAGAAAAGCATTCGGCAGTGACCGTTCCGAACAGGACGAGGTTATTTCAAGGATTCTGTTCTTCATTGAACGCTTTTGGCAGGAGATGCTGAGATTTTCCAGACGTACAGAATATCAGATAAACCGTTGGGCTGCAAGGTATGGTATCAAGGATAATCCCAAGCAAGTTATGGATAATGCTAAATCTACGGGAAAAGGGCGTTATGCCTGCATTAACCTGTGTAACTATTACACAATTGAGTTCAGGATTTTCAGAGGGACACTCAAATACAACACCCTGATAGCAACGCTTCAAATGGTCAACCGCATTTGCGAAGCGGCGATCACCTTTAATGATGAGGAAATGACCTCTTTATCTTGGCCCGAGTTTGTATCTGCAATAACCGAGCCGGAGCTTATTCAGTATCTGAAAGAAAGAAGGCTTTATGTAAATGAGCCTGTATCGGAAACGGAGGAATTTTAATGTGCAGTTTATTCGGAATTATCGACTATAAACACAATTTACCTGCATTTATGAGAAGGTCTATATTACACATTCTTTCTCAGGAATGTGAGGTGCGTGGAACGGACGCTACGGGAATTGCGTATGTGTCGAATGACGGACTTCATGTGTACAAGCGTCCCGTAAAAGCGTCAAAGTTTAAGTTCTATGTACCGTTTGAGAGCAGAGTTGTGATAGGTCACACAAGAATGACAACTAAGGGAAATCAGGAAATCAACTACAATAACCACCCGTTCTTCGGAAAGACAAAAAGCGGGAGATTTGCTCTTGCTCACAATGGTGTGCTGTATAACGATGAAATTCTCAGAAAGACTATGCAGCTGCCTACCACATCTATTGAAACAGATAGCTACATAGCCGTGCAACTGCTTGAACACTACAATGAAATCACTTTCGAAAGCATTGCAAAAATGTCCGAAACTGTCAGCGGTTCTTTCTGCTTTTCAATTCTTACGGACAAGAATGAGGTCTATCTTATAAAAGGCAGCAATCCGCTTGCTATCTATGATTGTGACGGTTATTATGTGTATGCAAGTACTTCCGATATTCTGGACAAGGCATTGAAAAAGCTTCGTATCAAAAAGAAAGAAAAGATAGAAATCAAGTCGGGTGAAATTCTGAAAATTTCTGCTGACGGGACTATCGAAAGAAGTAAGTTCAACAATGATGACTATTATTATCCTTACTATCCCTATCGTGGAAAATATTTTGATTACGGCTTTGATGATGACGAAAACGAGCTGGACGCACTTATTATGTATGCGGGATATTTTGGCATTGACGAGAGTGACATTATGATTCTTGTGGACTTGGGATATGACGCAATGGAAATTGAGGAGCTTATGTATGACCCTGTTATGTTGAAAGAAATTGTTAGCGAGTGCAGGGAAATGATGGCTTGTGAGCTGAGGGGATAATGAATGCCCGGTACTGCCCTTTGATAGGGCGGTATCGGGTCATTATCTTTTTAATATTGTCCATCTACACATTCAGGTTAAAAACGTCATTTGGATTGACACAAAAATTAAGGAATACTCTTGACAAATCAGTTGAATAATAATATAATTTAAATTAGACTAATTGAGATTATAATAATTGAAAGAGAGGTGCGTTATGAAATTTATCGGCAGAAAAGATGAGCTGGCAGCCCTTGAGCGTGAATATAAACGTGACGGCGGATTCGTTGTGGTTTACGGCAGAAGGCGTGTAGGGAAGACCACACTTATCAAGCAGTTTATAAAAAATAAAAAGGCTTTGTACTTTCTGACAAGTCAGGAATCGGGCAGGCAGAACATGTACAATCTGACTTCGAGGATAGCAGAATTCACAGGGCAATCCTATCTCGGAAAGGCACATCTTGAAAGCTGGGAACAGGTATTCAAAGCATTTGCCGCATATGAACCGGAGCAGAAAAAGATTCTTGTTATAGACGAGTTTCAATATCTGGTGAAAAGCGATCCGTCGTTTCCGTCAGTATTTCAGTATGTTTGGGACGAGATACTGAAGGACAGTAATGTTATGGTGATACTCTGCGGCTCGCACATAAGCATGATGGTGTCATCGGTATTGAATCACAGCAGTCCGCTTTATGGCAGACGGACTGCACAGATAAGGCTGCGTCCGTTGAAATTCTCGGAGTTTTCCGAAGCGTTTGATGACCGCAGCTTTGAAGAAAGGGTGAAGATATTTTCCATTACAGGCGGTGTCCCGAAATATATCGATTTCTTTGATAACGGAGAAACGCTTGAAAAGAATGTTGCCGACAATGTCCTTGACAGGTCGGGATTTTTATGCGAAGAGCCGCTGTTTCTGCTAAGTAATGAGGTAAAAGAAACGTCGGGATATTTTTCGATACTCAAAGCAATATCAATGGGAAATCATCGAATTTCGGAAATAGCAGCTGTTCTTGAACAGAAAACCAATGAGCTTAGTCCATATCTTGCAACGCTGACAGATTTGTTCCTTGTGGAAAAGCGTGTGCCTGTTACGGAACGTAATCCTGAGAAAAGCCGAAAGGGACTATACTTTATCAGTGATAATTTCATCGATTTCTGGTTTAAGTTTGTTTACCCTTATAAAAGTGAGTTGGAGCTGGACAATATTGCGTTTGTTGAGAGCAAGCTGAGAAATAATCTGGTTGATAATCATGTCAGCTTTGTATTTGAGCAGATCTCACGGGAGATACTTTCGGACATCTGCCGAGATGGGAAACTCGATTTTACTATTTCCCGAATCGGTTCATATTGGAACAGCAATGTTGAGATAGATGTGGTTGCTGTTGATGAAAACAGTAAGCGGATAATTGCGGGAGAATGCAAGTTTTATGATAAGCCTGTTGGGATCAAGGTGTACTCGGACCTTGTAAAGAAATGTGAAAGCATATCGGAATTCGGCGGTTATGAGGTCATGTACGCAATTTTTTCGAAAAGTGGTTTTGATGATAGGCTTAGAGAGATTGCAGAAAATAACAGCGGTCTTGTTTTGATAAATGAAGAGAATATCGTGGACTGAGAATGACCCGGTACTGCCAAGAGCGGCAGTATCGGGTTTGTCATTTTTTCTGAGAAATGTCCGTTTAGGGTATCCCGAATTAACGGACGTTCGTTTTGGTGCGAAATCAACTTAAAACGGATACATTTTGTTTGTCCGTTTTAAGCATACCTTAAACGGAAAGGAAGGGTAATTTATGAAGGTTGGATATGTCAGAGTATCAACGGAAGAACAGAACACCGCACGTCAGGAAGTGCTGATGGCAGAATTGGAGGTGGACAGGCTGTTCATTGACAGAATGTCGGGCAGATCCAAAGACCGTCCGCAGCTTACGGAGATGATGGGTTATGTTCGTGAGGGTGATACGGTTATCGTGGAATCTATCTCACGTTTTGCAAGGAACACAAAAGACCTGCTTGAACTGGTCGAGAAGCTGACCGAGAAGCAGGTTGAATTTATTTCTATGAAGGAGAGGATTGACACCACAACTCCCGCAGGAAAGTTTATGCTGACCGTATTCGCTGCCGTTGCGGAGCTGGAACGCGGCTACATACTTGACCGTCAGCGGGAAGGTATTGCTATTGCTAAAGCACAGGGAAAGTACAGGGGCAAGCCTAAGAAGCAGATCGATCAGAAGCTTTGGGACGAGCTGTATGTCAAGTGGAAGAATGGGGAGATAACGGCGGTGGAGTTTATGAAGAAGGTGGGGCTTAGGAAGTCAGCGTTTTATGAGAGGTTGAAGGATTATTTGCCTTAAATTTGGCAATTACTATGTAACCGTCAAACTCTCCCCCGACATAAAAAACCAACCCTCCGCCGAACAAAAT
>CAZINI010000070.1:0-13518 GCA_964540575.1 uncultured Ruminococcus sp.
GAAGGAAAGATTACGGCTGTTCATACTTCAACATCTCCCGCTGCTTCATTATTACAAGGATCGTACCGCATATATGCTTTGATTATGGCGAAGGCGGCTGATGTCTTATCGCATCAATTAAAATTGCAGAAGCTGCGATATATCCGATAAGAGCCAGCTCTATCACAGACAACAGTACAAGACAAATGATGCGAAGCCTTGGCTTTTTGTGCATATACTTATAGGTCAGCACAATACCTGCGGTAACGGGCACCAACAGAATAAAAACAGTTTCCAGCGTCATACGTTTATCTCCTTTAAGTGAAGCGTGTCGATAATATCAAGCATGCCATGCAGCTCACTTAAAAATTTTCGACGCAGTGCTTCCACATCAGCTTTATCTAATTCAAAGAGTTCCCGCCCGGTCTTTACCGCAATGTGCAGCTTTCCGCTGTGCAGGAAGGACAGATAGACAGGACAGCCGCTTTTGTCCGCCATAACAGAAATATATTTCATCATCTGCGGAGTGAGTATGCTGTACGCTGTCTGCGGATCATCGGCTTTTACGCAGAATCGCTTGCCAAACTGTTCGTTTCCAAGCGTAACATTGTTTGTCATACCTTTGCGGTCATCTTTACTGATCTCGGAGATAAATACATCACAGGGCAGCTCCTTGCCGAGATCGCAGATGAGCCACTGTCCAGTAAACTGCGGAACACTTTTTGTATCAGTGCCTCCTTCACCATCGGAGACCTCTTCCTTATTGAAAAGCGTAATGTTGCCCAGCTCAATGTTCATACCATTGTAGACTGCCTTGATATGCTGACTGCCGTCTTCATCACAATAGGGAAACGGAACCATCATACTGCCGGGGGTTATTTTCTCCCAGGGTCTATAATCCACATCATCGCCCAGCAAATCTTTCAGCACAACGCTGATAACATTCTCGCTGAGGAGCTTTTTTTTCTTGTCTCTTAATTTGAGTGCCTTACTCATAAACACTATGGTCAGCACAAAACAGATCAGTGTGACAGGTAAGAGATTCAAAAATGGAAAGAGAAAAATTCCCGCTATGGAAATGAACATCAGCTTTGTGGCGACATTTTCCTTAGCATTCAGAGATCTCAGTTCGGCTTCCAGCTTATCATCCGGCATGATCTTCATTTCGTCCATGATAGTCACTTCCTTTCTCAAAATCGCCCCAAATCGGAGCATCATCAGCCCTTCGGAACATCATCAAAGCTGCTGCCGAGGTAGGTCAGGATATTGTCGCCATCTTTCAGGCACCCGTTATCATCAAAATAAACCTTGCCGCCGCCGGAGGAGCCATCTTCATTCATCAGATAGGCAGCTTCCTCATCATATTCTGTCGGTCCCCATGCGAAGGGAGCAGTTTCACCGGACTCATAGGTATTCCATGTTTCGCCGCTAATTTCAAGAATCACTCCATAGGGATACTCCCAAAAGCCCTGATAGTCAGCCTGTGCATGCACCTGCGTATTTGACTGCGTATCCAGCATGTAAACCGCTCCATCATCGTTGCCAATATGTATCTGAGTGTCCGAATCAAAGTAGAAGCCGGTGATAAATTCACCCTCACCGTTGTACAGATCATATCTAAAAATGCTGCCGTCGTCATATTCATCGACACATTCAATGTAGCCGGAAGCTTCAACCGAACCGCTTGCATAGTACATGGTAAATCCGCCTTCGCCGTCCATCTCTATGCTTGCTGTGTCCGCTGCACCGTCCAATCTCCACAGACCCTTTGTGCGGGCAAATTCCCCGTCGACCTTCACATCGTCGTGAGCTTCATAAAATTCCGAGCCCATATAGGGAACATCAATGGGGAATACGGCGGAAGAAGGCATTTCCTTAACAGTCAGCTCCTTGCCGCCGTCCATGGTGTAATACACATTTTCAACACCAAGGTTTTCGGTCAGAGTGCGGCAAAGACTGTCCATCATGAACCAGTTCAGCGAAACATTATCGAAGAAATGGAACTCTTCCTTTTGCTCACGGTCGTCAAGGCCCGCAACCAATGTAGAATTTGCAGCCCAGTCAACGATCAAGCCGTCATCGGCAGTGCTGACGGAAACGGTAAAGTCCAGCCCGACCAGCTCGGTAAGTGCTGCTGCCAGCTCCTCGGCGGTTTTCTTTTCACCTGTATATTCAATGGGATATTCTCTGATGTCGTTGGCATAAAATACGGCATAGAGAACATCTGTCTGCGTACTCTCTGCTGCTCCCTGAGTCGTTGTTTCCGAAGGCTCTGTCACCTCGGAAACCGATTCACTCAGCGATGTTTCTGCTGTCGTCGTTGACTCTGTCACGTTGGAGGAAGTCTGTGTGCTTCCGCAAGCTGTAAGCAGACAGATAGCCATAGACAATGTTAAAATGATTTTTGCTTTTTTCATAAAATATTACTCCTTTAAATTTTGTTTATTTTAATCAATGAAATCGCCGCCGCTGCCGCTGTCACTTCCGCCGCCGAAATCGGAGAAGCCTCCTCCTCCGCCGTCGCTGTCGCTCCAATTGTCGCTGTCGGAAGAATCGGAAGAAGAAACGGGTGCTGTAACCTCAGCCACATCTTTTCCGATGTTATCCATTGCGTCATAAAGTGCCATGTTCTGCATCCAATAGTACATATCGTCATCATAGCTGTCCGACCCTGTGGAGCAGGCTTCGGGATACTTTAACGCCAATTCCGAAGCGACCTTTTTGCCATAGCCCATTGCAACGGCATAAACCATATACTCCTCCCATACGGAAAGATCGGGCAGCTCCTTATCGGAAAGGGACGCAAACTCATTCAAAAAGCGTCCAAAGGCTTGCCATAGAGCTAAATCGTCCTCCGACTGCTGATCTAAAATATAGCAAGGCTTCAGCTGCTGCATGAAGCTTATCCAAAACAGGATAACAGAAGGTATGATAAACGCTGCCGCAAAGACCGCCAGCCCCGCCAAAATGGAAAATCCTACCTGTACGCCGTCATACAGCGTACTGAACATACAGATCACCATAGCAAGGATCCCCGCTGCCCCGGCAAATATAAGGCGGGGCTTGATCCTTTTGGAGGAATTTCCTTCCACCTTTTCCGACAGGACGCATTTTGCATATTCCCTTTCAACTGCGTCACGGAAATCGTTTCGGAATTTCAAGGCTGATTCTCGATTATCCTTAATATGCTTTTGGAGATTTTTTATGGAGATACAACCGTTTTCGTTGGCGGCATTTTGCAGGAAATTCCATAAAGCTTCAAGATAAGTGGTCGAATGCTCTGCGGTCGGTTCAGCGTTTGGGAACATATCCGCACCAAGCTTTTCGTCCAAAAGTATCTCCGTATCTCCCGAAACAGTTCGGAATCGTATCAGCCTTTTGAAATTCAGTTCAAGCATTGCCGCAGAAAGCTGTCGTGAGATGTTTGATTTGCCGTCATAAAAATGTATCAGTCTGTCAACAACAGGGGCGGGGCGGTCATCGGGCAGATGCTCATAATACTTGGGTGTTTGGGCGGGCTGCTTTCTGAATCTTTTAATTTTGCTCTTATTCATAAAGTGTGTAATTATGCCGAACAAGCCTGTCACAATAAGGAGAGGGAAGGCAAAGATAAATATAACAAGTGCAAGTATACCATGTTCCTCAATGAAGAATTGAACCGATTCCCGAACTGACAGGCAAAAATCCTGGACATAGCTCAAAACGGGGTGATTTTCTTCCCATGCATCACGTTCTGCCCAATATGCGTCCCGTTCAGCACGCTGACGCTCCTCTTCCTCACGCTTGGCGTTTGCACTGTCGGCAAGCTCTTTTTCTTCTGCCAAAATGTCGGGGAGTGCCTCGCCCTGCTGTCCCCAACCGCCGTAAAAGTATTCCACGGGGAGGGTGGAACGTATATCAACGATCGTTCCCAACGGGACGTTATCTACATGCAATGCCGCAGAACCGTCAGGCTGCTTTTCAAATCTACCATTAAGAGGTCCATGTGCCCAAATGAGAAAATCCTCTGACGGAATACCCTCGGGCACTGTTAATGCGGCGGTGAGCGTACCAATATCGGAAATGCCGTTCTCTGCGGTCAGGTTCCAAAAAAACTCGCCCACATCGGAATAGAGCTTCACAGCATTTTCCACACGGTAGCTGATTTGAAAAATTCGTGTGCCGCTGCCCTGCTGACGAAAATATATGTAGACGGTATTTCCTCCGTCCTTATCCTCCACAGCAAAGGTGTTCTCGGGACGGTTTTCATTATCGGGTTCATCAAGCTGTGATAAAGATGTCCCGTCGATGGTAACCAGCCAATCGCAAAACACTCTGGGACCGGTAAAAAAATTATTCACCCCATAACGGGTAAACTCACGATCACCGCTGAACACTATCTCTCTTGTTTCGGTAATAAGTGCACTTCCGTCCTCCTGCAATGCAATATCAAAGTGCAAAGAATTCAGCACAGCACTGTGATCCTCTGCCCATGCGGTCAGCATAAGCAGAGGTATCATCAGCACAAGGAGGAAAAAACACTGTATCTTGTGTAAAGAAGATTTCATAGAGTCGATCACCTATTCTCATTCAAGGTACAAGCCGGAGAAAATGTCCCGAGAAACAGATGTCACATCTTCTGCCGCATCGGGTGCTGCACAGAAACCGTAGAGATAAGTATGAGTGTCTGTATCCATAGCATAAACGGTCCATTCACGCATGTTCTCACTCTCGCCTGCGGTATATGTAACAATATAAACAGGGTAGGTCATCTTTTGGGTATATTCATCATTTTGCTCAAAGGACGACATAGCGTAGGTGTCCGTTTCGCACAGTGATACAGCACACTCAGAAATATAGTCCTCCAGGGGCTGAACATCACCATCCCAATTCCTCAGCAGTGCCGTGTTTACCACCATGATCTGTCCGTCCTCGGTGACATCTGCATGGTAATAGGTGCCGTCCTCGCTGCTTTCGGACCGAAGGTTTTCCATATTGGCAAACGGCAGTGCACCGCCCATCAGCATGGGGGTCGTTTCACCTTCTTCTCGGATAATGTCGCCTCTGCCCTCATCACCGAGATCGGATTCGTTCGGTTGGTATATGAACTGTCCGTTCTCCGTGTCCCAGAACCACACTGCTTTGATCTCACTGCCGTTGTCATCGAACCACATAGTAACGTCGGTGTTGCCGTCACCGTTCAGATCGGAGAAATCGGTGCTCTTGTACATAGCCCACACATCTTCCGCAGGTGCGAGCTTATCCGCAAGGGCAGGCGGGTACTCCACACCGTCAAAGAGGGTCTGACTATCTGTATCGTAATAGAAGTTGGAAGCCTTTTTGTTGACGCACACCAAAACCTCGGTGTCCTCTCCGTTTCGTGTGATGGTACCGTCGGATTGGATAATGCCCCAGGTACGCCAATCGCCTCCAACGTCGTCATCGCCGCCTCCAATGTCGGTGCCGCCGCCGCCGCAAGCCGACAAGCCAAGGCATACAGCAGCTGCGGACAGAAGTGCAAAATTCTTTTTCATAAGATCCATTCTAATCTCTCCTTTTATTTTTATCATTTCATAGGATAATTGTTCTGAAACCATCAATAATCATCGTCCAGATCAATATATCCTAATATGGAATTGCCGTCATAAAGTGCACCTGTTTCCAGATCAAGATAAATTTCCATACTGTTTAAATTTAGTTTCGAGCCTTCATAGTATCGTTCAAAGACTGTTATATGAAGTCCGGTGTGACTTGTGCCGCCTGCATTAAATTTAACTGTGTTAACATCGGCACAAAGGCAGTCCATTGAGAAATTATATTTTTCGGTGCAGTGTTTGTCGATAACACTCATTACGGAAGGAACTATATAATCACGGCAGTATGCAGCCTTTGAAATGGAGCTTTCCCAGCCGTTTATCCAGAATGGATATTTGTAATCGCTATAAGACGACTTGGTTATAGCAAGACCCACTTCGCCGTACTTATCATAAATATATTTGCAAAGTTCGATATCGACACTAAGCTCAAACCCATCGATCTCGCTTGAGTCCAGCACACTATATACCGCTCTTTTAAGATCAAATATATAAGGATATCCCCAATTTGTGCCGTAATCGTCATACTCCATGAAATAGTAATAGCTATATTTTGCGGGGATCCTGCCTCCGCTGACTATGGCACTTATAACGGGATCGTCCGAATATTTCGAGAGTATATAAACCAGCAGCGTTGTGTAACCGTAATCCTCAACTAAGTGTCCGTACATCATATCTCCCGATATACTAATGACAGTTTCATCATTGTAAGTCCCGGTAACGTATGCTGCAATAGCATTCTCAGAATACTTAGCTAGTATACGCTCGATCGTTTCAGCCATCTCTTGATCGTAACCGTATTTCGCATCGTGGCTTGTGTCGCCCGGGTGTATTCTGTATTTATCAATGAGCGGCTCGGAGTTAACGGGCGTTGTCGGCTCGGGTTCGGGAATATGCACGCCGAACTCCTCGACAGCCAATATCTGCGGCGGCGTTCCTACAATATAGTCAACATATTCGGGCTTATCAATTGCAAGTATTAGGCACAGTATTTCCAGAACAGAGGGCTTTCCCCTGCCAAGGTCGGAATCATAAGCATATTCGGTGTCATAAAATTCATACATACTGCTATTGATCTCGCGGATGAGTTGGTAGAGCATTGCATACTCTTCATAACTGCTCTTGTCTGCACTTATGTATCTTGCACCATAATAATCTATGTCATAGTGATTGTATTTAAGGATCTTTAGGATATTGACAACAATATCATAATGCACCTGATAACAATCAAAATCATTGCACCAGCCTTCATCGTCGCTGTACATTTCGATATCCTCTTTTTCATAGCTGTACCAGTAATCGAAATCGGCGGTCGCATAGGCATAGTCATCGGCATTTGCATATAATAGCTTCTTGTTGGGCTTTGCTGCCGACGCATCAGACGCCCCGGATACGGTGGTTTCATCGGGCGGGTCTGACGGACTTGATGTTTCTGCATTAGATACAGAAGTTTTGTCGGGCGGGTCTGACGGGCTTGCTGTTTCTGCATTAGATACAGAAGTTTCCTCGGGCGGGTCTGACATAGCTGCAATGCCCGTCACTTCTTGTGCAATAGTCTGTGCCTTGGTTACCTCTTTGCTCTCCTCCGTCACAAATTCAACGCTGAACATAGGCAGAGTGCTTTCGTAGGCTCTATCCACATTGGAAGAATCTATCTGCATAAGAGCTTTCATGTCTTTTCCTCTTGCACCATAGAAAAAGCCCTGATTGGAAAGCCACCTTACATAGCTGTCGCCGACAAAAATATTATCGTCATCGGCAACAACATTAAAGCAGGCAAAAAGGTTTTTTCGCTCCTTTTCGGAGGTGAGATAGTCAAACGAAACCGTCATTTCCATTCCGTTAATTGCATCTTCGTATCGGATAACTCCGTCATAAAAAGAGGTTTCCGCAAACTGCAGCGGCATAGTTATAAGTGCACCGTATTCCTCAATGAAAACGGTCTGCATTTCGACATTGCGTATTTCCGAGTCTGATGCGACAATGGTGAACTCACTTTCAAACTCCTCATATACCCAAGCATACTCCTCGGGGTAATTAAGGATCGCACACACGTTTTCATTGTCGGTAAGATACATAACAGCGTATGAGCCGCCGTCCAAAAAGCTTGCCTTTACACGGCGTTCACCGTCAATAAAGCTTTCATCAAAGCCGTATGCCTGTGCCCAGTCATCAAGAGAAAGATAGTCGGGATCTGCAAAAAATATTATCTGTGCACCTGTTACGGGATCTGTAAAAAAGATCATTCCGTCCTCTTTATTTATCTGCGAAAAAATTTCGGGATAAAGGAGAATAACGCCGTATTCCTTGCTGTAATATGCCGCAATTTCACGGCTGAATTTATGGCTGTAAACCGTGGAACGGTCTTTTGAATAGCCAACCTTTGATGGTTTGCTTTTCCATATCCCGTCACCGACAAAGCGGCATTTTATAAGCTTTGTCAAATCTTCATATATCCCGCTGATATTTTCGGGATAGGTCAGATCTGCATCAACGATGAATTCGCTGCCGAAACCCGAATATCCGAAGGTCACCTTTCCGTCTTTTTTGCTTTCGGAGGTGAACCAATTGGGTCCGTATGCAAGCACGAGATTATTTTCCGTGTTCTTAATAAATCCTTCTACCTCTGCCATTGAAGTGTAGTTATTGGGTGAAAGAGTCACCTTGAGCGATGCACTGCTTTTTTTGTCACGGAAAATATAGCTGCCGTCTTTATCCGAATAATAACTCAGCTGTGCGGGATAATACAGCAGGCAGTGGGCTTCCTCAATATAGAAGCTTGCACTGTCCGTGCGGTATTTGTTCTCGCTTTTATTTTCCGAATATGGTTTATTATCCGTTACAAGTGCAGCGGCTACGGACGCAGTATATTCCTTTCCGCTGTCTTTTGGGTAATTGTTCACCGTAACAGATACCGTCGTGTTTCCCGAGTTCACATAAACGGTCTTGGGAACGTCTTCTTCGTCGGATACAACTGTCCACTCGTTTCCGCTGCTTTCACCCTTCAGAACCGACGGAGCTTCTGCAATGTCATTTTTCACTTCATCCGAAGAGCTCTGCACTACTGCCGCAGCCTCCGCAATTTTATTTTCCATTTCTTCCGGAGATATCTCCTCAAAGGTAAGGGATATTTCTCCGTCATCGTATGTAAAAGTGCCGTCCTCATTGTCGGTCATATTCTCTACCTGTGCAACAAACTGTGAACCGGCGTCAGTATCTTCATACGAGTCATCGTCGAACCAAAAACCTATTACCATTATCGCAAGTAAGAGCAGGATCGCAGTAACTATGGAAGAAACAACTATACCGGCAATTTTCAAGGGTTTATTTTTTATTTTCAAAGCTGATAGAATTATTCCTGCCACTGAGATAGGCAGAAAAAGAAAAATAAGAAATATCTCCATATTATTACCCCTTTATTAGAGTACATCATTATTTCATAGCTTAATTATAAATCATTGTGACTTCAAATACAATGTCCCTCAGGGACACTCTTGCGTCTGCACCGTTGCAAATCAAAAAACTGTGTGATATAATATGATACAGAAATTTCTTGACAGGTGATAAAATGTTTAAATATATAAAGGACAAATTGTTTGCACTGAATATGGATTTCCGAGTGAGGATATTTAATCTGCTTGCGGCAACAGGCTTCATTGTGAGCCTTGTGATATTTGCCGTGTCGCTGATAAACGGTGCGTCTGCACTAAACTGTGCTGTGCTGTTGTCATCGGCTTTTCTTTCGGCGGTATTGCTCGTATATGCGGCTAAAACGGGGAATTACCGTCCATGCTACATAATTACGGTCACATTCGTTTTTATGCTGCTGTTTCCCATAATGTTCTTCACAGCAGGCGGATATAACAGCGGTATGCCTTGCTTTTTCGTGTTTGCAGTGGTGTTTACTCTTTTCATGCTGGAGGGAAAAGCAGGCATTATCTGTGCCGCTGCCGAGATAATCATTTATGTATTCTGCTGTGCCGCAGCTTATGGTTTTCCGCAGCTTGTAACGCCGTTCCCCGATGAAAAAGGCGTTGTCAGTGACATTGTGACAGGCATTTGCACTGCGTCCTTAGCATTGGGTGCCACAATGTTTTTCCAAATAAAAATGTATAACGAGGCAATTGAAGAAGCACGCCGCAGCAGCAAGGCTAAGGGCATTTTCCTTGCAAATATGAGCCACGAGATACGCACGCCCATAAACGTTATTCTCGGAATGAACGAGCTTATTACACGTTCGCCCGACCATCGGGAAATGCTTGAATACACCTCAAAAATACAGAGTGCAGGCGATCTGCTGCTTTCTATCATAAACAATATTCTCGATGTAACACAGATAGAATCGGGGAAAATTACGACCTCAGTCAAGCCCTACCGCACCGATTCACTTGTGTCGGAGCTTGCTTCCATTGGCAGTGAGCTTTGCGGCAAAAAAGGTCTGACCTTTACGGCTGATATTTCTCCGAGTATGATGTCTATGCTTGAGGGTGACAAAAATCATCTTAAACAGATCGTTACAAACTTTCTCACCAATGCCGTCAAATATACCCGATCGGGAAGTGTGACGCTTTCGGCGGAAACCTCCGTCCAAAAGGATAATAACGAAACCGCCGTCCTGAAAATAACCGTTTCCGACACTGGCATAGGCATACCCGATAAGGAGCTTGAACATATTTTTGAAGTATTCGGAAGAGGAAAAAATGCTGTGGAATATGCTGTTGAGGGTACGGGTCTTGGACTTGCCATAGCAAAGGACCTTGCAGACAGTATGGGCGGACGGCTTATTGCTAAAAGCTGTGAAGACAAGGGCAGCACCTTCGGAATAGAGATGCCGCAGAAGATATGCAACAGCTCTCCTATCGGCGAAATAGCCCTTACCGTGAGCGAAAAAAACTGTTCGGACAGCTTTATTGCCCCCGAGTGCCGCATTCTCGCCGTAGATGACAATGCCGATAATCTGCGTGTGATAAGCCTGCTGCTTGAACGCACTATGATAACCGTTGATACCGCTTCCGACGGTATATCGGCGGCAAAGGCTGTGGAAAATACAGCTTATGACCTTATTCTTCTGGACTATATGATGCCTATTGCAGACGGAATACAAACGCTTAAGATGATGCGTGAAAACGGACTGTCCGAAAGCACTCCCGTTATTGCTCTGACCGCAGAAGCATTGTCGGGGTCGGAGGAAAAATTCATATCCGCAGGCTTTTCGGCTTATCTGTCCAAGCCCATAAGCTGGCATACTCTTGAGAAAATGCTTATAGCGATTCTTCCTGCGGACAAGGTAATAATCGGCAGTTCGTCGGAAGATACTATCTCGCCCGAGGAATCGTACAGACTGTCGGAGCTTATGAAAAAATATGACGTAAGCCTTGATTCGGGACTAAGCTATTTAAGCGGGAATTTGACCCGATTTTGTACCCTTGCGAAGATCTTTTCGGACGGATATGAACGCAGCCGTGAACGTCTTGAAAATATGTTTGACAGCGGCAGCGACAGGCTTATTTTTGAGATACATTCCCTCAAATCTGCCGCAAAGGGCATCGGTGCTATCTCGCTGTTTGAAATTGCAAAAACTATGGAGGAACGTCTTGCCTGCGGTGACTGCGGCTATGCCGAGCATGCCCGTGAACTGCTTATGTTTGAATGGGAGCGTGCGGCAGAAGGAATGAAGCTTCTTGTTTTGGAAACAGCGGATAATATCCCTTCCGTTTCATCGGAGCAAGTAAGCAGCCAAAGCCTTGAAGAGCAGATACAAAAGGGCTTGGAGGAGCATGTCTGGCTCGAAACACAAAATGCTCTTTCGCAGCTTATCAATAAGGAAACAGATGCGGAAGCTATTCGTAATCTTACATATATTTCGGAGTTTGTTGACGAGCTGGATTTTGTAAGTGCGGAAACACTTTTCGGTCAGTTTTTGGAAAGGAGGAAGGCAAATGTGCGATGAAAAAAAGCGTATAATGGTGGTGGACGACGATAAGGTGCTGCTGAAAAATGCCGCCGTGCTGCTTGGCGTAAATTACAGCGTAAGCCTGTATTCGGGCGGAACAGAGGCACTGAAAGCATTGTCGGAAAAAGCTCTGCCCGACCTTATTCTGCTAGATGTTAAAATGCCCGATATAGACGGCTATACCGTAATTGCTCGGATAAACGAAATGCCGCAATGCAAAAATATCCCCATAATATTCGTCACGGGAATGTCCGATGAAGAGGACGAATTGAAAGGCTTTCAGCTTGGTGCTGCGGATTATATCAAGAAGCCGTTTTCTCAGAAAATACTGCTTGCAAGGATAAGCAATCTTTTGAAAAAATCCGAGCCCGTGCCAACGTCGGCAGAACCTATCACCGCCGATTTTACCGAAACGGAACGTAACGTAGCCGAGCTTATCATAAAAGGCTACAGCGGCAAGGAAATAGGCGATATGCTGTTTTATTCATACAGCTACATAAAAAAGCTGCTTGCATCAATGCGTGAAAAGTGCGGCTGCGAAACGCTCGGTGACTTGAAAAAAATTCTTTGCGGAAGCTATGAGCAGAAAAAATAATGCGGCACCGAGCCGATAATATGCACGGTATTGCCTTAAATCAACGATCATCGAAAGGGGCGAAACTCACGAGTTCACGAGTATGAAACACCACATTTACGTTAATTATCCAAACAGGCACACGGGAGCTTATTCCGTGTGCCTGTTTCAATGTATGATATCAGATTAACTAACCTTGCACTGACGTGCAAATTCCTCAAACAAACCGGTCAGCTTTTCGTCAAGCTTTTTTCGGCTGTTAGGCTTATGAAGTACCATTGTGCAGTCCAGCAGTTCACTTTCGTCAATCTGCAGCAGATAGGAAATTCGGTGAACGCTTTTGTTTCTCATTTCGGCACGAAGCTTGAAAATTCCATGTTCTGACGGCTTTACTTCAAAGAATTCTGACTTTCCGTGCTGGTTTTCCAAAGCCTCGCGAATATTATCCTCGCCTAAATCGCAGTCAAGCTCGGCGGCAATGCCAAGATAAAAATTTGCAGATGGCTCTGCACCCTCTTTTGGAGAGTATTCGTAAAGACGATATATTTCTGCCGCACTGCCGTCCTGCATATCGGTAAAATGTCTGTCACGGGGAGGGTGAATTTCAACCTTTTGATCTGAAAGTAGATCAACTTCAACAGGAGGATATGGGTCAGGCTTTTGGGATTTTTTATATTCCTCAATTATTCTGAATGCGTTAATGACGGCATTACCTATATCGGTTGATGAAGCGGTGTTTTGAAGCATTACAGGCTTATCTCCCTCAATGCCGCAATAACCATTGTTGTCAAAGGAATTAATCGATGTTGATACACTATATTCCATCTGTTCATTCTTAACTTTGACACCACAACATATGTATTTTTTGTTAAAAGCCTTATATGATTTGCATTTTGTTGCTTTCAGATAAAAGGAATCTTCATTGCGTTCAGCACGTGTTCTTGCATCAACAGGACTAATGCGGATATGTTCAAAAGCGTCCAAAACTGCTTTGCCGATATTGTCGGGGGTTTCGTTATCGCTCAGAATACGGTGCCATGCCATAAAAGTTGAATAATAACCTATTGTGGTTATATATGGCACTATGATTAGTTGTTGTTCACCTTTGAACACAGAAACATCCCACGGAAAACGCTTTTCCTTACAATACACTCCTTCAGGATTATTTTGTTCATATTCTTTAATCCTTTTCATAGTTTCTTCCATACTTAAATCCATATAAAGGCACCCTTTCACAATAACAATAGATATATTACGATTTAAACTTGCACTGCTGTGCAAACTCCTCAAACAAACCTGTCAGCTTTTCATCAAGCTTTTTTCTGCTGTTGGGCTTATGAAGCTCCATCACGCAGTCAAGGGTGTCGGGTGAGATGCTGTCTTCCGTCATTTCAAGATATGTAAGATATGCAATACGATGAATTTTTTTATTCCTCATT
>CAZINI010000071.1:0-12743 GCA_964540575.1 uncultured Ruminococcus sp.
AAAATATCTCGGGGGTTAACCCCGAGATATTTTTTGCGGCACCGCACACTGTGTCAGTTTACGCTGATTTTGTTGTATTTGTTGGAGAGATGCTTTACTGTTTCTTTTGTGTGCGGTGCTTTTTGTGGCTGATTTGTTTGTGGTTTTTTACTGTGGCGATGCTTTTTCTGTTAGCGGCTGGGAAGGGTGTTTCGCCCGTTGCGACGGGCGACAAGGTGGCGTTGCCCCCTTGACCCCTACCGCCTTTGGAAAAGGCGGGCGAAACTCTTATATTTGGGTTTGCATTTATTGTGTTTTTTAGCAAAAAAATCCGTTGATTTGCTCCGAAAAACATGCTATAATTATTCTATACGCCATTTTCATCAAAAGGAGCATTTTACATATGAAAACACTGGAAGAAGTAAGAAAAGAATTTGAATCCGACCGCTTCGCCACCGAAAACGGTGCCGTTGTGGAATCAATCGGCGAAAAAACCGCTGTGTGTGCCCTGACCCTCACAAGCCGCCACCGCAACGCTATGGGAAATGTTATGGGTGCTGTTTATTTTACTCTGGCGGATTTCGCTTTCGCCGTTGCCACAAATCACGAGAAAATGTCCACCGTTTCCCTTACTTCGGAAATTAGCTTCTTCGGTCAGCCCAAGGACGACCGTCTGACCGCCGAAGCTTCATGCGTCAAGGACGGCAGAAGCACCTGCTATTACCGTGTAGACGTGAAGGACGGTACGGGCAGGATATGTGCCGCCGTTTCTATAACAGGCTTTCATCTGGGCGGCTAAGCTTACGGATAATTCGGCGAATATAAAAAAATTCTGTTCAATGCGGGATATGAGATAAATCGAAACGGAGGTAGCTGGCTTGTTTAAAAAGGTCATTCAGGCAATACGGGGCTGGTTTTTTATCATAGTTACGCTGGCGGCTCTGTGGCTTTGTGCCGTTCGGCTGATGAAGCTGCAGATAGTTATGGGCGAGGACTATCTCAATCAGTCCAAAACAAGCAGCTACGGCAATCAGCCTATCAGTGCCGCCCGTGGCGAGATAGTGGATTCAGCGGGAAATCTTATCGTAAAAAACAAGGTGGGCTTCAATATCGTCCTTGAAAAGGCGTTTTTCCCCACCTCAAACGATGAGCAGAACAGGATAATCCACCGTGTCGCCTCCCTCCTTGCCCGTGACGGCGAGGACTGGATAGACAATCTCCCCATCAGCTCGGAGCAGCCCTTCGTTTTCCTGCCCGACCAAGAAGCGGCTGCCGCAAAGGTGCAGAAAAACCTCAATCTCCAAAGCTATGCCACCGCCGAGGACTGCATTATGGAAATGCGTGAACGCTACGGCATATCCACCGAATATACCGTTGAGGAAGCCCGTATCATTGCGGGTATTCGCTACGAAATGGCACAGAAAAATTTCTCCGTTTCCAACCGCTACACCCTCGCCGAGGACGTGCTGATGGACACGGTGATCAAGATAAAGGAGCTTACCTACGAGCTTCCCGGCGTTGACGTTATCGAGGACGCCGTGCGTACCTACGAGGTCGGCGACATTCTCCCCCATGCTATCGGCACGGTGGGGGCTATCGATGCGGACGAGTATGCCGTTCTCAAGGACAGAGGCTACGGTCTGAACGACGTCCTCGGAAAAAGCGGCATTGAAAAGGCTATGGAGGAATATCTCCGTGGAAAGGACGGCGTCCGTCAGCTGGAAATGGTTGACGGAAAGGTGGTTTCCGATACGGTCACCGAGGAGGCTGTCCCCGGGAATACCGTCCAGCTTACGGTGGATTCCGATTTTCAGCGGCAGCTTCAGGCTATCCTCGAAAGGCATATTGTCTATCTCCAAAATCAGACCGAGCCCGATGCAAAGGGTCTTACCGCAAATGCGGGTGCTATCGTTGTCCAGGACGTGAAAACGGGTGCGGTGCTGGGAATGGCGACCTATCCCACATACGATATAAACGACTATCTCGACAATTATCAAGAGGTCGTCAGCAGGGAAAATTCGCCCCTGACAAACCGTGCAGTCAACGGGCTTTACCGTCCCGGCTCGACCTTTAAGACGGTCACCGCAACGGCTGCTCTGAATGAGGGCATCGTTACAGAAAATTCCACTATTTTTTGCGGACATAAGTATACCTATTACCCCGACTGGCAGCCGCCCCCGGGCTGTCTTGGCTGGCACGGCAACATAAATGTTGTCACCGCCCTTGAAAAATCCTGCAACATTTTCTTCTATGACGCAGGCAGACAGATGGGCATCGACACGCTGGCAAGATATGCGTCAATGTTCGGCTTGGGCGAGCCTACGGGCTTGGAAATAGGCGGTGCTGCGGGCTATGTGGCATCTCCTGCAACCTTTGATAAATTCGGCTGGGAATGGAACACGGGTAACGTTATCCAGGCGGCTATCGGACAGTCGGAAACAAATATCACGCCTATCCAAATGTCGGGTCAGGCACTTACCATCGCCAATAAGGGCGTGCGGTACCGTCCCTATATCGTGGACAGCATTCACACCTATAATATGGAAGAGCTTGTGATGAAAACTCAGCCCGTGACGGCGGCAGTTGTCCCCGATAACACGGGATATACCTTCGACACGGTCATCAAGGGAATGATCGCCGCCTCGAAAACCGTCAGAGCACATAACAGCAAGGTGCCCTTTGAGGTTTCCCTGTCAAATCTGCCCTTTGAAGTGGCTATCAAAACGGGTTCGCCTCAGAAAACGGCGGATATAAGCAGCTCGGCAGTTATCGGCTTTGCCCCCGCAGATGACCCGCAGATCTCATTTGCATGCTACGTTGAAGAGGGCGAATACGCAAAATATATGGTTCGCTCCATTATTGACGTGTATTTCGGCACGGGGGACGGCAAGCCCATCACCGCCGACAGCATCGTGACCACCGCTCCCGCCGAAGTCCCCACCCCCGAAACGCTCTCCGATACCGCCGAAACCACCGTGACCACCGTTCCCGAAACGGCAGAAGAATAAATCCCCGAAAGGAAAATTATCCCAATGGTAAAACTTATCGCCACCGATATGGACGGCACTCTGCTCAACTCAAAAAAGGAGCTTCCCCCCGACTTTTGGGAAACTCTCGATATGCTGGACAGCAAAAATGTCCGCTTCTGCATTGCCAGCGGACGTTCATTTACAACACTTAAAATAAATTTTGACGGATATACCGACAGAATGAACTTTATCTGCGACAACGGTGCATTCATCGTCATCGACGGAAAGCCCGTCAGCGTCAGCATTATCCCGAAGGAAACCGTTTCCGAGCTGATAAAAATATGCCGTTCCCTTGAAGGCGTGACGCCCGTTTTATGCGGTATGCACGGCACCTATTTCGACGACTGCACCTCTGAGCTTTACGAGGAAGTCAGCCGTTTTTATCTGAATTTCACCCGTGTGGACGATATTGCCAAGGTGGAAGACGACATTTTCAAGGTGGCACTGTGCGATTCGGGAAACCCAATGAAGCATTCCCTGCCCGTTTTCAGAGAAAAATTCGGGGACAGTCTGTCCCTTGCCGCCTCGGGTCCTCTTTGGATGGACGCTATGAACAGCGGCGTTAACAAGGGCGAGGCACTGAAAATAATCCAGACGCATCTGGGTGTTTCCCGTGAGGAAACGATGGCGTTCGGCGACTATTTCAACGATACCGAGCTTTTGCAGAATGCTGCTTACAGCTATGCAATGGCAAATTCCCACCCCGATATGTTCAAAATAGCAAAATTCAGAGCCGATACCAACGAAAACTGCGGCGTGACCAAGGCTGTCCGTGAATTTTTCGGCGTCAGAGAGCAGCTTGTATAAATGCATTATTTTCTGCATAAAAATCAGACCAACTAATTTTACGGTATCATTTTAGTTAAATTGCTCAAATTTTACAGAACAATTTTGTTATTTGGTTAATCTTAAGTGAAAAATAAATTAAAAATAAGCGTCGTTCTGCAAAAAATTACTTGACTTATTCAAGAAAACATTGTATAATATTACTATTAAATGTAATATGAGGCAATTTGTGCCTTTTTAGTATTTTAACTAAATCGCTAAAGGACGTATATAGAATGAATGATTCAACCAAACAGGGGCTAAATTATAAACCGCTCCGCCTGATGACCGTTATTCAGCCCACAGCGGCAGTGCTATGCCTTGCAGGGGCTTTTATCGCCGGCGGTATCTCCAAGCTTATCCTTATCGCCGCCGCAGCGGTATTTTTGCTGCTGCTTATCCCCGTTTTCAAGCAGATAAACCGCATCAAGCAGGTGAATAAGCTTTTTGAAGCTGTTGAAGAGAATATCCCCGACCTGCGTTATCTGGCTTTCAACGCATCGGAGGATTCTGCCGTCGTACCCGAGGAATTTTGTGCTGCTGCCAATGTCAGCCGTGGCCCCGAAATGCTGGAAGGGAAAATGATCCCGACGGACAGGGACGGCTACACGAAGATCCTCACCGTCCTTACCGCCGACCCCTCGGACGAATTTCCCAATGTTTACCGCTCTCCCCTTAACAGCGAAAGATGGTACAGCGTTATCACCTTTGATGCGGGATATTGCAGCTATACCGTTATCACCGATGCTACCGACAAGGTACATTCACGGGATATGATAAGAGATCTCCGCAGCTATGACTCCGCCACAAAGCTGCTCAGCTACGAGGCTTTCACCGAAGCTCTCGCCGCTGTGACCGCAAAGGGTTTGGGCTGCTGCGTTGTGCAGTTCCACATAAACGGTCTGGAAAGAATTACCTCCGCTATCGGCTACACAGCCGCTGAAAGGGTGCTCATTTCCATAGCTGACTGCCTGAAAAGCTTTGTTTCAAATGAAATAGTCGCCGGCAGAAGAAACAGCAACGAGTTCGTTATGCTCATCAACGGCCCCGACCACGATTCCGTCAAAAATATGGTTTCGGAAATATGTTCAAGAGTAAACAAGAATGCCGCTCAGTGCTCCGACGAGCTGAAGCTCCCCGTTTACAGCTACTGCGGCTACTGCCTTTGTCCCGAACAGGCGTCCGAGCTGAACGCCATACTGTCCGCCGCCGACTTTGCCGCATTTGAAGCGGAAAGTGCAGGCTCTCTTATCCCGCAAAAGTTCAACTCCGTTTCCTTTGAGAAACGTCAGGAGGATTACCGCAGGATACAGGTGTTCGACGACCTTATCTCGGGCAATGAGATAGACTATTGGTTCCAGCCCATCGTTGACGCCCGCACAGGTGAGATACACGGCTACGAGTCCCTTATGCGTCCCAGAGTTATCGAGGGCGTGAGATTTACGCCCTTTGACGTCCTCACCCTTGCTCAGGAGCAGAATATGCTTGACGAGATAGAACGTCTTACCTTCTTCAATACCATTACCAAGGTGTATGAAAATCAGGACCTTTTCAAGGACAGAAAGGTGTTCCTGAACTCTATCCCCAGCTGCTGTCTTTCCGAAAACGACTACAATTATCTGTTGGAAAATTACGTTGCATTGTTTGACTATCTTGTTATCGAGATAACAGAAAGCAGCGAAATGTCCCTGAAAACCATCGAAAAACTCAGAGAACGCTTCGTTTCCCACAAGTCCCTTATCGCTCTGGACGACTACGGAACGGGCTATTCAAACGAGTCCAATCTGCTGAAATCTCAGCCGAACTACATAAAGATAGACCGTTCACTGCTGACGGGCATCGACTCCAACGTGCAGAAGCAGCACCTTGTTTCCAATATGATAAACTTCGCTTCCAAGCACGGCATCAAGGTCATTGCCGAGGGTATCGAAACCGCCGAGGAGCTGGAAACCGTTATCAATCTGGACGTTGACCTTATCCAGGGCTTCTTCACCTGCCGTCCCCAGGCGGTGATACTCCGTGAAATTTCCACAGACGTCAAGGAGCTTATCGCCGAGATAAATCTCCGCCGAAAAAGAGGCGACAGAAAAGTCTACGAGGTGGAGGACAATGAAACCGTTGACTGCACAAAGCTCGCTCTTTCGGGCTATACCGACATTCTTATCACAAGCAGAAGAGCGACCGTTGTCAGCAGAAGCAGCCGCTGCGTTCCTATGAGCATTACTGTATCAAAGGGTCTGAACTGCGACATAAGCCTTGATAATGTATTTATTGAGGGACTTGACAAGCCCGCTGTTATGGTCGAGGAGGGTGCTGTCGCAAATATCAGCCTGATAGGCAATAACCATATCAAGGGCGAAGGCTTCCGAGTTCCCAAGGGAGCAAGGCTTCTGCTTATCGGTGACGGCAATATGAATATCGAATGCGATGTAAACGGCAAGGCGTGCATCGGCGGCGGCGTTTCGGAGGAATTCGGCGAAATAGTCGTAAACACTTCGGGAGAACTGAACGTTTCCGCAAACGGTGACGCTACTGTCGGTATCGGCGGCGGCATTGCCGACGGATCGGTCATCAAGCTCGTTCAGGGAAATATAAAGATCAGAACAACAGGCGAAAAGACCGTAGGTATGGGCTTCTATAGGGGCGACGGTCTTATCAGCCTTATCAAGGGAACGCTTGACATTGAATCCTGCGGTGCTGCTGCGGTGGGTCTTGGTGCTATGAAGGGAAATATCAGCCTGGAAAGCTGTGTCGACCTGAAAGTAGTATGCTCGGGCGATACCTGTACCGCTGTAGGTGCACATAAGGGAAGCACGGGAACCGTTCAGATAAATTCGGGAAATGTATTCATTGAAGTCAAATCCAAGGAAGCTGTGGGCATTGGCGGCGTCGGTGCAAACCTAAAAACCATTATCCATTCGGGTGCTGTCAGCGTAAACGGCGAAGGCGGTATGCTCTACGGTCTGGGCGACTGCCTGGGCGAAGGCACGCTCACCATCGAAAGCGGTTATGTCAACCTGCATATCCTTTCGGCAAACGGCAAAGCAGCAGGTGTTGCCAACGGCAAAACTATTATCTTCGGCGGAAATATCGTCAGCAATACTATTGACGATATTCAGGCAGTCGGTCCTTACGATCTTCCCCTTAAAATGCATAAGATAAAATGCAGCGGGGCATTCAACAAGGAGATAAAGACCTCCAAGGGCACTTACAGCTATGTTGCCGAAAATGATGAAAATCTGGAGGAGCTGTGCGTTTATCTTCCCGAAGATGCACAAGTGGTCTGATAAATATGCGAGTGTTTATGCACACTTTTCCGTTAATCGGAGGGGTGTGCATTTCTCTGCTAACGAAGATGAAAATCTTGTGAAATCTGTACTAAAACGATATAGTGTTATTGACAAATAGACGAAATCGGTGTAAAATTAATATGTACATTTACACAACAATTCATCATAATTTCAAAAGGAGCTGTTAAAATGAAGAAAATATCAAAATGGCTGTCCGCAGCGGCTGCCGCACTGATAGCAGGCGTTATGACAGCAGTCACCGCATTTGCAGCAGATGATGACATCTGTTTGTTTGAAGGCGAATGCACCTCTCCAAGAAGCTGGGGTCAGGCATTTGCTTACAATCTCCACGAGGAAGGAAAAGAGCTGTTCTGCCTCTCCGAGCTGAACGAAAAAACTAAGCTTTATGTTGAATTTGAACTTTTGAGCGAGCCGATGGAAGACTTTGCGGGACTTGAATTCATTCTTTACAAGCGTCAGACCGAAGATGCCGACTCCATCTGGGCAAGAGTCAATCCCTTAGATGTAACAGACGGCGTTGCTACATTCGATTATCCCTCTATGGTAGAAGCCGTTGGTTCGGACGATCTATCCATCATCGATTCCATATATGTCGGCGATACGGATAACGGGCTGAAGGTCACAAAGGTTACTTTTGATATTAACGGCGACGGTTTGGAAGGAGCTCCCGCCGAGGAGGAAAAATCCGATGACAATGACAACGAGGACAAGTCGGAGGAAACCACCGCAAAGTCCGCCGACAAGGAAACCAATGCGGACAGCGAAGATGCCGAGAGCGAATCGGGCGGCGTCAATATTGTACTTATCGTTGTTATCGCCGTTGTTGTCATTGCTGTTGTTGTAGTGGTCATCGTTTTAAAGACAAGGAAAAGATACTATTAATCTTGCTCCGCTTCCGTTTTTCGGGGGCGGATTTTTTTAGTGTTGAGTGATGAGGGTTGAGTGTTGAGTTTTATTGGGGAAATGCCGATTTTACTAATCTTTAATCGTTTTGTAGACAAAAGCCGCAGATAAAAACCTACCGCCTTTTGCTTATAGTGTAAAATACTGTAAACTTGCGGCTACAAGACCACAAACTACCCAACTAGCCATTATCTATTTCCCCCCACAAAATGTAAAGCAGGATAAAGAGGGCTGACAAATGGAAAAGTATTGCAAATGTGGTTTCACGAACCAACATAGGTCAGTAATGTAACAGGCGGAAAACACAACAACAAACTACCCCAAGAACCGCAAATCATATCCTCTCACCAAAATGTAAAGCGGGGAAAAGAGGGTGAGGTGAAAGGGAAGGGTGAATGCAAATTCTTCCTGGCGGAATAATTCGGGGGAACCGTTAGGGGCGGGGGAAACTCCCCGCTTTGCGTTAGGGTTTGTTGTGTCCCCCGCCCATATAGGTTCCCCCTTTGCGGGGGCACCACAAGCTGACAGAGGTCAGTAGAGTAGTGTGGGGAAAAGAAATGATGTAGTATAATTACCCAATACTCACCACAGAAATATGCTTGCAAAAATAGTCTATATGCCGATAGAAGATTAGTATTATCTGTGTCCCCCCAAGCTTTCAAATCACGGTCGCCGTGCTATTCCTTAGAAAAACTTTATACTTTTCACAGGCTTTCTTAAGGTTTTCGGTTTATAATGGAAATAATGAAACACCGAAACCATTTTCCGCAATGAATGAAAGGATAGAAAGCTATGGAATATGTCCTCCGAACCTTTGGATTATCAAAGGCATATAAAAAGAAAAACGTGCTGGAAAACGTAAATATCAACGTCCGCCGAGGGGATATTTACGGCTTTATCGGCAGGAACGGTGCAGGAAAAACCACCCTCATAAAGCTTGTTTCGGGAATTGCCGCTCCCACGGGCGGTTCTATCGAGCTGTTCGGCAGCAATGACCTGAATTTACAGAGAAAGCGAATAGGCACTATCATCGAATATCCCGCCGTTTACCCAAACCTAAGTGCAAGGCAAAATCTGGAAGTCTACCGCCGTCTTTACGGCATTCCCGACGTGAACGCCATCGACAGGATACTTGACGCTGTCG
The DNA here is from genome assembly GCA_964540575.1 of uncultured Ruminococcus sp. GTDB lineage: Bacteria > Bacillota > Clostridia > Oscillospirales > Ruminococcaceae > UMGS1889. Next base: position 9,192 of record CAZINI010000071.1, read on the forward strand.
GTCTTGGGGACGTGGGCAAAAAGCCCGCAAAGGCGTTTTCGCTGGGTATGAAGCAGCGTCTTGGAATAGCCGCCGCACTGCTGGGAAATCCCGATTTTCTCCTGCTGGACGAACCGACCAACGGTCTTGACCCCGAGGGCATCACCGAGATACGTGACCTGCTCACCCGTCTGAACACCGAAAACAACATTACCATGCTCATTTCAAGCCACATTCTCGGGGAGCTTTCCAAAATAGCCACCTGCTACGGCATTATCAGGGACGGTCAGCTGATGGAGGAAATAACCGCCGATGAGCTTTCCGTCCGCTGCAAACGCTGCCTGAAAATCACCGTGGACGACCCCGCAAAGGCAGCGTCTATCCTAGAAAATCAGCTTCATACGCAGAATTACGACATTCTCCCCGAAAATACGGTGCGGCTCTTCGACTTTCTGGACGATGCGGGACGGGTCAACGCCGAGCTTGTTAAAAACGGCGTAAACGTCAAGTCCCTGAACACCGCAGGTGCAGATCTGGAGGAATATTTCATTGAAAAGATGGGAGGATTCAAGAAATGATAAATATGCTCCGTTCGGATATTTATAAAATGTTCCGTGCAGTCAGCTTTCGGGTGCTGCTGATAACAGCGGCGGTCATTTGCATTTTTTCGGTATTTTTCGTAAATTTCTCCGTAAAAACTACGCTTGAATATCAGGAACAGAAGCGTATCGAAGCCGAAAGCGGAGAAACCGCCCCAAAAGACCCCATCGCTAAAGCCGCCGAGGACAGCTTTATGGAGGGTATGCGGCTGGGCTTTCAAAGCGGCATGGAAGCAAGCATAAACGCCAGCGAGCAGCAGACGGGACAGGATTTCCTTGAAATGGAGTTCGACTACCCCACCGTTTTTGAGGGCATGCTTGACCCGCTTTACGGAAACAGCCTTGTTTCCATGTTCGCCGCTCTGTTCACGTCCATTTTCATATCGGGGGAATTTGTCCACGGAACTATCAAAAACTCCGCAGCAAGGGGCGTTTCCCGAACTCAGCTGTACATTTCAAAGCTTCTCACCTGTATGGCGTTTTCCGTCATTATCCTTGCGGCGGAAATGCTGGCAATGCTGCTGACCGAGCTTATCATCTGGGAACCGGGCACCATCGATGCGGATAAAATGGTCAAGTCCATTATCGGGCTGGTGCTGGGAATGTTCCCGTATATGGCGTTCACAAGCATTTTCACCGCTATCTCCTTCTGTGTAAGAAGCGGCGGGGCAACAGCTGTCAACATACTTGTGGTAATATTCGGCGGACTGATATTTCAGATGATGTCCTCCGCATTGTCCCTTGATGTGACCTTTGCATGGCCCGGAAGTGCTATGAATATTACCGCAAAATATTACGATAACACTATGCTTGCGGCGGCGGCTGTCGTTGCATCGGCGGCATATATCGTCCTGTCGAGCCTTATAGGAATAACCGTATTTTCGAGAAAGGATATTTAAAATGGAGCTTGTGCTTATTATCCTGCTGATAATTTCGGTAATATGCGGAGCGATACTCGGGATAGCCCTTCTTTCCGTCCGAAGCGAGATACGTTCACTGTCCGAACAGATAGAATTTATCTCCGAAAATGAAACAAATATGGAGGTCACCACAGGCTCAAAAAGCAAAAGCGTCAGGCGGCTGTCCTTGCAGATAAACACCCTTTTGAAACACTACAAGTCGGCGGGCAGCGAAATTATGCGGCAAAACAAGAGCTTTCGTGAGAATATCACCTCCATTTCCCACGACCTGAGAACGCCCCTTACCGCTGCCAGCGGCTATATTCAAATGCTTTGCGGAGATATTTCCGATGAAAAACGCCGTGAATACGTCGAAGTAATATCTCAGAAAATAAGTGCCGTCCAGAAAATGCTGGAACAGCTTTTTGAATTTTCCAGAATAGAGGCGGATGAATTTTCCTTTGAATGCGAACGGCTGAATGTCAACAACCTTCTGAGGGACGTTATCATTATGTTCTTCGACAGATTTCAGCAAAAGGGCATCGAACCCGATATAAGCATTCCCGAAACGCCCTGCTATATCAGCGGAAACAGCGATATGCTTGAGCGGACTGTATCGAATATCGTCAGCAACGCCCTTATCCACGGCGGGGAGGATTTTTCGTTGAAAAGCGAGGAGGTCGGCGGCGTTTGCCGTATCACCTTCAAAAACCGCACAGATACCGTTTCCGAACAGGATATTTCACAGGTTTTCGAGAGATTTTACACCACCGATAAATCCCGAAACAAGAAAACTACGGGGCTTGGACTGTCTATCGCAAAGAAATTCGTCACGAAAATGGGCGGGAAAATTTCCGCATCGCTGGATAACGGATTTTTCTGCATAACCATGGAATTTCCGACACTGAAACCGCAAATGCCTATCGATGGCGGAACTTCCGTAAGATTCAGGAGAAAATAAAATGAACTATATCCTTACAAGAAGCCGCCGCAAGACGCTTTCCATAGTAGTCAGAGCGGACGGAACGGTGGAGGTAAAAGCCCCACAGCGTTGTTCAAAGGAACGCATTGAGCAATTTCTCGCCGAAAAATCCGACTGGATAGAAAAATATGTCAGCCAAAACAAGGCACGGACCGAGCAGTATAAATTTTCGGGGGATATACCCTTTATGGGCAAGCCGCTGCCCGTCACCGAGGGGGAATGCTTTATGTTTTCCTCGGAAACGGGATTTACCGTCCCGAAAGGCAGAAGCATAGAAGAGTGTCTGCCACAGCTGGAATATATCTACCGAAAGGCGGCGGCTGAGTATCTCCCGAAACGGGTCGGATATTTTGCGGAGATAATGGGCGTTTCGCCGTCCGCCGTGAAAATAAGCGGGGCGGAAAAGCGTTGGGGAAGCTGTTCGGGTCGGGGGACGATAAATCTGTCCTGGCGGCTGATGGCGGCATCTCCCGAGCTGATAGATTATGTCATTGTCCATGAGCTGGCACATCTTACGGAGCTTAATCACAGTCCGAGGTTCTGGAAGATAGTTGAAAATACTATGCCCGATTATAAGGAGCGGCAAACAGCATTAACACAGGTCACACTAAAGCTAAACGGGATATTCGCCAAAATATAAAAGTTTCGCCAGCCTTTCCAAAAGGCTGCAGGGGGTCAAGGGGGGCAGAGCCACCCTTGTCGCCCGTCGCAACGGGCGAAACACCCTTCCCAGCCGCTAACAAATACAGCATTGTAACAGTAAAAAACCACAAACAAATCAGTCCAAAAGCACCGCACACAAAAGAAACAGTAAAGCATCAATCCAACAAACACAACCAACGCTGAGTAAACAAGTTCCGTGTGCGGTGCCGCAAAAAATATCTCGGGGTTAACCCCCGAGATATTTTTTGCCCCCGCCGCCGCTGTCAAGCGGCGGAAAGAACCTGCGGTTATTGCTATTTCACAGAAATTTTGCACTTTGCCCGTTCTGCTTTCTTTTCCCCACACTACTTTAGTAACCTTTGTAAATTTGTGGTGCCCCCGCAAAGGGGACAACCTTATAGGGGCGGGGGACAGAACAAACCCTAACGCA
>CAZINI010000072.1:0-12544 GCA_964540575.1 uncultured Ruminococcus sp.
GATGATATGTGTAATATTAGTTCGTTATATATTAATAGGGGCAGAGCAGAAGGTATTGAAATAGGTGAGTTCAGAGAAAAAGTAAGGGTAATAACAGAAATGCTCAAAAACAATATTCCGATTCCTACCATTGCAAATATTGCCCATCTTTCCATTGAAGAAACGGAAAAGATCATCCGTGAAAACACATAAGCCCATTTTTTAAAGGTCGATGATATGTGTAATATTAGTTCGTTATATATTAATAGGGGCAGAGCAGAAGGTAGAGCAGAAGGTAGAGCAGAAGGTAGAGCAGAAGGTAGAGCGGAAGGCAGAGCGGAAGGCATTGAAATAGGTGAGTTCAGAGAAAAAGTAAGGGTAATAACAGAAATGCTCAAAAACAATATTCCGATTCCTACCATTGCAAATATTGCCCATCTTTCCATTGAAGAAACGGAAAAGATTATCCGTGAAAACACATAAGCAATAAAAAATAAGGGCAGTCCGCTGTGGGCTGCCCTTATTTCACGCCGGAGTGCCGTTTATGGCACTCCGTTCTGCTTTCACCTCCTGCTGTGCTGCCTTCATTCGGTTGGACTTCAATAGGTACAAGGTCGTTTCAAACAAATCCTCAAACCGGATTTTAGGATTATCAGCTTGTACTTTTGGTGTCGGAGCGGGGCAATTTTGCACTCCAGCTCCTCCGGGATAGGCTGACCGATTTCATCTGTGGTTTGCCAGCCAGAATAAGCTTTTTGTCGTGGTTTATCTCCGCTCTCATGGCGACACCTCCCTTTACGAAGTAGTATGAGAAGCATTTCGTTTAAATATTCACTTGTTCTGTCGGTACATCGTTTCCTTTCTGCCCGTGGGCGGTCAAATGTTAAGGCGTTATGTTCATTACAGTAATGATATATAATTTCTTTTCTTTGACATACGATTCGCTGGGCACCACCTCCTTAACCGAACTGATTAGGCAGTCAGCAGGATCTGCAATATTGACGCTTTCGCTCCGGCTTTAGCTGACGGGAGCGAGCTTTGTTTCTCTTTAAGATCTCACGTCTTAAATCACCTGCTTCGGTTCTTTGACCCCGTTTCTCTCTATGCCAGTCAATTACGGAAAGATAGTTTGTAGGTTCTCTGTCAATACCCTGAGCTTTAAGCCGTTCATGACTGACACGAATGTCCAGCCCATTGCACTCGTAGGCTCTGTTTTGAACATCAGCCCAGCTTTCACGCCATTTGAAAATATAATCACGCTTGTTGATCTCACGGTACTTCTTTTTGTTGAAGCCATTCGAATTAACCGTTCGAGTGGACACAAAGATATGAACATGAGGATTGTTCCTTGACAGATCCTTTTTATTGGCACCCTCATGGATAGCTGCTATTGCACTAAGACCGCAAGACGTGAAATTGATGTCTATGAACTCCTCAACGATTCTTTTGCATTCGTCAAAAGGCAATTCGTTTGGAAGAGAGCCGATAAATTCCTTGGCAGTCCGTGCATCATAACGTTTTTCAGCTTTATCTATTTCCTTGCAATATGTCTGAATATCCGTAAGCTCCACAGGAGCACCGGGCGGCAGGAAAATGTTCAAATATAAAACGTCCGACCTTTTGCTGTTGTTAAATAGTTTGCCAAGATAATAGTCATACAGCCGTGTTCCGCTTATGTAGCTGATGAGATTTGTAATCGAATGGTTCCGTCTGAAAATATCATTTACTCTCAAAAAATAATTAGCCATTTCCGTCCTCCTTTTTGTGATTTTTTGAAATTTCCTCGGCGGAATCACCGGAATGTATAAATGGACATTCCTCTTTATAAGCATTTACCTCTGCCAAAAGCTCATTGTAATGAACCTGTTCAGCGATCCTGTCTACGGGTTCACGATTTGCTGCCAAAGCTGACATAAGTGCCTCTAAGGGCTGAAAGTTTTTTGCGGTCTCCTTCATATTTTTCCCCGGTTCAAGCTTCATCAGCTCGGGGAAAAAACGGACTGCCAGCTCGCCGATTGCATAGCATCTCTTGTTGTTGGTTTTTCGTACACTATCACTTTTGGCTCTGGCAGCAGCCTTGACTTCTCGCTCTTTTGCAGCGATCTTCTTGTCAATTTCCTTTAGGGCTGCTAATAGGACTCCCCGCTCGCAATCATACCAGTATTTGTCGTTTACATTCGCTCCATCGGGGATCATGGCATATGTGATTTCCCGCATATTGTTGACCGGATTGTTCGGGTCGTCCTTATTGACCCACCAGAACGGGTCATAACCGGGTCCTTCGTCACTCATCGGGTCAAAAACCAGATACGGGCGGTCGACAAGCCATTCCTGATAAAGTGCATCATAGTGAGCGGACAGTTCACCCTTGATGTCCGTAACGATCATAGGTGAAGTCCAGGTTTTCATTGTAGGCATGACTACGCACGTTGTTTTGCCTCTTCCGGTGCCGCCGACGACAATAATGTGCCCGTCACTTCCAAGCGACAGTCCGATGTATGTACCTTTATTGACGAAAAATGGCTTACCTAAAAATACGCCGGGCTCGACACTCATATGTTATGGTGTAATTTGCAAATCTTACCCCAAAGAATGGTGAAGGAGTAATAGAGAGACTTTATCAACAAGAAATCTTTTGTAGGTACATAGCTTGCATTGCAAAAAACGACATTATATAAAGAACAGTGTAAAACATTTCATAGAAATGTGTGCTGTAATTTAGTGCGTACTCATTACCTCAATTCCTGTACGCTTGGTAAACTCAGTTCTTACCATAGGTTCAAGCTGAGTACCCCAATATGCAGCTTCACCCGCTTCCTGATAGGGCAGTTGACCAGTCTTTTCCATCCACAGCTCAACGGGTGACTTATACTTGTTGATGCCGCAGACCACAGAAGCGTCGGAACCGCCTATTCCTGTTTTTCGGTATTCCAACCATTCGGAATAGGACAGGTTTTCTGTGTTGACTACTATCTTTGCCATTGTTCCATCTCATTTGATTTTTGTTTCAGATAAAACGACAGGGTCTCCCATTAGTAAAGCACCGATAAAATTAATTTAACGGTACCGAGCGACAAACTTTTCTCATTTTGCTATTTACCGAACGAATTAACAAAGGGGTCGCCCCTTGGGAAACCCTGCCGTTTACATTTTAAGAACTGTCTTGCGAATGCTCGTCCGTGCTGTTATCGTCAGGCTTTTCCTCGTTGCCGCTTTTGAAATCTGCAATAGCCTTTGTGACCTCGTAAGCTATAGCGAAAAGGACTGCTGCAGCGTTCGCTGCAACAGCCACTTTTTGGTTAATCACTGATACTCATGGCATCTCGAATTTCTGCATCAGCCTAAGGAAGATTGTATTTAATGAGCTAATTGCATCAATAACATTCAGAAAAGTATTGACGAACTGAATTCCACAAACGAAACTAATACTAAACACCCATTAATCACGGGAATCTCTCGGCGTAAAAAACCATATACGCAAAACTCTTTTCAACAGTTTACGCTTTTTACGCCGATTTCTTCTCCGTGATTTAAATGGTGTTTAGTATAAGGAGAAATGATTTTATGAAACAAATGCTTATTTTGAAAATCTTTACTGTTCTGGTGGCTACAGTGCTTGTCGGATGTGGAAACGGATCGGTGCCTAATATCGTGTCAGTAATATGTCTTGCTATTATCAGAATCAAACAGCTCCGAATGCCATTGACCAATGACATTCGAAGCTGTTATTCTGTCGCTTGGGTTTAATAATCGGAGTCAGCACACCTTTTCAAACTGACTGTTATACAGCTCCGCATAAACTCCGTTCTGCATTATCAGTTCCTTATGGCTGCCTCTTTCAACGATATCGCCGTCCTTCATTACAAGGATAAGGTCGGCATTCTTTATGGTTGAAAGGCGGTGTGCGATAATGAAGCTTGTTCGTCCTTCCATAAGAATATCCATAGCATTTTGAACGGTCATTTCCGTTTTGGTATCAACCGAGCTTGTTGCCTCGTCCAGGATAAGAAGGGGAGAATCCTTTATCATTGCACGGGCTATGGTGACGAGCTGCTTCTGTCCCGCAGAAAGGCTGCTCTGTTCATTAAGCACTGTATCATAGCCCCCCGGAAGAGTTTTGACAAAATGGGACAAGCCCACCGCACGGCATACCTCGTCAAGCTTTTCATCCGAAACATCGGGACTGCAGTAAACCAGATTTTCACGCAGAGTTCCTTCAAATATCCATGTGTCCTGCAAAACCATACAGAACAAACTGCGGATATTCTCACGTTTCATCTCGCTTATGGGGATACCGTCGATGCGGATACTGCCGCCGTCGGTTTCATAAAAACGCATAAGCAGATTTACGATAGTTGTCTTGCCCGCACCCGTGTGCCCTACGATCGCAATTTTCTGTCCTGCCTTGATATCTGCGGAAAAATCATGTATAACGTGCTTTTCGGGCAGATACCCGAAATTTATATGCTCAAATTCCACGTTGCCCTGTACTGAGGAAAGGCATTTGGTCTTTTCGCTCTCGTCATCAAGTTCTTCTTCATTCAAAAATTCAAAAACACGGGAACTGGCGGCAATAGCAGGCTGTATGCTTGCAAGCACCTGAGCAATCTGCGACAGCGGCTGTGTGAACAGACGGATATATATCATAAATGAAACGATAACGCTGAAGCTGATGGTGCCGTCAGCCGTAAGTATCGCTCCAAGCACACATACTGCCACATATCCGAGATTTCCCACAAAGCTCATAATAGGCATCATAAGCCCCGACAAAAATCGGGATTTCCATGCACTTCCGTAAAGCGTGCCGTTTATTTCGTCAAAATCACGCTCAGCCTTTTCCTCGGCATTGTAAGCACGAACTATCTGCTGACCTGAGAACATTTCCTCGATATAGCCGTCCATTTTTCCGAGAGAGATCTGCTGTTCAAGAAAATATTTCTGGGATTTTCCCACAAGAAGTATCAGCAGGGCAAAGCCCATAAGCGATGAAATAATTGCTCCCGCAGCCATCTGAACATTGGTGACAAACATCATTATCAGCGTACCCGCAAGCAAAGTTACCGATGACACAAAAGTACCAACGCTGCTGCTCAGCATCTGACCGATAGTATCCGCATCATTGGTAACACGGGAAAGAATATCTCCGAAGCTTGTCGAGTCGAAATATCTAAGGGGCATACGATTTATCTTTTCGGAAATATCAGTCCTTAACGACTGAGTCATTCTCTGTGTCACTGTTGTCAGAATAAATTGCTGGATATATCCGAACACCCAGCCAAGACCGTACAGTACTGCCAGAAAAATTCCTATACTGCCTATGGCCTTCAGATCAAAGCCGCCCCTGAGCCCCTGCTCGATAAGGTCGACCATATCGGCTATCTTGTTAGGCCCTATTACGTTGAACACCGCACAGGCTGCACCAAGTATAATAGCAGCGGTCAGCATAACGGCATATTTTCGGCAATACAGAAGAAGCTCCTTTAAGGGGTTTATTTTCTTATTCATTGCACAGTTCCTCCTCCGAAAGCTGAGAGTATGCAATATCACGATAGGTCGGACAGTTTTTCAACAGCTCATCGTGAGTGCCGTTTCCGACGATCTGACCGTCCTCCAGCACGATGATTCGGTCGGCACGGCGGATAGTACCTATCCTCTGAGCAACGATAAGCTTTGTTGCTCCCTTTGACCGTTCAGCCAGTTTTCCCCTGAGAATACGGTCTGTCTTGTAATCCAGAGCGGAAAATGAGTCGTCAAAAATGTAAATTTCAGGTTCCTTGTAAACTGCTCGTGCAATTGACAATCTTTGCCGCTGTCCGCCGGAAAGATTGCTTCCGCCCTGAGCAATTTCTGCATCAAATTCACCCTGCATTGCCTTTACAAATTCCTCGCTTTGTGAAACCGAAACGGCAGAACTCAACTTTTCGTCCGAAATATTTTCCTGTCCGAATGCTATATTTGAAGCAACGCTTCCCGCAAACAAGACCGCTTTCTGTGACACATAGCCTATCTTTTCACGCAGGGCGGATAACGTGTAATCTTTGATATTAACGCCGTCAACAAATATCTCACCCGAACCTGCGTCGTAAAAACGAGGTATCAGATTTATAAGAGTTGATTTTCCGCTGCCCGTTGCTCCGATAAAAGCAACTGTTTCGCCCTGATTTGCCGTAAAGCTGATGTTATGGAGAGTATCTCCACCTCCGCCGGGATAAGCAAAGGACACATTGCGAAATTCTATTCTGCCTTTTTCACCGTTCTCCTGTGCGGATCTTGTACCGTCCTTTATCTTTACCTGCGTATCAAGCACCTCGTTGATACGGTATACGCTTACCATAACTCTCGGCAGCATAACAAAAAGTACCGTCAGCATAGCGAAAGCCAGAATTACCTGCATTGCATACTGGGAGAATACCACCATATCCGAGAAAATAGTCAGCTGCTCCGTCATTTCGGCAGCGTCCAGAAGATATGCTCCTATCCAATAGATCGCAAGGCTTATGGCAGATGTGATAAAAGTCATGGTCGGCATAAGCAGAGCGGTAATGCGGTTTGCAAAGAGATTGCATTCTGTCAGAGCGGAATTTGCACCGTCAAATTTTTTCTGCTGATATTCCTCTGCATTATACGCACGTATCACACGAATGCCTGTGAGATTTTCCCTTGTTACACGATTGAGATCGTCTGTCAGCTGCTGTATTATCTTGAATTTCGGAAGTGCAAGAAATACAGCAAGCATAATTACAAGGATTATGAGCAATACCGCCGCCGCAGTTGCAGCAGACCACTGCCACTGCTTGCCCATTATTTTGAGTATTCCCCATACAAGCATTACCGGCGTTTTTGTGATTATTTGCAGACCCATTGCCACCAGCATCTGCACCTGCGTAATATCATTGGATGTTCTTGTGATAAGGCTTGCTGTGGAGAAATGTGCCATTTCCTCCTCATTGAAACTCATTACCTTGCGAAAGAGTTTGCTGCGAAGCTTCAGCGACAATGAAGCGGACACAATTGCCGCAAAATATCCCGTAGCTATTGTGGCGACCATGCTGCCCACGGCACAGGCAAGCATATATCCGCCGTTTTTCAGTATCTCGGACATTTCCGACCCTGGCATTTCTATCAGAACGGTTATTTCCGACATATACTCTGGCATTTTAAGCTCCAGCCACACTTGTACAATGACAAACAAAACGCCGCAGAACACCATCAGCCGTTCCCTTATATCCAGGTGCCTGAATAGTTTTATCATATATTTTTTCTCCTTTGAATTCCAAGTTAAAGGGACTGTTTCTGAATAGCAGCGACAGCCCCTAAAATGCTTATGGTTATTCTGTTCTGAGTGCAACAACAGGGTCTTTCTTAGCCGCACTTCTTGACGGGATAATTCCCGCAAACAATGTAAGTCCTGTGCTGATGACCACCAGAATTACCGCTGCGGGTACGGGCAGCTGAGCACTCAGACTGCTTATTCCCGTAAGACTTTGCAGTATCATATTTATCGGGATACACAGCAGATAGGTGATAAGTACGCCAAGCATACCCGAAATAAATCCGATGATTATGGTTTCCGCATTGAACATACCCGAAACATTCTTCTTTGATGCACCGATAGCACGGAGAATACCGATTTCCTTCGTTCTCTCCTGCACCGAAATAAGCGTGATGACGCCTATCATAATGGAGGACACGATCAGCGAAACTGCCACAAATGCGATAAGCACATAGGTCACGGCGTTTATTATGGAGGTAACAGAGGACATCATCAGTCCCACATAATCCGTATATTTTATCTTCTGCAGTTCGTCAACATTTTCATTGTAAGCGGAAATTGCGTCCTCGATAACGTCCTTGTTTTCAAAGGAAGAGGCGTAAATGTTTATAGAAGCAGGCTTTTCAAGGTCTAAGCGACCCAGCTTTTTCAGATTTGTTTCATATTCCGAATCTGAAAATTCCAAAATAACATCATAATATTCTGCACACTGCTCTGTTGAATAACTACTCATTGCCATATCAAGTGCGGCGGCAAGCTGAGATGAGCTCATACCGTTCAGCTGCTGCTGTGCCTGCTCGGCGAACTGTGCCTTGACCTGCTCTGTGACCATTTTCGTTACAAGTCCGTTCAGTTCTTCCTCGCTCATTCCGTCAAGATATGCGGTTATGTCAGCTTCGCTCATACTTGTCTGCTGCATCATTGCCTGTGCTATTTGTGCCTTCATAGCGTCGGCTGTCACGGAAGCCATTGTCTGCGAAACCGCTGCGGAAAGCTGCTCCTCGGTGGGGATACTCATTATCTTAACATAAGCGTCCGCCTTGCTTTTCTCGCTCATATCCGCAATATATGCCCTGAATTCGCTCTCTTTTTCGCTGTCGGACAAATCACCCGTGCTTTCCTTGAAGGGCAGTCCCGTAAAAATATCAATGCCGGGTTCCTCAAGCTGAGCATTTACAGCATCCGACTCCTTGGACTCATTGATAATATATTCCGTAAGCTTGCTTGTGTATGCGATGGAACCGGAAAGCATTGTGGAAACCGCATCTTCGTTGGGTCTGATAATGCCCGAGACCTTTAACGGAGCCGCATTGTCATACAGATAACGCAGACCTGTTTCTGTTTCTCTCAGGTCGGTGTACAGTCCGGTCTTTTCGTCAAGCACATAGCAGTCGGAGTTCAAAACAGTGCGGAATTCCATACTGCATATTTCCTCATAGGTCCATTTTTTGCTGTTGTTTTCAAGCTCTGCACCGTTCATCACCGCATCGACAATATCGGCAATGTCGTCCTCGGAAATAAGTCCCAGAGCATACAGGCTCATATCGTTCAGCTCGTTATTTTCATCGAGGACAAGCACTATTTCGTTATATTCCGTAGGCCACGAGCCGTAAACAACATCATACTGCTTTTCGAGAAGCGGGCTTATCAGCTTGCCGTTATCGCCGGGGAGCATTTCCTGCCACAGCTTTGGCGAGCCGCCTCCCGAAAACATGGACATAACGGAAGAACCGCCCGAAGCATTGTTTACTATGGACATATCAACGCCCATATATTTTCTTATAATATACTGCATAAGCTCCTGCCTGTCGGAATGAATGATGTTTCCGTCCACATTTTCCGTATATACGGGCAAATTGAGGTCGTATGTATATTGTATTCCGCTTATTGCCTCATGCAGAGGAGTTTCATCCGCCGCACGTTCCGTTTCGATATACTTTTTGAACGACTCCAGATCGTTTTCGATAGTTTCCGCATTGTTGAGGGCATTGAGCATATCGTACAGCTTTGCGTCGGAATAAACGGCGTTGTTATCGTGGTCGCTGCCCGATGAGTCGGTGCCCATAAAGCTCTCCATCAGCGTACCCAGGTCGGTATCGGATTCTTCGATAGTTATGGGATATGAGGAAAGCGTGTCCTCCTGCATGGTATTGATATAGGTCGTCATTCCCTGAGATACCGCTGTTATAAGGGCTATTCCGATAATGCCGATACTGCCTGCAAAGGAGGTCAGAGCGGTACGCCTTTTCTTGGTCAAAAGATTATTCAGCGAAAGTCCGAAGGAAGTTGAAAAGGACATTCAGGGCTTTTTGCCTTTTTTATTATTCTCCGCATTGCTCTTTTCCAATTCGCACTCGGCGTTTATTTCCTCCTCCGTAAGCGGCTTGGAATCGTCGGTTATCAGTCCGTCAAGGACACGGATTATCCTTGTGGAATATTTCTCCGCAAGTTCGGGATTATGCGTAACCATAATGACAAGCCTGTCCTTGGAAATTTCCTTGAGTATCTCCATGACCTGAATGCTCGTTTCCGTATCAAGTGCACCCGTCGGCTCATCTGCAAGGATAATATCGGGGTCGTTTACAATTGCACGGGCGATGGCTACACGCTGCATCTGACCGCCCGACATTTCACCGGGACGCTTTTTGAGCTGTGAACCAAGTCCCACCTTTTCCAATGCTTCCTTGGCACGTTTCCTGCGTTCCGTCTTGTCAACTCCCGACAGACTGAGGGCTAATTCCACATTCTGCAGCACCGTCTGATGAGGGATAAGATTGTAGCTCTGGAACACAAAGCCTATGGAATGATTGCGGTATGTGTCCCAATCCCTGCCCTTGAAATCCTTGGTTGTTCTTCCGTTGATGATAATACTAATTCCTAATCTCCTTATAGACAGAGTCTATAAGGAGAGCCGCCTAAAAGGCGGCAAGTCAAAACCGTCGGTTTTGACGGAATTAGTATTGTACGGCTTTCCTTTGCGGCTTCGCCGCACCCACCGCAAAGCGGTGGGAATCAACCTATAGACCTTGTCTATAGGTTGATTAGGAAATAGTATAAGGTCACCGTCGGTATATTTGTCAAGACCGCCAATAATATTCAGCATTGTGGTCTTACCGCAGCCCGAAGGACCTAATATGGATACAAATTCGCTTTTGCGGAATTGCAGATCTATTCCTTTAAGTGCATGAACTGTATCATCGCCTGCAGGATAATCCTTTTTCAGATTTTTAAGCTCCAGCATTTCTATTCTCCTAACTCTAAGAATTTACAGAGCATATTCTACATCAGATTTATCAACTGAAAATAAACATAACGGCAGATTATTAAAAAAATCAGGAAAAGTTTATTTTCAGTTGATTTTTATGGTATAAAATTAAGATGGGAAAAATTTTGCATGTAGAGGTGTTGAGTATGTTTCATATTCTCGTTGCGGAGGACGATAAAAGTGCTTCCCGTCTGATGAAAGCAATTCTCAAGCACGCAGGCTATGAGGTTTATACTGCGGGAAACGGCATAGAGGCTCTTGATGTTATGGACAAGCAGCATATTGACCTGATCGTGCTGGACGTGATGATGCCGAAAATGGACGGATATGAATTTACCGAACAGCTCAGAAGCTGCGGAAATATGGTTCCTATCTTAATGGTAACAGCAAAACAGCTCCCCGAAGAAAAATGCAAAGGCTTTCTCGTGGGTACGGATGACTATATGGTAAAGCCTGTAAATAAGGAAGAATTGCTGCTGCGTATAAAGGCACTGCTCCGCCGTTCTCAGATAGCCAATGAACGCAAGCTGCATATCGGGAATATCACGCTGGATTATGACTCTCTTACGGTCACAAAAGACGGCGAATCTCAGACGCTTCCGAAAAAGGAGTTTTATCTTCTTTATAAGCTTTTATCCTATCCCGATAAGATATTTACACGACTGCAGCTTATGGACGAGATTTGGGGAATGGAATCCAATACCATAGATACCACGGTAAACACCCATATCAATCGTCTGCGGAAAAGGTTCGGGGATTGGCATGAGTTTGAGATAATGGCTATTCGGGGAATAGGCTATAAGGCGGTGATCCATCATAAATAAGCTGAAGAAGTGCCTGCATAAACAGCAGCTGTCAATTGTGTTTACAGCTGTCGTATTCATTTTTATGTTCTGTGCAATGCTTATTGTATTTCTCGGAGCGTTTCTGCTATATCGTTTTGGCATTATTAATGTTGAACGTCCTGCACCTATCGTTCTTTTTCTTTTTGCCCTTGTAAGTCTGCTGGTCGGCACAGCTCTTTCGGTGGTATTCAGCCGATTTCCCCTTGCACCGCTCAGGGAGCTGATGGACGCAACCGACCGCATCGCAGACGGAGATTACAGTGCACGAATAAATCTTAAAGGTCCCGAGGAGCTTAAACGGCTCAGCCAAAAATTCAATCATATGGCTGCGGAGATAGGAAGCGTGGAAATGCTCCGCAATGATTTTATCAATAACTTTTCCCACGAATTCAAGACTCCCATAGCGTCTATTCAAGGCTTTGCGGAAATGCTGGAGCTGAGTGACCTGACCGATGAGGAACGTGAGGAGTATATTCATATAATCATAGACGAATCCTCACGGCTTACCTCTCTTGCCACTAACATTCTGAATCTGTCCAAGATAGAGCAGCAGAATATCCTGACAGGTCTGTCAAGATATAATGTCAGCGAACAGATACGTCAGGTAATTGCACTGCTTGATAAAAAATGGTCGGACAAAAATATTACTGTGGCGTTTGACTGCGGTGAATATTTTCTGACTGCAAATGAGGAATTGTTAAAGCAGGTATGGATAAATCTGACCGATAATGCCGTAAAATTCTCGCCCGAAAATGATATTATAGAGATAAGCATAAAGGAATCGGAAAGCTGTCTGACGTTTATGTTCACAAATCACGGAGAGAAAATACCCGAATCGTCACGCTCACATATTTTTGATAAATTCTATCAGGCAGACACCTCACACGCAACGCAGGGAAACGGTCTGGGACTTGCTGTTGCAAAAAAGATAACTGAGCTTCACGGAGGCTTTATCGAAGTATTTTCCGATGATAATGAAACCACATTTAAGGTTACGATCCCAAAGCAATAAAAACGGGTGCCATTGCAAATTGATGGCACCCGAAGCTTTTTATTCCGAATGTTTTCTGTACTCACTTACGCTCATGCCTGTCCAAAGGCTGAATGCCCTTAAAAATGAATTATAACAATCCACAAAATTATCCAAACACCTTAGCAGAGTTGAACCACCCATGGCAGTCC
>CAZINI010000073.1:0-11906 GCA_964540575.1 uncultured Ruminococcus sp.
ATATCACATTCCATATATTATGTCAATGTAGATTTATTTATGTCGTTTGCTATAAGTGATGAGTGTTGAGAGTTGAGTGTTGAGTTGAATGTGGAATATGAAAAGTGGAGAGTGGAATTTTAAGTGATGAGTGTTGAGTTGAATTATCGCAAACTGTAACCACCTGCGGGTACTGCGGGGCAGAAACCTGTCCACTGCGATAATTCGATATTTTCAAAAACTCCACTTTTCACTTTCCACTTTTCACACTAAAAAAGAAACGGTTCCGCCGAAACCGACGGAACCGTAAAATCTCATATATAGCGTTTAACTAAAATCAAACACCAAACTTAGCTGTGGAAACGGAGATACCTACACCCATAGTAGAAGCAACTGTGCAGGACTTGAGGTATGCACCCTTTGCAGCAGCAGGCTTAGCCTTAACGATAGCTTCCATAAGAGCATTGAAGTTCTCTTCGAGCTTAGCAGCACCGAAGGAAGCCTTGCCGATGGGGCAGTGAATGATGTTGGATTTGTCCAGACGGTACTCGATCTTACCTGCCTTAGCCTCTGTTACAGCCTTAGCAACGTCGGGAGATACAGTACCTGCCTTAGGGTTAGGCATCAGACCACGGGGACCGAGGACCTTACCAAGACGTCCAACCAGACCCATCATATCGGGAGAAGCGATTACAACGTCGAAGTCCATCCAGTTTTCCTTGGTGATCTTCTCAACCATATCCTCAGCACCAACGTAATCTGCACCTGCAGCCTTAGCAGCCTCAGCCTTATCTTCCTTACAGAATACGAGAACCTTTACATTCTTACCTGTACCGTTGGGAAGTACAACTGCACCTCTAACCTGCTGGTCAGCGTGACGGGAGTCAACGCCCAGACGAACATGGATCTCTATTGTTTCATCGAACTTAGCCTTAGCTGTCTTGCAAGCCAGGTCGAGAGCCTCAGCAGCCTCGTAAGCCTTGCTTCTGTCAACCAGCTTAGCACTGTCTACATATTTCTTACCGTGTTTCATTTATATATCCTCCTCAAATGTGGTAAAATAACGGAAATTTCCTCCCACTGCGAGTTTCGGCTAAGATCAAGCCTCAACCTCAACGCCCATGGAACGAGCAGTACCTGCGATCATACTCATAGCACTTTCAAGGGAAGCAGCGTTCAGGTCGGGCATCTTGATCTGAGCGATCTTCTCAACCTGTGCCTTAGTGAGCTTACCAACCTTAGTCTTGTTGGGAACGCCCGAAGCGGACTCAAGACCCAGCTCTTTCTTGATAAGAACAGCTGCCGGAGGAGTCTTAGTGATAAATGTAAAGGAACGGTCGGCATATACTGTGATAACAACGGGAATGATCATACCGATGTCGTTCTTGGTTCTCTCGTTGAATTCCTTAGTAAAGGACATAATGTTAACGCCGTGCTGACCCAGAGCAGGACCAACAGGGGGAGCAGGTGTAGCCTTACCTGCGGCGATCTGAAGCTTAATCAAGCCTACAACTTTCTGTGCCATAATTTTGCACCTCCAATAAAATTAGCTGAAACCAGCTTATGCATCGTACAAATTTGTGTCAATCCTCATCGGGAGTGACCTGTGAGATATTCACAGCAGCGGGAGTTTCACGTCCGAACATGGAAACGGAAACATCCACCGTGTTTTCCTCAAGATTAATGGACTTAACAATGCCTGTGAAGCCCTCCATAGCACCGCCTGTGATCTTAACACGGTCGCCCTCCTTGAAGTTCAGCTCGATAGCTGCTTCGGAAGGAGCACTATCCTCATTTTCAAGACCCATAGCGTTGACTTCCTTATCGGTAAGAGGAACAGGCTTCGATCCGGGGCCTACAAATCCCGTAACGCCCCTTGTATTTCTGACAACATACCAGGAATCATCGGTCAGAACCATCTTAACAAGCACATAGCCGGGGAGTATCTTCCTCTCGACTTCCTTCTGCTTATTATTCTCGGTGATCTCGATAGCTTTTTCCGTCGGCACTTTTATATCAATGATAAGGTCGTGCAGCTTACGGTTTTCAACGACCTTCATAATAGTCTGAGCTACCTTGTTTTCATATCCCGAGTAGGTATGGATAACGTACCACTTAGCTGATTCGGACATTAAATTCTCTCCTTCCGGTATGTCTTGCGGAACTTAAGCACCGAGAGCAAGCTTCAGAAGTGCCGAAAGTCCCGAATCAATTCCCCAGATAAACAGTGCGGAAACGGTCATAAACACCAGCACAACGCCTGTGTTGTTGAGAACCTTCTGCCTTGAAGGCCAAACGACCTTTTTGAATTCGCTTTTAAGATCCTTGAAATACTTAACGAATCCGTTCTGTTTCTTTGCGGACTTGCCGTTTTTTGCGGATTTTTTTGCTTTTTCCTTATCCTTGACAATTTTCTCAGCCTTTGCCTCGGCCTCGGCAAGGATGGATTTCTTCTTGGAAGCGGATGGTTTTTTATCAGCCAAAACAGACGACCACCTTTCGCTTACTTAGTTTCCTTGTGAAGAGTATGCTTCTTGCAGAACTTGCAGTACTTATTCATCTCAAGTCTGTCGGGGTCGTTCTTCTTGTTCTTCTTGGTATTGTAGTTACGCTGCTTGCATTCTGTGCAAGCCAAAGTGATTTTTACTCTCATATCGGCACCTCCTGACGATATTGTTCATAATGAACAGCTTCGATTTTGCCTCCCTCCTGCCGCCGACGGGAAAAACAACTCCGTTCGGGGCGTCGGTCTATTCCGCAAATTTGCACAAAAAAATAGACCTCTCAAAGAGGTACTACAATTATATCACATATTTTTCCCCTTGTCAAGGGGATTTTTCAATTTTTTTGGACTATCCGCAAAAAATCGGTTCAAAGCGGCGGCTCGGCAGAATAATATCCGAGCTTTCCGCCGCTGACCGATCTTCCGTTCAGGAAGGGGTTACCGTCAGTCTGTTCCGTCCGCTGTTTTTGGATATGTAAAGCTGTGAATCGGCACTGCGTATCCTTTCTTCCAGAAAAAATTGCTCGTCAAAGCGTGAAATATCGGCACCGAAGCTTACAGTGACATATTCGTGTACGGCACCCTTGCCCGACGGCAGATGCAGTGCTTCTATATTGCCAGACATTCGTTCATACATACCGTCAAGCTTGTCCCGAAGCTCCCGTCCCGCCAGAACGATAAGAAATTCCTCGCCGCCGAAGCGTATAAGCTCGCCGAACGTTCCGTCCGTGGGAAAGCTTTTCATTATAGCATCTGTGACCTGTATCAGGCATTCGTCCCCTTTAAGATGGGAATAGGTGTCGTTATAATTCTTAAAATTATCAATATCGCACATAACGAGGCAGATCTCAAGCTTTTTTTCAAGCCATTCGCCTTTGCAGCGTTCAAAAATGCGGTACAGCCTTGTGCGGTTTCCCGCCTTTGTCAGCGGGTCGGTGATAGTTATCTCCGTAAGCTCGAGATTAGCCCTTTCAAGCTCCTGCTGAGTTATGCGGAAACGCAGGTAAAGCGTACGGTTGAAGAAAAAGAACATACCGCTGCCCAAAGCGGTCAGCACCTCCGCCGCCTCAAGCATTCCCGTCAGAGCCTGAGTAATGAGTGCGGGGAGGAATACGACGGCATAGCAGAAAAAGAACAGCTCCAGCGGCATTGTGACTATCGTCCCGAAGTATATGATAAAGAACAGTGGGACGATGCTCCGCTGACCTCTCAGGCTTTCGGAAACATATCCCAGCCCGCTTGCCAAAGATGCACAGACATAGAATATCTCGTGAAATATTATCTTGAACTTTGCGGATACCCTTTCTCCCGATACACCGACCATACCGCAGACAACCACCGCCGCAAGACCCGCAGAGAAGTAAAGCCCCTCGAATATCATATTCAGAATGGAAACGGGAAAATTTTGGCGGTAAAAATCCGCATTGACATCGCTTATGATAAAGACAATGGAGAATATAAGCCCCAGAGCCGCCATTGCGGGGAGCCGCCTGAAATTTTCATCGGCAAAGGATTCCGATATTCTGTGCATATCCTTTCTGCCAAGCTCGGGGAAATGCTTTTTCAGCGAGAATATGCCCGCTATATCGTTAAATGTGGCACGGACTATTTTATCCAATGTCCTCTTGTTATGTCCGCCGTCCGTCCGCATACTCTCCGCTCCTTTTGCTTAAAATTGTTATTATTATACCATATATTTTCAGTATTGTCAATAATTGGTCAAATTTTTAATATCATTTTTAATAGTGCAGACGGTATTTTTAGCCTTAACTCATTGTAAACATTTTGTAGCCAAACTGTATTCAAAAATTTCTTTCAAATGCAATATTAATGTGATATAATGTTATTGCAATAAATTATTTGGGGGAATATAAATGAACAAAAAAACACTTGCAAAATGCTTGGCGGTCATCTCCGCCGTAATAATGGCGGGCTGTTCATCGTCAAATACGCCTGCCGAAACAGCGGAAGATACGGCTTCCGCCGAGGTAACGACCGTTTCCGAAACGTCCGCCGAAACCACAGCGGAAGAAACCACTGCCGAAGAAACAACAACGGAGGAAACGACCACAGAAGAAACCACATCCGTGGAAACCACAACGGAAGAAACCACAGCCGAAACCGAAGCAGAAGCACCGTCCGATATGGACAGTGAGTTCTTCGACTACAAGCTTATCGAGGACTATCCCGCAAGCGAAATTCCCGAGGATATGCAGGAAAAGGCGGTCAAATTTCTGAAAAACAGCGATTATTATGCGAAATCTCAGGAAAAAATCGCCCTTTACGAATGCGACACCGACCTTGTAAAATATGTCGATAATGTCGAGATAACGCCGCTGTTTCTGAACGGCTGGCAGGAGGATTTCGACGGTGACGGCAGCGAAGAAGCTTTCCTGCTGGTGAATATGCCTATGACATATAACGATAGCATTTCAACGGAAAGAAGCTTTCTTATCTTTTCGGATAAAAACGGCGAAATGACAATACTTGATGATATGACTGGCTTATACCCTGTGGTATTGCTGGACTATGGCGAATTCAAGCATATCAGCTTCGGCGGATATGGCATCTACGGAGCTGATGATCACACGTTCCTGTACGGAGTGAGCGGCGGGAAAGCCAAGGAGCTTTATGGTATGAGGGGCGGATTTGTAAAGTTCGGCTGCTTACTTTCTACATACGGCTGGCAGGGCGTCGGCTCAACTATGTATTTTGACACCCAAAAGCAGCAGTATATCTCCATAACGGGAGAGAAGGTTTCCATTGAGGAATTTCGGGCACTTGACACGGATAATATTACTGCCGATTTTCTCCCTGAAAATGATGACGACATTCCGCCCTCTCCCGTCCGCCGCTTCGGCAGCAATTATTACGTTCTGACGCTGGGAATTATGGACAGCGGAACGGTCTTTGTTTACGAGGACGGAAAGCTTCGTGCCGCCGATGACATAGCATTAAGAAATAACTGCGACGGCTGCAACGGACCGGATGACAGCATTGAAAATATAGACCTTGAAAAGGCTTTGGAAAATATGAAAGAGGTACAGTAAATGAACAGAAAAAATCTCACAAAATGTTTGGCGGTCATCTCCGCCGTGATAATGGCGGGCTGTTCATCATCAAATACGCCTGCCGAAACAGCGGAAGATACGGCTTCCGCCGAGGTGACGACCGTTTCCGAAACGTCCGCCGAAACCACCACAGAGCAAACTTCTGCGGAAACAACAACAGAGGAAACAACGTCCGAGGAAACCACCACCGAAGAGGAAACAGCTATTTCCGATGAAGATGAGGACACTGCCGAGCCGAAAGAACTTGACGGTGATTTCAGCAAATATTTTGCCACCGACCTTGACATATCCGACTATGACAAGCGGTTCTGCGGGTGGAAATTTGACGAAAGCATCATTATCAATTCGGAAGATGAATTTTATCTAAAGGGCGGGACGGCAGAAATGCTTGCAGCTGCCGAAAATGCAGTCCGTCAGTCGGATATTTGGAAGAACACCGAAAGCATCTGCAATACAGCCGTCCTGAACGACGACGGCACTTTCAGCCACACCGTTACCGAAAACGGCGAAACAAAAGAGGTCAGCCGATTTTCGCTTGATTCCGAGCTTGTGGACGAAAACGGTCATGCAAAGATAGTTTTCAAAGGTGCCGCTGTTGAAGATCTTGACGGGGACGGACAGAATGAAGCGTTTCTGTTAATGACAATTCCGTCCTTCGATTGGCTCGACTACAGGTGGGACTTTGGAGTCTTTATCAATTCTTCCGGCGAAGCACAGCTGCTTTGTTACGGCGTTGCGGGTTATTTTACGCCTATCAGATACGACGGTTTTATGCATATGGGAATTTCCTTCGGCGTGAATAATATTTCCCACTTTGCAGAAATATACGCCGTTGAAAGCGGCAAAGCAGTTAAAAAGCACGCCGACGCTTTCAGTCTTGGCACACAGGAAGGCATTGCTATGCTGGAATCTGCGGCACAAGCCCCCGGCTGCTGGCTTGTTGTCTGGGACAATGTGGACAAGGTGTACAAGGAGGTTGCCGCCGAACCCATTCCCGAAGGACTTGCGGAGGAAATTTTTAATTCTCCGCTTGTGGAGGAACTGAGAAAGAATGAATCGAGAAACACCGATATTCTGAATGATTTCGATCAATTTGCCGCTTCTCTGACAATGTACGGCGGGAAATACATAACAGTTGTCCCCGTGTTCTCCGCATACTGTTTTGTATATGAAAACGGCGAGCTTTCCGAGTTCGACACAAACATTCTGGAAAGCTGCACAGACGGCAGACCAGTCGAACGTATAAGCCTTGCCGATGCCGAAAGGCTTGCAAGTCCCGCTCCCAATTGAATACTAAAAAAACACCGATAAAAAATGACCCGTCCGTACAAATCGTACAGACGGGTCAACTATTTTATACTATTTCCTAATCAACCTATAGACAAGGTCTATAGGTTGATTCCCACCGCTTTGCGGTGGGTGCGGCGAAGCCGCAAAGGAAAGCCGTACAATACTAATTCCGTCAAAACCGACGGTTTTGACTTGCCGCCTTTTAGGCGGCTCTCCTTATAGACTCTGTCTATAAGGAGATTAGGAATTAGTATTAACAGTTACAAAAAGGGACAACCCTTCTCAAATCAAACCAGCTCGATAATAGCCATCTCAGCAGCGTCGCCACGACGGGGACCTGTCTTGATAACTCTGGTATAGCCGCCCTTAACGTCAGCATACTTAGGTGCGATCTCATCAAAAAGCTTCTTAACAACGTCCTCTTTGGTAACGTATGCTAAAACCTGACGCTTGGAGTGGAGGTCGTTGACCTTAGCTGTTGTGATCATCTTTTCGGTCATAGAACGAACCTCTTTGGCTCTTGTTACTGTTGTTTCTATTCTGCCGTTTTCGAGAAGAAAAGTAACCATAGCTCTGAGCATAGCCTTTCTATGGTCGCTGGTTCTTCCCAGCTTTCTTGTTCCTGGCATTCAAATTCACTCCTTACTTGCTTATTCGTCATCGGAACTGAGGTCGAAGCCCAGCGACTGGAGCTTCTCCTTGACCTCATCGAATGATTTCTTTCCGAGGTTTCTGACTTTCATCATTTCCTCTTCGGACTTGTTTATCAAGTCATCAACGGTGTTGATGCCTGCACGCTTCAGGCAGTTAAATGAACGTACTGACAAGTCAAGTTCCTCAATGGTCATCTCAAGGATCTTTTCTTTACCCTTTTCATCCTTTTCCACCATAATATCGGGCAGTGAAGCCTCGTCGGAAAGGTCGATGAACAATTTCAGATGCTCGTTGAGGAGATTGGCTGCCTGTGATACGGCTTCCTTAGCGGAAACTGTGCCGTCTGTCCAGACGTCAAGTATCAGCTTATCGAAGTCGGTCACCTGTCCCAGTCTTGTATCTTCAACCTGGAAATTTACTTTCAGTACGGGCGTGTAGATGGAATCTACCGCAATCACATCAAGGCCGAGATTAAGCTGCTGCTTATTCTTTTCAGCGGGAACATATCCCCTGCCCTTGTCGATAGTGATCTCCATATAAAGCTTTGCGTCCTTGCCAAGTGTAGCAATGTGCATATCGGGAACAAGGATATCCACCTCTGAATCGGTCTTGATATCGCCTGCTGTTACCGTACATTCGCCCTCTGCCTCTACATAGATGGTCTTGGGGCCTTCGCCGTAGAGCTTGGCAGTCAGTCCCTTGAGGTTCAGGACGATCTCTGTAACGTCCTCCTTTACCCCCGGAACGGTAGATAATTCGTGGTGTACTCCATCAATCTTAACAGATGTAACAGCTACACCGGGAAGCGAGGAGAGCAGTACTCGTCTGAGGCTGTTGCCCAGAGTTGTACCATAGCCGCGCTCAAGAGGAGCAACGATGAACCTTGCATAGGTTCCGTCAGGCTTAGCGTCGACTGTTTCTATTTCCGGCTTTTCAATTTTCTCAAGCATTCACAAAACCCTCCCATATTCGCATTGGTGACAGTACAATATTAAAAAGCACCGTTCTGTTACTTGGAGTACAGCTCGACGATAAGGTGAGATTCAACCTCATAGTCAAGATCCTCGACTGCGGGCAGACGTGTTACCTTAGCCTCAGCAGCATCCTTGTTAACTTCCAGCCATGCGGGAACAAGACGGCCGCTTGTCTGCTCAGCGATCTCCTTGAATTTTGTGCTGCTCTTGCTTGAATCTCTCAGAGTGATAACGTCACCGGGCTTGATTCTGTAAGAGGGAATGTCCACTCTCTGACCGTTTACGTTAAAGTGACCGTGAGTTACAAGCTGTCTAGCTTCTCTTCTTGTGAGAGCGAAGCCCATTCTGAACGCAACATTGTCCAGTCTGGATTCCAGCAGAGTGATAAGGTTATCACCGGCCTTGCCTTCCATCTTGGAAGCGATCTCGAAGAGGTGATAGAACTGCTTCTCAAGAACGCCGTAGATGAACTTCAGCTTCTGCTTTTCCTTGAGCTGCATACCGTATTCGGAAACCTTCTTGCGGCTGTTAGCACCGGGGTTTCTGTTGGATTCCTTGGAAATACCCATAACCATAGGGCTGATACCTAAAGCCCTGCATCTTTTCAGGATAGGTTCTTTACTTACTGCCATTTAAATTACACCTCCAAGTGTTTTCATCAGACACGTCTTCTCTTGGGAGGACGGCATCCGTTGTGAGGAATAGGAGTAACGTCCTTGAT
This sequence comes from uncultured Ruminococcus sp., assembly GCA_964540575.1. Classification (GTDB taxonomy): domain Bacteria; phylum Bacillota; class Clostridia; order Oscillospirales; family Ruminococcaceae; genus UMGS1889. The sequence goes on from CAZINI010000073.1 coordinate 9,193, forward strand.
AAGCTTAACTTCAAGGCCAACCTGCTGGAGTGCTCTGATAGCAGCCTCTCTGCCTGCACCGGGTCCCTTAACGAAAACCTCAACAGACTTCAGACCGTGTTCCATAGCAGCCTTAGCAGCAACCTCAGCAGCAGTCTGAGCTGCGAAAGGAGTAGACTTCTTGGAGCCTCTGAAGCCCAGTCCGCCTGCACTTGCCCAGGAAATAGCATTACCCTGTGTATCTGTGATAGTTACAATAGTGTTGTTGAAAGTGGACTGGATATGAACAGCACCATTTTCAATGTTCTTACGCTCTCTGCGTCTTCTGACAACTGTGGCTTTTTTACCGCCTTTAACCTGTGCCATAAATCATACCCTCCTTACTTCTTCTTGTTAGCGATGGTCTTAACGGGACCCTTGCGGGTTCTTGCGTTAGTCTTGGTTCTCTGACCTCTTACGGGCAGACCCTTACGATGACGAACGCCTCTGTAGCAGCCGATCTCAACAAGTCTTTTGATGTTAAGAGCAGTTTCTCTTCTCAGATCGCCCTCAACGGTGAAATGCTTGTCGATATATTCACGCAGCTTAGTTACATCATCTTCGGAAAGATCCTTTACTCTGGTAGAAGGATCAACGCCTGTTTCCTTGAGGATAAGGTCAGCAGAATTACGACCGATACCGTAGATATAAGTGAGACCGATCTCGACTCTCTTATTCTTGGGAAGGTCAATACCAGCAATACGTGCCATTTTTTGATGCACCTCCGTGTTTCTTATTCAAACAATATTCGTATATCCCAAAAACCGCCGAAGCGATGGGCATTAGCCCTGTCTTTGCTTGTGCTTGGGGTTTTCGCAGATAATCATAATTTTGCCTTTGCGTTTGATGACCTTGCACTTTTCGCAAATAGGCTTAACTGAAGGTCTTACTTTCATTTTGATTACCTCCTCAGTAATTTTACTGCGGCAGCTCGAATTACTTTGATCTCCAGGTAATGCGTCCCTTGGAGAGGTCGTAGGGTGACATTTCAACCGTGACCTTATCGCCGGGAACGATCCTGATGTAGTTCATTCTGAGTTTGCCTGATACATGGGCAAGAATCTGGTGGCCGTTTGCAAGCTCAACCTGAAAATTCGCATTCGGAAGAGCCTCCAGAACTGTACCCTCTAACTCAATAACGTCTTCCTTAGACAAGCTTAGTACCCCCTTGAGGTTCTGACGGGCTGTTATATGCCCGCAATAGGTTTCTGAGTTTTTTATCTGTTAAGTCTGCCGTATCCACATAAGCATTGGTAGGTTTCAGGTGTTTTATTCGCTTTTTTTTGGGTTTGTCGATATGCCTATGCTTACCGTCCGCAATGAAAGCGAAATCACCCTCGATCATCATCACCGCATGGTACAAGCCCTTATCGTGACCCGAAGCGGACTTTACTATGCTGCCGGTCTTTATCTCCATACTGCCCTCCGGGTTATCAGTCGGGTTTGGTAAGGAGAACGGGACCGTCGGGTGTTATCGCCACCGTATGCTCGAAATGAGCGGATAACGAACCGCTTTGAGTTAAAACAGTCCAGCCATCGGGAAGGACCTTAACGCCCTCTCCGACTGCATTGACCATCGGTTCAATAGCAATGACCATTCCCGCCACAAGACGGGGACCGTGTCCCTCCCTGCCGAAATTCGGCACTTCGGGAGATTCGTGAAGCTCCTTGCCGACGCCGTGGCCGACGTACTTCTTGACCACTGCCATTCCGTTTGTTACGACGTGCTGCTCGATAGCATGGGAAATATCTCCCAGCCTGCCGCCGACTACTGCCTTTTCGATACCCTTGTAAAGGCTTTCCTCGGTGACCTTCATGAGCCGTGCCGCCTCATCGGAAATTTGTCCGACAGCGAAGGTCTTGCAGCTGTCGCCGTGGTAGCCGTTTATATAGGCACCCACATCGACGCTTACTATATCGCCCTCACAGATCTTCCGCTTTCCGGGAATGCCGTGGATAACTTCATCATTGATGGAAATACACGCCGACCCGGGGAAGCCGCCGTATCCCAGAAAGGACGGCTTTGCACCGTGGGATACGATGTAGTTGTGGATGATCCTGTCAAGCTCCTTAGTAGTCATACCAACTCTGATCGAACGGCCTGCAAGCTCAAGAGCACCGCCTGTTATCTTGCCGGCGATACGCATCTTTTCAAGCTCGCTTTTTGATTTGATATTTATCATATCTAAGCCTTCTTCTTAAAATCAGGCATTTACTGCTTCGAGAACAAGCTTAGTGGTTTCGGAAACCTCACTCTGACCGTAAACGGTCTTGAGCTTGCCCTTGCCCTTGTAGAAATCAACCAGGGGAGCAGTTGCTTCGTGGTAAGTTTTAAGTCTGTCGATAACAGTTTCGGGAGCATCGTCCTTACGCTGAACAGCGTTGCCGCCGCACTTGTCGCACTTGCCCTCTACCTTGGGAGGGTTGAACTCAATGTGGTAGGTAGCACCGCAGCTCTCGCAGACTCTTCTTCCGCCCAGACGAGCCTTAATGTCCTCGTCGGGAACGGAGATCTCGATCACCTTGTCGATACGAACTCCCATAGTTTCGAGAGCCTCTGCCTGAGGAACGGTTCTCGGGAAGCCGTCAAGGATGAAACCGTTTTTGCAGTCGTCCTCAGCAATTCTGTCCTTGAGAATACCGATAACGACCTCATCGGGAACGAGAGCACCTGCGTCCATAAAGCTCTTAGCCTT
>CAZINI010000074.1:0-11099 GCA_964540575.1 uncultured Ruminococcus sp.
CAGTTTTGTCAATATTTTTTTAAATTTAATGCAAAATAAATTAAACAAGCAAAAAGAGTAATCAAAAAAACACCTGTCCCCATACCATATCGGTACAAAGAACAGATGCTGTAATACTAATTCTTAATCACCTTATAAACTATGTCTATAAGTAGAGCCGCCTAAAAAGCGGCAAGTCAAAACCTGCGGTTTTGACGTTTACTATATTCAGCTGCATGGGACAAATATTACAAGCTGTTCGCATATAGAGTAATTATCTGTATTCTCCGCATAATGAACATAAGGTCATTTACTTTTTTTCCTGTTGTGTAATAATTTTTTCATATAAAATCTTCGTTTAGTTGACGGCGGAAGCAAGAAGTACGCAAGCCTGCTTCTGGGTGTAATGTCAACTCGTGGAAGCTCACATATCCTATAATCGGAATTATCCATTAACCAAGTAAGATATACTCCGTATAACCTTTCTGCAATAAACCCATCCATTCTGTCATTTCTTACAGGAGCTTTCTTTTGTTTATCAAATTCCGACAGCATTGGGAACAGCCATTCACAGTATTTGTCAAATATGTCCTTACGCATAATATACATATTGCAAAAATAATGCACAGTCCCCTGAAAATATTTTTCAGCGGCACACCTGAATTCAGGGTGCATTTCATATAATATATTCAATATCAAGGAGAGATTATCCTCACCGCAATTATGATTAAGCTCAAAATGCTCTTTTACGGTTTGATACATTTGTTCACTGCGAACTGTAATAATATCATAATTAGCTATCACATCTGCTGCCAAAGAGTCGGAGCCGACATATTTTTCCGCTTTTGAAATATCCCTTGCCAGAAGATATGGATAGGCGGTTTTTGCAGCAAACGCAAAATATCGCCTATAATGGCAAAATCCGATATAATCGGCAGAAGCATTCTTCCATGCCCAATAATGAACTGTCATTTCACAATAATCCGGATTAAGCAAAGAAATGCTGTCGCCTGTATCATCACCAATGTATTCAGGCATAACAACACCATTGACAGCTCTTCCCGCCTGAATGGGGTGAATAATTGCGGAACGTGGAAAACTGCATTGCTTGTGATAAGCGGCAAATATCTTTATATCCAAAGTATTCTCCTTAAAAATATCATTTTCTGCACATTAATCAGCTTTTTTCTAAAAAAGTGCGGAGTCCGTCAGTTCACTGAGTTTCATTTTTGGGTGAAGGGTCGGAAAGAAATACCTTCCGCATCAGGTCAGCAGGAAATGTAAATATCTTTATATTGAAAGAAAGTATCACACTGACTGCTATCGAAACTGCAAGCATAAGGAGCTTTCCCCAAAGCTCTGCGGTAAAATCGATAAGAGGAGTATAGTAAAGGGCAATATAAACGAATGTCATATGCCACATATATACATTAAGCGTCCTTTTTCCTGCATTTGTAATAAATGGGATATTTACATCGGGCGTGATCATCAGAAAAGCAAAGCACTGCAAACCCGACAGCACATAGCAGAGAAGTCTCCAGAAAACACCGTATATTCTGAAATTAAACGGCTCCGGAAATGGTGCATTTGCTTTAAACAGCACTGTCATTTCGATAATATCTGTTTTATAACAAATTACTGCATAACAGATCAGTATGAGCAAACCGATAACTTGAAATACAGGCTTTTTGTATGCTCTTATACGTTCAAGCTTTTCATTTTTGAGAATATATCCCAACAAATAAAACGGATAAAATGCGGTTATTCTCGATAAATACAGTTCTCCGCCGATCGAAGTGTCATATCCGGTAAAGCAGGATAAAATAATTGAGAAAATCAAAATATACCGCAAATCATATTTGCTGAAAAAATACGTCAGCAGCTTGAATGCCGCCAGAGAAAACATAAACCATGGAAGGTCGGTCCCGCTTAAAAGTCCAAAACTCATTTGTCTGTCGGGATTGCCGATAAACTGCGAGATAAAATATATTATTTTGGAAGCAAATCCAAGCCCGATATAATACATACATGTGTTTTTAATATTCTCATTTTTATGAAACAGACCCGATATGAAAATAAACATCGGCATTGAGAACGAATAGATGAATATATATATCGCTTTAAAAACATTTGAATTATCAAGAGCAAGCCCAAGAAAGTGCCCCATAACGACGGCAGTAATAGTCATAAATTTTAGATTGTCAATGTAATAAATTCGTTTTGGGGTAATAGAATTATCGCTGCTCATTCTAAATTCTCCTTGTTTCAAGGTTTTTTGCGGTTAACTGAATAACGCAGACCTTTAAGCAAAAGCTCTGTCTGCACACCTGCCGGTCATACGCTCGATGTCGGATAATACCGAAAACTAATGTTACCGAGTCTGCTGCTTGGAATCTTTACTGTAATCACAAACCAAACAGCATTTTATTTTTTCATACGAAATTTATCACTATGGCAGGCAACAAGATACCCTTTTGCCCATTCTGTAATTGTCATAGGAACATTATATATATCTTTGTTATTAAAGTAAATCATTTTATCTGCGGGAGCGGGCAATCTTATACGAAGCTTCTTGGCAACAGAAGGATAAACAGGAATATCCTGCCCCCTTAAATTCCACAATTGCTTTTTCCACCACAGCATATCATAATCAGGTGCTTCAAAACCGAGATACCGAAGCAGCCTGTCTGTAAGTTCTTTCAGAATGAAGTGTGAAGGATGATTTGGACTATGAAAAAGAAACCTTTTACGATAATTTTTCTTAATGAAATCCAGCATTTTTATATCGCAAACCTGCTCTCTTTCTTCAATATTCTTGAATTGAGCCTCCAAATGGTTTTTCAGTTCTTTTTTCGTATAAAAATTGTTAGACATGATCATTGAAAGAATTTCATCAATTCCATATCCTTCTTGTGCAAGCCTGTCGAGATTGGCATCTCCGGAAGGATAAAGACCATTTGTTGAAATTTCAGTAAGAACGTTATTGGAATTTTTTACGAACTGAGGAAAATAACCCGTAAAATATAAGTTAGAAATGCAAACTGACTGTGCAGACGGCAAGAGCCGGCTTTTATGGTAATCTGAAGAAAGCTTGCTGGAGAAACGATTGGTGTCCTTTATTTTGTGATGAATATAAAGAGAAACATTATTCCACAATGCAGGACAAAACACATTTTCAATCATTTCCTCATTGTTATATTCAAAAACTCTGGGAATATCAATGAACATAAACTTGTCACTGAAGCTTTTGCTGCTTTTCAAATAAATCTCAATGATCCTCGTCTGGCAATTTCCGTGAATAACGACGCCCTTTTTATTGTGCAGCATGCTGCCGATAATGTCCGAAATACATTCATTTCCAAACCATTCAAGAAGCTTGCAGTAGTCAATGCTGTCATACTCGATCATCCAAAAAGGAATATAGTCCTCATACGGGCAAAGACCATTTTTCTTAAATACATCCAAAGATTCTTTTACACCGTAGCAGGTTATTATTTTGCCATTATGTTTTTCTGTGTAAAATTCTTTGCCAATATGTCTGACCGGAATGCCATTAACATTTTCATCACTTTGCGAGCTGCTATTTTCAGCAGAATGCAAGTGGTCAACAATTTCAAGAAAATTATACTTATCTCCATACAGGCATATAATTTTTTTGTCATACGATTATTGCCGTATAATATTATATCAGTACCCTCCGGATAGCACAGCATTCTTATTCACCTTTCTGTTGCATTTTACCGGCTTGCCGATAAATCCTGCAATAATGACCGCAAGCCCTGAATTATTCAAAATCTTCCTCAGAAATAAGCGTATCGCCTTCGATAGGTCTGATGACACGTTTGCCGATAAGGCTGTCAGCCATCTCAGGTGCAAGACCGTTTCCGGGACGCTTTACGTCTAAATCATCAGCCGTAATAATATGACCGACAGGAAGATCGGAAACAGCTATAACACTTCTACGCATATTCTCACGCTGCTTGAGTTCTTCATCGGATACGATCCTCTCTTTGCGTCCAAGAGCTTTCTGAACATTTTTGCAGCAGCTTACCAAACCTGCAAACTCGGTCGGCTCCATTGCCATACCGTTATCCCAGCCCATTTTGGAGCTGTCAAGGGTAAAATGCTTTTCAATAAGGCAAGCACCCAATGCGATCGCAGCGGAAGGAACCTCAACTCCGAGAGTATGATCGGAGTATCCCACAGGAATATCGGGGAAACGCTCTCTAAGCTCAACCATATTATTAAGATTTATCATCTCTGCGGAAGAGGGATATATCGAAACACAGTGCAGAAGGCAGAGATTTTTATTCCCGGTGCTTGTAAAGGCATGGACAGCCTTTTCAATTTCCTCGGTATCTGCCATACCTGTGGAAAGAACTACCGGCAAGCCTTTTTCTGCAATATAACGGATATATCCATAATTGTTGATCTCCATGGAAGCTATCTTTATAAACGGCACCTTCATTTCTGCAAGGAAATCAACTTCCCTTTTTGAATATGGAGTTGATGAAAAACCGACACCTATTTCAGCACAGTACTCGGCAGCACTTCTCAGGTCATCTTCAGACATTGAAAACTTTTTTACCATTCTGCCTGCAATTGGATTTGCCTTATAATAGGTCTTTGAATAAAGCGTATCGGGTGTCCAGGACTGGAACTTTACGCAGTCAGCACCTGCATTCTTTGCTTCAAGGATCATCTTTTTTGCAGTTTCAAGACTGCCGTTATGACTTGAATTTAGCTCTGCGATAAAATAAGGCACGCCGAAGTTGCTGACTTCAAATCCATCGTTAAATCTTATAGATGCCATTTTATTTCCTCCATTCAATAATAGGCTTATCCCTGCGTTATACATTCAATCTTCCGCCGTCAACAACAAGCACATGACCTGTGATATACGAAGACATATCACCTGCCAGATAGCAAACCGCATCGGCGATCTCCGAAGGCGATGCAGGTCTGTTCATTGCTGTTCTGGAAATGACCTCTTCCATTTGCTCGGGTGTTCTTGTGCTGTCCATATCAGTGCTTGTAGTACCCGGTGCAACAGCATTTACCCTGATACCATAAGGTGCAAGCTCCTTTGAAAGCACCTTTGTAGCATAGATAAGTGCTGCCTTGCTGGAACCATATGCAAGATTTCCCTTGTAAGCTTCAATACCGCTTACCGACGCAATATTTATTATTGAACCCGCCTTGCTTCTCATCATAAGCTTTGAGATCATCTGTATGATCTGAAGCTGAGCAAAAAAGTTGACTTCAAACAAATTGCGAATGTCCTGAATAGGCATCATGGAAAGTGCCGTGCCATAGGAAACAGCTGCATCATTCACCAAAAAATCAATTTTTTTCTTTGCTTTTATTATCTGTGTCATTCCCGCTTTAACAGAATCCTGATCTGCAAGATCGAAAAAAACAGGTACGACCTCAATATTATTCTCATCGGCAAGTTTTTTTGCCCAGCTAATGTATTCATCTGTTTCTGTCCTGGCACATACAAAAAGGGATGCACCCTCCTTTGCCAGCTTTTCGGCAGTTGCTTTCCCGATACCTCGGGATGTGCCGGTAATAACACCGGTCTTTCCTCTGAGCAGATCCATAGTAAAACTCCTTGATAATCAGTCTATGCTTACAATTCTTGAAGCAGAGCGAATAATATCATAACCGTCCCATATCTCCATAATATCCATAGAATGTCCGAAAGGAACGATCCTGTCAATGCCTCTCAGACCGCCCAGTGCCCAATCGGTAATAGTCTGCTTATCTATCCCGAAGTAACACATTGTCTGAAATTTGGAAACTATATATGAGTTAATATCCGAAAGTGAATCAATATCATACTCATAAAAATATCCGCAGTTGCTGCTGAGCTTTGTAATATCATCGGGAAGCTCTTCAAGCCTTACCCTGTAAAGGATATTGGTATCCTTGCTGTAAGAGAGCTTCTTATCGGACTCAATAATATCGCTGCAAAGCCTTATATACTTATTTATCGCCTTCTCGTCTTCAAGGACATATTTATCCTTGGCAGCATTTGCTGCTGCTGACCAAAAACGCTCCTTGGCTACATCATTTGCATTCAGCCAAAAAATAATTCTAGGTGAAGAGCAGGCATTCTGATCTGTAAGATAGGTGTCATTATAAAATGCATTTGCAAGAGCAGCAAGCTCCTTATCATCAGCCCTTGCAACAGCCGAAGCATCTATCACACCAACAGAATATCTGTCAGAAAACGCAATATCAACGCATCTCGGCTTAGTGGGATATGACTTGAATCGTGTAACGGTAGCATCGCCGCCCCAGATTATTCTGACGTCAGCCATTGCCGAAAAAAACGCACTTGTTTCATCATCAGCTTCATAGGAAATGACGGCATTTCGTTTCTCCAGCTCGGGATAATCCTTTATTATCTCCTTCACTGCACTGCAAACGATCTCTGTCTGAGGGAATTGTTTTGAAGATACTCTGACAATATTTGCATTGCCCGTAAGCAGTCCAAACAGAAAAGAAAAAGCAAAATTTATGGGAACATTGGAAGGAGCAATGCTGAGAGCAAGACCTCTTCCAAATCTGAATTCGTCCTCATACCTGCTCTTTATCCTTGCAATATTGGCTTTTCTGCAAAAATAAGCAAACGAAACAATGTCCGGAAAAGCTGCAGCTGCACGGTTTTTAAGAAGTGAACCTGAAAGTGCACTCAAAAATTCGCAAATATCATCCGAAAAAGCCCTGATACCGTCAGTACAGATATTTTCACTGCCAACGAGATATTTAACGTTTTTCATAGGTATCACTGCACCCCCTGACCTCGGCTCCCTTTACTCTGCCGTAGATTTCAAAGTATTTGCCCTTTCTTCCGCATGGACAATCATCTTCACCTATAACAGCACCCTCGTCCTCCGAAAGCAGTATATGTCCGGGGTAGCTTGTAGGAAGAAGTGAGGTAAGCTTGATAATTCCCCGCTCACCCATATCTGCCTCAGAAAAATCAGACGACCTGAGAATGGAAATATCGGAAAATATAGATGTATGGAGATGACCGCACTCACATTCCATAAATATTGAGCCTGTCTGCTCCACCATACCGTAATAGTTGAGGACCTTATCAAGCTCTGTAACGGATTTTAGTGAGCTTCTGAACTCATCTGCACTGACCTGCATATCCGTCAGCTTTTTCCAGCCGCCGCCATGGATAAGTGTACCCTTTAAAGGCAGCTTTCTGCCGCTTTCCTTCAAAGGAAGATAAAAATGGAGCCATATCATATAGGTAAATCCGAAAAGGAGAACCTCCTGCCCCTCATACTTTTTACAAAATTCATCTATTGCTTCCCAATTGATATTCATATTTTCATCGAGAGCATATGTCATATCACGACCCAGCATTGAAAATCCCAGAATACCTGCACCTCGGGCAGAAAACATATTTCTGTTCTTTATGACCGCACATGAATCGATTATGAGCATAGGCATTCTTGATTTTCCTGTAAAGTTGGAAACTATCTTTACCAATGTTTTGGTCTGACGGGTCGATGCTTCACGGTCGAGATATATTTTTGATACCCTCTGCCCCGACGTGCCGGAGGAAGTCATTGTCTTTGCAACACTGTCAGCCTCACAGCTGCGGAGGTCATATTCTTTAAAAAGTCTTACAGGCAGAGCGGGATTATCTCCCAAAGTGTCAACAAGACGCTTATACTCCGCACAATATTTCATATGATGCTCCTGAAGCTTTTTAAGACTATCCTCATACAGTGCAGCCTTTTGCTCCTTATCCAGCGAGTATGGGTCTGTATCAAACAGTTTATCATAATCAAGTACAGCCATTATTTCAACTCCGAATACAATATCTTTCCGGATTCACTTCTAGGGAAGGAATCAATAACTTTTATTTTATAACCGCCGTGTGAAATAGCGGTGTGATGGTCAATGAACTCGGTCACTTCTGCTTGTTTTGCGGCATCGGTAATATAGACGAGCATATTATCATCTTCACCTGCACACACACAGTCTATGCCCTGCTTTTTTACAAGCTGCTCCACTTCATCAAGATTGACTCTGTTTCCAAAAAGCTTCAGAAAACGCTTCTTCCTGCCGACAATATAGTAGAAACCGTCAGCATCACGCTTAGCCATATCCCCCGTATACAGAACGCCGTTATTTTCATCGCCTTTTGAAAGATCGAAACGGGAAACAGCATAGCCCATTGTAACATTTTTGCCTTTGTAAACAAGCTCACCGACCTTATCAGCCTCTGTGATGACCTCGCCTTTTTCATCAATAAGCGAGAATTCACCTCCGGGAATAGCAATTCCCATGCTTGCAGATTTACTGAAAGCATACTCCCATGGACGATAAGACATTCTGGCGGTAGCCTCTGTCTGACCGTACATTACGATGAACTTCATACCCTTATCCCGACAAATTGCGGAAAACTCATCAGCCAGCTCGGGAGCCATTTTACCGCCTGCCTGCGTAAGATAGCGAAGCGAGGGAAGGTCCATTCTGTTGAATCTGAGCCTTTTAAGCATTTCATAAATATAAGGAACGCCGCCAAAGGTGGTAGCCTTCTGTTCTTTTATAAGTGCCCAGAATCGTTTATCCATCATGGTGTATTCAGACAAGATTATCCTTGCACCGCAAAACAGATGACTGTTTATGATAGACAAACCGTATGTGTAATTCATAGGCAATGTTGTTATTGCAGCATCGTCCTTTGTAATTTCAAGGTATTCAACAATTGATTCTGTATTGCTCTGTATATTCTCAACAGTCTGGCGAACAAACTTGGGACTTCCTGTGCTTCCCGAAGTGGTCAGCAGAAGTTTAAGCTGAGGATCTAACTCATAATCCACCGAATAATTTGTCTTAACAAGGCAGTAATCCATATAACTGTGAACTATGCTGCCCTCGGCCTCTTCTGCTCTGTCTGACGGAAGCCATACGAAAGAGGGATGATAATTTTCAAGCAGAGATGCAAGAAGAGCTGCATCTATTGAGTCACTGAGCATGGCACACGCACAATCTGACCGCATAAAAGCAGCATATCCCACAACAGATTCTACAGAATTGCGGCACAGCGAAAAAACCAGACTATGCGAAGCGACCACAGCCGAAACATTATCGGCTGCAGCCAGCATCTGAGCATAGGTATATTCGGTGCCATCATTTGTTACAAGTGCAGTTCTGCTGCCAAACTGTTCCAGATGATGAAAATAAAACATAGCAATCTCCTAAACCGAGTATAATTATAGGTTCTTTCTATAATTAAAGCTCCACCTCATATTTAGCAATGATCTCTTTACCCTTTTCATAAGAGCTGAGATCAAGAATGTCATCGGTATCGATCATAATGTCAAAAGCGTCCTCAAGAGCGGCAATAAGCTGCATATGAGCAACACTGTCCCACTCAGGGATAGTATTGTAAACAAGTCCGGGGAGCTTGTCCTCAGTAATGCCGAGAGCCTCTGTAAAAGCGTTGTTAAATTTTTCAAGATTTGTCATTTTAAATTACCTCCAAAATATATTTTATTAAAGAACCAGTCCATCAACTCGGATGATCTGTCCAGTAATAAACGAACTTTGCTCAGAAGCAAGGAAAAGTGCGGTATTGGCAATATCCTGCGGCTGACCTATCACGCCCTGAGCACTTCCCTTAACGATCTCCTCAAGCTGCTCTTCGCTGTATGTTAAAAGAGTAGTCTGAGTAACTCCGGGAGCAATGGCGTTAACTCTGATATTTTTTGTGCCAAGCTCTGCAGAAAGTACCTGTGTAAAGCATGCAAGAGCTGCCTTTGCACTTCCGTAAGCAGAACGGCCTGCGTTTCCGTCAAGACCTGCTGTGGAAACAATATTAATAATACTTCCTGCGGAGCTCTTGCTCATAGGACGGAGAAGAAGCTGCGTAAGAAGGAACGGACCGAAAAAGTCCACTTCAAAAACATCACGCAGTGTCTTCATGGAAGTCATCTGAAAAAGTGCACGGCAGGTTGCACCTGCATTATTCACCAGAATATCAACAGGAAGCTTGGAAGAAATGATCTGCTTGGCAGCAGCCTTGATCTCATCTTCATTCAGCATATCAAAAAATACAGGCATGACCTCAACGCCGTATTTTTCAGAAAGAGATCTCATATCATTTCTGAAATCCTCATTATCTGTTCTGGAGCATACCCAAAGATTACAGCCGTTTGCTGCAAATATCTCTGCAATAGCCCTTCCTATACCCTGTCTTGCACCTGTGATAACGGCATACTTGCCTTTAAGAAGCTCACTCATAGTCCTTTACCTCCATCTATGCGAATAACCTGACCGGTAATATGCGATGAGTCATCAGAAGCTAAGAACATCATAGCAGATGCAATTTCATCAGGATCGCCCATTCGCTTCATAGCAGTTTTCTGAACCTTCTGTTCCACGGTTTCCTTTGGAACATCCTTGTACATATCAGTATTAATAAATCCGGGAGCAACAGCATTTACCCTGATTTTAGAGCTTCCGAGCTCAGCAGCCATTGTCTTTGCAATAGCAACTACAGCAGCCTTTGAAGAAGCATATGCAGTCTGACCGCTTCTGCCCTCAAGTCCTGAAATGCTTGATGTAAATACAATACTGCCGCCCTTGCCTGTACGCTGCATAAGCTTAACAATATACTGGCTGAACAGCACCTGAGCAAAAACATTAACCTGGTAGGTAGCTCTCATATCATCCATCTTGACCATCTGGAAAAGAGCGTCCTTTGTCATGCCTGCAATATTGATAAGAGCATCAATAGGAAGCTTCTCCTTCTGGATTTCCTTAACGGCAGCCTTGATGCTGTCATCATTCATCATATCAAAATAAATGGGGATGATCCTTACACCGCATTCTTTGCTGAGATTTGCAATATGCTCCTCAAATTCATCGGTTTTTACAAGGCTGCAGGCGAATACATTCGCACCGTTTCTTGCAAACATATCCATAGTAGCTCTGCCAATTCCTTGAAGGCAACCTGTAATAACCGCTGTTTTTCCTTCTAATTTTTTCAATTGATTTGACCTCCTTTGATTTGTACGGTTCTATAACTTAATTAATGTCTGCTCAACAACTGAAAAAGTGCGTAGAAGCTTTGCTTCGGAGCA
>CAZINI010000075.1:0-10928 GCA_964540575.1 uncultured Ruminococcus sp.
TAAGCTGCGTTCATTGTGCGGATTGAAGTAGAATTATTTTTGTCGTTTGCTATAACTACATTCAACAATCAAGCATACAGAATCACCGCTGCCCCAACCGGAACAGCGGTGAACTGTTTTCTGTGTAATAATGTATCAATTCCATTCTCCCATAGCAAGAAACTTCCGTATATTACAGTGCTTAATCCCGTTTCTGCTCATATCCAGCTCATCCATTGATACAACATACTTCGGGAAATTATCGGGGATTTGCTCCAGAACGCCGAATTCACGTTCGATGATTTCTGGGGAGGCGAGAATGTATGTTACCTGGACATACAGCTTATTATCCTGCTTGCGGCAAACAAAGTCGATCTCTTTGTCACCAATCCTGCCGACTGTGACCTTGTACCCACGGCGGAGGAGCTCCATATAAACGATATTTTCAAGGATAAGGTTTATATCACGGGTATTGCCGCCGAAAACAGCTTCTCTCACGCCGTGATCGGACATATAGTATTTTTCGTTTACCGAAAGTATCTGCTTGCCGGCTAAATCTTCACGCTTTACCTGATAGAACAGGTATGCGTCCAGGCAATATTTTATATAGTTAAGAATGGTTTCCGTGGCAACAGTGCGGTTCTGACTTTTGAAAAACTTTGAAATTGACGTTGCCGAGAAAGTTGTGCCGATGTTTGCCGTCACATATGAAATAATCTTTTCAAGCAGATTAACATCTCTTACGGTATTCCGCTTAACAATATCTTTCAGCACAGCGGAATTGTAGAGATCTTCCAGATAAAGACAGCTTGGTTCATTTTCGTAATTCAGATTGCTGAGGTAGGGCATACCGCCTGCGACAAGATATTTATTGAAGCACTCTGCATCGGAAGTCTGAGGATATATAGACAGATAAAGCTCCTTGAATTCTGCAAATGAGAACGGATAGATCACAAATTCAACGTACCGTCCGCCCAGATATGTGGCAAGCTCGCCCGAAAGCAGCTTTGCATTTGAGCCAGTGACGTAGATGTCACAGTCAAGATCGACACGGAGAGAATTTATGCACTTTTCCCACGACGTTACTTCCTGTATCTCGTCAAAGAATAGATAAACCTTACCGTCAATTTTTTCAGCCAGCCGAATTACTTCATCGTGAAGAGCCTTTGCATTGCAAACATGCTCAAAGCCCATTTTTTCAAAATTGAATGAAATAAACTGCTGCTTCTGAACGCCCTGTGAAATAAGCTCCTCTTGAATAAGCTGCAGCATTACAGATTTTCCACTTCTGCGAAAGCCTGTTATTACCTTTATAAGCTCCTTACCGATAAAGGGACGGATACGGCTCATATACATTTCACGTTTTATAATAGCTCTGCCTCCGGATCATTTTTATGTGTTATTAGTATTATACCACAGTTATAACTTATAATCAAGAGAAATAATATATTTTTATCAGTTACAGTTTACAAAAAATATTGATTACCGAATTTGTTGGTTATAATTGATACATATAAAACCATTTAAACCACTTGAATTCTTTCGGTTGATATGGTACAATATAAACATAGATAATTCAAACTAGGGAGGTGTCAGCAATGGGAATATATCTGAATCCGGGTAATGATCTGTTCGCCCAAGCACTTAATTCGGAAATTTATATTGATAAGTCTATGCTGATAAAGCATACAAATGAACGCTTAAACAGCAATGACAGGCATCTTTGCATCAGCCGTCCCAGGCGCTTCGGAAAATCAATGGCTGCCAATATGCTTGTTGCCTATTACAGCAGGAACTGCGATTCAAAAGAACTGTTCAGCTCACTTGCAATAGCTGATACACCTGATTTTGAAAGGCATCTGAACAAATATAATGTCATTCATCTTGATATGACACGTTTTGCATCAAAAGCTCCCGATATAAAAGGAATGATCGACCGTCTGGAGATCACGTTGAAGCAGGAACTGAGCGAGCTGTGTTCCGATATAAGCTATCCCGATTTTTATTCTTCCGATGAAATACTCACGCTTATTTATAATAAGTATAGAATACCGTTTGTTTTCATTATTGATGAGTGGGACTGCGTGTTCCGTATTCACAAAAATGATACGGAAGGTCAGATAGCTTACCTTGATTATCTGAAGATCCTGCTTAAAGACCGTCCATATGTTGCTTTGGATTATGCTACGGGAATACTTCCTGTGAAGAAATACGGTCAGCATTCTGCGCTGAATATGTATGCCGAATATTCAATGGCAAATCAGGCAATGTTAGCGGAATTTACGGGCTTTACTTCCAATGATGTGGCTGAGCTGTGCAGTAAATTTGATATGTCTGCCGATAAAATGGCTGAGTGGTATGACGGTTACAGAGTCGGCGAATATGATATTTATAATCCCCAATCTGTTGTAAGAGCTGTTACCACTCGGATATTTGACAGCTACTGGACCAAAACAGAAGCTTTTGAGGCATTGCAGATGTATATCAAAATTGATATGGATGGACTGCGGCAGTCGGTTATACGAATGATTGCAGGAGAGCATATCTCTGTGAATACGGCTAAATTTCAGAATGATATGGTTTCTCTCAATTCTGCCGATGATGTGCTGACTTTGCTTATTCATCTCGGATATCTTACCTATGATTTTGATACAAAAACAGCGTGGATCCCCAATAAAGAAGTACAGCAGGAGTTCATCAACTGCATCGAGGACGGCGGTTGGGAAGAAGTAATGAATTCCCTCAGACGTTCCGATGAGCTTCTGAAAGCTACGCTGTCGGGTGACAGTGATACCGTTGCCGGAATACTTGAAGAAGTGCATCAGCAGAACACCTCTATCATCACATATAATAATGAGCTGTCGCTTTCGGTAACACTTTCCTTGGCATACTATTCTGCTAAAAACAGCTATGAGATTTTCAGAGAGCTTCCGAGCGGAAAGGACTTTGCGGATTTAACGTTTATCCCCAAAAAGGGAATTGATACTC
The DNA here is from genome assembly GCA_964540575.1 of uncultured Ruminococcus sp. Taxonomy (GTDB): domain Bacteria; phylum Bacillota; class Clostridia; order Oscillospirales; family Ruminococcaceae; genus UMGS1889. The sequence continues at coordinate 2,968 of CAZINI010000075.1, forward strand.
CCGCAATGGTGATAGAACTGAAATATAACAACTCTGCCGATAACGCTATTGAGCAGATCAAAGCAAAGAACTATACGGAAAAGCTGTCGGCATTCAGCGGAGAAATTTTGCTTGTCGGCATCAGCTACGATGACAGCAAAGGTCATTCCTGCATTATTGAAAAAATAGTAAAACAGTGATTTGCAGATATGATGATCGATATCTTTATAGCAGTTTCCGTTTCAAAATAATTTCCAATTTGGAATATTGTTCCATCGGAATATCAAGAACGGATTTATCATATCAACAGTCAAAAATACAAACACCGCTGTCCCAATCAAAACAGCGGTGTTTCTGTATATTGTGCGATAAAGCCAGCCATAATCTTCCATAGTAAGAAATCTCCGAATATTACAATGCTTAATCCCTTTCCTGCTTATCCATTGATACAACATACTTCGGGAAGTTATCGGAAATCTGCTCCGGACTGCCGAATTCACGTTCAATGGTTTCATGGGAGGCGAGAAGGTATGTTACCTGAACATACAATATAGGATCAGTTATAATAAAGCTATGCTTTGTGACCTTTGAATTGTAATCTCAATAAATGAGTACGATTTTCGCTTGATATTTTTCTATTGATATGATAGAATAATATCATGGAGGGGATAAGTATGACAATGCAAATCCGTGATTCAATATCCTATCTTGGGACTGATTATGTTTTCGGCGATGTAGAGAATGATGATCAGATGCCCCAAATCACCGATTACGGGGTAATTCCCGTGAAGTTTTCATCAGCTTGTTGGCGTGGATATTTCTTGAAATACGAAATATCTGACCATATTGTCATATCGGATATTATGCTTAAGACTAAGGGCAATAATTATCCTGTAATAAACAATGTTTCCGCAGTTCCGTATAACGAGCATCCTTATGAAGGATTCATATATACATATCAAAATGTTGATCTTACTTTCCCGTATACGGGTAAAATGCTTATTTGCAGAAAAGATAGGGAAGATTTTGGTATTGCACAGATCGTCGATCGCCTTTTTGAAGAAACAGAAAACCCGATAAAAGATTTCAGTATGTTTTTTCGACGTAACCGTAATGTGTATATTCAGTTCTATTCGGAAGTGCTTGAACTTACATTTTTTGAGGGCAAACTGATTAATGTCAGGGATATGTCGGAACAGTGTGAACTGCTCCGACAGCTAATTCTAAAAAATCCTATAACAGAATCCCTAAAACCGTCACAGAAGGAAAGATTATCCGATGATATACTGCTGACGGTTTTCGGGGATTATGAATGGTGGATGCATCGAGAGATAACTGCCGATATGAAGCAGGCTGAGTCTGATCTCAGCAGAATTGTAAAATAGTATTTCATGCAGTGATGTTTAAAGCTTGCTGCATGTAATGACATAATACTGCGGACAATCGGTAATTCTCTAAATTCAATAATGGTTTTTCTTAGATTAATTCATTCGTATGTTCAGATTCGCTTTCATCCTTGCTGTTGTTACAAGCGGGCTTTTTCGGCGCCGTTTGAATAAGCTGTTTGATTGCTTCGAAAGTTGCTTCAATGTATACTTTTTCAAAAGCATCCATGTCTGAAGGCTTGTGAACAACGATATGTATTGGCTTTGATGTTCTCATGCTGCCCACCCGCCTTTCTTAAGATATGATACAAGATTACCAGCAGCTGCGTAAAGGGACATAGTATCCGCAATTGCACACAGCGATAATCTTAAATATTTGTTATGGTTGTTCTGTAAAAGCTTTTTCATGATGTTTCTCCTTGTAGTTTAAAATAATTGTCAAAATATTATGTTGATAATAAAAAAGAGCACGAAACATATACTTCTAAAAGTATATTATTTCATGCTCGTAGTCATCTTAAATTCGAGTTCTGCCTTAGCGAAGGGCATTGCTCTTATATGAATTTAAGACATCGTCGTAAGTTATTCATAAATAGTTATAAAAAATTCCTTGAATATTATTATACTCGTAAATCGAGAGATGTCAAGCGTTTTCACCAAAATTACACATGAAAAATTTTGAAGAATACTATTGCATTTCACTTGTACGTTATGTTATACTGAAAATACTGCCAATAGTGGCTATTCGACATAAATTGACGGAAAACACATTGCAAGGGAGGGAGCCGGTTAAGTGAAAAGAATAGCAATCTATTCAAGAAAATCCAAGTTTACAGGCAAAGGCGACAGCATTGAGAATCAAATCGAAATGTGCAGGGAATACATACGAATGCACTTTCCCGATTCAGAGCAGCTTGACATCTCTGTATATGAGGACGAAGGAGTTTCGGGCAAAAGTCTTGACAGACCGCAGTTTAAAAGGTTTATGAGCGTTGAAGAAAGTGAGCCTTTTGACTGCTTTATCGTATATCGGCTTGACAGAGTAAGCAGAAATGTGGGTGACTTTTCGGGATTGATCGAAAAGCTCAATTCCTTAGGGACTGCTTTTATCAGCATTAAGGAGCAGTTTGACACATCAACACCTATGGGCAGAGCAATGATGAATATTGCCGCCGTGTTTGCTCAGCTTGAGCGTGAAACCATAGCTGAGCGTATCAAGGATAATATGTATCAGCAAGCAAAATCCGGTCGCTGGACGGGCGGAACAACTCCGCTTGGCTACAAATCGGTCATGCATACGTCTGCCGGTGCTGACGGAAAGTCAAGAAAGTATTATACTCTTGAAATTGACGAAGATGAAATTGAGCTTGTAAAGCTGATCTTTTCAAAATACAGCGAGATCCAAAGTGTAAATGCAACAGAAAAGTGGCTTAACGAAACCAAGAATTATGCTCGTAACGGTAAGGAATGGGGCAAGTCAAATGTCAAGCGTATACTTACAAATCCGATCTACTGTATAGCAGATAAGGACAGCTTGGAGTATTTCACGGCACTTGGCTGCAATGTTTGCTTTGATGAAGATGATTGTGATGGTGTTTCGGGTATTCTTCCGTATAACCGTCACAGCGGACAAGCGAGAGAAAAAGTTTCGTATGACAAGTGGATCATTGCTGTGTCAACTCATAAGGGTCTTTACAGCGGGAAGGAATGGGTTCGGATACAGAAGCTTCTTGAGCAAAACAGCAAAAATTGCTTTGGAGGTGTTCCTGCCACAAAAAGATGCCTTAATCAGAGGTCGGTTCTGTCGGGAATATTGTTCTGCAGCTGCGGTTCATATATGCGTCCGAAAATGTACGGCTCGGGAAAGATGTATTATATGTGCGAGAACAAGGAAAATACAAAGAAGGCAGCCTGTGATAATCCAAATGTGAACGGCGACGAGCTTGACAGACTTGTTTTGGAGGAAATATTTGCGTTTGATGTTAAAAACAGTGTTGTAAATACGCAGCTTACTGCCTTACGCAAACAGATCAACAATGTTGACGATGATATATCGGCACAGATCAAAAAGCTCAAGGGTAAAAAGGATCGCAACGATAAGGCTGTAAGCAATCTTGTTGCCGCTTTGGGAAATGGGGCAAGTGAACTGACAATGGCTGCTATCAATCAACAGATTGAGAAGCTGAACGATGAGAATATACTGATCGATAATCAGATCAGCGAGTTAAATGACAAGGATATTATTCAGTCCCAGCTCCACAGGAATCTTAATTCCATAGAGGATGCGATCATTTATCTAAAAGTGAATTTCGATAATCTTTCCATAGAAAACAAACGTGAGTATATAAAGAAGATTATCGAAAAGGTCGTTTGGGACGGAAACTCTGCCCATATTTTTATCAAAGGCAGCACAGTATAACGGTAAGTCCGTTGTTCTGCCTTTATCGTCTATTCTTTCCTGCTTTACTATTTCGAAGTTGCGGTTGAGGAGGCTATGAAGGCTTAATCAAACCGCGTAGATACGTCGTTTAACGGCTAAAATGAATCTCTCCCCGATTTCGGTCGGGGAGAGATTTTTTGCGTTTATAAGGGTTTTGTCACCCATTTGTCACCCGTTTGTCTCCCAAAATTATTTGCGGAGACAATTCGGGTGACAAGTTGGGTGACAAATTTTATCATGTGAGCGTCATACGGATAATAAATTATCTGTTGCCTTTATTCCATTATTAACCAATTTATCAGATTTGTAGACTTGATTCCCTCATAAGAAGTTTCCATGCCTGTATTCATAGACAGTACGATTTTCTCATAATTGTCCGGGATCTTCTGTAATGGTTTCAGTTCCCGCTGACGCACATCTTCACTTGTCATTGACTCCGTGACCTGAATGTAGAGCTTGTTATCAGGCTTTGCAGCAATAAAGTCTACCTCCAGGTTATCGACCTTTCCAATAGAAACATCATACCCCCTGCGCAGCAGTTCAAAGAATACGACGTTCTCCAGGGCATGTCCGATGTCACGATCTCTGAAACCGAGCAGGAAATTCCTAAGCCCTATATCTACGATGTAATACTTTCCGAGTGTACGCAAATATTCTTTGCCCTTGATGTCAAACCTCTTGATCTCATAGAAAAAGTAGGATTCAAGCAGAGCATTTACATACGCCTGGACAGTATGTGCACTTGGTGTACCTTTGCGTCTTCCGTCCTCCAGCAGTCCTTCATTTACAAGCGTATTTCCGATAGAGGAAACGGAAATATTGCTGCCGATATTGTCAGCAAGAAACATTACTATTTTTTTGAGCAGAATGGGGTCTGAGATCTGCTTCTGTCCACGCCTGTTTTCCCGCTCCAGAATATCCCTCATTATAACGGTAGAGTAGATACCTTCCAGCAGAACAAGCGATTTCTCCTGATCCAGACCTACATCAGCAATGCCGGGCATACCGCCGAACCGCATATAGGCATTGAACACATCGTTCATTTCGTATATATCGCCGTTTTTATCAAATATCTGTTTGCGTATACCGCCCAAGGCACTTTTTGACTCCTTGATCTCAAATCCGAAAAAGTACAGGAACTCGGTGAATGACAGGGGAAGTACCTTAATTTCTACGCATCTGCCTGACAGATATGTTGCGTATTCTGATGAAAGCATATAGGCATTGGAGCCTGTAACATAAATGTCACAGTTAAAATCCACACGGAAAGAGTTGACGGCGTTTTCCCATCCGGGAATGCGCTGCACTTCGTCAAAGAAAAGGTACATTCTTTTGTTCGGAATGATGTGCTGCTTGACATAGGCGTAAAACTCGTCGCTGCTCATATTTCTGAAGTCATAGGACTCAAAATTCATTTCGAGGATCTGTTCGTCGGCTATCCCGTTTTCCTTTAAATGGGCAGCCATCAGCTTTAACAGGCTGGATTTGCCGCATCTGCGTATGCCTGTGATAACCTTTACCGGTTCGGTGTCCTTAAAGGCTATAAGCTTGTTAAGGTACAGGTCCCTTTTTTTGAGTTCGTGAGTATCGATCATCCTGTGTTCCTCCTTCAATTAGTCAGCGTTTTGTAGCATTATAGCATAAATTTTCAAAATTGTCAAGTTTATGCTTTCAAATGCAAAAAATGTGCTATTGTGCTGCTTAATGTAAGTGCTTCCTTATGGCTAAATAAGGTATCAGAGTGGTTGTTGTACAAATTAAACATTTTTCTCTATGAAAATAGCACTTGATTTTGTTTAAAGATCCAAAAAATTACAGCTTTTGAAAAATGATGAATTATTTATGATAGAATTCGCTTATCAGGTTAATCCTGAAATATATTTACTGGGAGAGATTTCTATGAAAAAAGAAATGTCAATTATTAATGCTCCGGAAGAGAGCGCAAGCGAATTTGCTTGCAAGTTTAGTGCTTGTCAGCAAGAGACCATGTCACACGTTGGAGAGTCTGATCCTTTTATGGCGGTTAATAAATGGGCAGAGCGCAATAATCTTCTTTCGGATAGCAACGAGAAAGATTTTGAAATGTGTGGAGTTATTACCAGGAACGCAAAGTCAGGTGTTCCTAGCAATCACTTTTTTGACTTTAAAAACAAATTTTATGTGGGAAAAGGTGGCCCTATATCCATCGAAACCTGCGTCGTGATGCTTTTTCCTACCGGTTCAAATAAACCTTGCTTCATTTATTTGGACAAATTCGACGCATCTAATTCGTTATTGCTTGCCAATAGCGAACAAGCCTATTTGTTTACAAAGTCTTCCACCGGAAAAAGGCTGATTCAGTTAAGCGAATTCCATATAATGTCATACACAATCAATTCCGTTTTTAAAATGGAATCAGGACTTTTCACTAGTTTTTCTGCTTCTGAAAAAAGGTATATTCAGAGTATATTCAAGCGGATTCACTAGCTCCTGTAAAGAATCTTTTACTTTCCTTATGGATGCTGTATTTAAAGGAAAAGTCTCAGAAATAAATATTGCAGTGGAGGAAAAGAATTATGGGAAATAAAAAACAAAGGTTTACATCTGGAAATAAAGGACTGGAGAAAGCCGTTAAGTCTATTGCAGAACATATGTGGGTTAACTCTACTTCGCCATCAGATATGGTACGCCCTGATTCCCCAAATAATCTGGCCAGTCAGTCAATCGCTGATGACGATGATGATCTTTTTGGCATTCCTGACGGTGCCACTCCTACTTCTTTGGCAGATAGGATACGCCCTGAACTCAAAAAGCATCTGCCAAGTCAGTCAATCGCTGATGACGATGATGATCTTTTTGGTATTCCTGACGGTGCCACTCCTACTTCTCTGGCAGATAGGATACGCCCTGAGCTCAAAAAGCATCTGCCAAGTCAGTCAATCGCTGATGACGATGATGATCTTTTTGGTATTCCTGACGGTGCCACTCCTACTTCTCTGGCAGATAGGATACGCCCTGAGCTCAAAAAGCATCTGCCAAGTCAGTCAATCGCTGATGACGATGATGATCTTTTTGGTATTCCTGATGGTGCCACTCCTACTTCGCTGTCAAATAGAGTACGTCCTGATTTCATTGAATTCCAAAGGGATATTCAGAAATCAAACAGTAGTTCAACCGCTGTTGACTGGGAAGAAGTATTGTTACATATACCTTTTGACGAAAGGCATTCCACTGATGAGAATACTTCCCACGGATGTTCATCAGAAGCTACTGTTGGTTTGGTGAAAAGTAGTCAATCGAATGAGGAAACTTGTCCTGATCTATTTACAGAAAAGGGGACACAAGCTGACCTTTTACAAGAAAATCCTATTAACAGTTCGAAGTCTATGTCTTCTACACTCTTACCTAATAATGTTGTGACTGACAACAGGACTTTATCTTGCGAGGTTGCCCCGCCGACCTCACCAATAATCAGAATGGAGAAAGGGTCAAATACTCCGTTGAGAATAGCGTTGGATTTTTGTCAGAAGCACCATCTTGTTCTTTGTGACAAAATGCTTTGGATATACAACGGGCAGTATTACGTTCCGCTGACCGAATCTGATGCACAGCGATATATCTTCAGCGAGTATTGCGACGATGTTAGTCGTGGGAACACGATGTCTCTAATAAAGAATATCGTGTCTCTACTCAGAGTTACCGTAGCTGATACAGTTGAAATGTTTCCTACTAACGAGCATATCATTGTTTTCAGAAACGGTACTCTTGAGGTGGCCAACGACTATTTCAGAGAGAATTCCCCAAGTGATCTTGCTTCATCTGCGCTTTCTATTGATTACGATCCGAATCAAAAAGAAATGCCTGTTACCAACAAGTTCCTGAACACTATCACAAATGGTGACAGTGTTTTATACAAACGGCTGCTGCAGGTTATTGGTTACATTTTAAGCAACGATCTTCGGGCGAAATCCTTCTTCTATCTAGAAGGAGTTGGCAACGCAGGCAAAAGCAGATTCTGTGACCTTATAGCATCGTTTTTTTCTGTTAATGGTGCAAATAAGGTTGCCCGTATCGCATTACAAGACCTTGGAAATAAATTTAGTATGGCAAATCTCGTGAATACTATAGCAATCCATAAAAATAACCTATCACTTGACAAGGGGTGTAAAATAAAGATA
>CAZINI010000076.1:0-3654 GCA_964540575.1 uncultured Ruminococcus sp.
GCCCAAAAAGGAGGATAAAATAAATGAAAGCTACAGGCATTGTCAGACGTATCGACGACCTCGGCAGAGTCGTCATTCCAAAGGAAATACGCAGAACTATGCGTATTCGTGAGGGCGACCCCTCGCTGAACACATTGTTACAGTCGGAAGTACTGGTTATTGCTTTGGATAGGGCGGTGGGGGAAGGTACATAACACATCATTAGCTTCAATAGTTTCTTTTTTTCTCAAATCACTATTTTTACAAAATTAAAGGTCGATCCTGTGAAAAGCCCTTTTCTACACCTAAAACATCAATTTTACTTTCCCATTTATTTCCCAGTCGATAAAATCTTACAGAGTCTGTTTTCTTGTCGATGATTTCCGAAATCCTTGCTTTAAAACAAATCAGCTGAGATGTATCCATTAATATTTCAAACACTGAATTTTGAACACGAACTCCGTATTGTTCGCACAGCTTTGCCACCTTCCGCAGCCTTTTTGCACCCTTTGGGTTTGTGAAATCTACATCATATGTAACAATGATCATCATTTATCTGTCACCTCCAAATAAACGGAGGATATCCGTCAATATCCCCTCTGAAATGACGTGCCAGAAGCATCGCCTGACAATACGGTATCAAGCCTATGGGTATTTTTTCTTTCAGATAAGGGTGCATAATAGTTTCTTTTTTCCTCAGCTGCCACTCCTGTATGACCTTTCTTCTTGCCTTGTCCTTTAGTGTAAATTCTATCCCTTCCGTATCGAAATCCGAAGCGGTTATCTGTTTTAAATTTATAAGAGAAATAACAAATCTGTCGCATAACGGTGAGCGAAGCTCCTCCATAAGATCAAGTGCCATAGAAGGTCTGCCGGGCCTTAATGTATGAAGATATCCTGCCGCAGGGTCTATACCTACAGACTCCAATGCGGACTGCATATCATTTTTCAAAAGCATATAAGTAAACGAAAGCAGTGCATTTAAACGATTTTCGGGGGGGCGTCGGCTTCGTTTTACAAACAGCATTTCCGATTCATAAGTTTTAAGCATAGAATCAAAAGCACCGAAATATATTGAAGCAGCCGCACCTTCAATACCTCTTATGCTGTCAATATTTTGAGCGGATCCAAGTAATTTTTCCTGTTCAAGCAGCTTTTCCGACTGCTCTTTGATAGTGAGTGATTTTTCTTCCGTTGTATTTCTTGATGCTTTCATAAGCACATTTCTGCTGTTGATTATTTTTCCAAGAATAATATTTCGGACAATTTCCACTGATTCACAGGAATCTATCAGCTGATATTGTTTTCTTCTGAGCAGCACATTTCCGCTGATCTGTCCGTGAACTCTTCCGTAGAATTTTCCGTTATCCGAATGAAAGGAAAGCGATATGCCGTTATCGCCGCAGAATCCCATAAACGGAGTCGAAACACTCATATTGCACAGGCATACTATCGCTTCAATAGTATGTGCGGGGATCCTTGTTTTCTCCGTTCCTCCCACCATAACACATATAGATTTGTTTTCGCAATGCAGATAGCTTCCTTCTGTCATAATATACAGAACATTTCCCAGCTTTTTCAATTCTGCTCTCCTTTCTCATTCTCCTGTTTTACGGACTTCAAATAGTTTGAAACTGAATCCGAGGCTTTCGGCATACAAATGTCCTTCAAAGAACATTTTAAACATTTTGGGCTGTGATCTGCCTTGGGTATGAGCTTATTTTCAAGCATCTGTGATAATTCCGCTGCGGTTTTTTCAACTGCAGCTCTGTGTTCGCTAGTGAATATCACTTCATGATTTCTGTGTGAGCTTATAAAAAATATCGCTCCCGATCTTATACTGCACCCGAACATTTCCTCCATGCACATTGCCTGTGCACAAAGCTGATATTCATATGCAGGTTCTGTTCGGATACTTCCGTGTTTGTATTCTATGGGAAATAAATCATATTTCTCGCTGCCTATCCACGGTAAAGCAGTTCCGTTATCGGATAATACAGCCTCTACAGCATCGCATTTCCCCATAAGATTCATTTTATGAGATACAACGCTCATGTCGGTAACAGTGATTATATTGTTTCGGGAAGTGGCAGAAGCGGTATGAACGTTTTTATGCTCCAATGAGCCTTTTACAGTATCCGAGCTGTCATTCCACTGCTGCTCCAGCAACAGCAGCCCCGCCCGCCTTTTGCAGTAGTTATACTGTGAGATATACGAAAGCGGGATAAAATTGTCTTCTTCCATGTTTGAACCTCCTTTATATAAACAACAATAAATAGGGACGAATTGCACAATGGTTGGCAGTTTCAATTCCCGCCCCCACGCAAGGGGCGACCTGTACCAGCTTTGTCTTTACATTATCCTTGGTAAAGTTTCAATTCCCGCCCCCACGCAAGGGGCGACGGCTCGGCGAAGGCTACGGAGCATACCACCGAAGTTTCAATTCCCGCCCCCACGCAAGGGGCGACTGTTCTGCTCAGCGGGTTGCACCCATCTCGGATGTTTCAATTCCCGCCCCCACGCAAGGGGCGACATAACTGCTGATTCTGCAAGCTGAGAAGCTGAGAGTTTCAATTCCCGCCCCCACGCAAGGGGCGACGCCGTTTTTAAGCCCTGAGAACCATTAAATGAAGTTTCAATTCCCGCCCCCACGCAAGGGGCGACTACAGCCTGTCCTCTGGGCTTTCGTTGTGTACAGCGGTTTCAATTCCCGCCCCCACGCAAGGGGCGACCAGCGTTATACTGTCTAGTCCCCCGACAGAAACGTGTTTCAATTCCCGCCCCCACGCAAGGGGCGACCCCCTGTCTGATACTGTTGTGCAATGTTTACGTTGTTTCAATTCCCGCCCCCACGCAAGGGGCGACCTGGCAGAGGTTAATTCATTACAAACGCTTTCAGTTTCAATTCCCGCCCCCACGCAAGGGGCGACGCTGTGTTTCTAGCTATCTTCCCTTCGGCACATTGTTTCAATTCCCGCCCCCACGCAAGGGGCGACAGCTGAAAGACATAAAAACAAAAAAACTTGTGGGAGTTTCAATTCCCGCCCCCACGCAAGGGGCGACCCAAAGCCCAAAGTACACAAGCGGGCATGAGCAGTTTCAATTCCCGCCCCCACGCAAGGGGCGACCCTGAGCCAAATAGAGGAGCAGATTGAAAATAATGTTTCAATTCCCGCCCCCACGCAAGGGGCGACGTTCATTCAATCCACACTCCCAACAGAGAGTGTTGTTTCAATTCCCGCCCCCACGCAAGGGGCGACCCCGAGCGTTCGGTTCTCCAACAGTTAGAGGACGGTTTCAATTCCCGCCCCCACGCAAGGGGCGACCTATTAAGCTGTATGACAGCTCGGGTGATGCTATGTTTCAATTCCCGCCCCCACGCAAGGGGCGACATCACTGCCGTTTAACATTTTACGGCTTATTATGTTTCAATTCCCGCCCCCACGCAAGGGGCGACATCGCTGCTTTCCGATGCGGTTTTGAGCTTGTCGTTTCAATTCCCGCCCCCACGCAAGGGGCGACCCCGTCTGATGGGTGATGGCAATGTCATTGAGGTGTTTCAATTCCCGCCCCCACGCAAGGGGCGACTAACTAGAATTGTGCTCCCCAATTTTCAGGGGATGTTTCAATTCCCGCCCCCACGCAAGGGGCGACTTGCGGACATATCCATTGCCT
>CAZINI010000076.1:3754-10791 GCA_964540575.1 uncultured Ruminococcus sp.
TGCCGCATCGGCAGCGTTAATGTGTTTCAATTCCCGCCCCCACGCAAGGGGCGACAGCAAAAATGTACAAAATATCCGCATGAATACACTCTAAAAAATGCATCATGCACAGTTATTCCCACATTATTGCCGTAAAAAGCCGTAATAATCGGCATATATACTGATTTGCGGCAGATTTTTTTGCGCAGACCTGCCGCAAAACAACCGTATGATAGGGGTATGCGCAGGCTTTAGATCTCCTGCATTACAGAATTTTCGGGGAGCTTATCCCATACTATTTCACCATAGGGGCTGTCAAGGAAACCTATCTGAACGCCGTCAGGTACAGCCGAAATTTTTACACCGAAATCATAATCGGTATAATTCCTCGGCATCTCCACGCCGCCTTTTTTCTTTACTGTGACAAGCTCAAACAGCTTATGTGCGGGACTGCAGCCCAGCTTTGCCTGACGTCCACGCTGTTCGGCATTTGAATCTGTTCCGATATGCTTAAAGATAATTAGCGGCGACACAACTGCCATTTCGCCCTTGCTTGCTGAACGGTCATGTTCATACATATTAAGTACAGCTTCAAAAAGAACCTTTAAATCGCTTTCATCAAAACCTGTTTCGGCAGCAAGATTTGCGCTGATAAATCCTCTTGCCTCATAAAGACCGTAGGAGATAAACTGCTTTCTGCCCATTGTTCTCAGGGATTCAACATCTGCGTCCTTTTCAGCATTTTCGTAATCCTCATAGCTTTTGGCACCTTTGACATCTTCCGTCTTGCACATTCTTGTGATTGAAATATCAAGAGGAAGTATGGGATCCAGCGATTTTGCAAAAGCTATCTGCACAGGTCCCCGAACCTGTCCCGCATTGGGACCTGTTGACAGAACTCCGCCAAAGGTCCTTACATCATAGAAAAGCGAACACGCCTGCTGTCTTGACTTGTAAATGCTTTCCTTATCCTTTGCTCCGAAATCCACTCCTGCCGTTTCCTTAGCTTTGGCAATATACTTGTTGAGATTTGTGGCATTCTGCATGATAATGCTCATGCCGGGCTGACCCTCATAGGCGGTCTGGATATAGTTGCGAATGCGGCGCTTAATAGCCACGTCGGTGATGTAGCCGTGCATATCCTCGGGATCCATTCGGGGAGCGTTGCCCATATCTGGATCACCGTTGGGGTTTCCGTTGATGCACTGAATGAAGCACATAAATTCATATCTGTTTTCGATCGACATAACTTATTCCTCCGATTTCTTTGATTTTCTTGATCTTATTTCCGAACACTGAAAATAATATCCCAGTGCAAACTCCGACTGCTGTTCCAGCGAAAAACGCTTGGGTATGGCTTCACCGATCTTGCAGGATATTTCTTCAATTGCCTGACAGTGAATGTCATACAGCCACTTCTTATCGCTTTTGAGCTTTGAAAGATGATACTGTGACATTGTGGACAGCCTTCCCATTACCAGCGAGGGCGATGCGCAAGCAGATGTATAGTATCTTTCAACTATACCCGCATTCACATCTCCCAAAGCATCGTTCTGGAGAGCCGCATACTCTGCCATAAGCCGCCCTGTCTGATATGCGGCTGAGGGGCTTTGAGTGTTAAGTTTGTCCATGATAATAAATTCCTCCTTATTCTGTATTTTATATCTGCGGTTTAACCATGCTTTCAGTATCTGACAAGCTGTTTTGTCAGGTGACTTATCTTCATTAGATTCCGACAGAATATCCGACCTTATATATGCCAGTGCCCTTGCTGCCGCAGAATCGGGGAGCGGCGTATTGTGCATAACAGCAAAAACTATCTGAGATGACAGTCCGCTGAGTTCGTTCTTGATCCTTTCGGCAAGCTTTCCGTTTCCCTCCTGTGCCTTTAACAATCGGCTGTAAACCCCAAACAGTTTTGGATATTTATATCCGTGACCGGGTGTATATATTGCGATATCCTCATACCATTTGCGAAGATTTCCGCACAGCTCATCGTATGTGCCCTCATCGTAGCTTCTGACCATAACACGGCCGTTCACTCCGCTGAGTGACATCATATAATATCTGTTTTTGGGCATATCGGGAAGAGAATTGTTCATCAGTGCGGTGAACATTTTCCGCACTCTCTGTTCATCTTCTTCCATCTGCTCAGAAATGTCAGCTTCATTATCGGGAATATCAAAACCGAAATCCAGCATTTCGGTAACATCATTTTCCGTCTGTTCGCTGAACCAATGGATATTTTTTGCTCCCGCAAGGGGAGGGGGAGCGTCCTTGAGAAGCTTAGTCAGCGCAGCATTTACAGCGGTGACTGCCTCCTCGGAAACAGCCGCATTGGCAGCCTGCTCAAAGCCGTAGGACTGATATGCGTCCTTATCAAAGCATATAAAGCTGTCGCCCTTAGTGTGTCCGCCTACTGCGACCAGACCCTGAACGGGAGGAACTGTTTTTACAGGCTCGGTCAGATTTCCCGTAATAAAGCATCTTACTTTTTGACCGCTGCCCTTTGTTGTGTCGAAGCTGTTTCTGAATATTTCCCACCATTCAAGATAACCGCTGCTGCTTTCCAAAGGCTTTCCGTCAACACTTATGCTTAATACGTCACTGCCTTTTGCCTTGCTGAGCTTTGAAAACTCTTCCTTGATACCTTCAAGATTTTTCTCAAACCCGTTAACGGCGGCTTTAAAAAGAGGATCATACTCCGAAGCCTGCTTTAATGCGTCCATATAAAATTTCTGCTTTTGTTCCCTTTTGTAAACCTGTGTGCCGTTTTTTTCCTCGGGAATATTGAAGATGACCTCTGCCTTTTCTGCAATGATGTTGCTTTTGCTCGTACCGTTTGCAAGACTTCCTATGTCGGGACACATCTGCGGAACGGTAACAGGGTCAAATCCCAAAAAATCGCCGTTTGCCGAAAACATAATATAATACTTGACATTCTTTGTTTTAAACCCGGGACGTGCGGCAAGAGAGTTGTCGTCGGCATATTTGTGAAGTGCTTCCAGCATTGTTACTCACCCCCTTCAGGCTTTAATACTTCGCTGCTGTCAAAGGGCGGTACATTCAGTACACCCTGTTCAAGCCTTGCCTTAAACACAGTTACATAAGGCTCTGCCGTATCTGTGACCTTATATTTGTGAAGATCAAAAACATCATAAAGCATAATGCCAATATCAAGATTGATGGGAATAGGCTCGGCATCTGTAGGCTCACTGAAATAGCATACAAATTCACGCATTCCCAGGGAAGGCTGATAGTAGCATTTCCCGCCCTTTATCCTTCTGAGTGCCTGTTCATAAAGCTGATTTACAGTGCCCTTGAAATCCTTACGGGGGATCATTTCTGCGGTGATCCTGTATCTGACATCTTTTAGCACAACGGATTGCCTTTGAGTACGGGAATCCTCTACAAGCATAGGCTTCATGCCTCTGCCTATCTTGCTGTTAATGACCTCATTGCGTTTGATGCTCATATACCGTATGGGACTGAGCACCTCAATTTTCTTTACCTGCCAGTAAAATTCGGGGGGCTTGGAGTATATGGCACTGAGAACGCCCCTTGCGGCTGAGGGCGTAATAACAGGGTATGTAAGTCTTTCCACCTTGCTTTCCGGACGTGAGAAACACCCCAAATCACCCCAAACCTCAACTTTGATTTCGTTCATAATCGACCTCCTTTTGATAAATAGGTTACTCAACTATCAGAACCATATAATTGATATAATAAATCAGTGGTTCCTTAGATAAGATAATCAAGACTGCTGTCATCGGTAAAATTCAGACCTGTCTTTTCGTCATAAAATTTGTCATCGCAGAGAATATACCATCCGGGGACATCATAAGCTTTGCCTTTATAAAGCATAACACACTGCTCTGCAATGTCACGGAGCTTGTCCTCACGGTAACAGCTTACCGTTATGGACGCCGCCCGCTTCATCCATTGGGGAGATATTCCCTTTGTGTGCGCTTCCGAAACTAGTTCGTCAAACAATTCTCTCTCACCGCTGTAGGGAACAAGCACATTTACCCCCGAATGCGGAATGAAACGATATTCCTTTTCTGCCCTTTCAAAATCATGGTTTGAAATTGCTTCGGCAAGAGCGGGTTTGTCATGGTCATAGCTGCTGTCGGTGTATAATTCGGTGTAATATTCACGGATATGCTCGGGGTCGCAGATGTCAATTTCATGCCGTGAAAGCAGAACACGAACCTTATTTGCAGCGTTTTCGTAGCTTTTAGACGGATACAGCTTTTCTTCATCGGGGATAAAAACTGTCATTTCACCGCTGCCCCTGCCGTTTCTGTTGCATCTGCCCGCACATTGCACGATAGCCTCAAGAGGTGCCAGCGCACGATACATTACAGAAAAATCGAGGTCAACTCCCGCTTCTATGCAGGAGGTCGAAACAAGGCGGCAGGGAAGGGCATTATTCAGCCTTTCGGTTATTTCCCGAAGGACGCTGTCCCTGTGTGATTTGCACATATCTGTGGAAATATGAAATATTTCATCATGTGGACAGCTTTCCAAAAGCTCGGAAAACAGCTTGCGGGTATGGTCCTTTCTGTTCAAAACGCAGCAAACGCTTTCCGATTCGGACATCTCCTTTGCAATTTCGGAGACGGGTATTTTTCTGTCCGTTCTCCAGCTGATATGCACTCTTTGGGTGCGTTTGTAAATGTCTGCGGGATCGTCCATGATCTCCCTTGCATTAAAGAGAATGTCTTTTCTTATATCAAATGCAGGCTGAGTGGCAGTTGAAAACAGCACCGAACAGCCAAATGTTTCGCAAAGTGCCCTCATGCTTTCAATAGTTGTTCCGGTAAGCTCACAGGGAATGCTCTGGGCTTCATCAAAAACAATAACGCTGTTGGCAATGCTGTGAAGAGGTCTTAGATCTGAAGGCTTTGACTTGAAAAGTTCTTCAAAGAATCTGACAGATGTTGTTACAATAACGGGAGAATCCCACCGCTCGGCAATAAGGTGAGATATCTTATCTTCATTGCATTGTGCCATACTGTGTGATTCAAGTACGGTACCGCATATCTCACGGTATATTTTTGCATTCTGCGATATTACCGACAGAAACGGAAGTACGATTATTATCCTGCTTTTGCCGTGCAGCCTTGCATGCTCTGCTGCAAACGCCAGAAGTGCAAGAGTTTTTCCCGTTCCCGTTGGTGCGGTAAGAGTAAACAGTCCCGATCCCATAGCACCCGCCTTAATGCAGCTTTCATAAACCGTATCACGTATATCATTCAGCCCGCTGTCAGAGCGGGAACGTGCTTTTATTCCATTTCTGAACTCTGCAAGCTTTCTTAAAATGCTCTCTGCATCGACCTTGTTTTCGCATTTTACCTGTTCAAAAATCACTTCATCTTCGTGAGAAGCCGTTGCCGAATAATCCGCATCGCACAAGCAGGAAAGAAGCATTCTCGTATGCAGCATTTCGGGGAGATTCTTGTAAAAGGATTCGGCGTCCTTGTTCAGAACGGGTTTTGTTTTGGGAATGTCGGTCAGGGTTTTATAGTAATTTGCAAGCTCCTTATACTGTGCATTTCCCGAAACAGAAAACCGCTTCCCCTTTTGCGTATCCTGTGAACCTTCTTCCTTAATCGACCGGTCAAGATCATCACCGATAAACCACACAAGACCGTCATGATGTCCGTAAACTGCCCTTGTCGTCTGCAAGTCAACATTTTTAAGAATAAATGCCCCCGCAGCAGCGTGATTAACATTATGCTCGTTGTGTTTAAGTACACCCTGAAACAGCTCGGACGCTTTCCCCAGGTCATGATACCAGCCCATCAGCCTTCCTGCATTTCCTTCACCAAAGGCGTCGGCAAAAATCTCTGCAAGAGTCGCTGTTTTCCTCAGATGCTCTTCCAAAGGCTCTTTCTTTCCTGACGTATTTTCGGAATGTGCGTAAAACATATCGAGTATCCTCTTTGTTAATATTGTACAATTACTGTCTTAAAGACAATCTTAATTCTATTGTGCAGTATAACATATATATTACTATTTGTCAATAGTATTTCAAAAAATATTTATTATAAAAACGAATTATTCTACTTTTCTTGCGCTATTAAAGACGAAAAAGCATAGACAGATGACCTGCCGAAAAGCTCCCACAAGATACACTGACAAGCATATTTTCACAAAATTTCACAAAAGTATAATTCTGCCTTCAATGCAAAATATGTATACAAGGTTGGTGCTATTCCCTGAGCACATTGTTACAGTCCGAAGTGCCCGTTATTGCTATGGATCGGGCAGTGGGTGAGTGAACATAACAAAGGGAAACGCAATGTACTCGTCAAAATTGACCGTAATTTCGGCTTTTTATATAGTATAACAGATAAATATATTAATTTCAATACTTTTTTAAATTATAATTCCAATTTTGTCATTTTATGGACATTTAATTTTTGCAATGTAGAATTTTTCGAATTATTTTTGTGAAATTTCACAATAAATGCAAATCGTTCCCAATTCGCAAAACAAAAATATTTTGTTGAAGAAGCTGGTTTCCTCCGTTCATCTGCCAAAAGCTTTTCTTTCCTGACGTATTTTCGGAATACGCGTAAAACATATGAATTCGGATTTTTGAAAGTATTGTACAATTATGGGTTAGCTGAACACATTGTTACAGTCCAAAGTGCCCGTTATTGCTATGGATCGGGCAGTGGGGAAAGGAACACAACAAAGGAAAGTGCTATAGATATTTAATGAAAACAACCTCCTCGGCTCGGCTGAGTCGGGGAGGTTTTCATATCTAATCAAAAAGGGCAACTCATAGTGGGCTGCCCTTAATTGTTCTTCTTATGTGTTTTCACGAATAATATTTTCGGTTTCTTCAACGGTAAGACGTACTGCGCTTGCAATGATAGGAATCGGAATATTGCTTTTGAGTAATTCTTTTATTACATTTACTTTTTCTCTAAATTCGCCTATTCCAATGCCTTCTGCTCTGCCCTTTTCTATGCCTATTCCAATTCCTTCCGCTCTACCTTCTGCTCTACCTTCTGCTCTGCCCCTATTAATATATAACGAACTAA
>CAZINI010000077.1:0-10080 GCA_964540575.1 uncultured Ruminococcus sp.
GTGGCTCTGCCCCCCTTGACCCCCTGCAGCCTTTGTAAAGGCTGGCGAAACTTTTATCTTTTTTCTCTGTTCTCAAACAGTATCTTCACAACCGCTTCCATAATCTCTACCGCTTTCTCATCGGGCTTTAGCTTTACCGAAATATACGGCTTCTCCGACCCGTTTACCGTCACCCTGCCCCTATACGCCGCAACTACCGCCTGTATCTGCTCAATAGTCCCGCTCTTCATATAAAACAGCAGACAGCCGTTCTTCTGAGATATTTCCGTTACCCCCGACTCGCCCGCCATATTCCTCGTAAGTGCAACGGTTATCAGCCCAAGAATAGCCTTCGGCGGGTCGCCGTAACGGTCGATAAGCTCATCGGTAATGTCCATACTGTCCTCGGGAGTGCGGACGGCGGCTATCTTTCGGTAAATATCAAGCCGTCCCGACAGGCTTTCGATATAATTTTCGGGAATATGTGCTTCTATCTGCAAATCTACCAAACATTCCTCGGGGGACGGCGGCGGTGCTTCTCCCTTCCCCTCGGCGATAGCTTCATTCAGCAGCTGCAAATACATATCGTACCCAACAGCCTCCATATGCCCGTGCTGCTTTCCGCCCAGCAGGCTGCCCGCACCTCGTATCTCCAAATCACGAAGGGCAATTCTGAAGCCGCTGCCGAACTGTGTGAACTCTCTTATCGCTTCCAGACGCTTTGATGCTATCTCCGTCAGCACTTTTCCCTTATGGAACGTGAAATATGCAAACGCCCTTCTGTTGGAACGTCCCACACGTCCGCGGAGCTGATAAAGCTGTGAAAGCCCCAGCCTGTCGGCGTCCTCGATGATAAGCGTGTTGCAGTTGGGAACGTCAACGCCCGTTTCGATAAGCGTTGTACACACGAGAATATCTATCTCATGCTCCACCAGCTGCCGCCATATCTCCGAAAGCTTATCCTCGCCCATCTGCCCGTGAGCGACGCCTATCCGTGCATCGGGCAGCGACTCGGCTATTTTCGCCGCACACAGTTCGATGGTTTCTATCCTGTTGTGGATATAGTACACCTGTCCCCCACGGCGAAGCTCTTTATTTATCGCCTGGATAATTACCCCCTGATTATGCTCGATAACATACGTCTGGACGGGATAGCGGTCCACAGGCGGCTCCTCTATGACCGACATATCACGAATGCCGCTCATAGCCATATTCAGCGTCCTCGGGATAGGCGTTGCGGACAGCGTAAGAACGTCCACTCCCGCAAACATTTCCTTGAACCGCTCCTTATGTGCAACTCCGAAACGCTGCTCCTCGTCCACGATAACAAGCCCCAAGTCCTTGAACCCAACGTCCTTCTGCACAAGCCTGTGCGTGCCGATGATAAGGTCAATTTCTCCCCTTTTCACCTGCCTGATAATATCCGCCTGCTCCTTGGAATTGCGAAATCTCGAAAGCAGCTGCACCTTTATAGGGAAATGCTCGAAACGCTTTACCGCACTCTGATAATGCTGCCATGCCAGAACGGTTGTCGGCACAAGCACAGCACACTGCTTTCCGTCCTCGATGCACTTGAACGCCGCCCGCCATGCGACCTCCGTTTTGCCGAAGCCAACATCTCCGCAAAGCAGTCTGTCCATTGGGACGGGCTTCTGCATATCTTCTTTAATTTCCATAACGGAGCGAAGCTGGTCGTCGGTTTCGGTGTAATCGAAGCGTTCCTCGAATTCCACCTGAAAATCATCGTCCTCGGGAAATGCGTGACCCGGGGTCTGACTTCGCTTTGCGTAAAGGGCGATAAGCTCGTCAGCCATATCCTTGACAGCCTTTTTGACCCGTGAACGTGTCTTTTGCCATTCCTGAGAGGACAGCTTATTCAGCTTAACGCCGCTGTCGTCCCTAGGACCGATATATTTTGAAACAAGGTCAAGCTGTGTTACGGGAACATACAGCACATCCGTCCCCGCATACTGAATGGTTATATAGTCCTTGGTAACGCCCTCCAGCTCCAGCTTGCGTATACCCACAAACCGTCCGATGCCGTGAAGAGCGTGAACCACCAGATCGCCGCTTGAAATATCCGAAAGGGACTTTATTTCCTCGCCCTTTTTCCGCTTTTTCAGACGGCGTTTTGCGGTCATTGCCTTTGCCTGAGTTATAAGGGCAGATTTTCCGTCGGGATACTCAAAGCCCGCAGACACCGCACCGTTCATCAGATAGACCCTGCCGTTTTTCATCACCGTCTTTTCGGTGATAATGTCGCAGGGAATGCCCTCCTCACGAAGGTCGTCGGCGATTATGGGGAGAGTTTTCTCCGAGCCTGCCATAACCACCGTTTTGTAGCTTCGTGAGCAGAAGCTTCTGAGTTCGTCAATAAGCTGACGAATTTCTCCGCCCCATGGAGCGGTCTGATTTGCCGTTACGGAGATAAGCTTTTTGAATGCAACGCCGCCGCTGCCCCGCATAAATGTATCAAGGTAAACGGTGTTCAGCTTTTCCGCTGCACGTTCAAAGTCCGCCTGTTCAAGGATATATCCCTCCAAGCCCTTGAACAGCTCGCCCTCTTCAAGGAGAATTTTCACGTCCTCGTTATGCTGTGCCCTGACGCTTTTCATCTTCTCGGAGCAGTTATGCCGTTCACTGAAAATAAGAAGGGCATCTTCGGGGAAATAGTCAAAAAGTGTCGCAGGCTTTTCGTAGGCGGCGGGGAGATATTTGTCAATATTTCCCAAAGATAAACCGCTGCTCAGACGGTCAATATCCGCCTGAAGCTTGGTGCGGATAAGCTCCGTCCTCTTGCCCCTGACGCCCTTGGACAGTTCCTCTATCCTTTGGATAAACGCTTCGGGAGAGTCAAACAGCACCTCCACAGCGGGGGCAGCGGTTATCTTTTTTAGCGTGTCTGTACGCCGCTGACTTTCTATATCAAAAGCGGAAACGGTGTCAATGTCATCGCCCCAGTATTCGATACGAATGGGAAATGTTTCCGAAACGGGGAAAATATCCGCAATAGCCCCCCTGACGGAAAACTGACCCGCTCCCTCCACCTTATCCGTACGGGAATAGCCCGCCGCCGTAAGACGGCTTACCAGTTCGCCGGTGGGCAGCTCCATTTCGGGGGCAAGTGAGATTGAACGGCTTTTGAGAGCCTCGGGCGGGATAGTCCGCTGCATCGCCGCCTCCGCCGAAGCGACCACCACCTTGCACGGGTGAGAGTTCAGCCCCGAAAGGGAAGCCAGCACGGACAGCCTTGCCTGCTCATACTCACGGGAAACGCCCTCAACGTTTGTGAATGTGAAATCCTTAGCGGGATAGAGAACGGCACGTTCATCACCGGAAAGGGAGTTAATATCATCGCAGATACGTTTTGCGGCGGCTTCGTCCTCGGTGATAACGAGGATCTTGTCACGTTCGCCCGACAGAGCGGAGATAAAATGTGCCTTGTGTATACCGGAAACACCCGTAACGCCCAGCGGAGAAAGCCCCTCGGCAAGGGAGCTTTTCAGCTCGGAAAATCCGGGCAGTTCGCACAGTATGCTGTCAAAAATGTTCATAAGCCACCTCCAAAAAGCAAAAATATAAAAGTTTCGCCAACCGGCAAATCCAAATATAAAGGTTTCGTCCACCTTTCCTCAAAAGGTGGCAGGGGGTCAAGGGGGGCAGAGCCACCCTTGTCGCCCGTCGCAACGGGCGAAATCCGCAGCTAACAATTCAAACTTATCCAACAGCAAAAGCCACAAACAAATCAGTCCAAAAAAGCACCGCACACAAACAAAACAGTAAAGCATCTATCAGCCAAATATCGCCAAAGCCGTGTAAAGCATTCCGTGTGCGGTGCCTGCGGAAAATCGGACGGGGTTAACCCCCGACCGATTTTTCGCCATTGAGCCGACGGAACGGAGGCATAGGAACTAGAAAGCTGCAAACAGCATTGGTTTGTGGGGTTACGTTGGTTTTGTGTGACGGAATGCGAAAAAGCTTTGCTTTTTCTGTTCCTTTTGGGAGTTTGTGGGGTTACTGTTTTGTGGGTTTATGTTGGCTTAGTGTGACGGAAATCGAAAAGCGTGAACGCTTTTCTCTTCCTTTTGGTAGTTTGTGGGTTTCTGTTTGTGGGTTTACGTTGGTTTTGATTTATGGGCTTTTGTTTTGTGTTTTCTGTTGCTTTAATGCTCTATTGTAAAAACTTTTTAGTTGTTGGCTGCGGATTTCGCCCGTTGCGACGGGCGACCAGCCCTTGCTGGCGTCCAAGGGCTGGACCCCAAGACGCTTTGTTTGCCTTCGGCATTTTTTTCTTTTTTTCTTTTTCTTTTTTTGCTTCGCTTCGCTTCGCTCGCCGTTTACGCATTAAAGCGATTCATCGCTTCATCCGTCCTCCCCTCAACCATCAGCTCCACACATTTCACCGCATTATCACAGGAAACATGCATCCCCTCTATCTCTTCCCTCTTAAAATTACTGAGCACCCAATCCGCCAAATTATAATCAGGGTGCGGCTTAGCCCCCACCCCCAGCTTTATCCTCGGAAATGTGTCCTCCCCCGTTAAATATATGATGGATTTTATGCCGTTGTGACCCCCTGCACTGCCCTTTCTCCTGATACGAAGCTTGCCCGGTTCCAGCGAAATGTCATCGTATATGACAATCACATTCTCAATGGGCAGCTTATAAAACTGCATTGCCTCCCTGACCGCCTCGCCGCTGTTATTCATATAGGTGGACGGTTTCATCAGCAGGCACTTCTTCCCGCTAATGGTCACCTCTCCCGTCAGCGACTTGAAACGCAGCTTTTTTATTTCAACATTATATTTCTCCGCAATGGTATCCACTGCCATAAACCCCGCATTATGACGGGTATTTTCATACTGTAAACCGGGATTTCCCAGACCGCATATGATAAATTCCACAGGTCCCGACGCTTTCTGTTCTTTCTCGGCATTCAGCTTATTTAAAATATCAAAAACGCTCATTTTTCAACAAATTACTCCTTTTGGGCACAAAAAGCCTTATCCCCACACCGTATGATACGGGTGGGGTGGCTGTGTTAATGTTTTGTTATGAATGTTAAGTGTTTAGTTAATGTGGAAAGTGAAAAGTGGAGAGTGGAGTTTTTGCTGTTCTCACTTTTCGCCGCTTGACCGCTTGTTAATTATTAAACAGCGTAGAAACGGGCTTGTCGGCGTAGATACGCTGGATAGCCTGTGCAAATACGGGAGCAACGGGCAGTGTAACTATCTTGTCTATCTGCTTTTCCTTAGGCAGAACGATAGTATCCAGCAGAACCAGCTCCTTGATGGGGCTTGCCTGTATCCTTTCGATAGCTGGACCCGACAGAACGCCATGAGTAGCACAGGCGTAAACCTCCTCAGCACCGCCTATTTCGATGATAGCCTTTGCAGCGTTGCAGAGAGTTCCTGCGGTGTCGATCATATCGTCAACGAGGATTACCTTCTTGCCCCTTACATCGCCGATTATATTCATAACTTCGCATACATTTGCCCTCTGACGGCGTTTGTCAACGATAGCAAGAGGTGCGTCAAAACGCTGTGCGAAGTTTCTTGCTCTTGTTACGGAGCCAAGGTCGGGAGATACTACCATAATATCATCGTGAACGTCCTTGAATTTCTCAACAAAATAGGGAACAAGGATAGGCACGCCCAGCAGATGATCCACGGGGATATTGAAGAAGCCCTGTATCTGTGCTGCATGAAGATCCATTGTCAGGATCCTGTCTGCACCGGCTGTGGTAAGCAGGTCGGCAACCAGCTTTGCGGAAATGGGATCTCTTGCCTTTGCCTTTCTGTCCTGTCTTGCATAGCCCATGTAGGGAATAACTGCTGTAATGCGTCCTGCGGAGGCTCTCTTGAAAGCGTCCAGCATAATGAGCAGCTCCATCATATGGTCGTTTACGGGAGTGCTTGTGGACTGTACCACGAAAACATCCGAGCCTCTTACGCTCTCCTTAATGGAAACGGAGATCTCTCCGTCGGAAAAGGTCACAACCTCGGACATTCCCAGAGGAAGTCCCAGTGCCCTTGCAATGTCCGCAGCCACAGACGGGTTTGCATTTGCAGTGAAGATCTTGATATCCTTGCCGTGAAGATTCATTTTTATTCTCCTTTTTATTATATGAATATTTTACAGCCGCTAAACGGCTGAACGTTACTTTTTCAGCTTCCTTGCCTTGAGTTTCTTTGCAGCATAGCCCTCGATGAACCGAAGCTCGCCCCGCTCGATAGCAAGAGCATCATCGGGAACATTCTTCGTAACGGTAGTTCCCGCCGCCGTATATGCACCGTTACCCACCTTGACGGGAGCAATAAGATTGGTATTGCAGCCGATAAACGCCTCATCGCCGATAACAGTGCGGTACTTGTTTGCACCGTCATAGTTCGAGGTGACCGTTCCGCAGCCGAAGTTGACGTGCTTTCCAACGTCGCTGTCCCCCACATATGTGAGATGAGAAACGGAAGTGTCCTCGCCTATATCAGAATTCTTTATCTCGACGAAATCGCCTATCTTAACGCCGCTTCTGATACGGCTGCCGGGTCTTATCTGAACGAACGGGCCTATCTTAACATTGTCATCTATCTGTGAATCATACGCCTGAACGGTATTCAGATTCGTGCCGTTTCCCACCGTGCAGTTTTCGATAAGGCAGTTGGGACCGATAACGCAGTTTTCGCCGATAACGGTGTTTCCCGTAAGGATAGTTCCCTGCAAAATGCAGGTGTTTGCACCCACCTTTACGTCCCTGCCGATAGTTACGCCGTCAGTGCAGAGGAACTCAACGCCCTCGTCCATCAGCCGCTCCATAACACGTTTTCTTGCGGTGTCATTGAGCATCAGCATGCCCTTTCGGTCGTTTGCCCCCAGCACAGCGTCGGGATTTTCCGAAACGAACGCACCCGCTCTGTCCCCCGCCGAAAGCAGGATAAAAACGGAATCCGTCAGATAATATTCGCCTTGTGAATTATTTGGCTTAAGCTCGCCCAACGCATAAAGCAGACGCTCGGCATTGAACCAGTATGCACCCGAGTTTATCTCCCTTATCTTCTTTTGCTCCACAGTTGCGTCCTTTTCCTCAACAATGCCCGTGATACCGCTGCCGTCGGGACTTCTGAGGATACGTCCGTAGCCTGTGGGGTCGTCTATCTCCGAGGTAATGACCGTAACGGCGTTTCCCTCGGAAATGTGGGCTTCCAGCGAACTTTTTATAGTGTCCGAGTCGATAAAGGGTGCATCTCCGTTGAGAATGAGGACATTTCCTCCCGAATGCTCACGGATAAACTCGGAAGCCGTCATAACGGCGTGTCCCGTTCCCTTTCGCTCCTGCTGGAAAACGGTCTTGTACCGTCCGTCCGCCCATTTGTCGATAGCTTCGGCGTTGAAGCCCTTGACGATGCACATATCCTCCACGCCCGAGTCCTCGCAGGCTCTGACCACCCATTGGAGCATAGGCTCGCCCAGCACTTTGAGCAGGGGCTTGGGAAGCTCTGTTTTCATTCGCTTGCCCTGTCCGCCTGCCAGAATTATTGCACAGTTATTACTCATCGTATTATCCCCTTTATGGAATACTGTATGTATATAAAAGTGAAATGTGAAAAGTGGAAAGTGGAATTATAGTATT
Organism: uncultured Ruminococcus sp.; assembly: GCA_964540575.1. Lineage (GTDB taxonomy): Bacteria > Bacillota > Clostridia > Oscillospirales > Ruminococcaceae > UMGS1889. The sequence continues at coordinate 7,607 of CAZINI010000077.1, forward strand.
GCCTGCGGCAGAAAAACTTTGCTTTTCACATATAAAAGACAATCTCCGAATGAGGTGACATTGCTTTATTTATCTGTCAAACAGCAAATTTTACTCAAATCTTACACGGAAAATATCCCATACCTTATATTATGACAGAAAAGTATGAATAGTTCAATAGTATTTTGCAATCTTAGGCGTTTTTGATAAAATATAGTCAATTTGCACGAAAATGTTATGCAAAATTCTAATATCAAAAGGTATGGTAAAATTCATAATTATCTGTTATAATATACTTATGTTCACTGTGGGGTCATTCTGCCCCGACAGTGAAAGAAATCAAAAATTAACGGAGGTAAAAAACCAATGGCAAAGAAATGGGTCTACACCTTTAAAGAAGGTAATATGACAATGAGAAACCTGCTCGGCGGTAAAGGTGCTAACCTCGCTGAGATGACTGAGATCGGTCTTCCCGTTCCTCAGGGCTTTACAATTACAACAGAAGCTTGTACTCAGTACTATGAGGACGGCAGAAAGATCAACGACGAGATCATGGCTCAGGCTATGGAAGGCGTTAAGTGGATGGAAGAAGTCAACGGCAAGAAGTTCGGCGACCTCAAGAACCCTCTCCTCGTTTCCGTACGTTCCGGTGCAAGAGCTTCCATGCCCGGTATGATGGATACTATCCTCAACCTCGGTCTTAACGACGACGTTGTTGCTGCAATGATCGCAGGCAACCCCGATCCCGCTTTCGAAAGATTCGTTTACGACTCTTACAGAAGATTTATCCAGATGTTCTCCGACGTTGTTATGGAAGTCGGTAAGAAATACTTCGAGCAGCTCATTGACAAGATGAAGGAAGAAAAGGGCGTTCAGTACGATGTAGACCTGACTGCTGCAGACCTCAAGACTCTGGCTGAGCAGTTCAAGGCTGAGTATAAGAATCAGCTGGGCAAGGACTTCCCCTCCGATCCTGTTGAGCAGCTGAAGCTCGCTATCGAGGCTGTATTCCGTTCTTGGGACAATCCTCGTGCAAACGTATACCGTCGTGACAACGACATTCCTTACAGCTGGGGTACTGCTGTTAACGTAATGCCCATGGTATTCGGTAACCTCAACAACGAGTCCGGTACAGGCGTTGCATTTACCCGTGATCCCGCAACAGGCGAAAAGAAGCTCATGGGTGAGTTCCTTAAGAACGCTCAGGGTGAGGACGTTGTTGCAGGCGTTCGTACTCCTATGCCTATCGCTCAGATGGAGCAGGAGTTCCCCGAGGCTTATGCACAGTTCATTCAGGTTTGCGAAACACTCGAAAACCATTATCACGATATGCAGGACATGGAGTTCACTGTTGAGAACAAGAAGCTCTACATGCTCCAGTGCCGTAACGGTAAGAGAACCGCTCAGGCTGCTCTCAAGATCGCTTGCGACCTCGTAGACGAAGGTCATAAGACAGAGCAGGAAGCAGTTGCTATGATCGATCCTCGTAACCTCGACACACTGCTTCATCCTCAGTTCGACGCTAAGGCTCTTAAGGCTGCTACTCCTCTCGGCAAGGGTCTGGGTGCATCTCCCGGAGCTGCTTGCGGTAAGGTAGTATTCACAGCTGACGATGCCGATGCTTGGAACAGCAGAGGCGAAAAGGTTATCCTCGTTCGTCTGGAAACTTCTCCCGAGGACATCACAGGTATGAAGGCTTCTCAGGGTATCCTGACAGTTCGTGGCGGTATGACCTCTCACGCTGCCGTTGTTGCTCGTGGTATGGGTACTTGCTGTGTATCCGGATGCGGCGACATTAAGATGGACGAAGAGAACAAGAAGTTCGAGCTGGGCGGAAAGGTATTCAACGAGGGCGATGTTATCTCCATCGACGGTTCTACCGGTAACATCTACGGCGAAGCTATCCCCACCGTTGACGCACAGATCGCAGGCGAGTTCGGCAGAGTTATGGAATGGGCTGACAAGTACAGAGTTCTGAAGGTTAGAACAAACGCTGATACTCCTGCTGACGCTAAGAAGGCTCGTGAGCTGGGTGCTGAGGGTATCGGTCTTTGCCGTACTGAGCACATGTTCTTTGAACCCTCCAGAATTGCAGCATTCCGTGAGATGATCTGCTCCGATACAGTTGAAGAAAGAGAAGCAGCTCTTGCTAAGATCGAACCTATGCAGCAGGCTGACTTTGAGGCACTCTACGAAGCTCTCGAGGGCTGCCCCGTTACTATCAGATTCCTGGATCCTCCTCTTCACGAATTCGTTCCTACCGAGGAAGCTGACATTGAGGCTCTTGCTAAGGCTCAGGGCAAGTCCGTTGAAACTATCAAGAACATCATTGCAGGTCTTCACGAGTTCAACCCCATGATGGGTCACCGTGGATGCCGTCTGGCTGTAACATATCCCGAGATCGCTAAGATGCAGACAAAGGCTGTTATCAAGGCTGCTATCAACGTTAAGAAGGCTCATCCCGATTGGAACGTTAAGCCCGAGATCATGATCCC
>CAZINI010000078.1:0-9796 GCA_964540575.1 uncultured Ruminococcus sp.
ATCAAACAAACCAATAGGAAAAGAAAAGCGTCCACGCTTTTCGAATTCCGTCACACCAAACCAACAGAACCCCACAAATCAAAACAAAATGTCACTCGTCAAAAAGCGGGTGACATTTCTATAAAAGGAGAAAAAATGAAACTACTCTTCATCGGCGACGTAGTCGGCAAAAGCGGCTGCGATTTCCTTTCGGAAAAGATATATGACCTGAAAAAATCGGAAAATATCGACATAACGGTCATAAACGGCGAAAATTCCGCCGAGGGAAACGGCATAACCCCGCAGTCCCTTGCAATGCTCAAACGTATGGGTACAGATGCCGTAACCACGGGAAATCACTGCTTCCGCCGCAAGGAAATAATGAGCTTTTATGACAGCGAGGACACCCTGCTTCGTCCCGCAAACTATCCCGATGGGGTCGTGGGAAAGGGCGTCTGCGTCCTTGATTTCGGGAGATATTCGGCTGCTATTGTAAATATTCAGGGAACTGTTTATATGGATCAGCTGGATAATCCGTTTACCGTTATCGACAGAATACTCAGCGAGCTTGATACCCCGAATATTTTCATAGACTTCCACGCCGAAGCTACCTCCGAGAAAAAGGCTATGGGACACTACCTGACGGGACGTGTCACCGCCGTTCTGGGGACGCACACTCACGTCCAGACCGCCGATGCCGCCGTTTTAGGGGGACACACCGCCTATATCACCGACGTTGGAATGACGGGTCCCGAGCTGTCCGCATTGGGCGTTAAGTCGGAAATAATCATCGAAAAGCTGAGATTTCATCACCCCGTCAAGTTTGAGGAATCGACAAATCCGTGCTTTATCAACTGCGTTTGTGTGGAATTTGACGAAAAAACAGGCAAAGCATACAAGATAACACCTATGCAAATTAGATAGATTTCACAATTTTTTCGGTACTTGTTGAATTTTTATAAGAAAAGCTGTATAATATAAATTAGGAAGCTTTATTTGTTTAATATAATAAATCAACTTCCGAGGAGGTTTTTATTTCAGGGAAAGGAGATACTTATCCGCATAAATTCGGATAAAGTGACTTATTATGGAAGTACTAAAGGTTTCATCAAGATCTGCACCAAACTCTGTTGCGGGAGCGATCGCCAGCGTCATCAGGGATAATTTCTCTGTCGAAGTACAGGCTGTGGGGGCAGGTGCCGCAAATCAGGCAATCAAGGCAATAGCTATCGCACGAGGGTATCTTGCTCCTATCGGAATTGACCTTATCTGTATTCCCGCCTTTGCAAGCGTTATCATCGAGGGCGAGGAAAGGACTGCTATGAAGCTTATCTGCGAGAGAAGATAATTCAATTCATAATGCATAATTCATAATTCATAATTTCAATGCGTAATTTGGAAAAAAATTTTAACGCCGCAGCAGGGGCAATACTAATAACCAATAAAAGTGTAGACAAAAAATCTGCACAAAATCCATATATGCAAGATTTTGTTTGATTTTTTGTACACTTTTTAATTGGTTCTTAATATACCCGATTTTGCTGCGGTGTTTTTTGGAGGCGATGCTTTATTAATCGAATATACAGGGTAAATACAAACAAGCTCGCCGCCAAATATAACAGGGCACTGCTTATCGTAAATCTGCCGTCCATAGCCGCCGTGCTGACGCTGTTTGTCGTTACTCTCATAAACAACGGCAGACCGATGACCATATTCAATTATCAGGTGAATTTTTACATACTGACCGTGGCGGTGGCTGTCGGCTTTTTTACCTCGCTTATTTCGGCAGTGCTGACAAATCCCGTATTAAAGGGACATTCCAAGGAAACCTATATCGAAATATGCGGCGGGGATATGGTCATATCTCAATTTCTGGAATCCGCAAAATGTGAGGGAAAGGGTCTTTGCTATAAAAAGCTGTGGGTAATAAAAATGGCGGATATTGAGGACGTTTTCTATACGGGACGCTATATCGTCATCAGCGGAAAAGCCCGAATGTTCACCGAACGCTCCGACAGACTCCGCTATACCGAAACGGAAAACGGCATTGATTTCGAGCATTGGTGGTATAACGAAAACGGCGGCGAAACGGTGGATTACATACAGTTCCGTGACTACTATCCCCACGGAAAATGGCTCACCCGCCGAATTTTCAACACCTCCGAAAAATACAAGGCTCAGCAGGAACGCCGCCGAAAATTCAACGACCGTATGATGAGCATTTATAAAAAAGTGAAAAGTGAAAAGTGAAGAGTGGAATTTTTTTATTTCACTCTTCACTTTTCACTTTTCACACTAAATCATATGTGTTTCGGCAGCTTTCTTCTGTCGAGAACTATCCTGATAAGCTCGTCAATGACCTGCCTGCGGTGACGGACTTTCAGTTCCTCGGCAGCCTTCATATCGTTTTCCGTGCGGATAGTGACCTTGACGGAGGTAAGGCGTGTCAGGGCTTCGACGGACATTTCCGCCTTGCACAGGTCGCAGGTGCAGCAGTTAAAGCGTTTGAGAACGGCGGGCATCAGCTCGGAAATCAGCTCGGAAATAACATTTATCTCCACCCCCGCCGAATAAGCGGGACGAGGGGCGGGCTGCTGCCTGACTTCCCTTTCTATCTGCTCCGCAATAATATTTTCTTCCTTGAATTTATCATCGAGAATGGGATTTTTTTCAGCCGCCGAACGGTTCAGCAGATTTAAGACTGCACCCGTCTTATTTGTCTTAGGATTGCTCATATGTTACCGTACAACTCCTCTGCAAGTGCCTTGTATTCCTTTGCCGCCTTGCATCTCGGAGCATACCGTCTGACGGTTTTCTGATGGGCGGGGGCTTCCGCCGCCGAAATGCAGGGGGATATTTTCGTGTTGAGTATCACCGTGTCCAGCTGGTCGGCGACTATCTGCACCATTTCCTCAACGTCCTTTGTCAGCTGATATTTGGGATTATATCTCGTAAGCAGAATACCTCTTACGTCCATTTCCTTGTTATAATATTTCTTTACGGCAATGATGGTTTCCTTTAGCTGGGCAATTCCCTGTAAGGACAATATTTCCGCCGTCATGGGGATAATAAGGTCATTCGCCGCAGTATAGGCGTTGATGGTAAGTATGTTAAGAGCAGGGGGCGTGTCCAGCAGGATATAGTCATAATCAGCCGCCGCCGCTTGAAGCTTTTGTTTCAGGATAAATTCCCTGCCCTTGGTTTTCAGCTCCAGCTCCGTGCCGCTCAGGAGAATGTTGGAGGTTATAACGTCGCAGTTTGGGGTATGCTTAATGGCAGAATCCAGCGTCGCTTCCCCCGTCAGCACCTCGTGAATGGTAATTCCCAGCTCGTCAGCCCCAAGACTGAAGCTGAGATTTCCCTGAGGGTCAAGGTCAATAGCAAGCACTCTTTTCTTTTGTGCGGTAAATTCCCCCGCAAGCCCTGAAACGGTGGTAGTTTTCCCCACACCGCCCTTTTGATTTGTCACAGCTATTATCCTAGCCATATGTATCCTCCGAAATTTGGAAAATATACGGCTTTTCCCGCAAAGACAGGAAAAGCCGCCCGATGAAATCACATTTAAAGTCCGCCCGCAAGCTTTCTTTTTCTTTCTCTTTCGGCAAGCTGCACCTCGAAGATATATCTTGCTATCTTCTCCTCCTGCTGAGGGGTAATTCCCTGAAATCTGCAGCCGTAGCCGATGAAATTGCCGTTATTGTCCATTTGAAGCCGTAAAACCTCAGTTAGAATATCCATCTGTCCGTCAAACAGAGAAAGAGAAACACAGTCGCCCGGTGCAAATTCGTAATCGCAGGAAAAGAAAACTCCTCCCAGATTGATATTTTTTATCTTGCATTCGAGAGGGTCCTCAAACTGCATAGTTTCCTCGTCCCTTGTGAAAAAGGAGATGCATCCCGGCAGCTCGACGCTTATCTTAAAGGAACGCCGGCGTTCCTCCAGCACCTGACCGTCATCGACGTGGATATTTATCTGATGCTCCGTGCAAATGTCAATGACCGTTTCGCATTTGACACGGGTGCCGTCCCTGTACTCGAAAATGACGGTGACAGGGGTGTCCTTGTGCAGGTCGGGGATATTTTTGCCTTTTATAACGCAAAGCTCCTTGTGCTTGAACTTAAAAAAGTCCCTGGGCCAATCGATAGAATTGGAGGAGAATATCAGTTTGGCATCTGCACTGTAAATGGATACCTTGATTATTTTGTCCTTATTTACCATTTAAGCTCCTCCTTTTCATACATATTTTTATTATACTATTTTTTTCCCCATTTTGCAATAGTTTTTTTGATATGTTGTTGATTTTTACGATTATTTCTGTTCCTGTTTGTATATATTTTATAGTGGGTGTTTTTTGGAGAATGAAAAAGAGCATATCGGCTGATTTTTCCGAAATGCTCTTTTGTTTTTTGGATATTTAAGTTTGAAAAATAGATTTTACAGACCGAGTATTCTTTTTATCTCACTTTCGGACATTTCGGCTGCTTTCATTTTTGCTATGACTTCGGATTTGACTTCCTCTTTGCTTTCTGCAAAGCTCTTTGCAAAACCTTTTTTCGAACCCCCTTTTCTCTGCCTGACGCATAGCGGAGGCATAATCTCTTTCGGCTTTTTCCCGCTCCTACATATACACCTTGAATTTTTCGTCGTTAAGTATTTTACAGTTAAGCTCATAGAGTGCCGAGTATTCTCCGTTTGCGGAAAGCTCTCTGATTGTTTCCTTCATATCCCGTAAAATTTTGCTTACATTATTGTTATCCGACATAATATATCACCGTTAATCTTCACAAGCTTTCTTTATATCTTCTTCGGACAGCCCCATAGCTCTTAAACGAGCAGCTATACGAGAGCTTTTCATAGCTTCGCCCTTAGCAATTCCCCTCTTCTCTGCCTGACGCATACCGGAGGCATAATCTCTTTCGGCTTTTTCCCGTTCCCACATATAAGCTCTGAGCTTTTCGTCCTTGCTAAGTTCACAGATAGCGTTTACGCTTTTTTGAATGATAGGTACGTTAGATTCTCTCAGCATATCAAAATCCTCCTTTGTATCGGCGTTGATAAGCTGCAGCCACAGCTTCTGCATATCCTCGGTATCGGCGGAACAGTTTACCTTATTCAGCTCGAAAAAATGGATAGCCAGCTTGTCGCTCAACAGCTCGTGACGGTTCTTTTCCAGCACATAAAACTCCGAATGATACTCACTGCATTCAAACATATTAAATCCCAGAACATTTATGGAAATGCTCTGATCCAGCTGATCGTAGGCTTCGCCCTTTTCCAGCGGAGAGATATACATTTTCGACCAATAGAAAAGCACTCTCTCCCGATAAGCATCGTCCTTTTCAACCTGTAGCTCAACGTTGATATTTCTGTCCCCTGTTTTCAGCAAAATATCCAGCCTGCTTAGCTTTCCGTCATAGACCTCGGGAGGAAGCTCGGGATTTTTTATGACAATATCCTTTATATCTTCCGACGGTATATCCAAGGCAGCGGACAAAAAGCTTTGCAGTGCGTCAACATTCCGTACAAACAGCATTTTAAAAACAACATCATTTTTAGCCGAGAACACCTCGGGCATTTCAAGGTCATAATCGTAATGCCTCATAGTTACCGCCTCCCTTTGCTTATATTATACCCTATTTTTGCGGATTTTGCAATAGCTTTCATAAAAACAGCGAATACCCAAACAGAATAAATATCGTTAGCATCAGAAAAACGGTCAGCCCGACAATAAGCATAACAACAGAACGTGAAAATATCTCGCCGAATTTCCGCTTTTTCCCTGTGCACACAGCGTCAATTTTCAGCAGCTTAACTGCCTGAACGGGAAAAATCAATCCGCAAACCGCCTCCGCAGCAACAATAATATAGCCGATGACCGGTATTATGCTTTTGGACGAGGTACTGCACCGTATAAAACCGATAAGTCTTCCGCCGCTGTAAACCGCATAGCCGTTTTCGGTTTTGGTTAGGTTTTCATCATCATAATCAAAAGGGTATGTGCCTACGGGAGATTTCCCGCCCCAACAAATAACTCCAATGGTATTGTCGTCGGAATGGTATTCGGCTATGCAGTCACATGAATAACCGTCACAGCCCATATTAAATTGCAGATAAAGAAGAGCGTCCTCGGCGGTGCCGTCGTATTTTACGGCGTTTTTGTCCTCTGAATGCTTATCAATTGTAAATGTGAACACCGTCCCGTCGGGTACGGCAAAACCGTTTTCGGCTGAAAGCTTTGCATATTCGTTGAGATTAGTCACCAGCCACTTTGCGTCCCAATTTCTGTTGTCTTTCTTGTGCCACTCAAAATGTGCCGCATTTGATACAGCCATATTCACCGATGCAATTGTATAAACTATTACCATTGAAGTAAGAAAAATTCCGCTGATACATTTGGTCAGCACAACGCTAAAATCTGTTTCGGAGTAATTTTTCAGCATTTTTCGGTTTTTTACGGCAAATACGGCAGTTACGGTAATAAGAGCAATAACTATCAACAACATTTTACCATCTCCCCCAAATGGATTTTATCTCATTATAACGGACAATAATAAAAAAATCCTTTGAAAAGTATAAGAAAATGCTAAAGAACCGCTGTTATTCGGCATTTGATTGATTTTTTAACATTTTAAAGCAAAATAAACAGTTGACAAATTTTGAAAACGGTAATATAATAAAATGTGTATATGTTGGACGCTTTTGGGTTAGGGAAAAAAGAGTCGGACATCATAATTATTATTGGAGGTCTTTTCAATGTCAAGAGTTTATAACTTCAGTGCAGGTCCGGCTATGCTTCCGGAATATGTTCTTAAAAAGGCAGCAGACGAAATGCTCGATTACAACGGCACAGGCGAGTCCGTAATGGAAATGTCCCACCGTTCCAAGGAGTATGACGCTATCATCAAGGAAACAGAAGCAATGCTCAGAGAGGTAATGTCTATCCCCGATAACTACAAGGTGCTTTTCCTCCAGGGCGGTGCGTCCACACAGTTTGCAATGATCCCCCTGAACCTGATGAACAAGAACAACAAGGCTGATTTCGTTATCACAGGTCAGTGGGCTAACAAGGCTTATCAGGAAGCTTCCAGATACGGCAAGTGCAATGTTATCGCATCTTCGAAGGATAAGACCTTCTCTTATATCCCCGAGCTGGATAAGTCCAAGTTCGACCCCGAGGCTGATTATTTCCATATCTGCCAGAATAACACCATCTACGGCACACGCTTTACCGAGCTGCCCGATACGGGAAATGTTCCTCTCGTTGCCGACCTTTCCTCCTGCATTCTGTCCGAACCCGTTGACGTTTCCAAGTACGGTATGATCTATGCAGGTGCACAGAAGAATATGGGTCCCGCAGGTCTGACTGTTGTTATCGTAAGAGAGGACCTCATCGGCAACGCTATGGACAGCTGCCCCACTATGCTCAACTATCAGATACACGCCGATAACGGCTCTATGTACAATACACCTCCTACATATTCCATCTACGTTCTGAAGCTTGTCCTCGAATGGGTAAAGCAGATGGGCGGTCTGGAAGCTATGAAGGTGCATAACGAGAAGAAGGCAGCTATCATTTACGATTTCCTTGACAGCTCCGAAATGTTCTCTGCGACTGTATCGGGCAAGGATCGTTCTCTGATGAATATCCCCTTCGTAACAGGCAATGAGGAGCTGGACGCTAAGTTCGTTTCCGAAGCTAAGAAGGCAGGCTTCATCAACCTTAAGGGTCACCGTTCTGTCGGCGGCATGAGAGCTTCCGTTTATAACGCAATGCCTGTTGAGGGCTGCGAGAAGCTGGTTGCATTTATGAAAGAATTTGAAGCTGCAAACAAGTAATTGATCCGGAGGTAATTTCCAATGATAAATGTTCAGACATTAAATAAGATCTCCGCCTGCGGTACGGATAATTTTGATAAGGCAAAATATACCGTTGCGGACGATATTCAGAACCCCGACGCTATTATGGTACGCTCTGCCGCTATGCACGATATGCAGTTCGGCGATGATCTGCTTGCTATCGCAAGAGCAGGAGCAGGCGTTAACAATATCCCTATCGACAGATGCTCAGAGCAGGGCATTTGCGTGTTCAACACCCCCGGTGCAAACGCAAACGCCGTTAAGGAGCTGGTTCTCTGTGCACTGCTGCTGACTTCCAGAAAGATCACCGACGGCATTGAGTGGGCAAAGACCCTCAAGGGCAACGGTGCAGAGGTCGGCAAGATGGTCGAAAAGGGCAAGGCACAGTTCGTAGGCCCCGAGATAATGGGCAAAACTCTCGGTATCATCGGTCTTGGTGCTATCGGTGCTCTGGTTGCGAATGCGGCTATTTCCCTCGGAATGAGCGTTGTGGGATATGACCCCTTCCTGTCCGTAAATGCGGCACTCAGCCTGTCCCCCTCCGTTAAGGTGGTTACCGACCTTAAGGACCTGTACGCTGTTTCCGATTATATCACAATCCATGTTCCTTATAATGCAGATACTAAGGACACTGTCAGAGAAGAAACCATCGCACAGATGAAGGACGGCGTCCGTATCCTCAACTTCGCAAGAGGCGAGCTGGTAAACAATGCCGATATAACAAAGGCTCTCGAAAGCGGCAAGGTTTCCGCTTATGCCGTTGACTTCCCTGCCGATGATATTATCGGCGTGAAGAACGTCATCGCTATCCCCCACCTGGGTGCATCTACACCCGAGTCTGAGGATAACTGTGCAAGAATGGCAGCTCTGGAGCTTATCGACTATATCGAAAACGGAAATATCAGAAATTCCGTTAACCTGCCCAACGCCGAAATGTCCGCTGTCGGCACAAAGGTATGCGTTATCCATAAGAACGTCCCCGCTATCATTTCCCAGCTGACTACCGTTCTGGGCGATGCAGGCATCAATATCGAAAATATGCTGAATAAGTCCAAGAAGGACTATGCATATACCATCATCGACGCTGTGGGCGACGTTACCCCCGCAATCACCGAAAAGCTCTCCGCTATTGATGGCGTTATCAGAGTAAGGGCAATCGGCTGAAAAAACCAACATTAACAATACCCAAAAGAGAAAGGAGAAGACATTTATGAAAATACAGGAAGATAAGACCTTTGACTACACCTATGACGATATGAGCAAAAACAGGATCGTTGCAGCACTCAGCGTTGTGCCCGTGCTTTTCTGGATAAAGATGGTAATGGGAGATTCCAAATATATCAACTTTTACGCCAATCAGGGCTGTTTCCTGCTGATAGTCGGGATAATTATGAATATTATTCTGGCAATACTCGGAAATGTCCCCATTCTCGGCGGATTGATAGGCTGGATATTCGGAATTCTTGACGGTATCCTCGGAATTGTAACTATTTTCCAAATAATAAATGCCCTCAGAATGAAGGCAAAAACGCTTCCTTTTGTCGGAGATGTATCTATCATATGACAGAGTTTCTGAAATGCCTTGCCAGCGGCGTATTGGGGTACCTGATCAGTATGCTGTTTCTCAGCTGGCAGTCGGACAGTCAGGCGTTCAGGCATAGGATTGCGTTTCGCAGCTATTATTCAAAAGGGATATTCTGCGGGAAAAAGCAGGGTTCTGTTGCGAAAATTATGCTGATAATGAGGACGACGGTGTTCTCGCTGCTGACGTTGTTTGCCGTATTTTCGGGGATAGAACCCGTTGCCTACGGCAGCAGATTGGCGAGTATCGGAATGGGTGCATTTGTCCACGCAATGGTGCTGGAGGACAGCGTAAACCGCAAAGACTAAGCAAAAAGCAAAGACAAAAGTTTCGTCCACCTTTACAAAGGTGGTAGGGGTCAAGGGGGCAACGCCACCT
>CAZINI010000079.1:0-9669 GCA_964540575.1 uncultured Ruminococcus sp.
CCTGCCTGCTTCTTTGTACCTACAAAGAGAACGGACTCGCCGCTTGCGGAAAGCTCTCTTACGAATGCATAAGCCTCGTCAAGCTTTACAACGGTCTTCTGAAGATCGATGATGTAAATTCCGTTTCTTTCTGTGAAAATGTAGGGAGCCATTTTCGGGTTCCATCTTCTTGTCTGGTGTCCGAAGTGAACGCCTGCTTCAAGAAGCTGCTTCATTGATACTACGCCCATGGTAGTTACCTCCTGTTTGGTTTTTAATTTATCCTCCGCCCGGCTTAGCTTATCTGCAACCGACAATATCGGCACCGGCAGATAAAAGCACAGACGTGCGAATTACCTTGATATTATAACATATCTGCCAAATTATTTCAAGTATTTTTTATCCGTCAATTTAACAATTTTTCAGACAATATTCCGCTTTGCTTTGTTACTTTTGAACGAACAGCCATTTTCACCAGCACCGTGTCCTCACCGATGACTTCTATTTCGCTGCATTTAACAATAACATCATCGTCACGGCCAAGCAGCCCGAAAAACCTTGGTCTGCCGTATATGATGAACGAACGCACGGAAGCACGTTCCGTGTCTATTTCGGCATCATCAATAAAGCCAAGCCTTGCTCCATCTCTTATGCTGATTACCTCTTTATTGCGAAGATCCGACAAACTGCAAATCATATTATCCCCCGTTTCGGTGAATTAAGCCTGCCCTTCCGCAGAAAAGCAGGCTGTTACAGTTTATTCGGGATCATGCCTGTACTATTCAAAAGAAGCACCGATCAAATCATTTCAGTTCAACGACAGTAACACCGTCCTCGCCCTCTCCGAAAACTCCGGGACGGAAGCTCTTGACCGACGGATGCTTTTTCAGGTGTGCTCTGATACCGTTTCGCAGAACGCCCGTGCCCTTGCCATGGATAATAGTAACTATCCCCGCATTGCAAAGCACAGCATTATCAATAAACGCATCAAGCTCGTGAACACCCTCATCAACGGCGTGACCTCTGATGTCAAGTTCCAGCGATGCACGGCGTTCTATCTTGCTCGTAACGCCCTTCTTGGAAACGCTTTTAGGCTTTGGCTGAGATTTTGGCTGCTCTTCAATCAAACGCAGCCTGTTCACAGCGACCTTGGTTTTCATTACACCGTACTGCACGAAAACATTTCCCGAGGAATCGGGGTCACCCGCCAGAATACCCTTTTTGTCAATATCCACAATAAGGACATGATCGCCCCTTTTAAGCGGTCTTGGCAGCTTATAGGTGTCATTTGACTTCTTATGAACGGGATTTGCTTCGTTATACATTTTATCGATAGTGCTGCGGCTCATAGATTTTGCATTGGACACCATTCCGCTGAACTCTGCACTGTTTTTCTTTTTCTTGATCTCGTTCAGCTCGTCCATAAGAATATCCGACTGCATACGGCAGTTTTCTACGATACGCATTGCCTGAACTCTCGCCTTTTCAAACTCGCTCTCCTTTGAAGCCTCGAATGCTTCCTTTTCGGCATTCAGCTCAGCAAGAGCCTTTTCGTTTTCACGGCGAAGTCTTTCAGCTTCGGTTTTCTGTGCTTCCAGCTCAGTTCTGGTCTTTTCGAGATTCTCAATGACCTTCTCAAACCTGGCATTTTCGCTGCTGACAAGCTCTCTTGCACTGCGGATTATATCTGCGGGAACACCAAGCTTTTCGGAAATAGAAAACGCATTTGATTTACCCGGCGTTCCGGCGATTATTCGGTATGTGGGACGGAGAGTTTCCGTGTCAAATTCACAGGAAGCATTCTGAACGCCCTCCTGCTCAACAGCGTAAAGCTTAAGCTCCTGATAGTGAGTGGTAACCATAATATCGCTGCCCCTGTGCTTCATCTCCTCAATAAGAGAAACCGCAAGTGCAGCACCCTCAACAGGGTCTGTTCCCGAACCAAGCTCGTCTAATAGGATAAGCGACTTATCATCCGCAAGCTTCAGTATCTCCACGACCTCGTGAATATGTGACGAGAACGTTGACAAGCTTTCTTCAATAGACTGCTGATCTCCAATGTCCACAAGAATATGCCTGAATACGGAAAGACGGCTGTCAGACGCCGGGATAAGCATTCCGCACTCAGCCATTGCAGTCAGAAGCCCAACTGTTTTCAGTGCAACAGTCTTACCGCCCGTGTTGGGTCCCGTAATGATAATAGCCTTGTATTCACCGCCAAGAGATATGTCAACAGGTACTACCCTGCTTTTGTCAATAAGCGGGTGCCTTGCCTTTTTAAGCTCGATAACACCGTCATCAGAAATTTCGGGGATAGAACCATTCATTTTCGCCGCAAGATTTGCCTTGGCGAAATAGAGATTTATCTCCGCACAGGTTTCGTAATCGGAAGTGAGAGTTTCAGCCATATACGCACATTCGGAGGAAAGCTCCGCAATTATCCGTTCAATTTCCTCCTGCTCTCTTGCCTCTAAAATTCTAATGTCATTATTCGCCTCGACAACGGACATAGGCTCAATAAAAAGTGTTGAACCCGTTGCCGACGCACTGTGCACAAGCCCGGGAATTTTACCCTTATGCTCCGCTTTTACAGGCAGCACAAATCTGCCGTCCCTGAGAGTGACAATGGACTCCTGCAAGCTTTTCTGAACCTCGGAGGATTTAACAAGCTTGTCAAGGCTCTCCCTTATCTTAATACCCGCCTGAGCTATCTTTCGCCTGATAGAAGCAAGCTCGCTGCTGGCAGTATCGGCAATTTCGTCCTCGGATAAAATGGACTCGTAAATTCTCGTTTCCAGCTGCTTGTTGGGACAAAGGCTTTCAAACAGATAGCCTATGGAATTTTCCAGATCCTCATCAACGCACTGATGATTCCACTCTGTCAGCACCCGTATCTGCTTTAGCATCTGTGCAATAGTAAGCAATTCTTTAAGTGAAAGCGACGCACCCGACTTTGCCCGTGAAACCGAATTTCTTATATCCTTGAAGCCGTAAAAGGACGGCGTTCCGAATTTAGCGGAAAGATTAAGGCAGTCGTTGGTCTTTTTCAGCTCCGAACGAACATATTCCAAATCGGAAGAAGGCTCAAGAGCCGCTGCCATCTCCTTGGTCCTTTCGTTGGAAGCCTCCGCCGAGAGCATTTCAAGGATCTTATGTAGTTCAAGTGATTTATAGTATTTGTTCATTAGTTTGTACCTCAAAAGTCAAAGAGTGTGATAGAAATCAAGGCAGGGAAAATTCTTGTCCGGTATATGCTCAAGAAAATACCTTTCAGCTATCGGACTAAGCTTCTTCTGCAAACCTTCCGAAATTCGGAAATTAAATACCTTTTTCAAATCACACAAAACAATATATCTTATAGTATGGAGAAGCATTGGAGTCAAGCGGACGTTATATTCGTCCTCTTCCCCATCAAAATGTGCACTGCATAAAACCTTTCCCGATTTTATCAGCAGATACATATCATCTCCGTCATATTTATAGCACTCATTGCAGCCGATGACATTCGGGATATATCCCGTATCTGCCATAAACCGCAGTTCAAAAATGCTTTTGAGCAGGTCACAGTCAGCCTGCTCCATGCACAGGAAATGCAGCGTATTCAGCATAAGCCTTGATACGTCGTATGCCGTCTGATTGGCAGTTCCCGTATATCTGCAAATATCCGCAAGATAGCAGGCAAGGGTGTACTTTTTAATATCGTTTCGCAGCTCGTAAAATATCCGTATGACCTTGCTGCTGTCCAGATAGTATCTGCCCTTTTGTATCTTGATGCAGAATTTTGAATAGGCAAAAAGCTGAGTAGCCGCCGCATTGCTGCCTGTTATCTTCATAGCACCGTGTACGGAAACATTTATCGCCCCGTATTCGGGCGAAAGAATGTCGATAGAACGGTTGGCTTCGCCCTGTATACGGCTGTATATCACCAAACCTGTTGTGTTTATCATCATCGACATAATTTACTGCTCCTGTCTGTTGCTTTCAGCATTCCGCTCCGATTTTTTATAGTCAATATAGTCCAATACAGAGCCGCTTTTGCTGAATTTCTGCCATTTTATATCAACCTCGGAATGTTCCATAGTTAAAGTTCTCCTTTTTAAGAAACCTATAACTATTATCCCGAAAGCCTTTTTTATTATGAGCGGGAAATATTTGAAAGACCGAAATTGCGGATAAGTCCCTCCTTGTTCCGCCAGTCCTCCTTCACCTTTACCCAGCATTGAAGATTTACCTTGATACGGAAAAAGCCCTCCAGCTCGGCTCTTGCAGCTTCGCCTATCTTTCTGAGCATAGCTCCGCCCTTGCCGATTATCATACCCTTATGCGAATCCCGTTCGCAGTAGATAACGGCGGAAATATCAAGAATATCCTCACCGCTTCGGTCGGTACGCTCGCTCATATCCTCAACGGAAACAGCAACGCCGTGGGGCACCTCGTCCCGCATAAGCCGCAGTATCTGTTCTCTGACCATCTCGGCGGCAATGACCCGCTCGGGCTGATCGGTAAACTTTTCATCGGGGAAATAATGAGGTCCCTCGGAAGCATATTTTGCCGCACATTCCTTGACAATATCCACACCGTCATTTTCGGCAACGCTTATGGGGATTATCTCCGCAAAATCATACAGCTTCATTGACTCGGCTATCTTTGCAGCAATATCCTCCTTATTTTCCACAAGGTCTATCTTATTTAGCACAAGGATAACGGGAGTTTTGCCGAAGCTTGCTATCAGATTTTTTTCCTGCTCGGTAAACTTTTTCGTAATGTCGTGAACCATTATAACAGCGTCAATGCCGCTCATGGAGTCCTCGACAGCCTTCATCATATGACTGCTCAGACGATTCTTGCTCTTGTGAACGCCGGGTGTGTCCATAAACACATACTGCAGCTCGCCCTCGGTGAGAATACCCGTGATACGAGTTCTCGTTGTCTGGGACTTATCGCTGACGATAGCCACCTTTTCCCCGATAATAGCGTTCAGCAAGGAGGATTTTCCCGCATTGGTCTGTCCCACAATGGAAACAAATGTCGTTTTTGTCATAATATTTTATCTCCCGTAAATATCAATTCATATCCGAAAAGCTTTCATCTCTCGAAACACCGATAGACGAAAGGATTATCTCTTCCTTTTCGTGCATAATGGAAGCGTCCAAAGGGGACGTTTCGTGATCATAGCCCAGCAGATGGAGCATAGAATGCACCGTAAGGAAGCCGACCTCTCTTTCAAGAGAATGACCGTAAACATACGCCTGCTTCACCGCAGTTTCAAGGGAAATGACTACATCTCCCAGAAGATACGCACCCGTTTCGTTGTTCATATCGTAATGCCCGTCCTCACCGAGAGGAAAGGACAGCACGTCCGTAGACTTGTCCTTATTACGATAAATTTTGTTCAGCTGACGTATCTCCTTGTTATCCACAAAGGAAACGCTGACCTCCGCATTGCCCTGAAAATTTTCGTATGTAAGCACCGCCTGACAGCAGCGGCGGATAAGCATTCTGAGCTTTACGGGAATTTTTACTGCATTCTGATTATTTTTTATATATACTTTAACCTTGCTCATTTCGACTTCTTCTCCTCATTATTATAGGATCTTTCATAAGCCCTGATAATGTCCTGCACCAGCTTATGACGAACCACGTCCTTTTCCGAAAATCTTGTTATTTCAATATCGTTGATACCCTTCAGCACTCTCATAGCGTCGATAAGACCCGACTTTCTGCTGTCGGGCAGGTCAATCTGAGTAATGTCGCCTGTAATGACCATCTTGCTGTTAAATCCCAGTCGGGTAAGGAACATTTTGAACTGCTCCCTTGTAGTGTTCTGTGCTTCGTCAAGAATGATAAAAGCGTCATCAAGCGTTCGTCCTCGCATATACGCCAGCGGTGCCACCTCAATGCAGCCACGTTCCATCTGCTTTGCAAAGCTGTCCGCACCCAGCATATCAAAAAGAGCGTCATAAAGCGGTCTGAGATATGGGTCTACCTTGTTTTGGAGATCACCCGGCAGAAAGCCCAGCTTTTCACCCGCCTCCACCGCAGGTCTTGTCAGGATTATCTTGTTTATCTCGTGAGCCTTGAACGCCTTAACCGCCATAGCCACCGCAAGATAGGTCTTTCCCGTACCCGCAGGGCCCACACCCAGAACGATAGTATTCTTGGAAATAGCGTCAATATACTTCTTCTGACCTACCGTTTTCGGCTTGACCACCTTTCCGCTGACCGTAACGCAGATACCATCGCCGCAAAGCTGAGTTATCTCCTCCTGTGCACCCTCGCTGACCATTGAGGAAACATATCTGATACTCTGCTCGCTGACCGATTCGCCCTTTCGAATCATTTCAAGGAGCGTCCGTATAGCACTTGCAGCTTCCTTGACCGACTTTTCATCGCCGTTTATGCGAATATCATTTCCTCTGCTGAGAATACTGACATCGTACTGCCGCTGAAGCAGATTGACATTTTCATCAAAGCTGCCAAAAAGGGATATTATATCGTCAATATTGTTTACATTAATAGTTACTTCCGACATCTGCATTCTCCATTCAAAAAATCTCGCCTGAATAATCAGGAATTACAAAAGTATTATACCATAGTTTCCGTCAAAATAAAAGGGTGTTTGACACATTTTTACGGCGTATCCGAAGAAAAATAATCATTCCTGCCGCTGAATATCTCCCGCTCACAGCCAATATTCCCCTCCAATGTATATTTTACAACAATTTCCGCTTCTGTATCAGTCAGATTTTTTTGAATTTCCTTTTCAATTATTTGAACGTCATCGCTTTCGATAAAGTTTTGTTCAAAAATGTCCATTTTTTCTTCAAGTTTCATAAATGCAGTTTCGGGCAGCACGGTTATCTGCTCGGGGTGAAAAGGACGATATTCGGAAACCACAATTCCCGCCGGCAGCGTTAAATTCATAAACCTGAATGGATTTTCCGCCTCGGTTATCTCCATATCCTCCGAAACGGGAGCCTTTCCGCCCCACAGCGGTATACGAAGCCCGCCTATATACAGCTGCCTGATATTCACCGTTTCGTCCTCCACCCTGTCCAAATATGTAAGCGGCTGAGTGAACACCTGCTTCTCCGTATATCTCCCGATGATTTTTCCCGAAGCGTGAACAAGCCGTGTGTTACCGTATTTGCCCTCGCATGTCCCACTGATAAGCAGGTCATTTCTGCAAACAGCTTCCCCCAGCATAGGCACAAGCTCCCCGTTATACACCTCGGCGTAAACCACCTGAGCGTCCCTCTCGGAAACCACATTGCATGGGTGATTTGACGGCACCGATTCGGGCGGATAAACCGCTTCCGAAACCTCCACAAGCACACGGCAGCCAATGCTCCTGATGCCTATCCAGGACAGTTCGTCCTCTGCAATGGCAATCTCTCTTTCCGCCTTTCGAAAATTCACATTGGGGATAAATGTACCAACCTTTATGCCGCTGTTTCGGAGAGCCGTCAGAATTCGTTCTTCACTGACACTATTGCAGCCGTATATCTCAATATCCAAAGCCGTATTTGACAAAAGAGCGATGAGAAAAAAACCGCACAAAACGCCAATGTAAACGCCTATCCGCTTAACATACGCCGCCAAAGTAAAGTATGCACCCCTTTTCTCGGCAGCCGTGCATACCATACCCAGCTCCTCGGACACGCCGCACAGCCGCTTGAAATCCCGCTGCCTGACAGTGAGCCGCACACTTTTTCCCGTGTACAAACAGTTCTCGAACATTATCCCGCTCTCCCTTAAACGGTTGAGCAGCTTTTCGCAGTTTTCTCCCGAAACGTCTGCATATATTATTCCTCTTAAACTGCCGAGCATCTTATTCCTCCTCAAATTCAACGGAAGATATTTTACCGTTCACCACAATGCCGTCTGTGTTGTAATCGCTGATAGTAAGCCCGCTGCCCCATACCGAAACGGTAACAGACGAGGTCTTTACCCTAACATAAACATCGTTGTATTCCACGATCTTGCGGCAGTGATCTATTTCAAGCAGATGATTGCCCGATATAAATATCGAAGTGTCAAGATAAGCACTTCTTTTCCGAAGCTCGGATAAGCTGTCCCTAATATTTCCCACAGCAATTCTCCCTCCCCGTTATGCTATAAACATTATATTAATGGACAGCCCCGCATATACATTATTTAAATTTGAATGAAAGGATAAAAGCAAATGAAAAAATCAGTCGTTTCCATAAAAAATGCACTTTTAACAGCCGCCGCAGTCAGCTTCGGTGTGCTTATCATCATATATTCCCAAGCAGTCGGTTCCTCGGTTTCGGCTGCATTGGAACGCTGCCTGACGGTCATTATCCCATCGCTTTACATATTCACCGCCCTGTCGGGATTTTTCATAAGCAGCGGTACCTATCAACTGTTAGGTAAATTCTTCGGACCGTTTTCGAGATACATTCTGAAGCTTCCCGAGGAACTGTTCGGTGTTTTTCTTATCAGTTCTGTGGCAGGCTATCCCATAGGTGCAAAGCTTATCTCCGAACTGTATGACCGATCTGAAATAAATAAAAAGGACGCTGAGAGGCTGCTGTGCGTCTGCTATTCAAGCGGTCCCGCATTTGTTATAGGAACGGTGGGACAGAGTATGTTCGGGGCGAATATTTCCGTCAAAGCGGGACTTGCCCTGTTTCTATCAATTTTTGCCGCAAATCTTCTGCTGCTCGCCCTTATGAATATACGAAAGCCCGCCCCCAAAAAAACAGACAGGAAAATTAAGCTTGACTTTTCCGCAGATATTATTGTAAACTCTGTCATCGGCGGCGGAAAAAGTATGCTGGTGATCTGTGCTGTCATACTCTTTTTCGCATCGTTCACCGCAATCCTTTCCGTAACGGGCATTATCGGGAAATTTTCTCTCACCCTCTCAGCACTATTCGGTATCTCTGAACCACTGTCGGAAACACTATTCAATGCTTTTCTGGAAATAAGCTGTATCACAGGCATTGACAGTGCCGCCCTCTATCCCATCGCAGCAGCAATGCTTTCGTTCGGCGGGCTTTGCGTCCTGCTGCAAATAAAAGCTATAATAGGCAGCCGTTTTTCGCTGAAAAGCTTTCTTCTGGCACGCCCCGTATGTGCAGGATTTTCGTATATATTTGCCAAGCTTTTCTTTTTGCTGTTTGATATTGATATTACCTCGGCTGCATCTGTTAGCGTTTATGCAAACAATACTAACTATTCGCCCGTATTAAGCGTATTTTTGTTAATTATGACAATTTTATTGTTGTCTGAAAAAAGTATAGCCAAAAATAAAATTATGTGATATAATGTACATAGATAAAAAAATCAGCAAAGAAAGGACTGTATATCTATTATGGCAAAGAAAAAATTATTTGGAAACGACATTCCCCCTCAGTGCCAGTATTGTCACTTTGGAAGCAGAGCCAAGGACGGAAATAAGGTACTCTGTGAAAAAAGAGGACTTGTCCCAGGTGACGCCTCCTGCCCCAAATTCGTCTATTCTCCCTTAAAGAGAATTCCCGTTAAGCAGCTGCATATCCCGGGAAATTTTGATGATGAAAATTGATCGGCAAATACATAAACGGTCGGCGGAACTCCATTGAGGTGGAATTCCGCCGACCGTTTTTATCCGTAAAATCTTATTTAAAGTCTGCTCAACAACTGAAAAAGTGCGTAGAAGCTTTGCTTCGGAGCACTTTTTCA
>CAZINI010000080.1:0-9590 GCA_964540575.1 uncultured Ruminococcus sp.
TATCACAAAAATCCCGTAATTTCAATAGTGTAACCGGTAAAGTAACCGGTTTTGTGAAATGCGTACAAAATATAAAAATATATTTGAACATTTTCAATGAAGATGAAAAAATGCTATTGACATACGGCGATATTCGGGTTATACTTTAAGCATAAAGTAACCGGTTACTTTACCGGTTACGAAACAGGATTTAATTAACGAAAGGAGCAGGAGTATGAAGAAAGCAATATCGGCGGGAATTTCCGCATTGCTGCTTGCAGGGTGCCTGAGCGGCTGCGGCAAAAGCGAAATTCAGCCCGGGGATGTCATCGGTTTTGATGAGGGCGAGATACTTGTAAGTATGTGGGTGCATACCATTGAGGATACTCCCGAGGGCGAGGCATATAAAAAATCAGTTGAAACATTCAATGAGAATTTCAACGGCAAATATTTTGCAAATGTGGAGTTTATCCCGAGAAACGACAGCGGCGGAGGATATTCCGATAAAATAAATGCGTCCGTTATGTCGGGTGACCTGCCCGACGTTATCACAGTGGACGGTCCCAACGTTTCTGCATATGCAGCAAACGGCATTATACAGCCCCTTGCAGAGCTAACAGACGAGGAAAAGAGCCGCTATCTTGATTCCATAATCGAACAGGGAACGGTAAATGGAAAGCTGTATGCATTGGGTGCAATGGAGTCAAGCGTGGGACTTTATTACAACAAGGCAATTCTTGCCGAAGCGGGAATTGAAGTACCCGCACCCGATGACCCCTGGACATGGACGGAATTTTCCGAAATACTTGAAAAGCTAAAGCCAATCATGGCAGAGAAAAACGGTTATCCTCTTGATATGACCTTTCCTGTCGGCGAGGCGAGCATTTACTATTACGCTCCTTTTGTATGGTCGGGCGGTGCGGACCTTGTAAGCGAAAGCGGACTTGAGGTAAGCGGTTACTTTAATTCCGAGCCTGTTGCAAATGCGATGCAGTATTTCCGCAGTATGGTCGAAAACAAATATATGTCCGCTGCACCTATCGAAAAGCTTTTTGAAAGCGGCAGAGCAGCATTCAAATTCGACGGTGCATGGGAGGTAAATACTATTTATCAGAGTTATCCCGACATTGACCTTGGCGTTGCACCCTATGTTGTAAGCGATAACTGGGACGGCGAAAGATACACTCCCACAGGCTCATGGGCGTATGCGGCAACTTCAAAGGCGAAGAACATCGAAGCTGCCACAGAGCTTGTAAAATGGATGAGCAACGAGGAAAGCGGACTTCTACTATACGAGCTTACAAAGAGCCTGCCCTCGACTTATGGGGCATACGACAAGATCGACGTTTTCACCGAGGACGAAAATTACCGTCATCTTTATGAGCAGCTTCGTGATTACGGACATCCCCGACCCAAGACACCTGTTTATCCGCAGGTAAGCACCTCTTTCCAGCAGGCACTTGAAAGCATTGCACTCAGCGGCAAGGACGCACAGAGTGAATTGGATAAATCTACAGAAAGGATAAACGCTAAGCTGGAGCGTTATGCAAGAGAAAATGAAGAGTAACAAGATAAATTCAATAATGGGTATGGCGTTTTTCGGTCCTGCACTTGTTTTGCTGACGCTGTTTTTATTCCTGCCCATGCTTTTAACGGTGATATTCAGCTTTACAGATTTCTTTGCACTTAATCCCGATCTTACACATTTTGTGGGATTGAAAAACTATTCCGATATTTTCAAGGACGAGCTGTTTACAACGGCATTTTGGAACACTATAAAATTCGTGCTGATAATCGTTCCCGCACAGACATTAGGTGCACTTGGACTTGCACTTCTGATAAACAAGGCGACTGTTTGCAAGAAATATTTCAAGGTGGCGTTTTTCATTCCCGTTGTAATGTCCCTTGCGGTAGTTTCAAACCTCTGGATGCAGATATACAGCCCCGAGGGAATACTGAACACAATGCTTGCACAGATAGGCATTGAAGCTCAGCCCTTTATTTACAGTTCGGAACAGGCTCTCCCGTCAATTGCAATAATGAGCGTTTGGCAGGGCGTTGGCTATCAGATGATAATCTTTTTAGGCGGCTTGCAGGCAATAAATCCTGCTTTGTATGAGGCTGCCGAAATGGACCATGCAAGTGCATGGCAGCAGTTCAAGGACATTACCTTACCCGAGCTGAAACCCCTTTGCGTTTTCGTTTTCATCACCGTTACAATAGGTGCATTCCGAATGATAGTGCAGCCTATGGTAATGACAGGCGGCGGTCCTTCACATTCCACATACACCCTTGTTTACGACATTTATGAAACAGGTACGGTAAATTGGGAAATAGGACTTGCTTCGGCAATGGCTGTTATCTTTGTGATTTTTGTTATCATTCTGACAATTATCCAATCCGTTCTCACAAAGGATAAGGAGGCGAAGAGCAATGCGAAAAAATAGTATCCCGAGGATAATTCTCACAGTAATTTTGTTTGTAATGTCACTGTTCTTCCTTTTCCCCGTAATATGGATGCTGGCAAATTCCTTCAAAACGGACGCTGCAATCACGGCGGATATGAACTCTCTGAGAGCCTTTATCCCGCCTGCTTTAAACGGCAGCTTCTTTGAGAATTATGTTACCGTTATTAAGAACACCGATTTTATCCGATATATGCTGAACACGCTGTTCTATGCGGCGATACTTATTGTTGCAGGCATTATCGTAAACGGGCTTGCGGGATATGCTCTTGCAAAGATAAAATTCCCCTTTAGAGAACGCTGGGTGCTTATCATTATGATGCTGATGATAGTCCCCTCGGAAACCATTATTACAATAAACTTCCTGTTTGTTGCAAAGATGGGACTTTTGAACACGGTATTCGGCTACATACTTCCGATGATAGTAAATCCCTTTAATATTTTCCTGTTCCGTCAGGTGTTTGTAAGCCTGCCCGACGATGTGTGGGAGGCTGCACAGCTTGACTATTGCAGTCCCGTGAAATACTTCTTTACAATGGTGCTGCCAATGTCAAAAACAGTCGTGGCAACGGTAAGCGTATTCACATTTCTCGGTGTATGGAACGACTATCTCTGGCCATCGCTGGTATTCACTTCAAGCGATCTCTTAACTGCACAGATAGGTCTTAACTCCATCACATCAAACGACAATACCACAATGGGACAGACCCTTGCAGTTATCACAATGATAACTATCCCCGTGATCATCATTTACGCTCTGTTCTCCAAGCAGATAGTCGAGGGCGTTGTATCAACCGGTTCCAAGGAGGGCTAAAATATGAGCTTTATTGAATTTAAAAATATTGAAAAGCAGTATCCGAATGCAGACAAAAAATCCGTTACCGATTTTAACCTTGAAATAAACGAGGGCGAGTTTATCGCATTTGTAGGTCCTTCCGGCTGCGGAAAATCTACCACGCTCCGTATGATAGCAGGCTTTGAGGATATTACGGGCGGCGAGCTTTACATTGACGGAAAGAAAATGAACGACGTTCTTCCCCGTGACAGAGGAATTGCAATGGTATTCCAGAACTATGCACTTTATCCTCATATGACCGTTGAGAAAAATATCTCCTACGGTCTGAAAAATATGAAAGTCCCTGCGGACGAGATAAAGCGTAAGACCGATTGGGCGATAAA
The DNA here is from genome assembly GCA_964540575.1 of uncultured Ruminococcus sp. GTDB lineage: Bacteria > Bacillota > Clostridia > Oscillospirales > Ruminococcaceae > UMGS1889. The sequence goes on from CAZINI010000080.1 coordinate 3,624, forward strand.
CATTCTTGGCCTTGAAGAATACCGTAACAGAAAGCCGAAAAATCTTTCGGGCGGTCAGCGTCAGAGAGTTGCACTGGGCAGAGCGATCGTTAAAAATCAGAAGGTTTTCCTTATGGACGAACCGCTTTCGAACCTTGACGCAAAGCTTCGAGTAAGCATGAGAAACGAGATAAGCAAGCTGCACAGAGAGCTTGGCAGCACCACCATTTACGTCACTCACGATCAGGTGGAAGCTATGACAATGGCTGACCGTATCGTTATTATGAAAAACGGTGTTATACAGCAGGTGGGCAAGCCTATGGAGCTGTATGAGCATCCCGCAAACAAATTCGTTGCAGGCTTTATCGGTTCTCCTCAAATGAATTTTTATAATGTTACTCTCGTGGGCAACAAGGTGCTGTTTGAGGGCGGCGAAACTATGATTGTTCCCGGTTCGATACTCACAAAGCTGGACGGCAAGGACGGCGAGATGATAATGGGTATCAGAGGAGAGGACATCAAGCTTGACCCTCAGAGCATTTCCGTATATGAAGCGGACAAAAAGAGTGCAGTTGTGGAGAATGCCGAGGTTATGGGAAATGAGAATAATCTGTATTTCACATTCGGCGGAAGTCAGACCATTGCGAGGGTATCAAAATATGAGATAAGCGGTGTCGGCGACAAGATAGATTTCGTTTTCAATCCCTCAAGAGTGCATTTCTTTGACAAGAATACGGAGGTTTGCTATGTCTGATATTATTCGTCTTAAAGCCCCAAAAGGCTGGATAAATGACCCCAACGGATTTATATTTTACAAGGGTGAATATCATCTTTTCTATCAGCATTTTCCTTATGCACCGCAGTGGGGAAGAATGCATTGGGGACACGCCGTAAGCACCGACCTTGTACATTGGGAGCATAAGGATATTGCACTTTATCCCACAAAGAAAAATGACCGCAGTGGCTGCTTTTCGGGAAGTGCCGTTGAGCATAAGGGCAAGCTTCATATCTTCTACACAGGCGTTGATTACACCGAGGAAAACCCCGAAAATATCAATGCTTGCCTGAATGATGAATTCACCGCCGCACAGCTTTCAATAACCTCCGAAAATGGTTATGATTTTGATAATATAAATGACAAATTCACCGTTATTCCTCCTATTGATGATAAAAATATCGGCTGCAAAAATCACACCCGTGACCCGAAGGTATGGCGTGGAAAAGATGCTTGGTATATGGTGCTGGGCAGCACCGCAAATAAAAAAGGACGTCTGCTTTTCTACAAAAGTACCGACCTTGCAAACTGGGAATATCTGAACTTTTCCGAGAAGGATAATATGGGCTGGATGTGGGAATGTCCCGACTATTTTGAAACGGACGGAAAGGGCGTTGTCGTATTCTCACCAATGGGATTTTTAAAGGACGAAAAGCCTTATGACGCAGTTGCTATATGTGCTCTTGCAGATTTCACAGAGGAAACGGGAGATATGCACATTGCCGATGAATGGCAGCTTCTTGACTGCGGCGAGGATTTGTATGCACCTCAAAGCAATACCGACAAGGACGGACAGCGTGTTATAATTGCATGGGCAAGAATGCCCGAGCCGTTTGAGAAAAACAGAAGCGGAATGTTCTGTATCCCGAGGGTAGTTGAGGTGAAAAACGGGCATATATATTTTCGTCCTCACCCCAATGCAGCAGAGCTTTTTACAAGGAAAATATCCTCTCCCAATGAAGCAAGCGAGGGCGGTTATAAACTCAGTCTTGATATGAAAAACGGCGAGAAAATAAGCATCGGCGGATATAAGCTTTCAAGGAATAATGACCGAATAACAGCCGACCGTTCCAACGTTTTTGCGGGACATAACGAGATAAAATGCGTCTTTGAAACTCCCGAAATAAAAGAGGGTTATCGCCTTGATATTTATGTTGATAAAAACCTTATCGAGGTGTACATCAACAACGGCGAGTATGTGCTGACAAATACGGTTTACGGCTTGACGGAAGAGATTTCCGCTGAAAATTATGAGCTGTATGCCGTTTCGGAATGAGGTGCTTTGAATGAAAAAATATGATGTTGCGGCACTTGGTGAGCTGCTTATCGATTTCACCGAAAACGGCATAAGCTTACAGGGAAATCCCATATTTGAAGCCAATCCCGGCGGTGCACCCTGCAATGTTCTTGCAATGCTGCAAAAGCTTGGGAAGAAAACCGCATTTATCGGCAAGGTGGGAAAGGATATTTTCGGAAAACAGCTTACCGAAGTCGTAAAATCAGCGGGAATTGACGTTACAAATCTTGTGACGGACAGCAGCGTTCCCACTACTCTTGCGTTTGTTCACACACTTCCGGGCGGTGACAGAGAGTTCAGCTTTATTCGTGAACCCGGTGCCGATATGATGCTCAGAAAAGAAGAGATAGACGTGGAAATTCTCAGATCAGCAAAAATATTTCACTTCGGCACACTTTCATCAACACACGAGGGTGTGCGTGAAGCTACACGATATGGGGTAGATATTGCCAAGGAAAGCGGTGCACTCATTTCCTTTGACCCAAATCTCCGTCCGCCCTTGTGGAACTCAATTGAGGACGCAAGGCGTGAGATAGAATTCGGTCTTGAAAAATGCGATATTCTGAAAATCTCCGATAATGAAATAGAATTTATGACGGGACTTACCGATTATGACAAGGCTGTACGGGGACTTATGGAGAAGCACAATATAAAGCTTGCCTTTGCTACTCTCGGCAAAAACGGCAGCCGTGCATATTACGGGGACATCAAAGCGGAGTGCGGAGTGTTCAAGGTCGATACCATTGAAACTACCGGTGCAGGAGATACATTCTGCGGAAGTGCATTAAATTTTATCCTTGAACACGATATAAACCATCTTACGGAGAATGACCTGACAGAGCTTCTGACCTTTGCAAACGCATCGGCAGCTATCATCACAACACGCCGAGGTGCATTGAAGGTTATGCCCGAAAAGGAAGAAATACTTGAACTTATCGGGAGATGATATTATGAAGAATAATGTTGATTTTTCTGATTTTTGGATCTAAAATATTCATTAATTATATTATAAGAATTAACAATATTTTTGACAAGCCATATTGACAAGAAAAATTTTCTGTGATATAATGCAAATACGATTTTTATGAAAGGAGGCTTCACAATGATATTAGCAAACAGATACACAGTTAAGAATTTACACAGAAGAGAAGCCTGTCCTTTCGGAGTAATGCTGCGTTGACAACTTACGCTGTAATACTGTCGATATGCCGTCGGAGCTTTTCCGGCGGCTTTTTTGTTTTTGAAAAGGGGGATAATGTGAAAACATATCTTTACATTGCAAAGCTGCGAATGCAGACAATGCTTGCATACCGCATGGAGGTGCTGACCTACACCATAATGCAGGCACTTATAATGCTGTCCGTAGGATTTTTCTGGAAAGCCGCATACGGCGGCACGGAAACAGCCCACGGCGTCACGGGAAATTCCATGATAACTTACACCGTCATATCCGCACTTATGGGCTCAATGTACTATATGGGCGTTGAGGACAGAATATCCGACGCCGTAAAAACAGGCAGCATCGCAACCGACCTGATAAAGCCCGTTAACCTGTTCGGTATGTATCTTGCGGAGGATATGGGCAATCTTGCAATATGCTTTTTCCGCAGCACGCTGCCTATTTTTATTGTGGCTGCATTGATATTCGGTCTGCCTGTGCCCGCTTCGGCAGAGCATTTCCTGCTGTTTCTCCCAAGCTTTGCTATGGGCTACGGCATAAACTGGACGTTCTCTGCGTTGTTTGCAATGATAGCTTTTACTGCCATTGACCTGGGTCCTGCGTTTTCGGTAAAGTATCATTTTGTCAATATGCTTTCGGGTGCGATGATACCAATATGGTTTTTCCCCGCATGGCTTCGGACGGCGGTAAACTGTCTGCCGTTTGTGTATATGTTTCAGACTCCGCTGGGCATTTACATTGGCAAATACAATATAAGCGAAAGCATACAGGCTCTCGGTATACAGGCGATCTGGCTTGCGGTGCTGACGGTCATTCTTTTTATTGCACAGAAACGTATCGAAAAGCGTGTGCTTGTACAAGGAGGCTGATACTATGAGATCATTTCGGCATTATCTGTCGGTGGCACTGCTTTCGGCAAGGCTGTCGGTGCAATCCTGCTTTGAATATCCTGCGGCATTTATAGGCTGGCTCATCTCAAATCCCATACAGTTTCTTGTGGCGTTTGCGACCATTCGCTTCGTTGTAATGGAATTCAACGACCTTGCGGGCTGGGACTGCAAGCAGCTTGCATTTCTTTACGGCGTATCAATTTTAAGCCACGGTCTGTCCGTTATATTCTTCTCAAAGACATGGTGGATGGGCTATCAGATCATTCACGGCGAGCTGGACAGGCTCCGTCTGCGTCCGATGAATACGCTGTTTCAGTTCCTTCTGGGCGAGCTGAACATATTCGGCATAACCGACCTTATTCCCGGAATCATACTTTTCATTTACGGCTGTTATTCGGTAAATTTCAGCTGGACATTGTATAATACTCTGTGTATGATATGCACGGTCATCGGTGCGACCCTGCTTCGGGGCGGCATTTATCTTATCCTCGGTTCGCTTACATTCTGGAGCAAAAGCCCCATGCATATTTCATCTTTTATGCAGGAGATATTCAACCGCACAAATATGTATCCGCTGACAATGTACCCCAGAGCCGTGCAGGTCATATTTACATTTGTGCTGCCTGTCAGCTGGGTATGCTTTTATCCTGCATCGGAATTTCTCGGAAAAGACTCTATGATAACTCTGCCATACGGCATGGCGTTCATTACACCGGCAATAGGCATACTGCTTTTTGCAATATCCTGCCGTGTATTCCGTGCAGGCTTCACGCAGTATGAGAGTGCAGGGTCGTAACGAATATTTTAGGAGGACATAATATGCCTGTTATAGAAGTAAATCATCTTGTAAAACAATTTAAAACGGTAAAAAAGGAAAAGGGACTCAAGGGTGCTGTCAAGGGGCTTTTCAAGGCTGAGAAAAAGATAGTCACTGCCGTGAACGACATCAGCTTTTCCATTGAAAAGGGTGAAATAGTCGGCTATATAGGTCCGAACGGTGCGGGCAAAAGCACCACAGTTAAAATGATGTCGGGAATACTCTCCCCCACCTCGGGGGAGATACTGATAAACGGCATTTCCCCCGAAAAGGACAGAAAATCCGTTGTAAAGCAGCTGGGAGTTGTGTTCGGTCAGCGTACTCAGCTTTATTGGGATCTGCGTCTGGGCGAGAGTTTTGAGCTGCTGCGGCGGATATACAATGTTGACGACGACACCTTCGACCGCAATATGAAAATGATGGACGATATACTGAATATCGGCAGTATTATTGACACGCCCGTACGTCAGCTGTCCCTGGGTCAGCGAATGAGAGGTGACCTGGCGGCGGCGATGCTCCATTCACCCGAGGTGCTTTTTCTTGACGAGCCGACTATCGGTCTGGACGTTGATGCCAAGCATGCTATACGCCGATTTATCAAGGAGATAAATGCCGAGCGTCAGACCACGGTCATTCTTACCACTCACGACCTCGGTGATATTCAGGAGCTTTGCAAGCGTATCATCATAATCAACAACGGCGTTATCGTAGAGGACGGTTCTCTCGATGATATTGCAGAGCGTATTGCACCGTACCGTCAGCTGATAGTGGAATTTTACAGCGAGCACAATATTTCCCACCCAAAGGCGGAAATAATCAAATCCGAAGGTGCACAGACGGTATACCGTTTCCGCAAGGACGAAATAACCGCCGCCGAGCTTATGAGCGATATAGGCAAGCAGGCGAAAATAAAGGATATTCGGCTGGAAGAAGCAAATATTGATGACATCATAAGAATAGCGTATAATAATAAGTAGTGCGTACTCAATAACTGCCCACAGGGCAGTTATTGGCTGAAAATCCTGTAAG
>CAZINI010000081.1:0-9195 GCA_964540575.1 uncultured Ruminococcus sp.
CGGGGTTAACCCCCGAGATATTTTTTGCCCCCGCCGACGCTGTCAAGCGGCGGAAGAACCTGCGGTTATCGCTATTTTACAGCAAAACCGCAAACAACAGCGGCGGGACGGGAAACCGTTCAAACTCTGTAGGAATAGGGGACGGCTTCACCGTCCCCGAGGGCGAAAAATTGGTCGGGGGTTAACCCCGACCAATTTTTCGCAGGCACCGCACACTGTATCTGTTTTATACGGCTTTTGTTGTTGTCGTGGATTTGTTGCTTTACTGTTTATTTTGTGTGCGGTGCTTTTTGGAACTGATTTGTTTGTGCGTTTTATTGTTGCTAAGTTTTGGATGTTAGCTGCGGATTTCGCCCGTTGCGACGGGCGACCAAAGGACGCTGTCCTTTGGAATCCTGCCACCTTTGTAAAGGTGGACGAAACTTTTGTCTTTTTGCTTGCTGGCGAAACTTTTGCCTTTTTTGCTGAAAGCCTTGCATTTCCCTTAAGAAAATGGTATAATTATACTGAATATTATGCTGTATCGAAAGGAAATCACTATGAATAAAAATAAAATACTTGCTTTCGCCATCTCCGCTGCTGTGCTTGCAGCTATGACCGGCTGCGGCGGGGACAAAACTCCTGCCGAAACGGAAGCACCCGCCGAAACTACCGCAGCTTCCGCCGCCGCTCCCGCTGTGACCGAGCCCGCCGTCCCCACCGAACCCGTTGACCTTGAAGCAGGCGTTACCGACGCTATGTACGCAAGGGCACTTATCAGCGAGGGGGACAAGACCCGTGTTGCAAGCTTCCTCAGACGTCTGAAAAACGGCGAGGACCTGAAAGTCGGCTTTATCGGCGGTTCTATCACTCAGGGAACGGCTGCTTCCTCCTCCGATGAATGCTATGCGTCCCGTATCTGGCAGGGACTTTCCGCAAAGTGCGGCGGCAATTCCCTCGAATATGTCAATGCGGGAATAGGTGCTACCGATTCCTACACAGGCGTTCACCGTATCGAACGTGACCTGTTCAAGGACGGCGGCTGTCCCGACCTTGTTTTCGTGGAATTTTCAGTAAATGACACAAACAATCTCGTGAATAAGGAGAGCTATGACAGTCTGGTAAGACGCATACTGTCCCAGCCCAACAACCCCGCTGTTATCCTCATATTTACCACTCAGGAAAACGGCACAAGCCTTGTTGACACGCATATGGAGATAGGCAAGCAGTACGACCTGCCTATGCTTTCCTATAAGAATATTGTGTTCCCCGAGGTGCAGGCGGGCACGCTTGACTGGAAGGCAATTTCCCCCGACAATATCCACCCCAACAGCATAGGACACGGATTTATCGCCGAAATGGCTATGCGTTATTTAAACGGCGTTGAGGCTGAGCTGGACAGCATTTCCGAAGAGCCTTCGGCGTTCGATGCCGAGCCGCTTACCAAGGATATTTACGCCAATGCACATATGCTGAATTCCAATGATATTACAGCCGAAACCTGTGAGAATTTCGAGATAAAGACCGTTGACTCCAATTTCCCCGACGGCTGGTCCTGTGAATCGGGCGGAACGCTGGTGTTCAAGGACGTAGAGTTCAGCAATTTCGGCGTTATGTTCAGAAGATCGCCAAGCGGCAATCTCGGAAAATACGAGGTTTACATTGACGGCGAGAAAAAGGGAACTATTGACGGCAGCTTCCCCGGCGGCTGGGGCAGCTATGCCGAAACCAAGGTTTGCAGCCGTTACGGCGAGCTTGCAAAGCATACGGTTGAGATAAAGCCCGCACCCGGCTGTGAGGATATGGGCTGTGAGATACTTGCGTTGATGGTTTCGTAAACGGAGGCGTAAAAATGGACAGAACTCATAACGGGAAGATATACGCTCCCGCCGAGCTTGAACCTGTTTATCAGCAGAATAATTATAAGCTGTCCCCCGAGCTGGCGGTAAAGCTGAGAAGCGGTGACGCTGCCGAACCCGAGGGCTGGCAGAAAAGCTTTATTTCAATGCAGATAAACCGAAGCATCAAGTCCAAGCCGAAATCGCTTGTTTACAGCCGTGCCGTAGTGCTGTACGCCATTGCGGCGGTCATAGGGGCTTCTGCCTTTATCGGCGGGCTGACTGTTTACGGCTATGTCAGGCTGGTAATGGCTGCTCTGGTGGCTGCGGCAACGTTCCTTTCCAACCGAAGAGAGAAAGAGGGCGAGATGAATTTTTCCATAGGCGATGAAACGCATTTTATTTTTTACACTTATACCGCCGAGGATAAATTTATCGTTCGGGATAATGAGGACAGGCATTTTCTTGTGCTTGCGGGTGTGAACGTTCTTGTTGACAAGGAGCTTTACGAGGGCTGCGAGTTTGATGATAAGCTTATAGGTGCTATCGCCCCCACCACTGACGGATTTTATTTTTCGGTGAATAAGTTTTAATGAAAATGTCCCGACTGCGGTGTGCGGTCGGGACAAGTTGTTAAAAAGCCCCTTGACATTTTTCGATTAGCGGTATATAATATAAATATGGGATATATTCCATAAAGGAGAGTAAAACTTTGTTTGATGTAGAATACTATGAGAAAGAGGACGGTACATTTCCTGCTGAAGAGTTTATACTATCTCTTGACGCAAAAATGCAGGCTAAAATGTTCCGTGAGCTTGAACTGCTTGAAACATTCGGAAACGAACTGCGGGAACCTCACTCAAAATCTCTGGGTGAAGGGATATATGAAATTCGTGCAAAGGTCGCTTCCGACATTACAAGAGTGCTGTATTTCTTTGTGGTCAATAAGAAGATAATTCTTACCAACGGATTTGTTAAGAAAACTCAGAAAACGCCCGACAGCGAAATAACGCTTGCCAAAAAATATCGTAAAGACTACCTCGAACGCAATAAGGAGTGATTATAATGGGTAAAAATTTCAGAGAAACCTTAAACCGACAGCTTGAAAACGACACCGAGTTCCGCAGAGAATATGAAGCCCTTTCTCCCGAATACGAGCTTGCCAAAATGCTTATTGCCTGCCGCAGCACAGGCAATCTCACACAAAAACAGCTTGCAGAGCTTACGGGCATTGATCAGGCTGACATTAGCAAGATCGAAAACGGAAACGCTAATCCCTCCATTAAAACACTTACTCGTTTAGCTTCTGCAATGAATATGACTTTAAAGATCGAATTTGTGCCTAAAGCTCATAATGCTTGATTTTTGATGAAAACAAAACCGCCGCTATTTGGTGAATAGAACGTCCCGATTGCGTTTGCACAATCGGGACGTTGTTTACTTTATGGAGTACTCACCCAAAAATAACCGTTGTAAGCATCATAAGTCACCTTACTGTCTTTAACAATTAGTAAGGATTCAACTGTGTTTTGGTCATTTAATATAGTATAAGTAACAGAAGAATTATAGCCAGCTGAAGAAATGTCTGTTTTTGTTGAAGTGCAAAGATTACATACCGAGTCCTTGACATTAGTCCAAATGCTTTTATCTAGCAAATCATGTTTAATAAGATATAGTGAATTAGCAATTCCGTCCTGCGAAATTGTAATCGAATAGCTATCTTCATTACTGTCATAACTTACGCTAATTTCTGCATTTGAAAAAGATGAGCGTACTATATCATAAATAATTTTCCGAATTTCCTCATGGGTGTAAGTTGGAAGTGATACATTGTCATAACCTAATGCAATTTTTAATTCGGCAATGCTTGCTATAGTAGCATCGCTGTGTACACCATCAACACCACGATAAACGAATTTTACAGCTTTTTGAGCAAGCATACCTATTTTTTCTTGTTTGTTTCCTGTACCCAGATTTTTGAATTCAAGCAATCTTCCATAGTATAGAGCTTTTTCCATATTTTCTTCGTTAATGAAAAACATATCAGCATTATCGTATATCCATTTTTCAGCTTCGGCTAATTTGGCTTCGTCGGCAGTTTCCGCATTAGTTTCCGCTTCAAGTATGATGCTATTTAGTTTGCTTGTAGCATTTTGCGTAGTTTCGGTAGGAGTTTCTGTGACAGTTATCTTCGGAGGAGCAGTTGTAATTGCAGTTGTTGTTTGAATCGTAGTTTCCTCAGTATCTGTTTCGTTTGTCTTTTTTACCACAGGCTCAGGAGCATATATTGATAATACGATAAATAATACAATAAGAAATACAGCACACACTGCCAACATAACTTTAACCATATCATTACTAAACATTTGAAAATCCCCTTTAATAAATTTATATCAGCATTTGCGAATAAATCACATTCATATTATAGCATAAACCTCGTTTAAGTGCAATATATTTGTCTTACAAATCAATTTCAAAATAATTGTATATTTTAAATAAAAAATCGTGCATAATTAATATAAAGATAGCAATAAACTATAGCAAAGAAACGGGGAAGGATATGTTTAAAATTCAAAAAGGCTATAATACCGTAAGCAAAACATTTCGGCTGCCGATAGAACTGGTTGATGATTTGGAAGCACTTGCGTATAAAAATAATCTTTCACTTAATCAACTGATAATCCAATGTCTGAATTACGCCATAGACAATCTTGATGACAGCTCTGACAATAGTCCCGAAAAGAAATGAAAACCGCCGCTATCCTTTGATAACGGCGGTCAATTTTTAAGTATATGCGGGAAAATTATCGGTTATTGATAAGTGAACTCATTAGTTATTAATGAGTTTATCCTCATCGCTCCAGCTGTACAGCTTACGGATCTCCTCGCCGACAACCTCAGCGGGATGCTCAGCGTGAAGCTTTCTCATAGCCTTGAAGTGAACCTGAGAGCCTGCATCGGACATATCAAGCAGGAAGTCCTTAGCGAAGGTGCCGTCCTGAATATCAGCGAGAACCTTCTTCATAGCCTTCTTGGTTTCCTCGGTGATGATCTTGGGACCTGTTACATAGTCGCCGTACTCAGCAGTGTTGGAAACGGAGTATCTCATTCCTGCAAAGCCGCTCTGGTAGATAAGGTCAACGATCAGCTTCATCTCGTGGATACACTCAAAGTAAGCGTTTCTGGGGTCATAGCCTGCCTCAACGAGAGTTTCAAAGCCAGCCTGCATCAGAGCACAAACGCCGCCGCAGAGAACAGCCTGCTCACCGAAGAGGTCGGTTTCTGTTTCGGTTCTGAATGTAGTTTCGAGAACGCCTGCTCTTGCTCCGCCGATACCTGCTGCATATGCAAGACCGATCTCCTGAGCGTCGCCTGTAGCGTCCTGCTCAACAGCGATAAGGCAGGGAACACCCTTGCCAACCTGATATTCGCTTCTAACGGTGTGTCCTGGACCCTTAGGAGCGATCATGATAACATTGACATTCTTGGGGGGAACGATGCATCCGAAGTGAATGTTGAAGCCGTGTGCAAATGCAAGAGTCTTGCCCTCTGTCAGGTTGGGAGCGATCTCCTTCTTGTAAACAGCAGCCTGCTTCTCATCGGGGATAAGGATCATGATAACGTCGCCAGCCTTGGCAGCATCTGCAACGCTCATTACCTTAAGACCTGCTGCCTCTGCCTTAGCTGCACTCTTGGAACCCTCATAAAGACCGACAACAACGTTAACTCCGCTGTCCTTCAGATTGAGAGCGTGTGCGTGACCCTGAGAGCCGTAACCGATGATAGCAACGGTCTTGCCGTTCAGTCTGTTCAGGTCACAGTCCTGCTGATAGTAAATCTTGTTCATTTCAATTCCTCCAATATTGATTTGCGGCAGATATACCGCTTGAAGATTTTATATATGATAACCGACTGTCACTTTTTAACGGTGATAGTATCGGCACCTTTCTGAATTGCGATAACACCTGTGCGGACAATTTCCTTAATGCCGTAGGGACGGATAAGCTCCTCAAAACGAGCTAAGTGGGAAGTTGTATCGGATATTTCGATAGTCATTGTGGAAGTGGAAATATCAATGATCTTTGCACCCATTATCTCAACGATAGTGAGAATTTCGCTTCTCTGAGCGGGCGTTGCGGCGATCTTGATAAGCTGCAGCTCTCTGGAAAGCAGTTCATCGGGAGCAAGGGAACGCACCTTGATGGTGTCGATAAGCTTGTTCAGCTGCTTTTCAAGCTGTTCGACCATATACTCGTCGCCGTCGGCAACGATGGTAATTCTCGATACGGACGGGTCTGCGGTCACACCTACCGCAAGGCTGTCGATGTTAAATCCACGTCTGGAAAACAGACCCGAAACTCTCGAAAGAACGCCTGCGTGATTTTCAACCAGAATAGAAATTGTATGCTTCACGGGATAATCCTCCTAAAACTTAAAGTGTTGACTCGGTTTCGTTTACCATAACTTCCAACAGATAAGGCTTGTCGGAAGCGAGGAAACGGCTGATGGCGGCGTCTGCCTGAGCGTTATTCTCAACTCGTTCCGCCGAGATACCGTATGCCTTTGCGAGAGCCACGAAATCGGGGTCGCCGCCAAGACTAACGGCAATGCGGTTGTCCTTGTACATTTTTGTCTGAAGCTCTCTTACCATTCCGAGATATTCGTTTCGCATAAGGACTATCTTAACGGGAACATTGTACTGACAGATAGTCGCAAGCTCCATCATCTGCATCTGGAATGAACCGTCGCCGCAGATAACGATGACCTCGGCTGACGGGTCAGCAAGCTTTGCACCCACCGCACAGGGAACGGAATATCCCATTGTACCCATACCGCCGCTGGTGAGAAATCTGCCGTTTCTTATCTTGAAATTATTGCATGCCCAGATCTGATTTTGTCCCACGTCGGCAACGGCAACAGTGTTGTCGGGAGCCGCTTCGGACAGCTTTTTCAGGAAGCCCTTGGGGTCGGTGAATACCTCTTCGGCGGGCTTTTCGGGAATATTGCTTCTGTATTCACGGAGATGTTCGAGCCACGGTTCGGTGTTCTGCCTGTCCATGATCTCATTGAGCTGAGCGAGAACGCATTTGCAGTCGCCCACAAGGGGAATATCAGCGTGAATGTTCTTGCCTATTTCGGCGGGGTCTATGTCGATATGTATTATCTTAGTGTTTTCTTCAAGCCAACTGGGGGATTTTACGGCTCTGTCGCCTACTCTTGCACCGATAAGTATCATCAGGTCGCAGTCGCCGACGGCATGGTTTGCGGTCTTGACGCCGTGCATACCGATCATTCCGAAATAGAGCGGGTGGTCGGTGGGGAACACGGAAAGTCCCATCATTGTGGAAACAACGGGGATACCCGTCAGCTCGGCGAACTCCTTTATCTCCTTTTCGGCATGGGCAAGGAAAATTCCGCCGCCTGCACAGATAAGGGGCTTTTCGGCAGCCTTGATAGCTTCCGCAACCTTCTTTATCTGGAGAGCGTTGCCCTTTGCGGAGGGCTTGTAGGAACGCAGGGAAACCGTTTCGGGATATTCAAAGTCTATCATAGTCTGCTGAACGTCCACGGGAACGTCTATCAGCACCGGTCCGGGTCTGCCCGTTCCCGCAATATGGAATGCTTCCTTGAATATTCTGGGAATATCCTGAGCATTTTTAACGAGATAGCTGTATTTAACGAAAGGCTCGGCAGCACCTGTAATATCCGCCTCCTGGAAAACGTCGCAGCCTATCTGATCGGAGGAAACCTGTCCCGTAATGCAGATAATGGGCACGCTGTCCATATAAGCGGTGGCGATAGCCGTAAGCAGGTTTGTGGCACCGGGACCCGAGGTCGCAATGCATACGGCGGGCTTGCCTGTTATCCTTGCATAGCCGCTGGCGGAATGTCCGCCGTTTGCTTCGTGACGCACAAGGATATGTTTTATATCGGAATGTGAAAGTTCATCGTAAAAGGGGCATATTGCAGCTCCGGGATAGCCGAAGACGACCTTTATCCCCTCATTTTCAAGACATTTCACCATTGCCTCTGCGGCTTTAATCAATCCCATCACTCCTGTTCAAAGTTCGTATTTGGTGAAAAAGCCGCCAAATTACGGCAGTTTCATCATACAAATACTATTATATTACAAAAAAGCCGTTTCGTCAATAGTTTTTTTCGCTTTAAATCAATTTTTTGATTTTATACTGCTTGACAAAATCTCTGAAATGGAATATAATAAATATAGGGTTTATCCTATATTTATAAAGGGGTATACAAGTGGACGAGTTTGAAATAATATTTTATGAGAAAGCTGACGGAACTGAACCGGCAAAGGATTTTATATTGAGCCTTGACGTAAAAATGAGGGCTAAAATGCTCAGAACGATCGAAATGCTGAAAAAGAATGGAAACAGGTTAAGAGAACCGGAATCTAAACCGCTTGACGATGGGATAATGGAGCTTAGAGCAAAGGTTGGTTCTGATATTTCCAGGGTGCTTTATTTCTTTATTGTCGGTCAAAAAGCTATTCTTACCAATGGATTTATCAAAAAAACTCAGAAAACACCGAAATCGGAAATTGAACGTGCAAAGCGTTACAGAGCCGATTACCTCAGCAGAAACCGTAAAGGGAAGGAGAATAATTATGACAAATTTTGATGATTTTCTTGCCGAACAGATGCAGGATGAAGAATTTCGCAAAGAATATGAGGCTTTAGAGCCTGAATTTACCATTATGCAGGCAATGATAGACGCTCGAAATTCCGAAGGGCTGACACAAAAAGAGCTTTCAGAGCGTTCCGGTATAGCACAGGGTGATATAAGCAAATTGGAAAACGGCAATGCTAACCCATCTATCAAAACCCTCCAAAGGCTCGCTGCTGCAATGGGGAAAAAGTTGAAGATAGAATTTATTTGAGAAAATACTTCTTGAAAATCTGCGGCTTTGCGGCTTAAAATTGACCCTTGCAGGGACGGCTTCCCGTCCCGCCGCTGTTGTTTGTTGTTTTGTTGTAATACTAATCTTTCATCAATGTGTAGACAAAAACGCCAAAATAATTCACATCATTTCACTAACTTCTATTCAACAGCCAATCTAACAGATTATTAACTATTTCCCATTGGTATTCAAATTTTCTCATTCCACTAAAATGTAAAGCAGGGAAAAGAGGGCTGACAAACGGAAAAGTATTGCAAATGTGGTTTCACAAACCGACATAGGTCAGTAAGGAACAGGAGGAAAACCAACAATAAACTACCACAAACACAACAATTCGTATTCACTCGCAAAATGTAAAGCAGGGTAAAGAGGGTGGGGTGAAAGGAAAGGGGATTGCAAAGGGGGAAACGTTAGGGGCGGGGGAAACTCCCTGCTTTGCGTTAGGGTTTGTTGTGT
>CAZINI010000082.1:0-8395 GCA_964540575.1 uncultured Ruminococcus sp.
GGGGAGCCAAGACGTTTTAAGGCGAACAAGTCAAGAGGTCAGAGAGTAATGTTTGTTAAACTCTTTAACCTTGAGAAATGTTCGCCTTAATCTTTATTTGAAGCCATTTATCGCCTTTACAGTTAAGATTAGTTTATATATGTATGGAAGCAGGGTTTCCGTATGCTTACGTTTATGTAAGTGTACGGAAGCCCTTTTTTGTTGTCCAAAAATCTTAACGAGGTGTGATATATATGCCCAAACCCGAAGTTTTATCAATGTGGAATGTGAAAAGTGGAAAGTGGAATTATTGTGCTGCCTACAACAGAGAATTGATATTCGTAGGTTCAGCTGAGACCATAAATTTCACTTTTCACTTTACACTTTTCACATTTAAAAGACAACTTCCGATTTGTCGGGCAGTTTATCCCGACCAATTACCAAAACCATTATACCATATCCGCACAGAAAAGTCAAACTTTAATGTGGTATGAAAGGCAGGTGAGCTTATTTCTTCTGTTCTTCTTCATGCAGGCGGTCAAGCTCCGCATAGTATTTTTGGAGTTCCTCCATAACGAACCGCTTTATCTCGGAGGTGACGGAAACCCCACGCATTTCACACCAAGCCTTGTAATCCTTGAATTCTTCCATTCGAACACGGGTGGAAACGGTGTGCATATTCTCTAACTAAACGCCGCAGCGTTTAGTTCTTCCCATATTACGGGCATATCCTTTTTGTTTTCCGATACAGGCATATTATCACTCTTTCTACTTGTGTAAGTATGTATTAACTCATTATTCCACAGCCAAGTACAATATGTAAATGTGTGCAAAGAACTAAAATATTCCATAAAGTTTGGGTGAAATTACTATTGAAAACAATCCAAAAATCGACAAAAGCCTTGATTTTTATATATTATTTTGATATAATTATTATGAGTAATTACGCATTTGGTTCGATTTACAATTGTATAAAGGGGTGGAGTATGAAACATCAAGTTTTGATCGTAGAAGATAATGAGATAAACCGTGAAATGTTGAAAGAGATACTGTCCGATGAATATTCGTTTCTTGAAGCTGAAAACGGACAGGAAGCTCTCGACATTCTTGAAATACACAAGGAGAAAATATCCTTGATCCTGCTTGACGTTATGATGCCCGTAATGGACGGATATTCATTCCTTGACATTATCAAAAAGGATGCTGTTTTTTCGCTTATACCCGTTATTATCACAACACAGGGCAGCAGCGAGGAGGACGAAATAACTGCTTTGATGCACGGGGCAAATGATTTTGTTTCAAAGCCTTACCGTCCTCAGATAATCAGGCATCGTGCAGCAAGTCTTATAAGGCTTCGTGAAACAGCTGCTATGGTAAATCAGTTCAAGTTTGACCGCCTGACAGGACTATATACAAAGGAATTCTTTTACAGAACGGTCAAGGATTGTCTTGAAAAAGAACCGGAAAAGGAATTCACGCTGCTTTGCTGCAATATAGAGAATTTCAGACTGTATAATGATACCTTCGGACGCAAGGCAGGAGATAAACTGCTGAAAGAAGCGGCAGAGATTTTCCGCAGGAGAGTAAGCGAAAACTCAGTATGCTGCCGTTATACTGCCGACAGATTTTTGTGTCTTACGGATAAGGAAAGTGAGCTTAAAGGACGTGAAAGCTTTTCGCAGGCACGTAAGACAACTCGCTCCGAGCTGGCGGACAATCTGTCTGTAAAAATCGGCATTTATGAGATAAAAGACCGCACCATTCCCGTAGAACTCATGTGCGACAGAGCGGTATCGGTAGTAGATACCATAAAAGGCATATACGACCAATATGTTGTTGTTTATGATGATAAAATAAGAAATATACTTCTTCGTGAGCAGGCGATCACAGATGCTATGGAAACAGCATTGTCGGAAAAGCAGTTTATTGTATATTTTCAGCCGAAACACAATCTGAATGATGACAGTATGGCGGGTGCGGAAGCATTGGTTCGCTGGATACACCCCGAATGGGGATTTATGTCCCCTGGTGAATTTATCCCGCTGTTTGAGAAGAATGGCTTTATCCGCCGTCTGGACGAATATGTCTGGGAAAGCGTGTGCGAAAAGCTGCACGAGTGGACAATTAGCGGATATTCCGTCGTTCCCGTTTCCGTAAATGTTTCCCGTGCGGATATTTATCAGTCCGACCTTGTTGAAACTTTCTGCAAGCTGATAGAAAAATATGAGATCGATCCGTCTTTGTTACACCTTGAGATAACGGAAAGTGCCTATACGGATAATCCCGAGCAGATAATCAGTACCGTTGAGGAGCTTCGCAGCAAGGGATTTATTATCGAAATGGACGACTTCGGCAGCGGATATTCTTCGCTGAATATGCTTGGGGAAATGTCACTTGATATTTTGAAGCTGGATATGAAATTCATTCGCAATCAGATGGCAAAGCCTGCCGAGAGAAGCTTGCTGAAAGCTATTGTCGAAATGGCACACACACTTGACCTCAAGGTAGTAGCGGAGGGTGTGGAAACCGAGGAGCAGAGGGACAGGCTGAATGCTATAAGGTGCGATTATGCACAGGGATATTTCTATGCAAAGCCTTCACCTTCGGCGGATTTTGAAAAGCTATTGCATAGATCACCCTTGACAAATACAATATGATAAAAGGAAAAAGCAGTATGAAAAAACACTTATTCAAGAGAATTTTGTCCGCTATGGCAGCAGGAGCTGTGACAGCTGCACTTATGTCCGGATGTGCATCAAATTCGGGCGAGAAGGAAGATAAGGAAACTATCTCCGTATATTTATGGACTACGGTTCTTTATGAAAAATATGCTCCATACATACAGTCACAGCTGCCCGATGTAAATGTTCAGTTTATCGTGGGAAATAATGACCTTGATTACTACAAGTTTATGAACGAAAACGGCGGGCTGCCCGACATCATCACCTGCTGCCGCTTTTCGCTTCACGATGCATCTCCGCTGAAGGACAGCCTTATGGATCTGTCCACCACCTCCGAAGCAGGAGCAGTTTATGATAATTACATAACAAGCTTTACCAATGAGGACGGCAGTGTGAACTGGCTGCCGCTGTGTGCCGATGTACACGGATTTACAACCAACAGAGGGCTTTTTGAGGAATACAATATCCCTCTGCCCACGGATTATGACAGCTTTGTTTATGCTTGTCAGGAGTTTGAAAAGGTCGGTATCCGTGGATATGTTGCCGATTACTCCTATGACTATACTTGTATGGAGGTTTTGCAGGGACTTTCCATTCCCGAGCTTACCTCTGTTGAAGGAACAATGTGGAGAACTGCTTATTCCGACCCGGCAGGTCCGGAGCATATCGGGCTTGATAATACTGTATGGCCCGCTGCCTTTGAACGAATGGAAAAGTTCATAAAGGACGTAAACCTGACCCCCGATGTTCTGGAGCTTGACTATGACCCCGTGGTCAATATGTTTGCAAAGGGCGAAGCCGCAATGATCGGCGGCACCATGGGCTATGTGCTGGATTTTCAGGAGCAGGGTATGGACGTTGTCCTTCTGCCATACTTCGGACAGAACGGAGAGCAATGGCTGATGACCACTCCCAACTGTCAGGTGGCTCTGAACAAAAACCTTGAAAACGACGAATCCCGCCGTGCAAAGGCAATGAAAGTCCTTAACACTATGCTCTCCGAGGGAGCACAGACTGAGCTTGCCAATGGACAGAATGTTCTTAGCTACAGCAAGAATGTCGGCATGAAGCTTACCGACCATATATCAAACCTTAAACCCATAATAGAGCAGAATCATATGTATATCCGAATCGCCTCCAATGATTTCTTTTCCATTTCAAAGGACGTGGTTTCAAAGATGATACAGGGCGAATACAACGCACAGCAGGCTTATGAAGCCTTTGATTCACAGCTGAAACAGCCAAAGGAAACTGACGCTGAGATAGTCCTTTCTTCCCCGAAGGCATATTCAAACACTTTCCACAGAAATGGCGGAAGCGAGTCCTATTCTGTAATGGCAAACACATTGCGTGGAATTTATGGCAGTGATGTACTTATTGCAGCGGGAAACAGCTTTACCGGTTCAGTTCTTCAGGCTGATTATACCGCAAAAATGGCAGGCAATATGATAATGCCCAACTCTCTTGTGTCATTCCACCGTGATATGACGGGTGCGGAACTGAAAGAAACAGTTAAGGACTACGTTGAAGGAACTACTATCGGGTTCAAGCCCTTTAACCTTGGTTCACTGCCTATTGTCAGCGGAATTTCTATCGAGGTAAAGGAAAACGACGGTGCATACACTCTTACGAAGGTCATGAAGGACGGTAAGGAGATAGGGGACGATGACACCTTCTCCGTGACCTGCCTTGCGACCTATGCACATTTCGCTCCCGTACTTGCGGACGAAAGCCGTGAGTTCACACTGGGCGAGGATAATGTAAAGGGAACCTGGACAAGCAGAGCCAATGAAGGCGGTCTTACTCTTGCAGAGCCCAGCAAGTATATAACCGTAAAGTAATTGCAGAAAGGAAAAATGATAGGTGAAAAAGCGGTTATTATACATAATAATTTCTTGCATAATGCTTGCTGCCGTAATTTCCGTGGTATGTATCAACTATTCATCTTTTGTATCACAGACAATATACTCCGAAAGCATTTCACACTTATCCGAAATATTTCGTCAATCAAACAGTTCCCTTAACAAATTCACTTCAGAATCAAGAAAAGGTCTGCATCTCTGGGCAGACTATCTTCAGGATATTTCGGACGATAATGAGATAGATACTTTCTTAGATCACGCACAAAAGGAAACAGAATTTACGGATTTCTTTTTCGTTTCACGGGAAGGACAATATCTGATGCCAAACGGAGAAACAGGACATCTTGACCTTAATTCGGAAATGACAAAGCTGTTTATTGAAGGGGAAGATGTGATAATTAATTCCGTTGTTCCCGGAAAAACGCAGATGATGATATTTATTGTGCCTTGTTCAAAGGAAACATACAAAGGCTTTGAGTATGAAGCGATAGGTGTCAGCTATAATAATTCCGATATTCAAAATGCTCTGCAAATAAATGCTTTTGACAGACATCTCAGCAGCTATATTGTTCATCACGACGGTCGGGTAATTGTGGATAACGCTGCTGATAAGCAGAGGGATATTTATAACCTGATTGCAGCATTGAAGGACTATTCGGATATGACCGGCGATGAACTTGAAAAAATAAAGCAGGATTTCGAAGAAGGAAACTCAGGTGCGATAATAACAAAGCTTGGTGACGAAAAATACTATTTGCTTTATGAATCAGCCAATTTTGATGATTGGGTGTTTGTTGGTTTAGTGCCGACAGAAGTAGTAAATGCAAGTATGAACAAGCTGCAGTCAAGCACACTTATTCTTGTTGCGGGAATTGCAATAAGTCTTGCTGTCCTGACGATCGCATTTATTATTTGGCAGAACAGACAAAAGCTGAAAAGCAAGGATAAACAGATCCTTTATCGTGATGAATTGTTTTCTACGCTGTCCGTAAATGTAGATGATGTGTTCCTTATGCTGAATGCGGACGATATGAGAGTTGATTATCTCAGCCCTAATATTGAAAAGCTGGTTGGCATACCCGAAAAGCAGACTCGTGAAAATATTCACTCCCTTGACTGCCTTGTGCAGGACGAAAACACCGTCCGTGTAATTGATATACTGCCCGATATAAAGCCCGGACAACAAACCGAGCTTGACAGAGAGTATGTTCATCAGAAAACGAATGAGGTACGCTGGTTCCACGTTGTTGCCCTTTGCCGGGATATTAAGGGCGAGAAGAAATATATCGTTGTTCTGTCCGACCGTACAAAGGAAAAGAAGATAAATCAGGCTCTGGAGGACGCTGTTAATGCCGCAGAAAGTGCGAACAGGGCAAAGAGTACCTTCCTTTCAAATATGTCCCACGATATTCGTACACCTATGAATGCGATAATCGGTTTTGCTACGCTTTTAAGTGCTAACACAAGGGACGAGGATAAGGTCAAGGACTATGTTGCAAAGATACTCTCATCAAGCAATCATCTCCTTTCACTTATCAACGATGTGCTTGATATGAGCCGTATCGAAAGCGGAAAGATACATCTTGAAGAAACTGAGGTCAATCTTTCGGACATTCTTCACGATCTGAGAACTATTATTAGCGGTCAGATAAATGCAAAGCAGCTTGAGCTTTATATGGACACTCTTGATGTAGTCAACGAAAACGTATATTGCGATAAGGTCAGACTTAATCAGGTGCTTCTTAATCTCTTGTCTAATGCGGTCAAGTTTACTCCTCCCGGCGGCACAGTATCGGTAAGAGTTACACAGCTTGAAAGCAGATCGGAAGAAATGGGACTTTACGAATTCCGTGTCAAGGATACGGGTATCGGTATGAGCAAGGAGTTTGCGGAACGTATCTTCAATCCCTTTGAAAGAGAGCGTACTTCAACCGTCAGCAAGATACAGGGCACGGGACTTGGTATGTCCATTGCAAAGAACATCATTGATATTATGGGCGGTACTATTGAGGTCCGAACCGAACAGGATAAGGGAACAGAGTTTATTATCCGCCTAGAAATGCGGCTGCAAAACGAAACAAAGCACGATTTGAGAATACAGTCCCTTGAAGGCTTGAAGGCTTTGGTGGTCGATGATGATTTCGACACCTGCGACAGCGTATCAAGAATGCTTCTTCGAGTTGGAATGAGGTCTGAATGGACTTTATCGGGCAAGGAAGCTGTTCTTCGTGCTAAGCAGGCTCTTGCCATTGACGATGCTTTCCGAGCATATATCATTGACTGGCGTCTGCCCGATATGAACGGTATCGAGGTTACACGAAGGATCCGTGCATTAGATGATAACACACCGATTATTATCCTTACTGCTTATGATTGGACGGATATTGAAGTTGAAGCAAGAGAAGCAGGAGTTACCGCATTCTGTTCCAAGCCTATGTTTATGTCCGATCTGCGTGAAACCTTGTTGACAGCACTTGGCGAACAGGAAGCAAAACAAAATACTGCTCCCACAGTGGAAGTGGAGAATTTCAAGGGCAAGCATATTTTGCTTGTTGAGGATAATGAGCTTAACCGTGAGATCGCACATGAGATACTGAGTGAGTATGGATTTATTGTTGATACTGCGGAAAACGGTCGGGAGGCAGTGGACAAAGTTTCATCTTCCAAGCCCGGCGAATATGACCTTCTGCTTATGGATATTCAGATGCCTGTTATGAACGGCTACGAAGCAACAAAGAGCATACGGTCGCTCAAAAACACCGAACTGTCCGCTGTTCCAATAGTTGCTATGACGGCAAACGCTTTTGACGAGGACAGGAGAGCGGCGTCGGAGTGCGGTATGAATGGATTTATTTCCAAGCCCATAAATATGGAGGAAGTCATTGAGGTGCTTCGCAGTGTATTCAGCAAAACATGACCACAGGTTCAAAAAATGAAGGTCATCCATGAACAGTTTCTCTCAGAATATGTCAGCTCAGGAACAGGCGATATGAAATGCTCACATCAACCCGTCGTACTTCTCCGAAAAATAACAGGTGTGATGACCTTGTGGACAGGCGTTTCGAGAGGTGTCGGCTTCCGCTTTTTTCTCTCATTTATCTGCATCATAAGCAGCTCCATTGCTTCATTTGCCATTGCATCTATCTGCTGACCGACTGTGCTTATTGGGACAACAGCCTCCCTGGAAATAGAAGAATTATCAAATCCGACTATCTTGTGATCTTCGGGCAGTCTGCCGTATTTCCTAATAAGAATATTAAGCAGAATATTTGCGTGGGTGTCGTTTGACATAAAAATACCCTTGCATTTTCCGCTGTATTTTTTCTCGATATTTTCAAGCAGCCCTTCAATAACAGCGGAGGTTTCGGAGTAACTGTTTCCCATATCCGTCAGTATAAGCTCGTGGGGGATATTTCGCTCCCTGCATATATCGCAGAATCCCGTTATTCTGCCGTAGGCGGGGACGTCCCCCGAAACGTCCGAATTTATATGGATAAGCACATCGCATCCGCTTTTTACAAGCAGCCCTGCTGCCTGCACACCGCCCATATAGTTGTCTGTATTTACGCTGCAAACATACTTGTCCTCACGTTCGACAGTTACTATCGGCACATTATAGGACGCAAGCTCCTCCGAGGGAATGGTGTGGCTGAGAATTATCATTCCCTCAATTTTGTAAGCAAGCAGCTCCGCTATATATTTCCGCTCGGTGTCCTTGTTTTCGTTGCCTGCAAAAACGAGAAATTTGTAGCCGTATTTATCGTATGTGGCAAGTATTTTATCAAGCATTTCCGAATAATAATGCAAATGCAGATTAGGTACGATAATGCCGATAAACTCGGTCTTTCCGTTTGCAAGGATACGGGCGACCTT
>CAZINI010000083.1:0-8119 GCA_964540575.1 uncultured Ruminococcus sp.
CAGTTTTGTCAATATTTTTTTAAATTTAATGCAAAATAAATTAAACAAGCAAAAAAGCACCTGTCCCGCATGACATTTCATCAAGCTCTGCTATATGCACTCCGGCTCTATCGGCAGGCATTTTCTTTGCAGCAAGATACATATGTTATGAACTTGTTTTTAAACTTGTAAAAGCACAAATCGGTTTGTAAACACTTTGAAAGTATATAGAAAAATAAGGGTAAATCTCGGAGAAATGTCTGTAAACTCCATTGACTTTGAAAATATGATATTGCCAATATCCCTTGACACATTTTCTACCCAAAATCCCAAAGGACTCGGTAATCAACTCTACCAAATGGATATTTGTTCCATTTCGGACGCCGCCAAATCAGGCGGCTGAAACGAGCGATTCATAGTACATTAAAGAATATAGTTATTCCTGACAGCGTTAGCTTAATAAAATCATGTGCTTTTCAGTGTTGCTATTCGCTTGAAGAAATTGAGTTGCCCGATGGATTAGCTGAATTATCTGCTCTGGCATTTTGCAGATGCGAAGCGTTAAAATCGATAACTATTCCCAACAGTGTAACATCGATTGGGGATTGTGCTTTCATTATGCGACATTTTAGACGCGGTGACTTATTTCCGCCTTTCACATATTATCATCGCAATATCGCTGCGGGTCGCACCCGCTTTGTAAGCATAGTTTTTGCATCAGAGGCAGGATTATACTTTTGTTTTTGTGAAATTTCGTGGAAAAATTTGTTCACTCGTTGAGATGACGTAAGATTGTGAATGCTTATATTTGACAAATTTGTTGTTTTATGATATAATTGCTAAAATTTGAAAG
The DNA here is from genome assembly GCA_964540575.1 of uncultured Ruminococcus sp. GTDB lineage: Bacteria > Bacillota > Clostridia > Oscillospirales > Ruminococcaceae > UMGS1889. The sequence goes on from CAZINI010000083.1 coordinate 833, forward strand.
GTTGTAATTTATGAACACTAAACTAAACACTTTATTCGTTATTCTGATGGCATCACTCCTGGCAGGCTGTACATCTGAAGGAACAAACGCTGCTGTCAAGGAAGAAACCACAACAGTTACTTCTGCGGAAGAAACAACAACCTCTGCGGAAGAAACTACTGCTATCGCAGAGGAAACAACTATACCCGAAGAAACTACGACAGAAGAGGAAACTACTGCCGAAGAAACCGCACCGGAAGAAGCTGCCGAAGCAGAAACAGAAGCCGTTAATGCTGAGGTTGAATTTGATACAGCTCTTACCGATGAGGATCTAAGTGCTCTTAAATTGTATCTTGACATCATTAATGTAAACTTCACGCATAACGAAGATTGTTTGCTTGACGTTTATTTTTACGATTACGGCGGAGATGGTACTCTTGATATGACAGTTCGCCCTGTTACGGTTGGATTACGCCGAGGCATAGGCGGTATGCTTTACTGTGATGATGGTGATGAAAATTGCAGGGAATACTTCTATAGGTATGATGATGCTGTTGAGCGGTGGGGATACTACGAATCAGGCGAAAACAGCAATATTCATTATAGCTTCGCCGGTTTTAACGGTGACGATTCCTGGTATAAGCTTATAAATCTTGGTAACAGTTACAAGACATCTGACTATATCATGGTGACATCTGTAATAGGTCCTGTTGAGGGGATAACATTTATTTCTATTACTGACAGTACTGTACACAGTTTAGATGATACCGGTGGGACTTTGAAAAATAAAAATGGTTATTGTGAGATAACTGTAGATGATTCCGGTGCAGTTGTAGAGTCTAGAGAAGAACATGTATACAGTTATATAAGGAATAATTTTGATGCTAAGTACGACATTGATCTATCTTCTTGTGATTATATAGAAGATAGGAATGAATATGTTATATCTGTAGAGGATGCTTCTTCCATTCTTGAGTATATTTCCGGCTTCGATAAGTTTGACAATATACTTCATTGCAGACTTGATGCTCAGGAGTTTAAGGATATGCCCTTTGAAACCTTTATTGAATATCTTAAAGACCCGAATGTATAATATGTATATTTGACAATATGGTATGATTAAAAAAAGTGAAGGCAGCGTATTCAAGACTGTAGCAGGTGAACCGTAACCGTCGCTGAGTCGTTCGGCGGAGGGCTGGTTTTGTTTATGGACGAGGGAGGATTTGACGGTTGCAAAAAAATCACAAATTATATTGATTAACAACCTGTATTATGATATAATTGTGTAAACAGATGCCGATAAAAAACAAGGTTAGGAAACCACATTCGAATTCCCCTTTTTCACCCAAACAGTGCATTCATTTTATTCAAATTCTTCGCAAACGGAAGATACCAATTACATAAACGCAAAGCTTCACAGCAGAAAGGAACTATCATGAAATACAAGAGAATATTCACTGTAGTAATAGATTCCCTTGGTGCGGGAGCAATGGCTGACGCATCGGATTACGGCGATGCGGGAACAGATACTTTGGGACACATTTCCGATTCCGTTGACAGCCTTGAAATACCGAATCTATGCAGTCTTGGCATAGCCGATCTGCACCCCCTCAGTCATGCAAAACGAACAGGGGAGCTGAAAGGCTATCACTGCTTTCTGAATGAAGCAAGCAACGGAAAGGACACTATGACCGGTCACTGGGAAATGATGGGGCTTCACATCACTACGCCGTTCAAGACCTTTACCGAAAACGGCTTTCCTCCCGAGCTGATAAAGGAGCTTTCGGAAAGAACAGGCAGAGTGATAATCGGCAATAAAAGTGCAAGCGGTACGGCTATACTTGATGAACTTGGCGAGGAAGAGATCACAGAAGGTCATATGATAGTATATACCTCTGCAGATTCTGTTCTCCAGATATGCGGCAATGAGGAAACCTTCGGGCTTGATGAGCTGTACCGCTGCTGTGAGATAGCCCGTGAGATAACATTGCGTGATGAATGGAAGGTAGGCAGAGTAATTGCCCGTCCATACGTTGGCAAGAAAAAAGGCGAGTTCAAAAGGACTGCCAACCGCCATGACTACGCACTGAAGCCCTACGGAAGAACCGCTCTTGATGCTGTCAAGGAGGGCGGATTCGATACTATTTCTGTGGGTAAGATATTTGACATATTTGACGGTGAGGGATTGACAGAATCCAACAGATCAAAAAGCTCCGTTCAGGGCATGGAGCAGACCATAGAGATAGCAAAACGTGACTTTTCGGGACTGTGCTTTACAAATCTGGTTGACTTTGATGCTTTATGGGGACACAGGAGAGATCCTGCGGGCTATGCAAAGGAGCTTGAACGCTTCGATGTAAAGCTCGGCGAACTGCTTGGCTGTCTTAACAATGACGATCTTCTGATAATTACAGCCGATCACGGAAATGACCCTACTCACACAGGAACAGATCACACCCGTGAGAAGGTGCCCTTCCTTGCATATTCCCCGTCAATGACATCAAGCGGCAGGATAGATGATGAAGATACCTTTGCGGTTATAGGTGCAACTATTGCGGATAATTTCGGAGTCAATATGCCCGATGGAACTATCGGTCATTCTATTCTGAATAAACTCATATGAAAGGAAATAAACAATGAATACACAGGAAATATTAGCAAAGGTCGATCATACTCTCCTTGCACAAAACGCTAAGTGGGAAGAAATAAGACAGATACTTGATGATGGAATGAAATACGGCACAGCATCAGCCTGCATTCCCCCTTCATTTGTGGCAAGAGCAGCGGAATATGTGGGAGGAAGGTTGCCTGTCTGCACTGTAATAGGATTCCCTAACGGCTATAATACAGCATCGGTTAAGGCATATGAAGCGAAAGATGCAGTTAAAAACGGTGCCGATGAAATTGATATGGTCATAAATATCGGAGATGTAAAGGACGGGCGTTTTGACGCTGTTGAGAATGAGATCAGACTTGTTCGTGAAGCCTGCGGCGGAAAGCTGCTGAAGGTAATTATCGAAACCTGTCTGCTTACAGATGAAGAAAAGATAAAGCTTTGTGAAATAGTTACTGCTGCCGGAGCAGAGTATATAAAAACGTCCACAGGCTTCTCCACAGGAGGGGCGACCTTTGATGATGTTGCTCTTATGCGAAAGCATTCCGGAGCAGAGGTAAAGGTCAAGGCAGCCGGAGGAATATCCTCCTTTGATGATGCGGAGAAGTTCATCTCTCTCGGAGCAGACAGACTTGGTACCAGCAGACTTGTAAAGATAATGAAGCAGCAGGAGAAATAAAAAGTATACACCCGATGCGGTAAATGCAGACGTCAATCAGGTAGTACGCACTAATTTAAAAAGGAGTGCCATATATATGCTGAAAAGTAAATATGCAAGGACGAGAAACGAATTTAAAGCAAGCAAGATCTTTACCGATCGCACAGAACCCAGAGAGGTGTTCCGACGCAGCATACGAGAATATTTGAGCAGACCACAGCAGATCGTAACATACTATGGCAAGGGTGGTATCGGAAAAACAGCACTTCTGAAGACGCTGTATGCAAATGAAGCTCAGACTGTGTATGAAAATATACGGGAGGCTTCCTTTCACTCTGTTTTTATCAGTCTTGATGCATATGATTTTGCGAATCCTGTGAATATTCTGATGGCTGTCAGGAACGGAATCGTCGGTGACTGCGGACTGTTTGATTATGCAATGCTTCAGTACTGTGCCAAGGCAAAGCTGAATGTTGAGGAGATCATGCAGAAAAACAGTATGCTTTCTTCGCCAATTGTCGGTGTGCTCAATGAACTGATTTCTCTTGGTACAGCATCGGCATGTATCCCGGCTTCTACAATCATGAAATGTGTTGATCTGATCAAGGACAAGAAGCTGAAGATGCAGTTTCGTGATGAGATCAAGGAAATAGAAACGCTCAATGAATTCGATATTTTTGAGCGATTGCCGTATTACCTCGGCCTCTGTATCTCAAATGCCGCAAAAAAGAATCACTACCATGTGCTCTTTTTGGATTCCTATGAAAGCCTGCTTGCCCGCACCGAATTCGGCACTTTTTCAGTTGACAGAGAGGAATGGCTGAAAGAATTGTTTCTCTCTTCGGAGTATATTCGGATCTTCATTGCGTCCCGGGACAGATTACGCTGGGATAACGATGATCCTGAGTGGAATGATTATTTGCAGCAGCACTTGCTCGCCAATCTATCGGATGATGACAGCCGCTGGTTTTTGCATCAAGTTCCGATTTCGGACGAAAACGTTGTAGAGGTGATTACGAAGAATTCCAATGGTGTACCGCTGTATCTTGATATGTGCGTGAGCCTTTTTGAGGATGATATGAATTCCGGCAGACCCTTTGAAATGACATCTTCACAGAACGGTGAGAAGATCATCGCAAGGTACATTCGTTATCTGAACTCGAAGGATAAAAATGCACTTAAAATATTGGCAGCACCCGAAGTCTTTGATATTTCGTTTGCCCTTCTGCTGCTCGGAAAGCAGCAGATCATGTACGGGGACGAGGAGTTTCAGGAGCTTCTGAGCAAATCAATTTTTCTTTCCATCGACGCTGACAGAGGTTTATGGAAAGTGGACGAGAGCGTTCGCCTCCATCAGAGGGATACCATAGGAATTCAGAAAATTCAGAGCGTGTTGGGTTCCATGCTGGAATGTGTTTTGGAAAATCCAAAAGGTGAATACTATACGCATCTTGCCCTTGTGCTTGAAACTGTATGCGATAAGCCTATACTTCTGGAAAAACTGCTGGAACCATGCGTAGAAGCTGTCGAGATATATGCAGATATGGGATTTTGGGACGAGATCCATGGACAGCTTTCTCCCGGCATCAACAGCCGGAATGAACGGCTGAAAGCACTTTCCACCGTTGGTGAGGTCTTGTATATGCGGCGAGTAGGAAAGCTGCATGAAGCTTTGGAGCTGATTGAATCCAACAGCTTTGATGAATCTGTATTGGGTGTATGGCATTATATGTATGATTACCACAGAATACAGCTTCGGCATCTTCTTGGTCACTATGATGAAAGTCTGCAATCTTATGCAGCACTCAGAAATGAGATGGAACTGATCCGTCCGATGATTCCGGACCATATCTTCCGTGCACCATGTATGAAATATGCAGATCTGCTATTCCTGAAGGGGCATTTTTCTGAGTCAATGGAACAGGTGCAGTCACTCCTTGCTGAAAAGAATATAGAGATCAGTGATGAGATCGAGCTGCTGCGTATCAAGGGACATATTTTCCGCTTTCAGGAGCAATATGCTGAATCAGAGCTTATCTATCGTTCTGCATTGAATCTGGCGGAGAAACACAGGCTGACGGCTTTTATCGGGAAGCTGTATACGAATATGACGGAGGTTCTTTGCGTCAGAGATCCTGCCACGGCACTGGAATGGTTCAAAAAAGCGGATTCTCTGCACAGACCGGCAGAAAACAGGATAGAGCTTGGAAAAGCACTGGCAGCGGCTTCGGCAGCATACTCCATGATAGGCGAATTTCAAAAGGGAATAAATTACGGTCTTGAAGCAGTTGATGCCGCCGAACGGACAGGGTATCTTTCCGGAAAGGCATTCGGTTTAGCGGCACTGTGTTATGCATACATACAAGCAAATGATGAAACGCTTTATCAAAAGTCACTTGCAGAGCTGCGGGACATTATTGAACATATCGGCGTATATCAATATGTTTTGCAGCGTGTTGAGAAGATAAGCAGATGATAGAACTTGGTGTTATAGGTTTAGGAACGATTTTTGAGGTTCAGAGCAAGGCTCTCTCTATGCTTGCCGATCAATTTCATATTGCTGCCGTTTCTGATATTGACCCGAAAAAAATCGAGCATTTCAGGCAGAAAATACTTCCCATACTGCCGGGAAGACAGACTAAAATCTATGATAACAGTAACGCATTGTTCAGCGACATGAATATTGACACTGTCCTGATTGCTGTCCCTCCGGCATCACACTTTTCTCTTGCCATTGCCGGTATGGAGCATGGCAAGCATATACTGATGGAAAAACCCGCAGTTCTTTCCCGTCGGGAGCTTGATATACTATATGACTATGCAGAAAAACATCATCTTCTGCTGCATATTGCGTATCATGCTTCTTTTGCGAAAGATCTGGAATGGTATCTGGCGAACCGTTCCGAATTGAAGCAGGAGCGGATTCGTACAATTGAATGTGGGTTTTATGATCCGTATATGGAAAGTGACATGATCATACCCGGGAAAGTACCGCTGGGCGGCTGTTATATTGACAGCGGCGTAAACGCTCTGAGCGTGTGTGCAAGACTGCTTGACTTGTCGGATTTTACCTTAGAGTCAAAAAACGAGAAGCGAACAGAATCTCAGCCACGGGTAACATATCATGCAGATTATTGTTATGGAAATGGCAGTCAGACGATTATCATACACACAGGCTGGGATCTGGGTATCAACCAAAAGACCACAGTTCTTTCTTTCACTGATAGTGAAACGAGTATATTGCTGGATCATTCAAATCAATCGGTTTTTTCGGTGGATAGTGAAAAATCGGAAATACTGTATGGCTATAACGAAACAGAAAGGCTGCTGACACATTATCTCGGAGTATTCAGAGATTATTTTGATGCACACAGCAAATTCACACCCAACCGTGTCCAATCATTGAAAATACATGAGCTGCTGCTGGGGGATCGTTAATAGAGGTAACCGTCAAACCCTCCCCCGACCGTAAAAATCAGCCCTCCGCCGAACAAAATCAGCGGAGGGCTAAGTTGTTTATGGACGGGGATTGTTTGACGGTTACTATTATACCGCAAACAGCACCAAAGCAGACTGTTTTTTGTCTGCTTGGTGCTGTTTTTTGCTTGGGGCGTGCAACAGCCCCTTTCCTGCTTATTAAGCTATGTTCATTATGCGGTACAAGACTTAGCCGATGACATTGCACTTCTTATCATCGTCTGATTGTTGAAGGCTGCTACAAAATAGTAATATGTCCTGCCCTTTACAGCTGTTGTATCTGTGAAGGTAGTGCCTGCCTGTACGGTGAGCAGAGTCTTAGCACCTGTGAGGCTGTCCGCTCTGTATACACGGTAGCTCGTAGCACCCGAAACTGTACCCCATGTAAGCTTAACGCCGCTTGTTGTGCTAGTCGCCGACTTGATTGAAGGTGCACTGATCTTAGTCATTGTGACCTTTCTGGAATTCGAATAAGCACTTCTTATCATTGTCTTATTGTTGAAAGCTGCTACAAAATAGTAGTATGTCTTTCCCGAAACAGCTGTTGTGTCGATACCGT
>CAZINI010000084.1:0-7171 GCA_964540575.1 uncultured Ruminococcus sp.
TAATTCACAATTCATAATGCATAATTATTAATTTTGTTATTGCAAATGTGGTTTCACGAACCGACATAGTTCAATAAAGTGACAGGCGGAAAATCAACAACAAACTACCCCAAGCACAACAAATTATATCCTCTCACAAAAATGTAAAGCGGGGAAAAGAGGGTGGGGTGAAAGGGAAGAGGAGTGCAGAGGAGAAACCGTTAGGGGCGGGGGAAAGTCCCCGCTTTGCGTTAGGGTTTGTTCTGTCCCCCGCCCCTATAAGGTGTCTCCTTTGCGGGGGTGCCACAAGCTGACATAAATCACTAAGGCAGTTAAGGGAAAAGAAACCAAAACAAGTAAAGTGCATTTTTTCGGCTCGCACCGCAAGAATAATTACGCAATGAACAGCCGTATTATTGTCAGATAAGTCTATATGTTGATTAAATATAAATATTAGTATTACATATAAATGGTGAAAGAAGAATAATAATGAAAGTATATAACCATCTCTATAAAAACAAGCAGAAATTCGATATTTTTCTGAGCGGCACGGGAATTGACAGGAGCAAGCAGGCACTTATCCGCATTCACAGCTCGGTACATTCGGCGGAGGAAATGAGTACATTGTCAGCAGAGATAGGCAAGCTTTTGCCTAACGCAATAATTATCGGCTGTTCAACGCCGGGCGTTATTCTTGACGGAAAAATAATTCCGGATTGCTGCCTTGTGTCAATTACAACCTTTGACAAATGCGAGGTTAAATCTATTTTCATTGATAAATTCAAAAGCGAAAAGCAATTATATTCAGAGCTTTCAGAAAAGCTTATCAAAGGCAGAAGCGGACTTTTGCTTATTTTCCTGCCTGCGGGATTTACCAAGGGAATAATGCTTGCCGACCTGATGAATGAAAAATCTCCCGAAGTAAAAATGCTGGGCGGAGCGGCAGGGTATAAGACGAAAAAAAGCCGTTCTTATGTGGTTGAGGGCAGCAAAACTTCCGATAAGGCAGTTTCGGCGGCGTTTATTTCCTCCGATGAACTGTTTATTTATGAGAATTTCGTATGCGGTGCGGACAATTCGGGGAAAAGCTGCACTGTCACAAAGTCACGGAAATGCTGCCTTGAAAAAATCGACGGTGTGAGCGGTGCAAAGTGGTATTCGGAATTTCTTGATAAAACGGAGCTTGAAAATGACCCCGAGCTTTCTGTTTTATTTCCGATAATAAGAGAAGAAGATATACGGATACCGTATTTTGTGAAATACGAACACAAAAAAGAAGAACAGCTGGAGCTTTCCTGTGAGCTGCCAAGCGGTTCGAGGATCTATTCGGGATATTTTAATCCACAGAAAACATTGGGCGAAATGCGAACGGTCTATCGGGAACTGAAGCAGGCTCCCTCGGAGCTGTTTTATGCATATGATTGTCAGTCGAGAATGATAGTAATGCACAGCTGTGCAAAATGGGAAACGGAGCAGTTTACAGCCACGAATATAAGCGGAGCACTTCTTTCGGGGGAATTTGTCTGTCGGGAAAACAAGAATTATTTTGCGAATTTTACCTTTGCTGCCGCCTGCCTTTCGGAAAATGAAAATGCACATATCCCCCTCCGAAGCAGAGATTTTTCCGACTCCTCCGCTATCCGTCAGAACAATGTCAAGGCGGTAAATTATCTGCTTGCTTCGGGAAACAGACAGCTTAATGAGCAGCTGGAAAATCAGCAGAATAAAATAAAAAATTCTCTTCTCCGAAATGAAGCCTTGGGCTTGGATAATCAGGTTTGCTATCTGAGCGAAAGAGAAAATATTCATCTGAATAAGATCGCTTTATATGTGCTGACCAATGAAAAAATGGTGAAGCTTTTTGTCGGACGGAAGGAAATATTTGATGAGCTGAAAAAGGTTTACGCTAATGTTTCCGAAAGACTTCGGGAATGCGGAGCGGTGCATATTTACAGCTACGAAACCTCGTCCCTGCTTATTGCCGCCGACGATAATATCGGCACGGAAGCATTTGAAAAAATTGCGGAGGACACTCTTCGGTATCTTAATTCCATCTCTTTAAGCGACGTTCGGCTGTCCTATCAGTGTGCTGTTGTGGAGGATAAAAATGAGCCGCTGCACAATGCGGAAACGGCGTTGCAGTACGGCTTGGAGCATAATATGCCCTTCGTAAAATACGGGCAGATCGCCGACAGCATAATGGATAAAACAGAGGAAATACACATTCTTCAAGTCATCAGGGACGCCCTTGCTGAGGAACGTGTTGTACCGTATTTTCAGGGAATTTACGATAACGCCGAGAAGCGTTTCGGACTGTATGAATCGCTTATGAGAATATCCGATAAGGACGGTAAAATTTATTTCCCGAATCAATTTCTGCCTGTTGCAAAAAAGTATGAGCTTTACGAGCTGCTGTCGGTCGCTATGGTAAAAAAAGTGATGAAAATGTTTATTGACAGCGAGGAAAAGGTGACTGTAAATCTCAATGTCCGTGATATTTACGACCGTGAAATGATAAAGGTGATTTTCAAATATCTGAACAAAGCCGCCCACCCCGAGAATTTTATTTTCGAGCTGGTGGAATCGGAGGAGGTCACCGATTATCAGTACATAAAGGAATTTGCCGACAGAATACACGAAAAAAATGCAAAGATAGCTATTGACGATTTCGGCAGCGGATTTTCAAATCTTATGCATATTATCAGAATAGACGCCGATTTTCTGAAAATCGACGGCGAAATAATCCTCTCCATCTGTGATGATGAAAAATGCAGACAGTTTGTGGGAATTATCACAAGCTGGTGCAGCAATCAGCAAAAGCAGGTGATCGCCGAATTTGTGGAAAATGAAAGGATACAAAGCATTATCGAGGAAATGGGAATAAGATACTCCCAAGGCTATTATTTTTCAAAGCCGATGCCGTGGAATCCATAATAAAAAAGCCGTTTGTAAGGGGCGACCCCTTTGTCAAATCGTAATATAAACAGCGAAATGAGCAAAGTTTGTCGCTCGGTACCGATAAAAAATTCTTTATCGGTACTTCCCTAATAAGCGGCTTTTTTTGTTATGTCGAAATTCGATTATTTATTATTCATTATTTCAATAAGCTTGTTTTTCAGGTCATCCTCAATTTTGCCGAGAGCCTTTTCGGCTTCCGCACGACGGCGGCTGCCGTCTTTTTGTATCTGAATAGTTTCCTCAATGGTGCTGATAAGGTTCTGATTTACCTTTTGCAGAGTTTCAATATCAACAATTCCACGGTTGGATTCCTTTGCGGTTTCCACCGTATTTGTTTTCAGAAGCTCGGAATTTTTCAGCAGCATTTTGTTGGTGGTGTCTGTTATCTCACGCTGCATTTTCAGCACTCTCTGCTGATTGTTAAGCCCCATTGCAATAACAAACTGACTTTTCCAAATGGGAATTGTATTCAGCACAGCCGTCTGAATTTTGTCCACCAGAACACGGTCGTTATTCTGTATCATCTTTATCTGAGGAGCGGTCTGAACGGCAATTGTGCGGCTCAGTTCAAGGTCATATATCTTCTTCTCAAACCTGTCCACCTCGTCCTCGAAATCCCGTACAAGCTGTGCGTCCATGGGATTTCCGCTTGCCTGTGCTTCTGCTCTCAGCTTGGGGATAGTTTCCGTTTTTATCTCCTCAACACGTTCTTTTCCTGCCTGAATATAAAGTCCCAGCTCACGGAAACAGTCAAGATTTTGCTTGTACATAATATCAAAAACGCTGATGTCTTTGAGCATATCCATTCTTGCTTTTTCAAGAGCGGCTTCTATTTTGTCTATCTGAACTTCGGCTTTGCTGTAACGTTCCGCAAGCTTTTTAAGGCTTTTTACCGCATTTTTCACACCCGGAATTTTTGATAATATCCCGCCGTCATTTGTAAGCGATGAGGGGTCAAGGCTGTTTATTTCCACCACAAGACTTGACAGCAGATCGCCCACCTGTCCGCCGTCCTTTGAGCGAACATTATCTAAAATGGAATCGGTAAATTCCGTCAGCCGACGCTGTGCTCCGATACCGAACTGCACCGTCGTTCCCGAGTCGGTAAAGTCAATGGTTTCCTTTATTTCGGCAATTTTTGCTCTGTCCTCGGGTGTAAGGTCAAGCTGAGTATTTTCACTTTGAACTGCAAGAGAAGTGTCCTCTTCCACAGCGATGCTTTTTGATTTTGACAGCGTTGCCAAGCTTATTTCTGACATAATTCAGTCCTCCAATTCTTCCATTATTATCTTCATTACCTTGTAATCGGGCATATTTATTACCGCATTGAGCTGCGGTGCGATACCGCTTACCTTTCCCTCTCCGCCCTCGGACGAAATGTCGCAGCCGCTTGTTCGGAAGCCGTGCTTTTCCCATGCAAGCTGCTGAATTTTTTCATCGCAAAGAACCGCCGCACCCTGTTTTCCCGTTTCGTCAAGGGCTATGTAAATATGCGTTGACCATACGGTCGGGGTCGGGTAAATAATTACAATATCATCGGCAATTTTTGCATATTGTTGGGGATTTTCCGCCGCATATTCAAGAAGCTGATTTTCATAGCCTGCAATGATAGGCTTTGCACCTATCCCCGTGCGGATAAACTGATTGAACAGGTCTGACGACGAGGTTTCCATATATCCGAGGTCGGAAAAGATCGCTTCCAGCTTCGGCATTATTTCTTTAACGCTTGCTTCGTCGGCAGTTTTTCCGCCGCACAGCACATTTGCCAGAAGTGCCGCAAACATATTTCCCGAATTTGAGCGGACGGGGTCGGTGGTATCTACCGAAACATTTCCGTAAAGCTCGGACAGACCTGCCTCCGCCCATGCAACTCCGCTTGTTATCTTATCCGTCAGCTTTTTCATATCCGCATAGTAAACGCCCTCCGACAAAGTGACCGTTCCGTCGGTCATAAACGCTTCGGCAACGGCTTTGTGGGAATATAGCACTAACGGCGTATTGAAGATTATCTCATCGGAAACAGGCTCTCCGTGCTGCTCCTTGTAATATTCCAGAGCAGTTCTGCTGGACGGAAACAGATAGTTTCTTCCCGTTTGGTCTGCCGTGATCATATCCAGCGAGCCTGCACGGGAATATTCAAAAGCGATATGATACTTTTTTGCAAGAATATCCGCTATCTGCTTATCCTCCAAAATGCCTATTTTTTCGCCGCCGAGATAGCCGTTTATTACGGTGACATCGGTGGATTTTCCATAGAAATAATAGCCTGCCGCACAAACTATGACGACTATTAAAATGACCGCACCTATTATTTTAGCTTTCATCTGTCCATCTCCATTTTCACCGTTTGTTCCAGAAGCTCAATTTCCGCCTGCATATCGGTAATTTCGCCCCGCATCAGCTTTTCAAACTGTCCGCTGAATGCCTTGTTTAAAGTGGCAAGTGCACTTTTTGTATCTTTTTTCAGCTGAATTATCTCCGAGGTTTCAATATTTGCGTCCTGCAAGCCGATATATTTTGAAAGCAGCTTTGAAGCGGTGTCCTGATAATAGTCGATAAACTGCCTTGCCTGACGTATTTTTGCGGGATTGTTTTCGAGATATTCTATTATCGCCGCCGACGTTTCCGCAAGCCTTTCAGCCTCGTCCTTTACCTGTGTATCGACTATTTTCACGATAGATCTTTTTATGTTATCATAATCATTTTTTGCTTCAAGCAGCTTCTGTTCAAGCTCTTCGCCGTTTTCGATAAAATCAATGTCAATGCTTCCTATCCGCCGCTTGGGTTTTGTGATAAGATAAAGTCCCGCATATGTCCCGACTGCAATGGGAATATCAATGAATACAGACCATTCAAGCAGAAAAAGAAGCAGCACAAAAACAGCTCCTGCCGCTCCTGCGGAAATAATTGCGGCAATATTCTGACGAAAATCGTTTTTCAACTTAATTATATCCTTTCACACTGCGGAATGCACCTATAAGGTCGCTTCTTCCATCGAAAACTCTTGCGTTTGAAAGCTTGGCAAGCTCATTCAGCTGACCGTCCTCCGCATCTCCGAACATTATGGAGAATACGGGAATATCATATCCGCACGCTTTATATTCGCTGATAAAATCCTCACGGCTGTCGGTTTTGGAAGCACCGTCCGACATAATTATCACCGCCGGACAATAATCGGAAACCTGATAATTCTGCACCGCATACGCAATTCCCTCAGCCGCTGCCGAATACATATCCGTTCCGCCGCCGGGTCTTTCTTCGCATATGTTATTGTACAGGTTCTCAAGCACTGCATCGTCCCCGCCCTCGGAGGTATATATCGAACGAACACTGCCGTCAAATATTACTATGATATTTACTTCGTCCTCCACCGCCTGCAAGAGATTTTTCTCCGCATTTTCACGGATAAGTATCTGCCCCATAGCTTCTGAAAGCTGCCTGTTTCCTTCGCCCGACATACTTCCCGAAAAATCAAGGCAGTATATGTTCAAGGACGGTTTGCGAAATGCTGTCTGATACAAATTCAACGCTTTCATCAGCGTTTCCTCGGAGGGCATTGTTATGGGGGACAGAATTTTTTCGGTATCAATTCCCCAATCCGAATTGAAAATATCGCCGTACCGTGAATAATCCTCGGTAAATCCCGTCCGTCTGCCCGTCTGCCGAATTTTTTCCTGTGCATCGTCGGACAAAAGATATTCCTGCACCGCAAGGAAAGCTGTTTCCTTGTCCTTGTTTCCGTGGTCGGCATAAGCAAGGGGAGAGTCCGCAACGGTCAGTCCGTCATAGGGATAAACGGCGTAAAGCGGCTCTCTGCCCTGTGAAGTAAGCTCCTTATTTGCGGCAATTATAAGGGATTCGTAATTCACCATTGCATCGTAATTTCCCGCAAGGAACATATCCTTCAGCCAATCGGAGCTGCCCGAGCTTCGTTCTATTCCCGAAAAAAGTGAGGATATTTTTTCTTTAAGCTCGGGTGAATCCAAGTCCTCGGAGGTCAGTGCAGAGGTCTTTCCCGTAAGTGCATAAAGAAATCCGATATACGCACCCGCACCCGAATTTGACTGCGTTGCACTGGTCATACAGAAGCTTAAATTTCCCGAATTTATTGCACTTAAAATATCATTTACGGAAACCCTTCCGCTTGTAAATCCGAGATTTTCCGCAACGGACTTTTTTATTCCGAAAACAACGGGCGATGATGAAATTGATTTATCGTGCTTGATAATATGCT
>CAZINI010000085.1:0-6943 GCA_964540575.1 uncultured Ruminococcus sp.
TTGATTTATGCCGCTGAAAATCCTGTCTTACAGGATTTTCAGCCAATAACTGCCCCGTGGGCAGTTATTGAGTACGCACTATATTATTATAGCTGATAAGGTGTTTTGTTGAATATCAACAAAATATCTTCCGAAACTTTATATTATATTCTGTATAATATAGGATTGACAAAAGTATACAGTGATGATATAATATAGTTACAATATTATACAAGATATAATACTACAGAAGATAAATGGAGGTAAACATTATGTTTGTAGATTTAACTAAAGAGAAAAACACTTTGAATACCGAAGCTGCCGAGGAACAGCCCAAGTACAGAGGAAATTACGAGTTTGACCACTCCAGAACACAGATTTGTCCCCACTGCGGCAAGGCTGTGACCCGAAACGCTTCATTCTGCACCTACTGCGGTTCGTCAATGACCGACAGTGCTGCAGCGGGAAGTTCCGCTTCTCATACAGCAGTTTCTGCCGCACCCGCACTTTCAAATTCGGGCGAGGGCTTATGGAGCAAGATAAAAAAGGTACTTACAGATATTACGGGAGGTTTGTTGGATATGATAAGCGAGCTTAATAAAACTATTAGAGCAAGAGAAAAGAACAAATGGATAAGTCTGCTGCTGTGCATTTTCACCGTGTTCGGTCACAAGCTGTACGAGGGCAAGATTGAAATGGCGATCATTTACCTGCTGACCGGCGGTCTTTTCGGCATCGGACTGGTGGTCGATGTTATCACACTGCTTGGCAAGCCCGAAAATTACTATGTTGCACAGAGCTGACATTATCTGAACGGAGGACATTATTATGGCGAATATTTCGATGCGGCTTGCTGCCGGGTTAGCCGTTTCTGCAATGATAGCGGGATTGGCGGCATATCTTGCAGTTCCGAAAAATGAGTTCAGCATTATGGACGATTGCGGCAGTGGTGAGGACATAAACTATTCCATTATAAACAGCGATGTTATTTCCGAGGAAAAGTCCATCGAGTATTCGTTTGCGGGACAGAAATGGAAAGGCTGGCAGTTCAGGACAGCGGGCGAGGGCAGCACGGACATTGTTGTTTGCCGTTACAACGGCGACGGCATTAAAAGCACGGAGATATACACAGTCAAGGTTGACAAATCGCTGCATATTTCCGATTACAGGATAAAATCTGCCGATGGTATGGATGTTATGCTGCCATAATAAAACCGACGTACCGGTTCACAAGGTACGTCGGTCTTTTTTTTTGCAGCGAAATTAAATTCCGGCAACAATAACATTAACTGTTCCGAAGGGGAATGCCAGCGGTATCTTGAAAGCTTCTGCAAGATTTTCAAGCTCCATACCTACTGAGGTTTCCTGAGGTTCAAGCTGAAGCTCCATACCCGAGTCGTTGGATACATTTACGGTAAACAGACCGTTTTGCAGATTTAAGAACTCGCCTACAGAAGCATTGGTCATTTCGTCAACACAGTTGAGCGGTTCGCCTGCATATCTTGCGGCAAAATCTATGTAGGCATTATCGTCAGCCTCAATTGCCGTAATGAATGAGATGTGTCCGTTGATCTTCTGAACAGCGGCATTCATACAGGAATACTCGGTGATCTGTTCGGGGTCGAGGGGAGTAAAATCATCTCCGATAAAACGTATGATATTCTTAAAGAAGAGGGAAATATAATCGGTATAAGTTTTGGAATTTCTTAATGCATCAAGGCTGTAAAACTTCCTTATAGCGGCACTTGCCTTATCGTTCTGAACGTCGGTAAAATCCGCATCGGTAATGCTGTATTCTGTCTTGTAGTTTCGCATTGCCTGTTCAAACTGAGCGGTGGTCATATATCCTCTGTCAACGAGAGCCTGTCCCAGCAGAAGGTGACCGCTTTTCTGAGATGAAAGCAGCTCTTCGACCTGCTCTTTAGTCAGAAAGCCCATTTCAACGGCAATATCACCGATACGCTTGTCCATTCTCTGCTGAGCGTTGTGGACCTCCTCGACCTGCTCGGCGGTCATATATCCTGCATTTATCGCCAAAACGCCCAGCTTCAGTCTGGTGGTTTTCTGGAGCTCCAGTGCTTCGGTCAGCTGTTCTGGAGATACAAGACGCTGATTCAGCAGATAATTTCCAAAAAATTGTGTAAACATAATCAAAAATCCTCCGAAAAAGTATATATTGCTTCGGCGGTGCCGAAAAACTATTAAATTCTGTTCAGAATTTTTTCTACATCGCTGTCGGAAATAGGCTTTTGGAGAAAATCGTAAGCACCTGCTTCAATGGCTTCCTTGAGATTTCCCTGAGTACCCACAGATGAAGCGACTACAACTTTTGCCTTGGGGTTTATTTTAAGAATATCTTTAAGTGCGTCAACGCCTGTTTTCTTTGGCATTACAATGTCCATAAAGGTTATGTCGGGAAGATTGAGCTTATACTGCTCAACAGCGGTTTCACCGTCTGCGGCGGTATAGATCTCCTTACATCCGAGCTTAGTCATAAGGTCGGTCATTTTTTTGCGTACAAGAATTGAATCGTCGCAAATCAATACTCTGATTTCAGAAAGCACCATTTTAAAAACTCCAATCATATTCATTGCGGAAAAACTTTGACTGCAAAAGCACTGCAATCATTCTATACATTGATTATTATACTCCGTTAAACGGAAGATTTCAATATAATTTTTATGAATTAAGTGAAAAACTATAGAAAACTTGGAAACGCTTTTGTTAACATTATACAATCATTCAAGCCGCCAGTCGATAGGTTCAATGCCGTGTGCAGTTAAAAACTCATTTGCCTTTGAAAAATGGCGGCACCCGAAAAATCCGTTATATGCGGAAAGGGGACTTGGGTGGGCACATTCCAGAATACAGTGTTTTCTGCGGTCAATAAGCTTTGCCTTTGCACGGGCATTTCCTCCCCAGAGCAGGAAAACCATCGGCTTTTCTCTTTGGTTGAGAAGCTCGATAACGTGGTCGGTGAATATTTCCCAGCCCATGCCCTTATGACTGTTGGGCTGCCCCTCTCTTACTGTGAGGACGGTGTTCATCAGCAGGACGCCGTTTTCCGCCCAATGTGTCAGCGTTCCGTTGTGTGGCGGGGGATAGCCCAAATCGTCCTGAAGCTCCTTGAAAATGTTTTTCAGCGACGGCGGAGGAACGACACCCTCCCGCACGGAAAAGCACAGTCCGTGAGCCTGACCCGCTCCGTGATAGGGGTCCTGTCCCAGAATGACCGCCTTAACGTCGCTGTATGAGGTATATTTCAGCGAATTGAAAATGTCGTACATATCGGGATAGACCTTGACGGAAAAATACTCCTTTTTCAAAAATTCTCTCAGCTTAAGGTAGTATTCCTTCTTAAATTCGTCTGCAAGAAGCTCGTCCCATTCGTTGTTAAACTGTACCATTGCATAATTCCTTTCACGGTTCATATTTTTTTGCAAAGACTGTCGATAAGCTGCTCCAATGACGTAAAATCGGGGTCATCGGGACTTTCGCCATACCTGATAATGTCGTAAACGGAGGCTGTGGGCGAATACTCCGAAAAGGCGTTTTTAACCTGTTCCAGCTCACCGATCTGACCTGTGGTGAATACGGGGGATATTTCCGTCCCCGTCAGCCGAAAGCCGTCCAGAGCCGCTTTGAAGCCCTTACGGTATTTTTCGGGGGAAACGGGCATTTTTTTATATTCCTTCACAAGCCGTTTCCACTCGGAGATCTGTTTTCTTCGGGGAAGCTGTTTGTTTGATGCTGTTTCATCGGCAGACAAAAATTCCTCGCTGTCGGTAAATCCGCACTCCTCGTCCTCATCTTTTTTTCGGGAAAATTTTGCGGATACCTCGGATATAAGCTTCAGCAGCTTTCTGAAAGCATCTCTGACGGCAGAAACCGCACTTTTGAAATTTTTGATTATCAGTATAATTATCAAAGTAAATCCAAAGAGATAAAACAAGGCATTGAGAATGGGGTGCGTTGTTACTTGGGGAATTTCTTCGGCGGGAAGAACCTCCGATGGTTTGGGCAGTTCATCGATCATTTCCGCTTCTCCGCCTGTCAGTTCACTGAGTTGTTTTGCCAGCTCCATTGAAGCGATACCGACTGTTTTTATCAGTTTTCCCAGAAAAAGAAATACAGCGGATATACCGTCCTTAAACAGGAAGAGCAAAGCGGAAAATCCCGAAATTATAATGATAAGCCTTACGGTATAGGCACGCACCTTCGGCGGGAGATTTTGCTCGCTGTGCCGTCTGCGTTCCATAAGGTAGTCGATATTTCCCTGACTTTTTTCAACTGCAAATATGAGAAAAGCAATAAAGTAAAAGAATATCATCAGCTCGGGACTGTAAGGGTGCTTGCTTATGAACAGTATAAGTATTACCAGAAGATTTCCCACGGCGGAAAATATTATCCCAAAGCCGTTTAATATCAGCGAATAGTTATAAAAATAGTATCTGCAGCCCTGAATATACAGTGTCAGGCAAAGTGCCGAAAGCAAAACCGCTGACGGCGTACTGCGAAGCGGATTTGCCGAGAAAATGAAAAAAGCACCAACGGCGGCTGCTATTGCAATCAGTATGAGCAGACTTCTGCCTATAACAGGCTTTCGGTCCTCCAGCAGACTCAGTGCCATTCGGATGATATATCCAAAAAATCCGAATGCAGCGGCTGCCAACATATCGGATACCCATATAAAACCGCTGAGGTCGTCAAAGCCGTCGATCAGCATTATCAGCGGAAAAAACAGCAGAAAAGCAGCCAGACAGGACAGCAGCTTGATAGTATCAAGAAGCTTCATTTTGTTCAGCCTCCTTTTGGGGGACATTAAAGCCGAAGAAATTCCGACCGATAAAAACTGTGTTTATATATGCGGGCATATTTTCGGGAATTTCACCTGTGGTCACAATTGTTACACCTTGCCTTGAATCCGCAAAGCTCAGAGTGTGTTCGTCTATGTAGGGGGTGATAACGTAAAGCTCCGTTCCGCTTGCTGTCTGACAGGTACCGCTCAGGAATTCGCCGAAGCTTTCGGCGGCATCAAACCGCAGCTCCGCCAAAAGCCGCAGGCAGGCAAGAAGCTGTTCGCCGCCTGTGGCAGTGTCTGAGATGATAGTTCCCGAGTTTTCCGAAAGCTGACCGTTTGACATAAGGCTCATAGGCACTCCGCTGTCGGCACAGGCTTTCAGCAAAGATGCGGCGGCTTTTATGCATATTTCGAGAGCAATTTCGTCCAGAGGATTACCGAACTCATTTTCCGCCGACTGGCAATTGAGGATAACGGCACAGCTTTTATCCAAAGTATAGTCGTTGTTATATATCATCAGCTCATCAGCGGCGGCAGTGGCTTTCCAGCATATTCTTCGGAGGCTGTCGCCGTCTGTATATTCGTGGATACCATTATAAAAGAATGGGTCGGATATTATCTGCCTGGCGGTGAAAACATTTCCGCAGATAAAGCTTACGCTGTCCCTTGAAAAGCTGTCGGCAGGCAGGGGAGCGGGCAGGACACGCACCTTTGCGTTCAGCTCAACGGGCATAGACATATTCATTGTGCCGAAAAGGTCGCTGGAAACAAGGATAGCCTTATCAATAACGAAAACGCCTCTTTTCAGACATTTTACCTTCCAGCTTCGGCGTATCTTGTGGTAGCTTTTGAGCATAAATATGCTGGATATAAATCTCGTATCTCCCGTAACGACCGATTCCAGCTCGCCTGCCTCCAGCCATTTGGAGGTGGCAAGCTCGGATTTCAGCCAGCTTATGGGGAGAAGCTTTGCGTTGCTTATTTCCTCGATAAGCTCTATCTCGTCGCCTTCGAAGGCTTCGTCAACGCTGAAGCTGCATTTATATTCAAGATCCGAGAAAATTTTTCTGCTGTAAATAATATGCTCAACGGCGAGTATGACCACAAAAATTACAAGCATTGCAAGAAAATCCATAGCATTACCGTCTTTCCGAGAACTATTCGATAGGCACCCGAACGCTTTCAACAGCCTTGACGGCAAGCTCTCTCTGTGCTGCCGCTGCACCCTCCCTGAAAACGGCGGAGGTTTTCGGGATAATGCGGTGGGCGATAACGTCGGGGGCAATTTGCTTAACATCGTCGGGGGTGACGAAATCTCTTCCGTTTACAGCGGCCTGTGCCCTCGATGCTTTTAGCAGAGCCAGCGTTCCTCGTGGACTGACGCCCAGCCGTATGGACGGACTGTTTCTTGTTTCCGTGCAAATATCCAGTATGTATTCCTTGACGGCATCGGAAACCTTGACGGTTCCGATGAACTGCTGAGCTGCCACAAGCTCATCTGCCGAAGCGACTGCTTCAAGTTCGTCTATGGGCGATTTCGATGAATGCTCGTCCATAACCGAAAGCTCATTTTCACGGCTGGGATAGCCCATTGAAAGCCGCATCAAAAATCTGTCCAGCTGTGCTTCGGGCAGGGGGAATGTTCCCTGAGTTTCAATGGGATTTTGAGTTGCGATTACCATAAACGGAGCTTTCAGGGGATATATAGTTCCGTCAATAGTTGCCTGACGCTCCTCCATACATTCCAACAGTCCCGACTGAGTTCGGGGAGTTGCTCTGTTTATTTCGTCTGCAAGAAGAATATTCGTAAATACGGCACCTTGTCTGAATCTGAACTCATTTTCCTTGCGGTCGTAAATGTTCAGTCCCGTTACATCGGAGGGGAGCAGGTCGGGGGTGAACTGCACACGCTTGAAGTCGCAGCTTACCGATTTTGCAAGGGCTTTTGCAGCGGTTGTTTTGCCTGTTCCCGGAATATCCTCAAGCAGGACGTGTCCCGAGCAAAGTGCGGCGATTATGATCTTTTCTATAATGTCGTCCTTGCCGATAATGACCTTTCCGATATTTGCTTTCAGTTTGTCCGATAGTGCTTTTATATCCATTTTGAGTTTTCCTCGTATAATAAATTTAAGGGTAATTTAAAGAGAACCCCTATAAAACCTC
>CAZINI010000086.1:0-6915 GCA_964540575.1 uncultured Ruminococcus sp.
AGAATTGTTAAATTATGGAAATTCAGTTTTTTATGCCGATGAAGCCGCCAACCGTCCACAAGCTTGTTCCTCCAATTGTTGGAGAACCGTAAAAGAAAGGCAGACGAAGAATGACCAACGAGCAGCTTGCAATATTCATATCCGAAGGAGGTAATGACGAACTTATCCCTATTCTTTGGGAGAACGTGCGTCGGCTTATGTATCGACTTGCGGGCGGTTATTACAAGGCGTTTTCTGATACCTGTTCACAGTACGGCTTGACTGCGTGGGACTTGAAACAGGCGGCTTATCCTGCGTTTCTGAAAGCTGTGGAAGCATACGGTGCAAAGCGTGAGTGTGGATATAAATTCACGGCATTCCTGCGTTATCCGTTCAAGAACGCTGTCCGTGAGCTGCTCACAAAGGATATGCTTAACAGGTGCAGCAGTCTTAACGAGGAAGCATACACCGACAGCGACAACGAAACGGAGCTTCTCGATATTGTTCCCGATGAAAGCTCTCTTGATCCGTTTGAGCAGGTGGAGGAAGCTTCAAGGCGTGAAGTCGTTCGTGCTGCCGTGAACAGTCTTCCGGAACAGGAACGTCAGGTTATATCCCTGCATTATTTCTCTGGAAAATCTTACAAGGAGATAGGGGACAAATTCGGGTTAAGTGCTCAGCGTATAAGCTCCGTTGCGGCTGCCGGTATAAAACACTTGCGGAATAACAGGGAAATACGCAAGCTTGGCGATGAATTGGGCTATACTTCCCGCAGAATATATCACGACTCTTTGAGTGGGTTCAGGCATTCGGGAGTGTCTGCCGTGGAGCTTGTGGCTTCCCGCAGAGCTGACATTGAACGAAAGCAGCGGCTTATTGATGAAGTTGCTTCTCTGTACGAAGCATACAACCGAGGAGAGCTGACGCAAAATGAATTGTTTGAAGCAGAAGCGAAGCTTGACCGTGAATACTATGGTGCGGTATAGCCCCCCCGAGGGGTGAGGGTGTTTTCAGGCAAGGGCAGCGAATACCGACTGCTGCCATCTGTAAATAAGCAATTCCCAAAATGAAAATGTAATATTTCGGAAGCTCTCTCCCGCCCTGTACGGTGTTTTAAGACGAGCTTTTCTTTAGAGGGTAGTTTCACAGCTGAGAGCGTGTAGGGCTGTTCTCGGCTAGTTTTCAAGGTCTGTGAGTGAATTTTAGACACGATAACATGGGAGAAGAAAACACCCGCTCAATCGAACAACAAACAGACAAGGAGAAATTCCCTCGTCCGAACTCCGAGGAACTGCATCGAAGCAGAGAGCAAGCAGAGAGAATGTGCATAATTTTGCACATCGAAGTCGAGGAACAGTCGAGAAAAAGCAGCTTTGAAGCGTGAGTGAAGCAAGAAGAAACCCGCTCACTTCCTCCAACTGTTGGAGAACATAACCGCTGGAAATGTGAAGCGTACATATATGCTAGCTTCTTCACCCGCTCCCAGAGAACGGGCTTCAAGTCCTCGTTGGTGATAGCCAGGTCAAAAAGCTCCTCGTCACTTCCTTTCCAACAAATCCATTGGATCAATCTCAAGCAGATGGCACATTCGCCGAAAGTCCCGAATGGACATCTGGTCGATGCACCTCAACCATTTTGAGATTGCAGGCTGTGATACACCCATTCTTTTGGCGAGCTTTTCTTGTGTCAATCCCTGCGCAGAAATAGCCGCTTTGATTAAACGCCTATTTCTTTCATCATCTGTGATTTTCTGTGCGGGCATAGTTTTTCAGCTCCTTTCAATTATCGCAATATTTATTTTAATCCAATAGAAAGAACAAAACCCGCTCAGAAACGCATATATCAACGCTTCTGAGCGGGTAATTCTGTTATCAGTTAATCTGCAAACGCTGCTTTAAAGCTTCTTGCAGAACAGCAGAGAAGTTTATATTCGCCTGCTCTGCCTTTTCATTCAACCAAGACGGGATAGTGCAGTTCTTTTTGACAGAACGATTATCAAGCATTCGGCGGTATGCGGCAAAATCGGCATTCACCGCTAAAATAAACTCGTCAGGCTCACAAGAAACAGCTTTCAGAGGAGAGGGAGCGGGTATTGTTTCGTTATGATCTTCGCAGGAAATACCGTACAGCTCTATAGCGTCCTTTGCCATTTCAAGAGCGTTTGCGAGGTCTGTTCCGTGGGTGTCAATGTTAAAATCGGGTACGTGAACAAGATAGCCCTCGTTATTATCTAAGGGTGTCAAAATAATAGGATAACAGCTTTTCATAAAATCAACGCCTTTCTATGATAATGCAGGATTTGGGGGATTTCTCCCCCGTTTCCTTACTTTTTGAGATTGTTTCGCTTGATTATTCGCTTTGCAAGCTTTTCGGGGATTTCTGTATGACGTTCTATCATTTCCTTTTTCCCGTCTTTATAATAAACATCGTGGTTTCCACCGTTTCGGTCAAACTGCCAACCGTTCTTTTCAAGCAGCTTTATCAAATCCCGCCTTTTCAAGTTTTCCCCTCCTCTCTATATATTATTATACGCCTTTTATACGCATTTGTCAATAGGTACAGGCGAAAATGATATAGAATATTCTATGCGTATTTTGTGCGTATTATACAAAGAAAGTGCGGGTAGAAATCAGCAAACGTTGAAAAGATATGTATCTTTTCGGGTGATATTCGCAAGCGTTGAAAAGTCATATGACTTTATACCGAATACGTGCCTAGAGGGTACGGCGGGAGCTGATAAGTATATCTTGATATGCTTATGCTCTGTGAGCGGGTATATACCTTTTCTTCGCTTGCGGAAATGTACAATTTTTCTACGCTTGCGGAAATGTACAGTTTTTCTACGCTTGCGGGCGGTTGGCGGGTAGCAGCGTTGCAACTAATCAAAACCGACACCGCTGTCGCTTTTGGTTGGGGACAGTGCTGTCACTCACCAATTGCAATGGATTTCCGACAGGGCTGTCGTTTATCCGTTTGGCTTTGCGACAGGGCTGTCGGTTTGCCTGCTTATGCGACACCGTTGTCGGGAAAGCTCATTAATCGACACTACTGTCGGGTAGTATCAAAACGACACTGCTGTCGCTCTGATACTGACCTAGCGACACCCCTGTCGGAAGGTGATCCGAAAAACTACCGACACCGCTGTCAGGTGTTTGCTCTGTATCAGCGGTGATACAAAGCAGATTGTTACCCGCTCAAAATGTAGAAGGCACTCCGCTGTCGGTTTCTACTCCCAGATAATGAAAAGCGACAGCCCTGTCGTGTTTCACTCCTCGGAGAGTGAAACTTCTCACCGCTGATATTTTTCACTTCCGATAAAAAGAAACCGCCCTAGCTCTGAGCGGTCTGCATCAGATCGGGGCGGTGGTGTGTCATTCTGTTGGGTGCTGTGGGTTCTCCTTTCTATCGGAGCGTTTTGCTATATCGGTGAGCTTGTTTGAAACATCATCTATTGCCTTTTCAAGTGCTGATAATAGATCTTCTTGTATATTCAGAAGGCTGATAGTATCATTGACGATACCTTGCACTTTATTATCTGTGTTTCTATCAATAACATTATCTATCATTTGGTGAATTGCAATGTTAAGCGCTTTATGTTCGGATACTTTAACATAAACGGCGTAAAAATCATCATTGACAATGTCCCAGATTTCATCTGAATTGGTTATACTCATTACATCGTTTCCCCCTCTCCTGTGGAGGTGGTTCCCTCGTCCTTATGTCCTGTAAAGAGATAAACAGCCCACTTGAAGCCCTGCATAAAGCCGAGGCACTGAGAGTAAAGGGATTCACTAGTTGCAGTTACGGCAACTTTGTTATACTCCTCAAAAGTGAGCTTGTGGGCTTCTGCAACCTCGTCCAAAGCTTTCTTGCTTTTGATTTGAGCTGCTTCAAGCTCCGGTATTGTATCTTCTGTAAAATCGAAGTTGAAAAAAATTTCTTTCAAATCGGGTGTTATCATTTTAAGCGATCCTTTCAAAAAATACTTGACATTTCGGAGCAGGTCGGATATAATAAGATTGACCTGCTCCGTGTGGGTTTACGGCTCTTACATTTCGCTTTGGTCGGTGGAATATGTAAGGGCTTTCTTTTTATGCGAATGCTATTCCGATGTTCAGACCTCTGCTGATACCTTCGGAGAACCCGCCTGTTATTCCATCGAAACAGCTTCCGACAGTTGCCCCAACGTCCATAAGCGGGGCTATCATAGCGGCAAGGGTTTTCGGGACATATCCGATGTGATAACTGCCCTTGTTCCTTACATTCACGATAACGGCTACTGCGTTGCTGTCGTGGTCGTTTTGCTTCTCTCTGAGCAGGTGGACGGAAATATCTGCGGGGCTGTATGCTTCCAGATGTTCAAGAGCTTCCTGCCTTCTGCCGAATGTCACGCCGCTGACCTTTGTGCGGATAGTTCCGATGCGGGACAACGCCCACGCCTTGACCATAGCAGCGGAGCGGGTAAAGCCCTGCTTCACAAGCTTGTTTGCTGTTCTCATAATGTGGGAGCGGATAGTGCTGATACTCATTGTTTTTTACCTCCTGTTTTTAGTGCGGTTTCTCCCTGTTTATCCGTTGGTTTTGAACGTTCTAACGCTTTCAAAGTGGAATTATACTACTTTTGCATATACCCTCAAAAGCTAAAGGAAAACAGGGAGTTTTTAGCCTAAATCGTTAAGATGTAGTTTTTACGCCAAAACGTTCTTTTGCTCTCTCTGCCATTTTTGCCCGTTCTTCCTCGCTGTATTGTCGAGGATTTCTAATCTTCACCCACTTCTTGGGTAATCTGTACCGCTTGCCGTGTTCATCTTCTCCGATAACGACAACATTCGGCATTTTTTCGCTTAAACTGTCAAGCTGTTTAATTAATGCCTTATTGCAGGTGTCAACCTCTGCTGTGCTCTCTTCCTCGTTGAAAACGATAATCGTTTCACGTTCTTGCTTTGTCAGCTCCATTATATCACCTTCTTTCTGTTCCGCTCCTCTGAGCTTGATTATATTATACACTAAAGTTTCGTGTATGTCTATTGACATTTTAAACGAATTGTACACGGTTTTTAGTGCATATTATACACTTGTTTTTCGTGTACAATTAGTGTATAATATATTCTGGGAGGTGATACAATGCCTATAAAGTACAAAATTGACGTTCTGGCAGCGTTAAAAGCGGCGGGTTATTCCACTTACAAGCTCCGTAAAGAGAAGATATTAGCAGAAAGCACGCTGCAACAGTTCCGCAATGGTGATATTGTGAGCAACGAAAATCTTTCAAGAGTATGCGAGCTTCTCCGATGTCAGCCCGGGGACATTCTTGCATACGTTCCCGAGGGAGCTGCCGAAGCTCCACCCGCTCCAGAGGTTGCGGAGATCGTTCCCGAGCTTTCAGAGGAAATCCCGACAGCTCCCGCAAGAAGCGAGGATATTTCCGTCCTTGACTTGTCTGTGAGAACATTCAATATTGTTTGCCGAGCGGGTGTCCATACTGTGGCAGAGCTTGAAACCTGGGTACATTCAGATCGATGCTGCTTAAATCCAGAGAGAAGCCCAGGATATAAAGAGATCCTCGAAGCGTTGGAAACCTATAAAGAAAATACCCGTAAATAATTCAAGCCCCTCTGTAACGCTCTGTAATGCGTTCTGAGGGGCTTTCTCTTTTACAGATAACTTTACCGTCCGCACGGCATAAAGGGGTAAAAACGCCGTTTCTGTTTGCTGTGTGGTAATTGCAATGGTATCCGAACAATCAACCCGCACACAACTTGAAACAAAAAAAGAGCGGGTATGCTGCCGAACCAACCGACATTTTACCCGCTCTATATCCTCATAAAAAAGCCAACAAAAAACCAACAATAATATAAAAAGCCAACAGAAACCGTAAAAGCATACAGCAAGCAAAAAGCCGTGAAACCACGGTTTATAGGCATTTGTGCGAGTTTGCGACATTGTGCTTAAAGCCTATTTTATTCCTCATAACCCGAAGGTCGTTGGTTCAAATCCAGCTCCCGCAACCACGTAGATACGCCGTTTGACGCAAGTTAAGCGGTGTATTTTTTTGTCCATTCCTAACTTTTTCCTAACATTTGGGTGTTTCAAATAGCAAGAAGTTTAGTTATTGCATTGACTTCTTCCCTCTTTTCGGTCAGGTCTGTATGTGCGTATGTGTTAGCTGTATTCAATATCGCATATGGGCACACCTTAAAAAGGAACAAAAACGACCAATTAGGCGGATTCGACATTGTATTGTAAAACTATATACAACAATGTATGTCATCACACATACAGTCACAGGGTATCTACGGTCAGAAATGCCGGTTTTACATTGTTTAAAGCAGATGAGCATAACAGACAAATGTGGTGCCCATCTGCATTTTTAGGATATGACCAAGGGCGCCATTTCCTCATAATCCGAACACATTTGTGAACAACGATGTGTTCGGATTTGTTGTTTATATAGCTATATAACCGAATTTATATTATAAAATGTATCGGACAGTATCTGTAATAAGTCAAAAAAGGAGCGTGAGTTTTTCACTCATGCTCCTGAATATTTTGGCAATGATTGAACTATTAGCGTGGAGTAAATAACATTTTTGAAGGCTTATCGCAACTTGATCCATTCTGAAATGGCTGTTTCTGCTTCCCTGGCAAGAGCTTCCTGTTCCGAATTGATAACTTCTGACATATCGACAGAATCATCTACCAATCCTTCCGGATTATTAGACTCAATAAAACTATGAACTGCATTCTCATACTCTATCACTTCCAACTCTAATCCCACAGATTCCATATCATTTACAAAACTTTTGGCTTTTTGAGATATTGGATCTTGACCGGACAGAATAAAAAGTGTAGGCGGAAAATCTTCTTCCAGTTTATCTGCATCCAGTCCGGTAGTCCACGGATAACACAATACTAACGATGCCATATCAAAATCTG
>CAZINI010000087.1:0-6908 GCA_964540575.1 uncultured Ruminococcus sp.
TCTGCCCCCTTGACCCCTGCCACCTTTGTAAAGGTGGACGAAACTTTTATATTTTTGCTTTTCAAATTTAAACTCAACACTGAACACTCAACACTCAACATTCAAAAACGCTTGACATTCCATCTATTCTATGTTACAATATAAAAGTATATCGGCAATATCCGTAAAAATCCTAAAAAAGGAGAGTTATTATATGGCTAAACAAATGAAAATGTCCGCAGAGGGCTATAAAAATCTTGAAAAAGAGCTGGAATATTTAAGTACTACCCGCAGATCGGAAGTCGCTCAGAAGCTGAAAGAAGCTCGTTCCTTCGGTGACCTTTCCGAAAACGCCGAGTACGATGAAGCTAAAAACGAACAGGGTATCCTGGAAGCAAAGATCGCCGAGCTGGAACAGACCCTGGCAAACGCCGTTATTATCGAAGCAGACGACCTTTCCTCTGACGAAATAGGCGTTGGCTCCTTCGTTGTTCTCCGTGATATGGAGCTTGAAGAGGACGAAAAGCTGCAAATAGTAGGTTCCACCGAAGCAGACCCCGAAAACGGAAAGATCTCCGACGATTCCCCTATCGGCATTGCCGCTCTGAAACACAAGGTGGGCGATGTTATCGAAGTAAATGCCCCCGTCGGAATTATTAAAATGAAGGTCATCTCCATCGGAAACGAATGACTGACAGAAAGGACGAATATATCAAATGAGCGATACACCTAACACGTCCCCCGCTGCCGAGGAAGAGCAGGAGCAGGACGTACACATATTAAAGAAGATACGCATCGACAAGCTGAACGAATTAAAGGCTAAGGGTGCAGACCCCTATCAGATAACCAAGTACGACGTTACCGTGAAAAATGCCGAGCTTCGTGCTTCCTACGAAAAGCGTGAGGCTGAGATCATCGCTGCCGCAAACGGCGATGAGGCAAAGGTCAACGAGGGTCTTGAAGCTATCAAGGCTGAAACCATTTCCATTGCGGGACGTATTATGTCCTGGAGAGATATGGGCAAGGCTAACTTTATCGACGTTCGGGACGGCACAGACAGAATGCAGGTCTATGTTCGTATGAACGACATCGGTGCGGACGAGTTTGCCGAGTTCAAGAAGTGGGATATTGGCGATATTGTCGGCGTTGAGGGCTTTGTTTTCCGCACGAGAAAGGGAGAAATTTCCGTTCATGCAAAGAAGATAACTCTGCTGTCAAAGTCACTTCTCCCATTGCCCGAAAAGTGGCACGGCTTAAAGGATCAGGATATGAGATACCGTCAGCGTTATGTTGACCTTATCGTAAATCCCGATGTTAAGAACACATTCATCAAGAGAAGCATGATACTCACAGAGGTCAGAAATTTCCTTAATTCAAGGGGCTATCTGGAGGTTGACACTCCCGTTCTCCACACGCTGGAAATAGGTGCGTCCGCACGTCCCTTTGTTACGCATCACAATACTCTTGATATGGATATGTATCTGAGAATCGAAACCGAGCTTTACTTAAAGCGTCTTATTGTCGGCGGCTTTGAGAGAGTTTACGAGGTTGGACGTATTTTCCGTAACGAGGGTATGGACACTTCCCACAACCCCGAGTTTACGTCCGTTGAAATGTATCAGGCATACACCGATTATCTCGGAATGATGGATCTTATCGAGGAAATGTACACCACCATCACCAAGAAGATATGCGGCAGCGATGTTATCACCTATCAGGGAACCGAGATAAACATGGCGTCCCCGTGGGAGCGTTTGACAATGGTCGAGGCTGTTAAGAAGTATGCAGGCGTTGACTACAACGACTGGCAGTCCGACGAGGAAGCAAGGGCTTGTGCAAAGGCTCACAACGTTGAGGTCGACGAGGGTGACAAGGCTACAAAGGGTCACGTTCTTATTGCATTTTTCGATGCATTTGTTGAGGACAAGCTTATTCAGCCGACTATTATCTATGATTATCCTGTGGAAAATTCTCCGCTGGCAAAGAGAAAGCCCTCAAACCCCGCATTTACCGAGAGATTTGAGTATTTCATCTATTGCCGTG
Source organism: uncultured Ruminococcus sp. (assembly GCA_964540575.1). Lineage (GTDB taxonomy): Bacteria > Bacillota > Clostridia > Oscillospirales > Ruminococcaceae > UMGS1889. The sequence continues at coordinate 2,023 of CAZINI010000087.1, forward strand.
AAATGGGCAACGCATTCTCCGAGCTGAACGACCCCATTGACCAGAAGGAAAGATTTGTTAAGCAGGTTGAAGCAAAGCGTGCACAGGGTGCAAATGCCGAGGTGGACGAGGATTTCGTTACCGCTTTGGAATATGCAATGCCTCCTACGGGCGGTCTGGGCTTCGGTCTTGACAGACTTGTTATGCTTCTGACGGACAGTCCGTCTATCAGGGACGTTCTGCTGTTCCCCACAATGAAGCCAATTGCAAGCGGTCAGACAAGCAATTCAGCCGAAACGGAAGAAGAATAAATCGAAAAAATTTAAAGGGCATGATCGGAAATCTCATCCGGTTTTGCCCTTTTTTTCGTTTGCGTTTTTGCTTCTATTCTGCGGGAAAACAAAAACAAGCACTGCCGAACGGGTGTCGGTTTATGTTGACATCACTGCAATGCAATGGTATAATATAGTGCGTACTCAATAACTGCCCGAAGGGCAGTTATTGGCTGAAAATCCTGTAAGACAGGATTTTCAGCGGCATAAATCAAAGATTTATGCCGTACTACCTGATTGACGTCTGCTTTTGCCGCCGCTAACGGGCGGCAAGGTGCAAGGATTTTTGGCTAAATCGCCAAAAATCCTTGCACCCAACAACTGAAAAAGTACTCCGAAGCAAAGCTTCTACGCACTTTTTCAGTTGTTGAGCAGACATTAATATAAAAGAATTTTGGGATAAAGGGGGACAAAAAAATGCCTAATTTTGTAAGACCCGATAAAATGTTTTTGCAGACTGTAAACAAAGCTGAGGATTGTGTTGCTGCATTGACCGATAAAGGTCAGGTATGCGGTGCATTAACACAGGTCCACAGAGAATTGCCGAGGGGTATGGGCACTGTTTGTTATACGGCTGCAATAGATCAGCAGGAGCTGCAAAACGCAATACGGAACAAAAAAACAAAATGCAATATTGTAAATAATAATTTGTGTTTAATAACAAGTGGAGCCGGTTTGCTTTTTTTTGCAAAAGAACCTGCGTATTTAAAAGAAGAACGTATTAATGTACGAGGGCTTAAACCGCATTGTGATATATCTATGCTGAACTGCGGTCTTCCCGTATTTTGTGTTGGAAATATTGCACGTCCTAAATTAAAGCAGCTTAAATTTACAAATAATGAAAGCAGCTGCATTGTGTTATACGGTGCATTATTGTACAAAGAGTCGCCGGAAATGATAAGCAGGGCACAAGCTATTGAGAATTGGGGCAAAAGCAGTAATTTAATGCAATTTGATACGCTGCGTGAAATATTTCCGCCCGCACAGTACGCTTATAATCAGTTTGGCATAATAGCCCATAAGGATGTGTATATAAATTTTTCGGAAATGCAGTTCAGGAAAGATGACAGCATTATACAAAATAACCCATTTATAATTTATGCAGATTGGGACAGGATAGTCAGTTCAGAAGTGCTTCATGATTATTTGCAGCAAGGGTACAACAGATGCAAAGACAGTAAATTTTCAAAGCCTAAGCAGACTTTTGATGAAATTTGGAGTCATGAAAAGGATGTCTATTTTACCCGTGAGGAATTATTGGAAATTAAAGCTAAGATAGATGCTCACAACCAAGGGAAGTACTGAGCAATTCGTAATTTTGATTTGCTTCGCTGTAAAATCGGCGTATTTAGTGCGTACCCGCCAATGCGAAAAATACATTTGAAGGGAAGATCAAATTGGAACCCACACAAATCGACTATGGAATGCTTGAAAGTATGTATGTAAAAGAGTTGAGTCCCGATGACTGTGTTGTTGATGCTGCAGCTGTAATAGCCACGGATTATCATTACAGGCACGGTTATTCCAGATCCCGCAGAATTGCTTATAGGTTTTGCCTGATCGTTTACAATATTATACCGTCAGCATTACTAATGGGCTGCTGCTTTGAAAACAAAACCTGGCTGAATTTTTTTATAGTCTACATACCGATAGTGTTCTTTTGGCTGTCGCTTCTTGAAATATGGTATCGTAAACAAAGCAAAAAGCCTGATATGATACAGTTTTTCTTTATATCAAAGGAGTGCCTTTTTGTAAATAACTTTGAAAAAATGTGTACTATTCCGCTTCCTCTTCTGCGGAAGATATACCCGATAAAACGAATAAAAAATCAGGAACATTGTGCATATATCGATATACGATGCGGTATACCTTTTGTGGCAATGCAGAAGGTCCGCCTTTATGCGGGCATAGATGATGCGGAGAGAATGTACCGTCAATTGTGTGATATTTGCGATATGATGAATAAGAAAGATAATTAAAATTTATGAAGGTTCGGGCTGAATTTATCTGTCCCGAGTTTGAGGTGATATTATGAAAGTAAAAAACAGCGTTCTTATACCATTAGGTTTTTCTGCAATACTTGGATTGACTGCATTTACCGGCTGCGGCAGCAATAATGTGAATGAGGTTCAGGCAGCACAGATGACGGAAACCTCCGAAACAAGTACTGTGTCGGAAACGGAGGTTACAGCTATTACAACAGAAACCGCTGCTGTTTCTGCCGAAACTGCCGCTGAAATCGAAACATCCGCCGTATCATCGGAAAGCAGTGAGGTCACTGCAACTATTGAGGATAATACGGAGATCACTTCCGAAATATCAACACGAAGCCGGGAAGAGGTTTTAACAGAGCCGATCATGGGGATGTTAAATGAAATACATAATATTATATCAGAATATAATGAACGTGAAAACACATTCATATTCGGAGAAGATACAGTAAAAGCATACAAAGAGGGAACTCTCAGCGAAGCTGAACGAGCAGATTATGAAGCAAATATGGTCTATATTATAAAGATGGGTGTTCTTACGATAGGTGATACTGATTTTCTTGTGGTTGTTAATCGCGAAAGAGAGTCTATAGCGTTGCTTTTCTATGTTCAAGCTACCGAACACATTGAACGATGTATCATATACAATTACACTTTAACGACATCATATATGGAAAATTCTTGGGAAGAGGGTCTTGATAAAATAAAGTTCTATAACTATTTTGATAAATCTATTGCTGAAGCTAATCCCGGTTATGATTATACGGGCAGTATATTTTCCTATAATGAGTATGTAGATAATGAAGCCGGTGATGTCGTAATAAGACTTGAGTCGTTAGATTCGGGGGTTATGGCGAGCGGTAAGCGTAAAGCTTCGGGAGAGTGCACTATAGATTATGTTAATATATCTATGGAAGAACTTCCGGGTTCCGATGAAACGCACATTGACCTTAGTTCTCTTACCGAGCTGAACAGCTATTTCACCTGGCTTCCCGATACGGAATACTGAGCATACAAAAACAGCCGAAAATATTGCAAACGCTTTTTCTGTTTAAAACATATTAATTTATTATAAAAAATGGCCGTTTCTATTGACAAGGCAAGAAGAATTGTTATATAATATATCTGTACATATTTCCCCGCAATATAGTCAACAGCAAGCGGGCAGAAAAGCTATGCTGCCGAAACGGAAAAAGCATTATCAAAAAAATTAAAGGGGCATGATCGGGAATCTCACCCGATTTATGCCCTTTTTTATCGTATATGTTTTCCGCCGGGCTCGGCAAGAAAAATCGGAAAGAATAATTATCAAGGAGCATTAAATGGCAAAGGAAAATTTTTTTCAAAAGGCAAAGGAAATAGACGAAAAAGCACGGGCTTTGGAGGAACAGGCAGAGCGTGAAGCAGCCGAGGAGGAACAGCGTCAGCGTGCCGAATACGAAAAGCAGCTTCAGGGCGAAAAGGTTGAGCTGATGAAGCTGAAAGCAGGCGTTATGTCCGAGGAGGACACCACCATAAAAAAGGAAGAAGCCGTTCAGAAGGAGTACACATTCAGCGAAAAGGTGGAGAACTTTTTCTATCACTACAAATGGCAGTTCCTGCTTTGCTGCTTTACTGTTGTGGTGCTGGCGTACATAATCCTGCAAACGGTGCTGACCGTCAAGCCCGATATTAAGGTAATGTGCATTACGGGCGGTTTTGAGATGGAGTCACGGGTGACCGAAATGGAGCATTTCTTCGAGCGGTACTGTCCCGACTTCAACGGGGACGGAAAGGTGAAGGTTGACGTTTACTATATGGCGACCGAATATGTGGAGGGCGACTACTATTCCATGCAGAATTATCAGGTGGGTTCTACCAAGATCATCGCCGAATTTCAGGGAGATGACATTATTATGGCGGTGACGGGTCCCGTTGTATGCGACCTGCTCCATGTTTACAGAGATCCCGTTTTCACCGATATGCGGGAGCTTTATCCCGATGATGAAAATGCCGTTCTGCCGGGATACAAGGTGTCCGCTTTCGATTTCGGCGGACAGATAGGATTGCCCGAAATGCCCGGAAATGTTATGCTCTCTTTGCGAAATGTCATTCACGAAAAAGGCTATGACCAAGAAAAAATGCAGCAGAATTACGACAACGCTCTTATCCTTTTGGAAAATATCAAAAATGACAATGTTTTAAATCCCGATATTGAAATTATGCCGACTTATGATTGACATATATGTTGGGATATTATGAAAACAGCATTTCTTTCGCCGCCGTCAATTCGGCGGCGTTTTTGTGTTTTTCCGTTATAATATTGTCAATATCATTCAGTAAAGTGACAGGCAGAATAATTTACAATTTATAATTTATAATTCATAATGCATAATTATTAATTTTTTATCGCAAATGTGGTTTCACAAACCGACATAGTTCAATAAAGTGACAGTCGGAAAACCAACAACAAACTACCCCAAGAGCAACAAATTATTCTCCTCACAAAAATGTAAAGCGGGGAAAAGAGGGTGGGGTGAAAGGGAAAGGGTGAATGCAAATTCTTCCTAGCGGAATAATTCGGGGAAAACCGTTAGGGGCAATG
>CAZINI010000088.1:0-6883 GCA_964540575.1 uncultured Ruminococcus sp.
TCAAAGTTTTTGTATGTGCGTGACACTCCCTTTTTGTGACTGCCCGAATTATCAAAGGGTGATACATCAATATCCACAGGTACACAGCCGCATTTCAGTGCAGATGGTTCAAATCCGCATTCACGGAACATACTGATATTTCCTTCAAGGATTTGCGTATTCATAGAGATACCGATATCGTCAAGACGGTTTCGGAGCGATGATTCAGACGGTATTCCATAGGCTATTCCAAGAGATAGCTTGTAAAATTCCTCATCGGTGTGAAATTCATTTACATTGTCAAAATCTGATTTCCTAAGAGTCAAAAGCCCTATCATTGTAAGCAGAATATCTCCGTTTTTGATTTGCGGCTGTGACCTTTTTTTGGTTCTCATTCTGTTGGCTTTCTTGATAAGGTCTGACTTTCCCAGAACTTGTCCTACAAGGGATAATCCGCTGGGAGTTATCAGTCTTTCATTGCTTGTTACTATCTCTATTTTCCACATTTTCCTCTTCACCTTTCGGGTGCTGTTTTTTCAGCTATTCTTATGCCTTTATTATACCATATTTTCAGCTTTTTGGGAAGAGGTTGCGGGGTCAGTTTTGCGGAATCAGGTAATTATATAGGTATCCCTTGTTTACAAAAATGAAAAACATCACATAAGCCTCTTTTGGTGATAATATATTAAGAAAAACGTAAGGTAAATATACATTTTTTTATTAAGAAATGTATGATAGACTAATAATATGAAAGGGGTTCTTTTTTCAAGCTATAAACCGATAAGGAGAGATTACGGAATGAAGAAGCAAATCGTTTCAATACTGTTATTCTTATTCTTATTTTCACTCACATCTTGCTCAAGCAATCAGGTGCAGAACAGTGCGTTTATAAAATCTGTCGTTCCGAGAAGCTCTGTGTATGACAACTGTTATGTCACTGTAAGCTCTAACATGCTGACATATTACGATTTGGACACAGGCGTCAGCACGCCAGTATGCAGCGTTCCCGGCTGCAAACACGACGGAAGCAATGAGAACTGCACCGCGAGAATAAAGGACGAAATACTCTCAAATCCGTTCAGATATGCAGGAAAACTATATTACTTCGGATTCGGCGACAATCAGGAATCAAGAATGTACAAATGCGAGGAAAACGGCAGTTCTCGGGAAACCGTTCTTGAATTCAGGCGCAGCGGCAATGAGGAAGAGTATATTTCACCGATGATATATGCGACGATGTTGTGCGAAGATAAGCTCTATCTCCATATTCTCGAATCTGTAATGACTAAATCATACGAATTCGACGGCAATTTCGGCTACGGTTCCAGCGGTATGACAAACCATAAGATAGGCTGTTATAACCTAAATACCGACAGCTATTCCGTACTGTACGAAACGGGCATATTTCCCGACAGCAATATGCAGATATACGGAATATATAACGATATGATTTATGCTAATTTCGGCGGCAATACCAAGCAATATGAATTTGACACGTTTGATGACAGAATAGCCGCCATAGAGGACGAAAATTCCGAATATAACAAAACTAAATTCCGCAAAACACTGAAAATAAGCACAACGGACGGAAGCGTTTCCGAAAGCGACTCGCAAATGGAATGGTACACCATGTCTTCGGCGGGCTGCTGGTATATGCTCGGAAATTCGCTCTACACCGCCGATGGTACGTATATAGCTGAAGCCTACAGTATGTATGCAACCGAGGACGGGCTTATTTACTACGACTTCGACTGCGGGAATGTCTATCTGTACAATGACGGCGTTGTGAAGTCCGCACCGTTCAGTCAACGCATTTCCTTTGAAAGCCGTGATTATTATGTCTGCGATTACTCAAACGAAACGAACACGTATTACTACTGCACGAAAGAAAGCTATTTTTCCGACGCACCCGAATTTAAAGAACTGGAGATGAAACAATGACGCTCGAACTGAAAAATGTATCAAAGCACTACAAGAAAAAGTCGGCACTGAACGGCTTTACATACAACTTTTCAAGCGGTATTTACGCTCTGCTGGGACCCAACGGCGCGGGGAAATCCACCCTTATGAATATAATTGCGGGTGTAATCGATGCGGACGCAGGCAGCGAAATAATTCTCGGTGACAAAAGCATTAACATTCTCGGTGACGAATACCGCTCCCATATCGGATTTATGCCGCAGAAAAGCGCACTTATCGACTCATTTTCCGCACTGCGGTTTATGAAATATATATCGGGGCTGAAAGGGCTAAAAAACACCGACAGCGAGATAGCGGAGCTTCTTCGCAAAGTTGAACTGTACGAGAACAGGAACGAAAAATGCGGCGGCTTTTCAGGCGGTATGAAACAGCGGCTTATGCTTGCACAGGCAATGCTCGGCAGTCCGGAAATTCTTATTCTTGATGAGCCGACAGCAGGACTTGACCCACGACAGCGTGTGATATTCCGCAATATGATGCGGGAGTATTCCGAAAGCAAAACGGTGATAGTATCGACGCATATTGTTTCGGATATTGAAGCGCAGGCGGACAGCATTATCATAATGCAATCGGGCAAAATTTCGGCAAGCGGTTCTAACAGCGCGCTGCTAACTCAGTACGGCTGCTCAGAACTTGAAGAACTGTACATGAAACTGTTTGGTGAAAAAGATGATATTTAACGAAATTTTGAAGGTTATATCCCGCAAGAACTTTATTATCACTTTTCTGATAATGCTTGCCGCAACTGTGATTTACACAGCCTTCCTGCCGATAGAGGACAGCTCGCAGAAAGCATACAATGAATTCAGAGCGGATATATCAAGACTTTCGGCAGAGGAAATCGGTGAACGGCTTGACGAACGGGTACTTATGCTGACAATATATGATGCGCTGCTGTGGGGAGAGCCTGACAGTCCCGCTTTCAGCGATGAACGTGCGGCAGCGTACATTGAAAAATACAAAAGCAATGACAAAAACTCGGTGGAAGTCTATGACCTGCTTAAACTTTACAAACGCGAGTATTCGTGCTATCTTGCTTCAAAGAACTACAAAGAGCACATTGACGCAATCACAAACGGCAACGACGCAATGCTGACTATTCTCGGAGGGGATTATGAACGAAAAAACGCCGCTTTGACAAAAGCAGCGTATGAGCCTATGAAAACAGCCGCGCCGCAGTATTATCCGAGCGAAGGCTGCGAACGCACTGTTCGTAATTTCGCGGTTGATATTTCAGCGTTGACAGCAGCAGTGTTTGCGGCAATAATGTTATTCGGCGGCGAGCGAAACGGAGGCACTGCTCTGACGCTTTCACTGAAAAACGGCAATGCAAAATTCGCGCTGGCAAAAACGTGTGCAGTGATTGCTGTTGCGTTTCTTGTCCTTTTGACGGGAACAGCGGCTGCGGCTTTGACTAACGAAATACGCTTCGGGCTTGGCAATCCTCTGCGTCAGCTTTGCTCGCTTGCGGGATATTACAACACAACGCTCAATATCTCAGTGCTTGGGTTCGTGCTGGTTTCGCTGCTTATGAAAACATTAGCGATATCGGTTTTCGGTATGTTTGCGGCGCTGCTGTCGCTTCTGACAGAAAAGCAGACTGCGGTATTATTCACTTTAGCAGCAACGGCTTTTTCCGTTATAATATACTACGGAATCGGCAGTGTGTCGGCGTTGGCTTTTTTGAAATATTCTAGTCCTGCGGCATTATCCGCCCCCGATGAGCTTTTCGGGAATTATGTCAATATCTGCGTTTTCGGAGAGCCGATAAATGCCGTGTTTGTCACGCTGTTGGTATGCGCTGTTCTGTTGATGATCATGAGCGCTGTTACAGCGTTAATATATCGAAAATGTTCGGTTGCCACGGAGCAAAGAAAATCGAAAACAAAGGATCGTCGTGTCAGTGATAAATTATGGGTAAACGAGCTTTATCGTACTTTTATTTCTTGCAAGGGTCTTGCGATAGCGGCGCTTTTCATCGCAGGATATGCCGTTTGGCTGGGCAGTATTGAGCGTCCGTTCGACATTGACGATATGATGTATGCCGACTATATACGCTATCACGGCGGTGCAATTACCGAAACTACCGAAAGCTACATCAAGACCGAGCAGGCAAGATTTGACGGCGTCCGCAGCGATATGTCTGCTCTGTCCGAGGCGTTTTCACAGGGAAAACTCACGGGTACCGACTACAATACCCAGTATGCGGCGCTGTCACAGCAGCTTATGGGCGAACGCTCATTTGCCCGTTTTTTAGCTCAGTACGAGGAGGTAAAGGATATACCGGGTTCGGTGCTGATTTATGACACAGGGTACAGAAAAATATACCGTTCTAATCTGACAGCGCTTTTTGTGCCGATAGTGCTGATGCTGTTTCTGACTGTTCCGGTGTATGGGGCAGACAGAGCAAGCGGATTTGATTTGTATTCCGGAGCCTTAAAGCGCGGGAATAAACATCTTCTGTATTGCAGAATACGCTGCGGATTTGTTTTATCGGTTGTATTCACAGCAATGTTTTCACTAACGATGGTTTTAAGATTTCTGTTTCTTTATGGAGCAGACGATATATTGTCGGGAGCAAATAATCTGATATTTGTATCCTTACCCGGTTTTAAGCTTCCAATAATACTTTTTCTGGGAATTATGATGCTGGTTGATATTTTTATTGTTTCATGTATTGAGGCAGTGGTTAATATCCTTCTGAAACACAGGTGGTAAATCTGCCCATTTTTGCGTATCTGAACGGCAGCAAATCCGCCTTTTGCAGTTCTCATTATATCTAATCTTGATTTACTAAATCGTGATTTGATATTATTTATCCGATTATGAGGAAAAAATCAAGGGTTGAGGGAGATTTTTTGGAGATTTCTAATAATCACATGGACGGCTTTAGAATGGTCTGCTGTCTTGTCGTATTGGGAACGGGTGAGGGCATTGGCACAGCGTATAATAGGGGTTGGGTGTATGGTGGGGGGTGCTTTACATTGTTAAAACCTAGTTAATTAGTGGTTATTAGCATAGTAGTTCCACTTTATTCACAAGCGGAATTTTCAATGCTTCGAATAAAAACACTTGACAATACTAAAAACATATTATATAATAAAATAAGAAATGATTAATAGTATTAATGAAAGGTGATTTTATGTCAGGCTATTCGGATAACAATATCAAAAATGAAATTATTGAACGCCTTTTGAAGCTTGATGAAGAAGTATCGTTAGCATTAGATGATAGTGAATCTTATTATGAAATGGTTATTGTCGGGAGTGGGGCATTAGTCCTTATCGACAAATTGACCCGTGCTACTCAGGATATTGATGCTATAATGTACCCGAAAGAATTATATCCATTTCTTGAAAAATACGATATAAATAATAGCGTCCTTGCATATATGACGAATTTTGCACCTGATTATTATGACAGGCGTATCAGGATTGATATACCATCTAAAAAGATACATTTCTACACGGCTTCATTAGAAGATATTGTTATATCAAAATTGTTTTCAGACAGACCTAAAGATAAGCGTGATATTATGAATACGGAAATAATCAATGCTCTTGATTGGAACAAGATGGACGAAATTATAAATAATGAAGATTTCAATGATAATATTCTGAATGACAGGCTGAGAAATGTGTTTATGTTTAATTACCGAGATTACAAAGAGGAGGCTTTGAAATGAGAAAACTTACACTTCTGGGGTTTCTTTGCAGTTATGTAAAATCGCTTTCAGAGAGTAATTCACTTAACATTCATAAGCTGGCTTCTGAAATATATGACGGGAACTACAGATTAAAAGAGCCGTTATTTCTGTATTGCTATTACAGCGACAAGTCGGATATTCTGTTGAAATATCTTTCAGATGATGATAGGCAGGAATATTTGGCGGTATCCGGTGCAATTAAAAATGATGCTGAGTTACCAACGGATTATAAGAAGGTCTTAAATTCCTATAAATGCCGAATCGGTATGAAGGATAATGATAACCGTATCAAGTCACTTATGATTGACAAAATCATCAAGCTAAAGGAAATCAAGAAAATCAGCAATTATCGCATTTATACTGAGCTTGGAATCAATGCGGGAAATTTCAATGATTTTGTGAAGAACCGAAAATTGAACAGACTTAGCTTGAATAAGAGCAGAGAGGTTTATAACTATTTGCAGAATCTGTAAACACACATAGCCGTTACTCCATAATCGGGGCAACGGCTATTTTTTACGCTTTTATATTTCCGGAGCGGGTGGGGGGATGTTTTCATCTGAAAACTGTATATAAGGGTATAGGGGGATTTTTGGACGGATTTAATCAAGGTGTTGTCAGTTTAGCTTGACCGGAAACAGGATATTACAAATAATCTGATATGAAAAAATTGACTATATATGCATACTGACCGCATACATAAAAAGGTGAATATAAAATGATGTTTGATTTAGAAGCGATAACCGCAGGATTTACAATGGAACTGTTTCCCCAGATTAGGACTGAATACACCCATAACAGCAAATGATGAGTATTTTTTGATTGCGCCTATCTTTTCAACATTCAGAGAATGACAGGCGGGGCATTCTGGTAAATAACGTGTCGGAGCGGGTTTTCTTGTTTCGTGAATAATAGTTTTGCCTTCGGATGCTGACTGTGTTTTGCTGCAATGTTCACAGGTGATAATGGTATCATCTTTGATTGTGACACTGTGATTGCCGTTTTCGGAATCATAAATATCGTGGTTAGTGTACATATACTCACCACATTCACAGCATTTAAGCATAACATATCCGTCAGGGTCATTTAGAGATAATTCAAACATCAAAAACACCGCCTTTAATATGTATTTATTTCAATACTATAGCAATCCATAAAAATAGCCTATCACTTGACAAGGGGTGTAAAATAAAGATAGGAGATGGTAAAAATGCTAAG
>CAZINI010000089.1:0-6756 GCA_964540575.1 uncultured Ruminococcus sp.
CCATCGACACGGGGATTTTCAGTCCCCTGCTCTACCGACTGAGCTACAGAGGCATAATCGCTTTCACTATTGCAAAAACGATCATGGCGACCTGGATGGGACTCGAACCCACGACCTCCGCCGTGACAGGGCGGCGTTCTAACCAGCTGAACTACCAGGCCATATTGAACGTCCGAGAACGTTCAATTGGTGGAAACTATAGGGCTCGAACCTATGACCCTCTGCTTGTAAGGCAGATGCTCTCCCAGCTGAGCTAAGCTTCCATCTCGTTGTCTTTCGGCTTACCTGCCGTCTGACGACTTTTATATCTTACTACATTTCAAGAGAAAAGTCAAGGGTTTTTTCGCAAAAAAATACGATTTGTATAATTTGACGGCATATTATCGGAAATTATCCCGAGCGTTCAGCGTTTTGCACATTGATTTTACATAAATATTACTATTTCGGCGACATATTTTTTCATTGGGAAAATTTTATCTATTTCCCGAAATGTCCCCTTAAAATGAAGAATTTTCCTATTTAACAAATCAGACACAGAAAAGTCAGAAAATATGTTATCTTTTCTTGCAATTTCGTTATATAATATAGTAAGTAATTAATATCGAACATAGTTTACGGCACATATATAACGACAAAGTCAGGGGGTCTTGCAATGATAAACGTCTGCCTTCCCGGAACGGGCGGAACTATCCCGTTAAAGGACAGGTGGCTTACCTGCCTGTGGATAGAATACAACGGAAAAGCAGCTCTCATCGACTGCGGCGAGGGCACGCAGATAGCCCTCGCAAAAAGCGGCTGCAAGCTGTCCAAGATAGAAGCCATATTCATCACCCACGTCCACGCAGACCACATTGCGGGGCTGCCCGGGCTTCTGCTGACTATCGGCAATCACGGCAGGACAGACCCTGTGACCATCTATGCCCCCATAGGAACGCACTATATCATCGGAAACCTGTGCAGCATCTGCCCGTTCGTTCCCTTTGCACTGAGCGTTAAGGAGCTGGATATTGACGAGGAGGCTCACGCCGAATGGAACGGCTTTGACGTGAACGTCCTGCCCCTCCGCCACACCCTGCCTTGTCTGGGATATTCCTTCACAATGCACCGCAGACCCGTTTTCTCCCCCGAAAAGGCAGAGGCTCTGGGCATACCCAAGCAGCTTTGGTCGGTGCTGCACAAGGGCGGAGAAATAGAGCTTGACGGCAGAAAGATCACCTGTGAAATGGTGACCGACGCCGCCCGTGACCCCATAAAGATAACCTATATGACCGATACTATGTATTTCCCCGCTATGACCGAATTTGCCGAAAAGTCCGACCTGCTGGTATGCGAGGGAATGTACGGCGACAACGAATGCGGCGGCAAGGCTCACGAAAAGGGGCATATGCTGTTCGCTCAGTCGGCGGCAGTGGCGGCGGACTCCAATTCCAAGGAGCTTTGGCTGACCCATTTCAGCCCGTCTATGGATAATCCCTTTGACTATGCGGAGATAGCTCAGGAGATTTTCCCGAACACCGTTATTCCCGCCGATGGTATGAAATGTGCGTTGTAATTGACCGAAAAAGCAGAAATATTGATTTTATCGGCAGTTCCCAAATACTAAAGCTGTTTGCGAGGTACGGATATGAAATACGATCATCTGAAAGCAGCATTTCATTTTCCCGAAAAAAACGAAAACATATTTATTTCTTCGGTGTATGAAGAAGAACAGAAGCAAAGCAGCCCGACCTTCATTTTAAGAGTGGCTGTTCCCATAGCCGCTCTTTTGCTTATGTGGGGCTTGATCTGTCTGCTGACCCCCAATATGCCCTTGATAAGGGACAGCTTCAAAAAAATAATGATACTGCCCGGTCTGTTATTCGGAGCTGTGGCTGCATTTGAGATATTGAAACGGATACATCTTTCCAATATTATCAAAAGCATAAGGAACGGTTCTTTTATGCTGGCAGAGGTAAAATACGTTTCCAAGCGGCAGACAAAGGGATATTACAAGGCAGCTTCATTTGATACATACAGCTATTATGTGACCGTCAGCGACAATGACGGAAACCTGTTTGAATTCAGGACAGGCAAAGCTGTTTTTGATAATGCGGGATATGAAGATAACCTGTTTATTATCAGACTCGTTTCGGGCAGAGGGTATTGGAACATTATGGATCTTTACTCCATCGGAGCCAATTCTCCGTTAGGCATGATCTCAAATTCTTTCGGCAGAAAATAATTACAAGCAGCTAGATAAATCTGTCAGAGAAACAAACAGATTGAAAAACCGGAAGTTGTTAATTAATGTGAAAAGTGTAAAGTGAAAAGTGAAATTTATGGATTCGCCGCAAACAACGAATATTTTATCTTTGTTGCAGGCAGCACAATAATTCCACTTTCCACTTTTCACATTCCACATTGACAAAAATTCCAATTTATCGAGCAGTCAAAATTTACTTTAATCAATTAGTTAATGTGAAAAGACAAAAACACGGCGTTCCCGCACCTTAAAAGTACGGAAACGCCGTTAAATTTATCTCTCGGACAGAGGAACATAGTCAACATGCGACTGAACGCCCATATATGCGGGACGGATTATCTTTCCGCAGTTGATAAGCTCCTCAATGCGGTGCGCCGACCAGCCCGATATTCTCGCAATGGCAAAAAGCGGAGTGTAAAGCTCCAGCGGGAGATTAAGCATATTGTAAACAAAGCCGCTGTAGAAGTCGATATTTGCACTGACACCCTTGTAAATGCGGCGTTCCTGTGCAATGACCTCCTTGGCAAGACGCTCAACCGAAGAATAAAGCCCGTATTCCTTTTCCTTATGCTTTTCAACCGAAAGCTTTTCAACAAACTGCTTGAACAGGTTCGCTCTCGGGTCGGAAATGGAGTAAACAGCGTGTCCCATACCGTAGATAAGACCCGCCTTGTCGAACGCTTCCTTATGGAGCAGCTTCAGCAGATAGTCCTTTATCATATCGTCATCGTTCCAGTCGGACACGTTTGCCTTTATGTCGTCAAACATCTGCACTACCTTGATATTCGCACCGCCGTGCTTGGGACCCTTGAGGGAACCCAGAGCCGCAGCTATCGCCGAATAGGTGTCCGTTCCCGATGAGGTAACAACGTGGGTGGTAAAGGTGGAGTTGTTTCCGCCGCCGTGTTCGGCGTGAAGCACCAGAGCAAGGTCGAGTATCCTCGCTTCAAGTTCGGTATATTCACTGTCGGGACGGAGCAGATGGAGAATATTCTCAGCCGTAGAAAGCTCAGGCTTCGGCTGATGGATAAACAGGCTCTCCTTGTCCAGATAATAGCTCTTAGCCTGATAGCCGTAAACCGCCAGCAGCGGGAACAGTGCTATCAGCTCAATGCATTGCCGCAGAACGTTTGGTATGGAAATGTCATTGGGAGCATCGTCATACGCATAAAGCGTCAGCACACCTCTTGCAAGGCTGTTCATAATGTCATTGCTGGGGGATTTCATCATAATATCCCGAACAAAGGTGGTCGGCAGCTTTCTGAAATCGGAAATAAGGTTTGAAAAATCCGAAAGCTCCTTTTTATCGGGCAGCTTTCCGAAAAGCAGAAGATAGGTCGCTTCCTCGAAGCCGAACCGCTTATCCTTTACAAAGCCGCCTACTAAATCGTTAATGTTCACACCTCTGTAATAAAGTTCACCCTCACAGGGAATACTTTTCCCGTCTATATTCTTCGACGAAATTATCTCGGAAATTTCCGTAAGTCCCGTTAATACGCCCTTTCCGTTGACGTCACGCAGACCTCGTTTAACGTCATAGCGGCTGTAAAGCTCGGAATCAATGTTATTATTTTCCACACAAAGGTTTGCCAGCTCCTCAATAAGCGGAGTAACATGGGAAAAACTGTAATTGAATGGCATTCGATCACTTTCCTTTCTTCACAAAAATATTTTGTTTTCATCTTATTCTATAATTCTAGCATATTTTCTGAATTTAATCAAGCGGAAATATTAAGTTTTCATCAAAATTTCACAAGCTGTATTCCTAATTTCCCCATAAATGGGGTATACTATGATTGGGAAATACTAAATATAAAACCGAAAGGAAGCTAAAACTATGTGTACAAGCCTTACCCTCAACGCCGATGATTTTTATTTCGGCAGAAATATGGACATTGACTATAACTTCGGCGAACAGATCGTTATTACCCCGAGAAATTTCCCCTTTAAATTCCGAAAAGCGGGAGATATGAACAGCCACTATGCCATCATCGGAATGGCGACGGAGGCAGCAGGTTATCCCCTGTATGCGGACGGTGCAAACGAAAAAGGGCTTTGCATTGCGGGACTGAATTTCCCGGGATATGCGAAATATTCGGACTCGGACGCCCCCGATAAAAAAAATATCGCCCCCTTTGAACTTATTCCTTGGATACTGGGTCAGTGTGCCGACGTTGACGAAGCGGAGAAGCTGCTTTTGTCCTCGAATATCGTTGATATGCCGTTCAGCGATACCATTCCCGCTGCTACCCTTCATTGGCATATCGCCGATAAAAAGCGGTCGATCGTTATGGAATTTACCGCAGACGGCATGCACATTTACGATAACCCCGTGGGTGTAATGACCAACAATCCCACCTTTGACTTCCACCTCACCAATCTGGGACAGTATCTGAACCTCACCCCCGATGACCAACAAAACCGTTTCGCCAAGGACGCAGGCGTGAAGCCCTTCGGCAAGGGTCTGGGCAGCTTCGGACTTCCCGGCGACTCCTCGCCCGCTTCAAGATTTGTGCGGACATCGTTTTTGAAGCTGTACTCAAAATTCCGTCCCGAGGACGGTGCGGCACAGTTCTTCCACATTCTTGACGCCGCCGCTGTGGTGAACGGAAGCATTATCCCCGAAAGCGGCAAGGATTATATGACGACTTATACCTGCTGTATCAACGCAGATAAGGGCATTTACTATTACAAGACCTATTCGGGCTGCCGTATCTATTCGGCGGATATGTATAAAGAGGATATTGACGGTTCGGAGCTGATAAAGCTTGCTCAGCCCGAAGGACGCATAGACGACCCGCTCAATTAAGCAAAAAAGACAAAAGTTTCGCCCACCTTTACAAAGGTGGCAGGGTCAAGGGACAGCGTCCCTTGTCGCCCGTCGCAACGAGCGAAACACCCTTTCCAGCCACTAACAAAACCAACAGTCAAAAATGCACCGCACACAAACAAATCAGTAAAGCATCTATCAAACATCAACAGCAAAAGCATCGTAAACACGAAACAGTGTGCGGTGCAGCGAAAAATCGAAAGGGAGTTCATCCCCCGACGATTTTTCGCCATCGCCGCCGCTGCTAAGCGGCGGAAAGAAAGCTGTGGTTATCTCAAATTCACAACAAAACACAAAGCTTGATAAAACAGCTTGTTAATAATGATTTCCGTGGTTTGTCAGCAAAACGCCTATTGATTTTCTTCGGACAATATGGTATAATAAAGACAGCAAAAGGTAAGGAAGTGACAGCCGATGCAGACATATGAAGGGAACGTTATTGATGCGTCCAATTCCGATAAGATGAAAGCCCGTCTTGACAGAAGCTGCAAAAAGCTTCTCGCTTCAAGATATATTACGGCGTACATTCTTAAATCGGTGGTTCCCGAATATAAGGATTGTGACATAAATACCGTCATGAAGCTTATCGGAAAGCGTGAAATTTCAAAGACAACGGTTGATATGGACATTCCGCCCATTGTGGAAAACGAAACAACAGAGGATAATTCCATCAACGAGGGGCAGCGTTTTTACGATATAAAATTCACCGCCCGCACACCTCAGAATCAAAAAATCGCTCTCATTATCAATATTGAGATACAGAACGAGATCAAAAAATATCACCTGATAAAGCGTGCCGAATACTATTGTGCCAGACTTATCTCCGCACAATACAACAGCGTGTTTACAGGCTCAGATTTTGATAAGATTCAGAAGGTCTATTCCATATGGATATGCACATCGCCCGATGCAAAGCATCGAAACACGATCTCGCTGTACAAAATGAACCGTGAAAACCTCATCGGAAACTATACCGACAGCGAGGAGGATAAACGGTATTATGACCTGATGAATATAATTATGGTGTATCTCGGAGATTCGGAAACAAAGGAATGCGGCGGGATAATACGAATGCTCTATTCGCTGCTGGTAGCAAATCTGACGCCGTATGAAAAGAAGAAAATTGCCCACGAAGAATTTGGCGTTCCCATTATACAGGAGTTTGATAAGGAGGTAAATAGTATGTGTGATATTAGCACTCTGTACATTTCACAGGGCTTAGCGGAAGGCAGAGCAAGAGGCTTAGCGGAAGGCAGAGCTGAAGGCAGAGCTGAAGGCAGAGCTGAAGGCAGAGCTGAAGGCAGAGCTGAAGGCAGAGCGGAAGGCAGAGCACAAGGTGCATTTGAAGAGAAAATCAAAATGATACTCAAGCTGTTCAAAAAAGGAATGTCTGTTGCCGATATTGCCGATACTGCCGAACTGACTATCCCCGAAACCGAAAAGATCATCAAGGAAAACGCATAAGCTTGTATGCATTCAAAGGAAATCGCTCCGCATTTCAGCGGGGCGATTTTTTGAGGACGGAAACTGTTCCCAAATTCGAAAACTAAAAATATCCATAAAAAATAGGTGACAATTTAGTAAATCCGTGCTATAATAAATACCAATAACCATTTAATTACGGGAATCTCTCATACTAATCTTCAATCGTTCTGTAGACAAAGACGGCAGATAGAACACAGCC
>CAZINI010000090.1:0-6336 GCA_964540575.1 uncultured Ruminococcus sp.
TAAGCTGCGTTCATTGTGCGGATTGAAGTAGAATTATTTTTGTCGTTTGCTATAATTTGGATATCCAAACAGGGAATTACATATAAGAAATGAGTCCGTTTTTTTGGTATTCCAAGCAAGAAACAAAATGAATTGTATTGATGAAATCTTCATTGACATATATTTTTATTTGATGTCAATATTTTTTGGAAAAGGTATGATATACTGATGTCATAAAATTACTTTGGAGGTTTTATTATGGAAAGAAATATTTTTGATGATGTAATGAATTACATTGATAGGCATGCTAAAGACAGCTACAATGAAATCAAACGAGGAATTTATGCTGAATCGAATTTCACTGATTTAGATTTAACTAAGTTTCTCTCAGTGCTTACAAATGGAGAAATATCGCTAAATAGTTACTTCATTAAGCGTAAACTGTTTTTTGCAGCACAGGAACTTGTTGAAAATCCGGAAAAACCAATAGTTGAGATCGCTCTTGAATACGGGTATTCAGAGCAGTCTTCATTTACCAGAGCGATGAAAACTCAATATGGATATTCTCCTAATGAAATCAGAAAACAGCGAATGAGTTTTGATGATAAGAGAATACATTTTGACGATTTGGTATCTAATCAAAACGAATGTGGAAAAAGGCTTCGTTATGTGATGGAATGTATGATGAGCGGTTCCTCGGTTAATGATGAATTCGATTATTTTGAAACATTTGTCAAGGCTTCTGAAGAATATGGATTTGATACAACTACTTGTTATGCAATTTCCGAGGTGTCAGAGCGAATTGGCGTGCCTTTTGGTGTTTTATTGAATGTTTGCTATAATACGATGCTTGATATTCGAGCGGATAATAATTACCTTGATCCAAGAATCGAAAAATGCATAGATTGTGGGATAACTTCTGATAAAGAACTAGATGAAATCCTTAATTATTATCAATGCGAATACTATATGCTGAACAAATTCATGGTAAATGAGTATCGAAAGCATAATCAAAATAAACCGCAGTAAATGCTTGATTGGAGGTATATATGAAGAAAAAAGAAGAAAATGAGCAGGAATTCACCATGTTTGACCTGATAGAGGATACGGAGCCGACTAAAAAGCTTAGTGTTGTTGAAGCCGAGTTTAAGATGATACATATGATGAATTGGGAAGATCTGTTTATGGGATTTGATGAGATGTATGCGATCACCTATTCATCAAGTATCGACTTCATAAGCAAAATACTGCCGAATTTCAAATATGCGGAAATAGTTTTCGGTTGTGATGCTGTTCTTGATGATACAGTTGCAATGCTGCTTAGTGTGCAGTTTTCGCAGCTTAAATTTATTGCAAAGCATAAATCGGCAAAAATGCTGGCTGAAAGAATGGAGAATAACAGCCTGAAGCTGCTTGTATCCCGTGAAATAAAATCTCACGAAAAAATATATGTCCTAAAGTCCGATGACGGCAGAGTAAGAGTTATCGAGGGATCGGCAAATTTATCATATTCAGCTTTCAATGGTATACAGCGGGAAAATATTACATATATGGATAATTCGGAAGCATATGATTATTATCGTGAGCAGTTTGACGGGTTCAAGGAAGAGTGTGCAGATAATGTTGAATACAAGAGTATTCTTAGGTTAATAGCCGACCCCGATACTGCCCGAGATGAAATGATGGATATTGTTCCTATCTCGGAAACTGTAAAAGTCAAGAAGGCGGTAATACTTGAGGAATCTGAAAATCCCGAATATATTATTGCCGCAGACGCAGCCAGCATTTCAAAGGATATTAAGCCCTTGCTCCCCAAAAAAGATAAGACCGGAAAAGTGGTATTTTCACCTTCCGAATTTACTAAGATGAAAAGAAAGTACAAGGAAGACCGGGAAGTAAAGAACGAAGAACGCAAGAAAATGCCAAAGCTTCATATTGATGCAGAACATAGGATAATGACTTTTAATGATAAGGAATGTAACCTGACCCCCGAAAAGGACAAGGTTGCTTCTGATCTGAGATGTTTTCTGGAATATATGGACGGATTTGATGCGTTTTCGGGTGATATTGACAAAAATCGCAGAACTTACTTTTTGTTTGCAAGTTGGTTCCTCGCTTCTCCCTTTATGCCATATCTTCGTTCTGTTGCGAGTAAAAACGGGCAGGATATCAAGCAATTTCCCGTATATGCAATTCTGTATGGAGAAAGCAACGGCGGTAAGACGGAATTCATCAATATGCTTACAAAGATGATGTGCGGGAAAAAGATCCCTGTGAATAAAAGCGGAGATTTTACAAGCACAACCATTGACGGATTGAAACAGACTTGTGAGGGACTGCCTATTGTAATAGATGATCTGAATAAAACGCAGTATTCAAATCACATAAGCAACATTGTTAAATATGATGAATGGGGACTAAAAGAGAACTTGCTTTTCTATCCGTCGGTTGCGATAACAACAAATGAGATACCATCGGTAAAAAGCGATATTTCCAAAAGAGCGTTTGTATGTCATATAGATTCCTGCTTGGATAAGGACAAGGGCAGAGAAAATTATAAGAAGATAACAGGTTGTATGAATGATATGAGCAATGCGCTGTATTGTGAATATGTTCGCAGAATGCTTGACAGGGTAGATGATATGGCGGAAAAAATGAAAGGCTCCGATGACAGTTATCTTCCCGATATTTTTGCCGAGTCATCTGCAGTTATTATTGAAATTGCAGAAGAGGTGATCGGTGAAGAACTGCCTGGTTATATGTATGGATGTGAGTATAACGATTATTTTGGGAATAAGGCAGTAGGTCGGAATGCCATTCAGAAAATTCGCAGGGCATGGGAATTCGAGCAGGATGCATTTACGATCAACAAGAAAAAAGGGCTTGTAGAATATCGTATTCCCGATAATGCAAATACATATATTCTGGAGCATATTCGTCAGGAATTGCCGCCCAGCCTGAATGCACAGGTAATATCAAGAACCCTTACAATGGATCTTGATGCTGCAAGAGAGTTTTTTGGAATAGATTTCAGAATTTCGTTGATTGATAAATTGCGAAGAAAATAAGATGATCCATCACATATCTTGTGCGTTATGCCGTGATAGCTGATGTATTTCGTATGGTAAATGCGAATAATTTGATAATTATAAAATATTGACAAAAAAACTCAAAAGTGATATAATATAAATGGATTTTTGTACTTATTTAACAAAAAGGGTGATATTATGGCTGATGTAAAAACAAATGCAAATATAGGCTTTGAAAAAGAAATTTGGGACGCTGCTTGCGTATTATGGGGACATATCCCGCCTTCCGAGTATAGAAAAGTAATTGTCGGACTTATCTTCCTCAGATATGTTTCTTGTGCTTTTGAAAAAAGATACAATGAGCTTGTTGCCGAAGGTGATGGTTTCGAAGATGATGAAGATGCATATCTGGAAAAGAATGTATTCTTTATTCCAGAAGAATCAAGGTGGAAGACCATTGCGGCGGCGGCACATACTCCCGAAATCGGAATGGTTATCGACAATGCAATGAAAGCAATTGAAAATGATAACCCCAAGCTTAAGAATGTTCTGCCGAAGAATTATGCAAATCCCGACCTGGACAAGCGTGTTCTGGGTGATGTTGTAGATATATTCACAAATAAAATCGACCTTACTGAAGCAAATGCAGATATTGATCTTTTCGGGCGAACATACGAATTCTGCATTGCCCGTTTTGCTGAAAAGGAAGGAACAGGCGGTGGTGAATTCTATACTCCGCCAAGCGTTGTAAAAACTCTTGTTGAGATTCTTCGTCCTTTTAAGAACTGCCGTGTATATGACCCTTGCTGCGGTTCCGGAGGTATGTTTGTACAGAGTGCAAAATTTGTTGAAGCACACAGCGGTGAACGTGGGGAAATATCCGTATATGGTCAGGAAGCACAGGCTGATACCTGGAAGATGGCTAAAATGAATATGGTTATTCGTGGTATCAATGCTGATTTCGGTCCGTATCATTCCGATACATTTTCAAATGACCTGCACAAGACATTGAAGGCAGATTTTATTCTGGCAAATCCGCCCTTCAATTATCACCCCTGGGGAGCTGAACATCTTGCGGACGATGTAAGATGGAAATACGGAACGCCTCCTGCAAATAATGCCAACTATGCGTGGATTCAGCATATGATACATCATCTTGCACCTAACGGGAAAATCGGGCTTGTTCTCGCTAACGGTGCTCTTTCCACACAGACAGGCGGTGAAGGTGACATCAGAAAAAAGATTATTGAAGATGATCTTATTGAAGCCATTGTTGCAATGCCAACACAACTTTTTTATAGCGTAACTATTCCTGTAACGCTCTGGTTTATTACGAAAAACAAAAAGCAGAAGGGCAAAACTCTGTTTATTGATGCCCGTAAAATGGGCTTTATGGTTGATCGTAAGCATAGAGATCTTTCAGATGATGATATAAAGCTTCTTGCGGAAACAGTAGAAAAATTTCAGAACGGCACACTTGACGATGTTAAGGGATTTTGTGCTGTTGCAACAACCGAGGAAATCGGAAAGCAGGACTATATTCTGACTCCCGGCAGATATGTTGGAATTGAGGAGCAGGAGGACGACGGAGAGCCTTTTGAGGAAAAAATGGCTCGTCTGACGTCGGAGCTTTCCGAGATGTTTGCTAAGTCACACGAGCTTGAAGATGAGATCAGAGAGAAGCTGGGGGCTATTGGGTATGAGCTCAGATAAAAAAGAATATTTTATTGTATTTGATACAAATATTCTATTTCAACCTTATGAAAAGAAAGCTGATTTTACCTCTTTTTCGTTTAACGCCACCTATAAAAACGTGATTGATATGGTGAATCAATTGGATATATATGAAAAGGTTACGATAGCAATTCCAGAAGTTACTTGGAATGAAATGAAAAAGCAGATAATTGAGGCTCACGATAAAAAGATAATTGAATTCGAAGCATATTTCAAGAAATGGATTCTACCAGAATACTCCGTCAATAGAGTTGCATTAGACGATTACAGTACATATATAACGGAAAAATTACATTCATATCAAGAGGAAATAAAATCAGGAATAAACAAAGTAATTATGCTTCCCATCCCAAGCGATAATAGATTCAAGGGCATTGTTAAACGTGCTTTCGACAAAGTGCCTCCGTTTGGTGGGAAAGAGAAAAATTCTGATAAAGGCTTCAAAGATGTTCTCATATGGGAAAGTGTATTAGAGTTTGTACTATCGCATAGACAAGCAGACATTATCTTTTACACTAAAGATAATGGATTCAAAGAAACACTAATTGAAGAGTTTATAAAATTAAATCCTCAATCCTTAATATCCATTTGTTCTTCCGAAGATGAAATAAAGGGATTCTTAGAAAAATGGGCAAAAGAAATTGATATTTATGCGTATCAGCCAATTGAAACTTATTCTGAAAATAGTGAACTCATCAAATGGCTTGAATCTCCAGATTTTGAAATACAAATGATAGAGCGAGATTATGGTTTGATTGAAAAGAACAGATTGATATCTAGTACATATGTCAAACTTTTAAGTTACAATAATATATCTGTAATAAACGAATCTGAAAACACAGTGGAATATAATGTAGATGCAACTCTTGAGGTTGGTTATTCTTTTAAAGGCAGTGTATCAGTGAAGGAAAATATAGATATTGTCATTATTGTTGAATGTATTCCAGGTGAATATTATTCAATTGAAGATGCTTATAGATCAGATGTTGCAGATGCTTCAGAAGATGAAAGTGGGGAATAAAAATGGAAATAAAATGGCATACGGCTAATCTTAAAGATATGATAGAAATCAATCCAAAGGAATTTTTGCCAAAAGGAACGATAGCAAAAAAAATATCAATGGATATGCTTCAACCATTTCGTAGAGATATTCAAAAATACGAATTATCGGAGTTTGCAGGTGGTACTAAGTTCAGAAATGGTGATACAATAATGGCAAGAATAACACCTTGCCTTGAAAATGGAAAAACCGCTAAGGTTAGTATTTTAGAAAGCGATGAAGTAGGATTTGGTTCTACAGAATATATTGTATTCAGAGCTATCAAGGGGGTTACAGATGCGGATTTTGTTTATTATCTTATATGTAGCCCCATTGTGCGTGAACCCGCAATAAAATCAATGGTTGGTTCATCGGGCAGGCAACGTGTACAAACAAATGTCTTAGAAAAACTTGTAATTAACTTCCCGAATTTTGAAATTCAACGAAAAATTGGCTGTTTTCTTAGGTCAATTGATGATAAAATCGAACTTAATATTAAGATAAATGAAAATTTACTCTGGCAAATTATAGTATGTCTTATAATTTTTTTAGCTT
>CAZINI010000091.1:0-6287 GCA_964540575.1 uncultured Ruminococcus sp.
TCCGCCGCTTGACAGCGGCGTCGGGGGCAAAAAATATCTCGGGGGTTAACCCCGAGATATTTTTTGCGGCACCGCACACTGTGTCCGGTTTACATGGCTTTTGCTGTTGTTGTGGATTTGATGCTTTACTGATTCTTTTGTGTGCGGTGCTTTTTTGTTGATTGACAGATAAATCAATAAAAAAGGAAAAAGGTTTAAAACCCTTGAAAAAAGATGAAAAGGCTTGTAAACAACGTAGAATAGGCATTATTTGGGGTTGAAATTACTTGAATTACAGATGAATGGTAAAATATGGTGTCAAAGTGAAAGCGGCAGTTTTCAACGATTTTTTGTGACTTCGTTGAAAACTGCCGCTTTTGTTGTTTTAGCCTTTTAAGGGCGTTATAATACCCCTCACACACCTATTATAAAAACCTTAGAACGGCGTAAACAGGCGTTTTAACGACTGTGAACCGTTCTAAGGCTCTTTATTTAGTGGTGCAATGATGCTTTAGAAAAATTGTAAATGCTGATATACCAATATACCAACTAATTAATGCCAATATACCAACTGGTTGGCATTAGCGATTTTTATAAGTTTTTTAATCGGTTTGAATAGCTGTCTCCTTCATCTGAAGCTTTCGAGATTTTTCTAATCTGTTTGTCCATTTTTCCAATGTTTCCTTCATTCCCACTATGCGAGTATTGGTTTCATCGAGTTGTTGCAATAGTTTTGTAAGTTCGTTATTGAAAACAGAAATTGCTACATTTATTACACGCTGCTCATTAACATAATCCTTGTTTCTTCTGTATATTACCATAAGTCTTTCATATGACGCTCCATTTGGATAGCGTTTCTCAACATTTGCTTCGTATTTTAGTATTGCTTCCTTTAAATCATCAGGATCCTTACTTTTTTCAAGTTCCATACCTGCCAAAACATTCGATACGGCAATGTTTTCTTCATATTTTGACATCAAATAGCTCCTGATATGTGTTATGTCATCCTCGGAAATAGAATATCTTCTTATGAATTCAATATAATTATCAATTTCTGATATACTATTAATATCGTTCTCCTGGGGACAGGATATTAAAATGCTATTTATTGCTATACTAACATATGGTTCAAAACTAAGGCGTACTTCATCGTGTTCTTGCCTTGCTGTATCGCTAGTGTCTATTTCGAACCTATAACGTATGTATTTGCTTACCATGGCAGCTTCTTCAGGTAATAAGGGCAATTCTTTTTTAAGCTCTTCTTTTAGGTGATTAAAAGTTTCTACATTGTTTTCTGTATAAAGTATTCCTGTATATTGCGGGAATTTTTCGCTTTCAAATGGCTTAGACGCTTCTTTAAAAGCTCCTTCTGAGGATTGAATAAATTTTTCAAAATTATTCCTTTTACCTTTAGATGTTTTTAAATTATCAAGGATCGTCTTTTCTTTTTCAAATAGTTCAATCAAAAAATCATTTGTATAATGATCTATTGATAGAGAAAGTGTTCGATATTCTTCGTATGGATCAATGCGGCAGTAATCGTGTACGTTATCATAACGTTCTTGCAGGGCTAATAATATGCTGAAAGCATAAGACATATCGTGAAAATAGTCAGAAAGTGTTGTGTACTTAAATGAAATAAAGCAACGCTCATAATTATCACACATCCATCTTATGTATTCCGGTGATGATTCGGCATCGTATTTTGTTCTGGTTAATACCTCACTGTCAGAACTTGGTTTGTTATCTTCATTAGCATTATTGGAATCGGACTGACACTGCTCATTTTTACTGTTATGACTGTACAAAAGCAACATTACTATTACTACAATAATAGCTGCGATAAAAATAAAAAGCAAAGCTATCACTCCTCTTCTGCAATACCAAGAACCAAGCCACAGCAGCTTATATCTTCAAGATCGTAATCTGCAAAAAGTATATCATCATACTTCGGATTTAAAGAAATCAATCTATCGCCGTCATATTCTTTAATATAGCCTTTTTGCCCTATTCTGAAAATCCCAATCTGACCTATATCAACCGTCGGGGTTATTTTAACGAGTACAACATCACCGTTCGAAAAGCTCGGCTCCATGCTATCACCCGATACTGTCACGCAAAAATCAGCTTTCCGAGACTTACGTGTATCCGGAACAGCTATTTCGTCCCAGCTGTCTCCTTCATCAAGCTCAAATCCTGTTCCTGCGGAAACCATATACAAGCTGTGACGCATCAGAATAACAGCTTCTTCCTGCTCCTCCGGCTGAGCTTTTGCTTGCTCTGCCAGGAGCTCAGCACGCCCCAAAAGTTTTTGGCGGGTATCACGTGGTAGAACACTAAAATACTCAAGCAATTCTTTTTCTTCTGACGAAAGCTCCTTGCCATTAGGCGTAATTAATGGTAAGGAGCACTTTTCTTCTCCAAACAAAAGCCTGTCTGCACTTACGTTTAAACGCAAACACAGCTGTTCCAATATCTTAGAACTGGGATATGCACCCTTTTTCCATCCGTCAATACTTCCAATTTTACCGCCTGCCTCAACAACAGCCTTAGATATGGCTATACCTTGTTCGCTACATACATTTTTAAGGTTATCATAAAACACACAAATCAACCGTCCTTTCTTGTGCAATTTAACAAAGTTGCGTTTATACGCTAGTGTTTTTGCAAAATTTATTGACATTTGCGTTTAGACGCTATATAATAAACATGTAGTTTAACTACGGGGCGCAGTTATCCAAGAATATTGTATCACATCATTAGGTTGGCTGTCAATCCGATATTTTGAAAATCAAAAAGGAGTTGTTAGAATGAAAATCAAAGTTACAGTTAAAAGGTGTACCGCTCCTAATATGAGCTGCAGAGGTCATAAGCCGAATGCACGGAGTTTCGCAGAGCTTAAAGTAAAGTTCGAGGAGAAAATCTCCGAGTATTCCGGGAAATCAGGAAATAGACCCGCTCCGATTGAGGCGGAGCAGGTCGTTGAAAAACCGGGTACACCTATCAAGAGCAAGGACGGCTTTATATATTACCGCCGAGATTATCCAATTTCGCTTTCTGACGATTCGAAGCACTCTATGGTCTGCAAAGAAGAAGCAATCGTGGCTATGGAGTATTTATGCAAGCACTTCAAAACAATGAAGTCAATATCGAAGATAAAGGATCTCAGAATTTCGGAAATAATCGCTTTATACAAGGAGAAAGGAAATATTTTATGAATAAAATTACAGCTGTTGTTATTGAATCTGACGGAACTGCTTACAGCATTGAGTTAGGCACTTCAATAAAGGAACTGTCGGAGGCTATTGAAGCACCCGAGGCGGTTTGTGTATGGCACGGTGACGGTATCTGTGCGTTTGTTGATTACGATTATGGTACTTATGCACCATTAGACGACGTCAATCATGTTGCTTCATCAATTATGTCTGAAAATGACAGTGATGGGATAGTAATCTACGGTTCGGTGCTGTTTGTTGGGGACATTTCCGATGATGAAGATCCTGACAGCCTTACGAATGAGCAGGTCACCGATCTGCTTCATAAGGCGGAGCATTATGCCAACGAATTGGAGGAATTAGAGTGAACAGAGAAGAATTTATAAAAACCCTGAACGGGTTTGTACCTAACAAGCTTGCCGATATGTTGGCGGAGCTTGCGGAGGACGAAGGATATTTTGATGAAGAGGACGTGCTTCCTCTTTCGGAAGCGACCGACAGTGACCTTTTGGCGGAGCTGAGCCGCAGGTAAGGTATGCCAAAGCAAGGTTTTATGAACAGCTGCCGCATATTACCCGGAATGTATGTGACAGAGGACACAGAAGAACTAAGGAGTGATGTTAATGGCTGTAAGCAGTAATCAGCTTGGCAAGAATATCCGTTATCTGAGAGAGTGCAAGGAGCTGACACAAACAGAGCTGGCTGCGAAATGCGGGATAAGCTCAATGCACCTGAGCTACATTGAACGGGGACTTCGCTCTCCGTCATTGTACACGCTGCAGGTAATCGCAAAGGCTCTTAACTGTCAGATAGATCAGCTGCTTAAAGCTGGATAAAAGCCCGGGCATATCCCGGGCAGAACAGAGGAAAACCTCCCCTGTTCTTTCAAGGGTATTTCAATACCGAAATGCCCTTGAAAAAGCAAAGGAGGTGAAAGTACAATGCTTTGTGAGGTAAAAAAAGAGCCTGAGCAGGCTCGGAGGAACGTTGCGACCGTTCTTCCGATGTTCTTGAAATAGCTGAGTTTCTAAGATTTCCTGCAAAAGCTCTAGTAGTATTTTAGCACAAATGTTTCGATTCGTCAAGCACAATTTCTTGGGGAGGTGTAAAATTTGAATACCGAATATTTATCGGTAAGTGAGTATGCTGAGCTTAAAGGTGTGAGTGTACAAAGCATACAAAAATCCATTAAAGATGGTAAGCTTGAAGCTGAACAAACCATAAGCGAAAAAAAGCGTCCTAAATATATTATTCCGGTAAATGCCCTCCCCGAAAATCTCAAGGAGAAGTATTATCGTCAGAAGAACAAGGAGCTGGGGCTGCTCCCCGAACTGAGGGAACAGCCAGACAGCCCCGGAAACGGCAGCGGCAAGAGCAAGAAGCAGAAGAAGCACGTCAATGTCAGGACGTTGGACAGCTTTACCGAAGATGAACGCAGGCAGATAGCGTTCTGGACCGACACGGTCCGGGAATGGCAGGCTTGCAGGAGCAGGTTCAAGCGGAAAACGGACGCTGATCTGCCCTTCTGCGGTAAGATTAAGCTGGAAAACCCCGATATTGCGATTAGTCCCGATATTCTGTACAAAAAATACAAGGCGTATCTGAATAACGATCTGGAAGGACTGGTCGATAACCGGGGCGGGTGGAACAAGGGAATGTCGGACATAAATCCCGAGATATGGAGTATCTTTACGAGCTTCTATTTAACGCAGAATCAGTTGAGTGTTGAGAACTGCTATGGAAAAACCGTTGCAGTAGCAAGGGAACATTATCCTGAGCTGGCTGCGGGGATCCCCTGCTCAAGGACATTCGGCAGACGTATTAAAAGCGAGATACCGGATGCTATTATTGAGTGTGGGCGTAAAGGAAATAAGGCATTTTTGGATAAATATCTTGAATATGCCGAAAGAGATATACGCAATACCAAATGCAACGACATCTGGATCGCAGATAACCACACGCTTGATTTCTTTACGCTTTCCGATGACGGAGAGGTTCACAGACCATCTATCACGACATTTCAAGACGCCAAAAGCGGTATAGTAGTCGCTGCAGAGCTTTGCGATCATCCCAATTCCGATACAACAAAGCTTGCGCTCCGTTCTGCTATATTGCAAGGCTATGGCATTCCTGTTTCGGTGTATTTCGATATTGGTTCGGAGTTCCTTACAAAGGATTTCGGAGGCAGAGGTCACCGAAAAAAGAAGGACTGGCAGAAAAATGAACACCCTGTGCAGATACTTTCGCTGCTTGGGATCAGTATGATAAACGCTCTGCCGAAGAATGCAAGGGCAAAGCCTATTGAAAGATTTTTCTACACGTTCAAGGAACATTACTCCAAGAGCATAGAGAGCTATTGCGGCGGAAAGCCCGATGAACGTCCTGAGAAATGCAAGGAGCTTGTCAAGGAAAAGAAGCTTATTACCGATGCAGAGCTTAGGGAAATACTTCCGCAGTTTATTCGAGGACATAACAGCGAGCTGTATGGTGGAAAAGAACGCCGTTACAAGAAAATGAAGCGGATAGACGTATGGAATGAATCTGTAAGATCCGGCGAGATAGAGTTTAGGACGTCCGATGCAGAGAACCTGAATCTGTTGATGATGCGAACGACAAGAAAGCAGAAAATCGGCAGAAACGGCGTGCATATCGAATGGGCAGGCGAAAAGCTTTGGTATAAGGACGAAACCACAGTATTCCACATCAACGAAGAGGTTTATGTGCGGTTTGACCCTGCTGATCTTTCCGAGGTCAAGGTTTATGACGCAGAAACCGATAAGCTGATGTATACATATCCGCTTGCTGAATATCTCGATCTTCCGTTTGTCGGTGCTGATAAAGAGGATATTCAAGAGCTTATGCGAAGTCAGGCGAATACAAGAAAGGCTGTCAGAAAGCAGCTTAAGGAGTACAAAAAGTACAGTGCTGTTTCGCTGCTTCAAGCCGAACTGCTCAGAGCAAAGCAGAATGCCGAGGGTTATGAAATTGCAAAACCTGATAAATTCGTCCCTGTTATGGCTGATGAGCTTAAGCCTGAGGGTATGGAGATCACGCAGGTACAGATTGCGGATATTCGCAAAATTGCAGAATTTA
>CAZINI010000092.1:0-6045 GCA_964540575.1 uncultured Ruminococcus sp.
CAGTCAGTGTTTCCTATACGAAAATTTAAGGGCGGTCGCCGACCGCCCCGTTTTGGAACAGAATGATTGATTATCCCTCAATTACCTCAACGGTGATCTTCTGAGAGATACCCGCAAGCAGCTTTATCTCGGCAGTGTATGTACCGAAAGCCTTTATCTCGGAGGAAAGGGAAATTTTCTTCTTGTCAAGCTTGATGCCCAGCTGCTCGGAAACCATATCAGCTACATTTCCCGCCGTAACAGCACCGAAGAGCTTTCCGCCCTGACCTGCCTTTGACTTGCATACGACCTTCTTGTCCTTAAGCTTTTCCGCAAGCTCCAGAGCGTTCTGCTTCTCCACCTCAGCCTTGTGCTCAGCGGAAGCCTTCTTGCCAGCCAGATCGGACATATTCTTGGCATTTGCTTCAACGGCAAGTCCCTTTCCGATAAGGAAATTTCTTGCGTATCCGTCTGCTACTTCCTTTACCTCGCCCTTTTTGCCCGAGCCTTTAACGTCCTGTGTAAAAATTACTTTCATTTTATATCTTCCTTTCGTTATTTGTCGAATATTTTTTACATTACAGCTTATTGCAGTATCAGCTTGCACTTATGCTCTCAACATACTCATCAATAGCCGCCAGCAGCTTTTTCATAGCCTCCTCGGGAGATATATCCCGAATCATAGCCCCTGCCATGGTCTGATGACCGCCGCCGCCCAGCTTTTCCATTATTATCTGAACGTTGATAGCACCGTAAGACCTGGCTGAATAGTTGGCTGCTCCCCCCTGCATATACACGGTAAAGGAAGCGTCCACGCCCTGAATGGAGAGCATTTCGTCCGCTGCCTGTGCCGCTATTATGCGAATGTCGGGGCATTCCTTGTCGGTGATCGCCACAGCACAGTTCTTGTGTATCTCCGATGAAGCGATAAGCTCCGAACGGCGTTTGTATATCTCGGCGGTATTGGAAAACAGCTTCTTTACCGCAACGGTATCAGCCCCCAGCTTTCTGAGGAACGCCGCCGCTTCAAAGGTCCGCACACCTGTACGCATAATGAAATTTTTCGTGTCCAGAGTAATTCCCGCAAGCATTGCATCGGCGTAATAGGAGGATAGCTTGTCGATACCCGTGAGATATTGGATAAGCTCTGCGACCATTTCCGAAGCGGAGGAAGCGTACGGTTCATGATGGAAAATAACGGCATTATCCACATAATTGACGACCTTTCTGTGATGATCGATAACAACTATCTGCTTTGCCTTTTCGTAAAGCTCCTTGCTTTCGAGAATGTCCTTATTCTGCGTATCTACGATGATAAGCAGCGATTTTTCGGTAAACTCAGCCACTGCCTCATCGGGGGATATGAAAATATCCTCCTCAAGATTTTCCGTCAGTCTGTCGATGATAGGCGTTGCAAGACACTTGCTTTTATCCACCACGAAACGGACATATTTATCCATTTTGGCGATAGCACCGCAAAGTCCCGTACCCGCTCCCAGACTGTCCAGATCGCCGAAGCGGTGTCCCATAATATAGACCTTTTCGCTCTGAGCCACCAGCTCGAAAAGTGCGGTGGAAATAATTCTCGTTTTGACCTTAGTCTGCTTTTCAACGCCCTTGGAAACGCCGCCGAAAAACTCAAACGTGCCGTCGGGATTTTTGATAGCCGCCTGATCTCCGCCACGTCCGAGAGCCATATCAAGAGCCTGCTTTGCCAGCTTTTCGCTCTCGGAGATAGTTTCCGCATTCCGCCCCACACCGATGGAAAGAGTCACGGTCATACGGTCGCCGACGGTTATCTCCCTAGCCTTATCCAGCATTTTGAACCGTCCCGCACAAAGCTTGTCCAGATAGCAGGACTCCACCACGGCGATAAAGCGGTCGTTGGAAATTTTCCTGATAAGCCCGCCGCTTTCCTCGGAAAAGCTTTCCATCACCTTGTCAATGTGAATATTGATATGTGCCTTTTCCGACTCCTTAATGTCCGAAAACAGGTCGTCATAGTTATCCACCATTATCATCATGACCACGGGACGCTTCTCGTCCACCTCTTTTTTTAGCTTGAGATAATCCCTGACATTCTCGAAATAAATAAGAGTCAGGTCGGTGTTTTCCTTGTCGGTAACAACGGCGGTGATACGGTAATCCCCCGAAAAATAGTCAACAGTGCCCTCATGAGCCTCGAGAGCCTTTGCGATGCTTATGTCCGTCAGCCGTTCAATGTCCATACCGAAGGCATCATGTTCATAGATCTGCTCGTTAAAGGCAATGTTGTACCAGATTATCTTCCCTTCCTTGTCAATTATAGCGGCAGGAGCGGGAAATTTATAGAGAGAATCCCTTTCGGTGAGATTTATCTGAGATTTCATCTCCGTAAGAAACTTGTGTAAATTCTGCTGAGATGCGATGAACAGCACGAGATATGCTATCGACGTGCAGGCGGTCAGTCCCAGACACACCCAGAATCTTACCTCGCTGACCGAAGCAACGTTGAACGCCGAATACATCGAAACGATCACCAGCAGCATCGAAACCAGCTTGAACAGCGTCCACTTTTTACCCTTCATAATATCTGCAATTCCTTTATCAGATTTCCATAATGATCGGCAGGATCATGGGGTCACGCTTGGTTTTCATATAGATATATTCGGAAAGCTCGTCCTTCATACGGCTCTTGATAGCGTTCCATTCACGCATATTTTTGTCCATACAGCCCTGAAGAGCGGCTGTGAGTATCTTCTTTGCACCGTCCATAAGCTCCTCCGATTCTCTGACATAAACAAAGCCTCTTGAAACAATATCAGGTCCTGCCAGAATGGTTCCGCTTTCGCTTTCGATAGTTGCCACAACGATGATAAGACCGTCCTCCGCAAGATGCTTTCTGTCCCGAAGAACGATAGAGCCAACATCTCCGACGCCAAGACCGTCAACGAGTACACGTCCCGCAGGCACGGAACCCGTGACCTTCATATCTGTGCCGTCCGACTCGATAACATCGCCTATCTTTCCGATAATGACATTTTCCTTGGGAATTCCAATGTCAACAGCAAGCTGAGCATGCTTTTTAAGGTGCTTGTACTCGCCGTGGACGGGAATGAAAAATCTCGGCTTGGTAAGAGCAAGCATAAGCTTCAGCTCGTCCTGACAGGCGTGTCCCGAAACGTGTACCTCGTACATTGCCTCGTAAACCACCTCTGCACCGCTTCTCATAAGCTCGTTCACGACCTTGGTGACCAGCTTTTCGTTGCCGGGGATAGGCGTTGCGGAGATAATGATAAAGTCCTGAGGAGTGATAGTGACCTTTTTATGCTCGTTCATCGCCATACGGGTAAGAGCGGACATAGGCTCGCCCTGACTTCCCGTGGTTATGAGCACTATCTTCTCGGGCGGATACTTGTTCATGCTTTCAATGTCGATGATGATACCGTCGGGAACGGACAGATAGCCCAGCTCAACAGCTGTGCCGATAACATTCACCATACTTCTGCCGAATACAGCCACCTTTCTGTCGTATCTGACAGCCATATTGCATATCTGCTGTATTCTGTGGATATTTGAAGCGAATGTGGCAATGATTATTCTCTTGCCCTCTGCCGTATCGAACAGCTTTTCAAAGGAGCTTCCAACGGTGCGTTCGCTCTGAGTATAGCCCTTTCTTTCGGCGTTGGTGGAGTCTGCCATCAGTGCAAGGACTCCCCTGCTGCCCAATTCGCCGAAGCGTGCAAGGTCGATTATGCCGCCCTCGACAGGTGTGTAGTCCACCTTGAAATCTCCCGTGTGGACGATAACGCCCGCAGGGGTATGCACGGCAACAGCCACCGCATCGGGAATGGAGTGATTTACTCTGATAAATTCCACCGCCATACAGCCCATCTTGACCGTCTGACGGGGAACGACAACGTTCAGCTTAACGCTGCCGAGAAGATTGTGTTCTTTCAGCTTGCCCTCAATAAGACCCACGGTGAGCCTTGTGGCGTAAACGGGCAGATTTATCTTTTTCAGCAGATAAGCAAGTCCGCCGATATGGTCCTCGTGTCCGTGAGTTATAACGATACCCCTTATCT
Source organism: uncultured Ruminococcus sp. (assembly GCA_964540575.1). GTDB lineage: Bacteria > Bacillota > Clostridia > Oscillospirales > Ruminococcaceae > UMGS1889. The sequence continues at coordinate 4,044 of CAZINI010000092.1, forward strand.
TATCGGAGATCTGGTCGAGATACGAGAAATCGGGAATGATAACATCAACGCCGGGAGCGTCGCTGTCGGGAAATGCCAGTCCGCAGTCGATAATGAATGCGTCGTTTGCACATTCGATAACGGTCATATTCTTGCCTATCTCATTAAGACCGCCCAAAGGGATTATCTTCAAAGGGCTTCTCTTAACTGGACGGTGATTGCTTGATACCGACGGGAACAGCACCGCCTGACTGTCATTAGTCATCGGGTGGGGAGTGTTCCGCATATTCGCCTCGGCAAGGGCTTCGGCATAGCTTTTCTTCGGATACTGCCGTCTTGGCTGCTCCTGCTGCTTGCTCTGATAATAGGGTGCAGCGGGCTTGCTGCCGCTTGCGGGACGTTCATAGTCGGTCTTGGACGCACGATAGCCGCTTCTGTAACTGCCCGAGGGGGAATAATCCTTGGTGTATCTGCCTGTTCGGTAGTCGTATCTGCCTTTTGTGTTCTGATTTTCGGGAGATTTTGAATATGGCTGGTCTGGATATTTTTTCTCCCTGCCATAGGAATTATCACGGCTGTAAGAGCCGCCTCTGTATGAATTGTTTGAACGGTATTTACCACCGTTATAAGCAGGCTTGTAAGCGGGCTTTTCGGTATAGCTTACAGCCTCATCGTTATTCTTGTTCTTGGGTGCAATTTTTTCTCCAAACTGATTTAATCCTTCAAATTCGTTATTATCCACAAAATTACCTCTCTTAAATTATTTTTGCCGATACAAATAAATTCTTGACCGAAAATTCTTACTCGAAACGGATAGTTTCGGCAATTTCAAAAATTTTTTTCTGCCGCACAATAAACGTACAAATTTTAAATGACCCGACTCACATTTTCCCGAACAGATACCGAACAGCAAATGCTTTTCCCTTTTAGCTATGTCACATACGATATGACAGAGGGGTCGCCCAATATCAATGCCGTTCTTTTCACTTAGGTAACGGTACCGAGCATCAAAGGCTACCTCACCTGCTAAGTCACATACGATTTGACAGAGGGGTCGCCCCAATATCGATGCTGTTTCTCTCACAAAAGGTCGATACCGAGCATCAAAGGCTTCCTACCCGGCGAAGTCACATACGATATGACAGAGGGGTCGCCCCTCCCGAACACAAAATTCTATTTTATTATACCCCATTTTTGAAATTATGTCAAGTAGAGCGAAGGTATATTATTCCATAAAATTTCGGGCGGAAAACCGTATTTCCCTTACAATACCGCAAAAAGCGGAGCTTTGCGGCATTTTCCGACAACAGAGAAACGACCCGAGGTAGGCTGTGTCTGAATTAACAACATTCTTTATACTAAGAACCAATTAAAAAGTGAATAAAAAATCAAGCAAAAACTTGATTTTTCCCACTTTATTTGACGGTTACCTGCCAATACTTAACCGGCATAAAAAGCCCGACCATTGCAGGGCAGCGTAATGGCTGTCTATAATGGTCGGGCTTTTATGTCCGTTTGATATTATGAATGAATTATGCGGTAACAGACTTAGCCGATGACATTGCACTTCTTATCATCGTCTGATTGTTGAAAGCTGCTACATAATAGTAATATGTTTTGCCATTTTCAGCTGTTGTATCTGTGAAGGTAGTGCCTGCCTGTACGGTGAGCAGAGTCTTAGCACCTGTGAGGCTGTCCGCTCTGTATACACGGTAGCTCGTAGCACCCGAAACTGTACCCCATGTAAGCTTAACGCCGCTTGTTGTGCTAGTCGCCGACTTGATTGAAGGTGCACTGATCTTAGTCATTGTGACCTTTCTGGAATTCGAATAAGCACTTCTTATCATTGTCTTATTGTTGAAAGCTGCTACAAAATAGTAGTATGTCTTTCCCGAAACAGCTGTTGTGTCGATACCGTTCAGGTTTGCGGTAACGAGTATCTGCTTCTTTGTGCCTGTCTGGCTGTCTGCTCTGTAAATTCGGTAACTTGTTGCTCCGGGAACGCTGCTCCAGTAGAGATACA
>CAZINI010000093.1:0-6023 GCA_964540575.1 uncultured Ruminococcus sp.
AATTATTTGTAAATTCATCATTCTCGGACTTGACTTTTATTTGCAGGTCTTATTTTTATTATACCACATATTCCTTGATTTGTAAAGGGATAAATCAGTGTTTTGTGCTTAATTCAGTGTGAAAAGTGCAAAGTGAAAAGTGAAGTTATTAGTGTTTAATTTAATGTGATACTAATCTTTAATCGTTTTGTAGACAAAAGCCGAAAACAAAAACCTATCGCATTTTGCTTATAGTATAAAATACTGTAAACTTACGGCTACAAAACCACAAACTACCACAAGAACCGCAAATCATATTCTCTCACCAAAATGTAAAGCGGGGAAAAGAGGGCTGACTAATTCATAATTCACAATTCATAATGCATAATTATTAATTTTGTTATCGCAAATATGGTTTCACAAACCGACAAAGGTCAGTAAGGTAACAGGCGGAAAACACAACAACAAACTATCCCAAGAGCTACTATCTATTTCCCCCCCACAAAAATGTAAAGCAGGGTAAAGAGGGTGGGGTGAAAGGAAAGGGTGAATGCAAATTCTTCCTAGCGGAATAATTCGGGGAAAACCGTTAGGGGCGGGGGAAACTCCCTGCTTTGCGTTAGGGTTTGTTGTGTCCCCCGCCCATATAGTTTCCCCCTTTGCGGGGGCACCACAAATTTACAAAGGTTACTAAAGTAGTGTGGGGAAAAGAAAGCAGAACGGGCAAAGTGCAAAATTTCTGTGAAATAGCAATAACCGCAGGTTCTTTCCGCCGCTTGACAGCGGCGGCGGGGGCAAAAAATATCTCGGGGGTTAACCCCGAGATATTTTTTGCGGCACCGCACACTGTATCTGCTTTACACGGCGTTTGTTGTGTTTGTTGGATAGATGCTTTACTGTTTTGTTTGTGTGCGGTGCTTTTTTGGACTGATATGTTTGTGGTTTTTTACTGTTGGATAAGTGTTATTTGTTAGCGGCTGGGAAGGGTGTTTCGCCCGTTGCGACGGGCGACAAGGTGGCTCTGCCCCCGATTTTAAATCTTTGATTTAAAATTGACCCCACTGCAGCCTTTGTAAAGGCTGGCGAAACTTTTACATTTTCACTTTTCACTTTTCACATTACACAAAAAATCGCCTTCCCCGATTTTCCTCGGAGAAGGCTGATAATTAATACTGTGAAACATAATCCAGAGGGTCGTAATAACGTCCGTTTGCACGAACCTCAAAATGGAGATGATTTCCGCTGGAATCGCCTGTGCTTCCTACATAGCCGATAAGCTGTCCCTTGACAACATACTCGCCGTAGCTGACAGCAAGGCTGCTCTGATGAGCATAAACGGTAACATTTCCGTCGGGATGCTGAATTCTGATACAGTTGCCGTAGCCGCCGTTCCAGCCGCTTCCCGTTTCGATGATCTTGCCCTCTTCTGCAGCGTAGATGGGAGTACCGTAAGGAGCACCAATGTCGATTCCCTTATGTCCTCTTCCGTCACCCATATAAGAGGTGATCTTTCCGCCGCTTACGGGCCAGTAGTAGCTGCCCGAGCCGCCGCTGCCCTTGCTTACATATGTAGAAGGCTCAATGGTACCTACTCTTACAACTCTTGCAACGGCTTCCTCGATGACCTTAGGCTCTTCAATGTTTTCCTCGGAAACCTTAACGCCGTCTGCATATGTAGAGTAAACGTGATACTCCATAACACCCGACACGCCCTCGGTATCAACTCTTTCCATACCGATGAACATTGTGTCGTCCTCGACCTTAATCTCGGGGAGATGATAGCCAACCTGGAAAGTTTCCTCCTTGACCACCTCGGGCTGGAGATACTTTACCTCCTGGCTCAGCTGAATGATCGTTCCCACATTGCATTTCTTTGTTATATCGGGAACTATCTCACCGTCACAGGTGGCGGTGCATTCTTTAAGCTCGTCTAATGTGATGCCGTTGTCCCTTGCAATATTCCAAGGATTATCTCCAAGCTGCACCTCGTAATAAACGGGTTCGCTTACGATAGAATCGAAAATATTGATATAATAATCGCTGCTGCGGACTTCCTCGGGATTTACGAAGTTTTCGGTATCGTACTCAATATCCTTATTGAACTCCACATCAACAACATCTTCGTCCTTATATTCGGACTTGATGCCCTCGAAATAAGCTTCAAGCCTGCTGTAATCCTCAACGGCACCGATAAACTCGCCGTCAACGGTAACAGCGTATGCCCTTACCTTTCCGCTGACATCCTCGATCTCTCTTGTCTGCTCAGTGGGAGCGGATGCTGCCGCCTCTGCTTCAAGCTCGGCGGTTGTAACAGCTGTGGTGAGCTCGGGGAGCTGTTCCTCAAGCTTCTGAGCCAGCTGCTCTCTGCTGATGACCTGATCCTGTGCGGAAACAGCCTTTACAGCGATAGAAGCGGACTGATAAACATTCTCGTCCACATCATAATATGTTATCTTGCTCTGAACCTCCTGCTTTGCTTCCTCCATAACGGAATCGGCAGCTACAAGACCCAGCTCCTGACCCTTATATTCTACCGCAACAGCATAGTCAACGCTTGTTTCAGCGGAGATAACTGCTGCCAGAGCACATACCGAAGCAATGGGCAGACCGTAATTCACAGCGGTGACTGCAAGCCTTCTCTTGGCATCCTTGCTTTCCCTGAGCTCGTCTGCGATCATAGCAAAAGCCTGACGTGTGCCGACCTCTTTTCTTCTTTTAAGGAAAGCGGAAAATACGGAAGCTGTATTTCCTGCGGACGATCTGAGAGCCCTGCTCACGGAGCGGAATATCTCCGAAACCTTTGGTGCAAGCCTCTTAAAAAGGAACACTGTGGCAGTTTTTACTGCACCTGCAGCGGTAACAGCTGCAAAACATATCGTATCGCTTACGCATTTGCCAACGGCGTTGGCGATAACAACGGGCTTTGATCTATATTCAGTTAACTTAAACGTTTCATTTTCTTTAGACTTCTGTTCCGTTCTCATCTGCACAACTCCTTTCGGAAAAGGAACAAAATGATTACAAAGTGGTTACAACAGTTACAATTATAACTCATTTCCCGAAAAAATCAACCACTTTTGCTTATTTGCTTAAATTTGTTCATTCTTTTTGTGCAATGTTACAACTTTCAACAGATATTTTTGTTAATTATGTGCATCATAATTCAGCATTTCTACCGTATATCCGTCCAGAGCAGACAGAATAGGCAGCACAGCCTTCCTTGCACCTCTCAGGTCGTGATAGAGATAGTTTCCGCATTCCGGCTCGGTATTTCCGGGAATTTCCCCGTCAAATTCCGAAATAAATTTCATAGAAGCCCGCACCAGCTCAATAGCTTTTTCGTGGGGCAGATCTCTTGTCAGCAGATAAAATCCCGTCATACAGCCCATGGGTCCCACATACACCACCTTGTCGGACACCTCCGAGTTTCTCGCAAATGTGGCAAACAGGTGCTCTATGGTGTGTGCGGCAGGGCCGTAAAGATACTCTCCGCCGTTGGGCTTGACCATTCTCACGTCATAGGTGACAATATCTCCGTCAATTCGGGAGATATACATACCAACTCCGATTTTTCTGTGGTCAACGCTGAAGCTTGCTATTCTTTCCATTTTACATACATTCCTTTCAATATTTTTGTTATTATAAAGCTGCCGAACTCACAGCAGACGCTTCATATCCTCCCGCAAAGCCTCGTGCAAAAAGACCTCTGCACCGTTTACGGGACTTGTGAAGCGAATCTCACCGCAGTGAAGTGCCTGACAGCCTATTCTTTCTCTGCTGCCGCCGTACATATTGTCCCCCGCAAGAGGGTGTCCGATATAGGCAAGATGCACCCTTATCTGATGCGTCCTCCCCGTTTCGGGAATGACCCTCAGCAGGGTATAGTCACTGTTTCCCTTTATAATAGTATACTTCGTTTTCGCATACTGCCCGTCGGAGCGGACGCATCGGCGGATAACGGAACCGTCCTCCCGTCCGATGGGTGCTTCGATTTCCCCGTCCTGTTGGATAATTCCCTCGGCAACGGCGAAATATACCTTATTAATGCTGTTTTGCAGCAGGCGGGCGGCGTGGGCATTCTTTGCAACGGCAACAAGCCCCGAAGTGTCCCTGTCCAGCCGATAAAGGGGACGAAACGCCGTTTCGGGACAGACGGCGGCAAACAGGTTCTCCAGGGCGTCGTCCCTATGTCCCTGGGAGGTGTGCACGGGCATATTTACGGGCTTTGCGAACACGATAACGTCCTCGTCCTCGTATCGCACGGGGGCAAGTCCCGTCAGTTCGGGGGAGCTTTTGGGAAATTTTCCCTGTTCGGGCATATACACCGAAAGGGTATCTCCCGAATGCAGCACATACGCCGTACCCACCGCTTGACCGCCCACCGTCAGACCCATTCCCGTCCGCTTTATTTTGGCGATACGCCTTGCGGAAAATCCCCTTGAACGCAGAAAATCGCCTGTACGCATACCGTTTTCGGCGGGGGAAATGATAAGCTCAAGTGTCCTCGACGCCATTGTCAGCCGCCTCTTTTGGAATACCGTCCGCCTCGGTCATTTTCACGCAAACCGCCGCAAACAGCGTACTGCAATAGGGGAATATGAAAATGCAGGTGATAACAAGTATAAATATAGGTATACTTTTGATAAACACAGCGGCAGTTCCCCGCATAAGCTGCTTGTTTTCGCCCGTCAGACGGAAGCACTGTTTAATGTTGGAAATGCAGCCCTCATCGTGAGTAAGGCAGTATATGTAGGGCACGGCGGCAAATCTCAGCAGCAGTCCGTAAACCGCCGCTAAAACAGCCAAAGTTATCAGCCACTTTAACGCCGCCGCAGCGGCATATCCCAAGCCGTCAAGAGAAAGGGACGCTATCAGCATGTCACAAAGGGCATATACCCCGAAAACCGCCGCTAAAAGCAGCGTACAGGGAATATCCGACGCAAGCTTCATTTGCAGGGATTTGAAGAATGCACGGGGAGTGGCATAACAGGAAAGCAGGCATTTCATATCCTTGCTTTCGTCCCTGACATAGTGCACCGTCCACCAGCAGCTGCCCAGATAGGCAGGAGCGGAAACCAGATAGGCAAATATCCCGATAATAGCGGCTATCCCCAAAAACAGCGGGCTTTCCGTCAATGCCCCGGCAAAATCCCCATTAACTATACCGTATTTCAGACAGCAGGCGTATGCGGTAACGAATATTGACACACAAAGCACCATAATTGCCGCATTTACGAGAAATACCATTATCTCATTGCCCCAACAGCCCCGCAGCCTGTCGGCAGCAAGCTTTTTTACATATTTAATGTCGACCGTATCAGCACACATAAGCTATCCCCCGTATTACTGCGGAATTCTGCCGAGTATCTCGAATGTATTGCCGTTCTGCCACATTGAAGCGGTGACCATTATCTCATAGCCGAACCCCATACGGCAGTTGAATTCCATAGGCTTCATTTTCGGCAGACCGAAGCAGGAGAGGGTGTTCATCAGTATGCCCGAGTGGGTCATAATGCCTGCGTGGGTGATGCCGTTTTTCATCATATCCATGATAATTGCGTTCATAGCCGAATAGCAGCGGACCATTACCTCCCGCATACTTTCGCCGTTTGGGGCGGGGTTGTCAAGACCGCCTTTAAGCCACTTTTTGTAGCTGTCCAGCTTGACGAGTTCTTCAGCGGGAAGTCCCTCGAAAACGCCGAAATCCATTTCACGAAGATCCTCCGCAATGGTTATTTCCGTATCGGGGAATAATATCTCGGCGGACTGCACCGCACGTTCCAGCGGGCTTGAATACACCCGATGCACACGGGGATATTCGTAGGCGGCATAGAGGTCACGGAGCTCGTCCTTACCTTCCTCTGTCAGGGGGAGGTCGGTTTTTCCGATATACAAGCCCTTATCGTTGCCCTTCGTCCTGCCGTGGCGGAGCATACTTATTCTATAGCCTTTCATTGGGATCACGTTCCTTTGTTTTCAGATGATTGAATGATATTATTGTAGCACAGATCGAAGAAAAATGCAAGTAAAAGCAAAAAGCAAAA
>CAZINI010000094.1:0-6003 GCA_964540575.1 uncultured Ruminococcus sp.
TAAGCTGCGTTCATTGTGCGGATTGAAGTAGAATTATTTTTGTCGTTTGCTATAAAATTCCACTTTCCACTTTTCACATTCCACATTACAAAAAAAAACGCCGCCCCGTTTGATAAGGACGGGACGGAAATAAAAAAGCGACTAAGCCGATAAGCCGGGTTCTGTCGTGTGCGATAATCTATCCAGACTCCTCGTTGCCGCAGGAGTTCAAGCCGTCATTACAGGCTGCCTGCCGAGCAGACATTGACAGACTGTACCATTAGACGTTGCATCGGGTAGGGTTTACAGGGCCGTACAGTCGCCTGTACGCCGGTGAGCTCTTACCTCGCCATTCCACCATCACCAACCGTCATAAACGGTGGCAGTATTTTTCTGTTGCACTATCCCTAAGGTCGCCCTCGGCTGCCGTTAGCAGCTACCCTGCTCTGTGATGCCCGGACTTTCCTCGTGACCATAAAGCGTTCACGCTATCGCATAGCTTACTCGCACATTTGATTATAACTTATTTTTCGGGAAAAGTCAAGAGCAGTGTTGAGTGTTAAGTGTTTAGTGTTGAGTGTTAAGTGTTGAGAGTTGAGTTAAATGTGCAATCAGCGGTTTATGATAATTCAACATTCAACTCTCAACACTCAACACTCTACAAAATCTCAACATCCTTCTCCCGATACTTCATCAGAGCATAGCAGCCGAAAGCCACTGCCCCGAAGAACAGTGCGGGAGCATAGTTCGCCCTCAGCCGCTTGGTGGTAACATAGACCGCCTGGGGCTTGCCCTTTTTCCCCGCAATGGTAAGGTTTGCGGGAACGCCGTTTTCTATCATTATCTTTGTGGGATGGGGTGCAAAAATTGCCCTGACCGTTTCGGCTGCGAACATATTGACCGCCATAACAGCGGCACTTTCCATTGCCTGAGTGAGGACTTGCTTTAAAAGCTGTTCATTTATCTGATATTCAGCCATTTTCATCAACCTTTCCAATATGATAAATATACACAAAATCGTCCATAACATAGCCGTTTCCAATGTCGGTGACCTCCGAACGAAGCAGCTCGAATCCCAGCCGCTCATAAACGGCGATAGTGTCGGCATTATACTTATTCACCGTCAGGCGGATAAACTTATATCCCCGCTCGGCACACAGCTTTTTCAGAAACTCAAACGCCTGACGTGCATATCCCTTTCCACGGTATTCCTTTTTGAGATACAGCTTTGAAAGGAACAGCCCGTCCTCCTCGGGGCAGATAGCCGTATATCCCAAGTATTCCCCGTTTCGGGAAATAATATAATAGGAATATCCCGATGAAACCTGATTTTTCATAGCGGGGAACGACTGAAATTTTTCCACCATATAATCTATCTGACCCGCCGTCAGGATACAGGGAAAATACTCGTGCCATATCTCGTCCGCAAGCCTTGATACCGACAAAAGCTGCTCGTCCGTGTCCGCCTTTATCATGTTAATATCCATATCCTTTTTCTCCTCCCGAAGATGACGGAAAAATTCCCGAAGAAGCTCCGCACATTCAGTTTCCATTATACCGCCGATAAAATTCGGCTTATGGGTAAACGGCTGTTTGGACATATCCAGCACCGAGCCGCCGCAGCCGTTTTTCTTGTCATATGCACCGAAATAAACATTGTCTATCCGTGCGTTGACCGCCGCCCCCGAACACATAGGGCAAGGCTCAAGGGTAACATACAGGTCGCAGTTACGAAGCCGCCAGCCGCCCAGCGTTTCGCAGGCTTCGGCTATGGCGGACAGCTCGGCGTGTCCCAAGGCAGTCTTGCGGGATTCACGGCTGTTTGCTCCTCTGCCCACTATCCTTTCGCCGTCGGGGGAACGCTTCACCACAACCGCCCCGATAGGCACCTCGCCGTCGGCGGCACATTCCCTTGCCAAACGGATAGCTTCATTCATAAATATCTCGTTCATATTGCTATACCACATTCAGCGTGATTATCATTATCGCTGCTGACATTGCCAGAAAAAGCGTTGATGACGGACAGAAAAATACCTCCTGAAGCTTTTCCTTGAGCGAAAGCTCCGTTTCCGATGCCGCCAGACCGATACCGCCGCCGCTTTTGCCTATAAATCTCAGTATTCCGATAAGCCCAAGAGCAAGGCAGACGGTGAACAGTATCCCGATAAAAAGTACGGTTTCTTCCTCCGAAAGATAACGCTCCGCATACCACGCCGACGCTGCCCCCAGCTTGAACATTATTCGCATAATGATCGCCGTCACCATAGAGCCTGTTCTCAGGGCAAAATGTCCGATTACGATAGAGCTTATGAAAATATAGCACATTTGACTTAAATTATGTGCACAGAGGACGGAAACTATTGCCGAGATGAGTATTGCATAAGCATCGCCGAACTGCCTCAGGGAATGGAGTACCATTCCTCTTATCAGCAGCTCGCTGACAAAGGGTGCATATATCACTGAAATGAATATTGCGACCGCCGTTCCCGCAGGCGTGTTCATATTTGGGACAATATTATTATAAGGAAGTATCCCCACCGTAAACAGAAGCTTGTTGAATAATCCCGAAAATGCCGAAAGCAGCGGAAATGTCATAAGTGCGGCGGGAATTGCCAGCTTAAAGATCTCTTTGTCGTGTATTTTCATAGGCAGGGCTATCTCAATAGGCATATTCAGTGCTTTTTTCATCATAAGAAATGGGATAAGCCGCTTGACCGTTTCGCTCACATACATAATAGCAGCGATGACTGCATCATTGCCGTACAAAAGCCCCGTTACCGAATCGGCACCGATATGCACCCCCAGCCAGCCGAGAATAGGCGGCACTGCGACATTGAAGCACAGCTCGATGATAAGGTAGAATATCACCGCCCACATTATCACCGAATTAACGTAGACCAGCGTCCTCCGCTCCACAGCTGCCCTGTCCTCGGGGATAATTCCCACACCGTCCCGATAGGTTATTTCGTTGGGGTTGTCCGGGTCGGAGTGACCGAGAAATATGCGGTTTTCGCTTCGCCATTTCCGATAGGCGGCGTTGTAGTCCTCGTCCTGATTTTTATATTTAACCTGCGGCGGTTGGGACGCAAGGTTGCGGCTTTTTACCGCCTCATTGTCGGCGATGCGTTTTTCGCTCAGTCTTGCCACGCCGGAGCCTCCTTTTTAGTTTTTTATAATTATATCACAAAATATTGAAAATTTATAGGATATTTTTGTAAGATAGGATTAATTCTTGGAATATTTTATACCTTGGAAGCTGTCCCGCCTTTTCATTTCCTTGTCAACGGCATTCAGGACGCAGAATTTTTTCAGGCTCCAAAGCGGTGCAATAAGGTCGGCGGCGGCACCGTCCCCCGTAAGCCGCTGAATGATGACATTCGGCGGTATCAGCTCCAGCTGGTCGCAGATAAGGCTGACGTACTCGTCAAGCTCCATTGCGGGAAATTCGCCCCGTTCGTACATTTCGGCAAGCTTCGTCCCTCGGAGAATATGCAGAAGATGAAGCTTGATGCTGTGGACGGGAAGCTCCGCCGTTCGTCTGACCGTTTCCAGCATCATTTCACGGCTTTCACCGGGCAGACCGTTTATTATGTGGACGCAGACGTTTATCCCCCGTGAACTGAGCATTTCAAAGCCTTTCAGGAAATCTGCATAGGTGTGGCAGCGGTTAATGAGCCGTGCCGTTTCATCGTGGACGGTTTGCAGTCCCAGCTCCACCGTGAGATATGTCCGACGGGAAATTTCCGCCAGATAGTCCGCCGTTTCCTCGGAAATGCAGTCGGGTCGGGTGGAAACAGCCAGTCCGCATACATTTTCAAGGGACAGTGCCTCCTCGAACAGCTCTTTTAGCTTGGGCAGGGGGGCATAGGTGTTCGTTCCCGCCTGAAAATATGGGATAAACAGGGAACAGTCCCGCCATTTCTTCATCAGCGGGGCTTTTACGGCGGCAAACTGTTCCGATACAGACAGGGACGGGTCGCCCGCAAAATCTCCGCTGCCGCTTTCCGAGCAGTAAATGCAGCCTCCGACGCCCTTTGTCCCGTCACGGTTCGGGCAGGAAAATCCGGCGTTCAGGGACACCTTCATCACCTTTCCGCCGAAGCGTTTCCGAAGATAGTCGTTCTGAGCAAGGTAGCGTTTGCCATTTTCGGCGAAAAATCCGCAAAATTTATCGTCCAAAATATCACTTCCACTATTGATTTGTTTCTATTTTAACATATATCATAAATATTTGCAAGAAAAATAGTGAAAAACGCCGATTTTTTATAATCAGTATAAATTTTTCATCACTTTTTCCGAAAAAGATATTGCTTTTTGTGAGGTTTGTGGTATAATAGTATATAGATATAGAATAGGGATAACTATGACTTGATTTTGCTCATACTATCTGTTCCCTAGCCCGAATGGAGGATTAACGGCTGATGAAAACAGTATTCATAACAGGAGCCAGCGGTCTTATTGGACGTGAACTTACAAAAACCTTACTTAGCAGAGGATATAACGTTATAGGCACAGATTCTGCCCCCAGTGAGTTTGTCGGTCAGCCGAACTACAGCTTTGTGCAGTGCTCCATTACCGATAAGGCGAAGATCTCCAGCATTCTGGAGGGCAGCAAGATCGATGCTCTCATTCATCTCGCCTGCAGCGTTGACAATGACTATAAGAGCGTTATGGAGCCGAATTACGCCAAGGATGCCGATGCTTGTGACAAGTATATTTACAAGACAGCCGCTACAGCAGGCATTTCCGATATTTTGCTTCTCAGCACTCATCTTGTTTATGCTCCTCAGAAAACCAGAGAGCCTATCAGAGAAACCAATGCCGATAAGCCTGTTACCGACTATGCCAAGATGAAATCCGAAAGTGAAAAGTATCTGTCGGCGGTGGTAAAGAAGCATCCTAACACCAAGGGTGTTATTATGAGAGTATGCCCCATTTACACAAAGACTTTCATAGATAATCTCAATGCAAAGATATTCGACCCCAAGGACGGCTGTGCGTTCATTTACGGCACGGGCGACTACGGCTTCTCTTTCTGCTGTTTGTACAACCTTATAGATTTCATTTGGGGCGTGCTGGAGGTTCCGGCGGGCACTAACTATCAGGGCGTTTACAATATTTGCGACAGCAAGCCTATCTATGCAAAGGAGATAGTTGAATATATCCGCACCAACTTCAAGCTGGGTCCCGTTATTCAGAGAAATTACGGTGCAGATGCGGTGAAATCCGCCATTGCGTTCGGCGGAAAGCGGCTCAAGACCGATTATCGTTATCTTGATGTAAGCACAGTGTGCAATAACATTACATACGACAACACAAAAGCACAGCGTATTTCCCGTTTCAGATGGAAGCTGTCCAACACTCTTTAACGCCTTAAATAATGTTTTTGTATTATGAAAAGAGACTGTCGTGCTGTCGTACGGCGGTCTCTTTGATTTAGTGTTGAGTGTTTAGTGATTAGTGTTTAGTTTAATGTTAAAAATCAAAAGCGAAATAAGAAATCCCCCGCCTAAGTAAGACGGGGGATTTTTTTGCGGATATATCACTAAACTAATTCATAATTCACAATGCATAATGCATAATTTATAATTCATAATTCATAATGCATAATGCATAATTATTAATTTTGCTATTGCAAATGTGGTTTCACAAACCGACATAAGTCAGTAAAGTGACAGACGGAAAACAAAATAACAAACTACCCCAAGAGCCACTATACTATATCACAAATCAAAATGTAAAGCAGGGTAAAGAGGGTGGGGTGAAAGGAAAGGGGATTGCAAAGGGGGAAACGTTAGGGGCGGGGGAAACTCCCTGCTTTGCGTTAGGGTTTGTTGTGTCCCCCGCCCATATAGTTTCCCCCTTTGCGGGGGGTGCACAAATTTACAAAGGTTACTAAAGTAGTGTGGGAAAAAGTAAGCTGAACAGTCCAGGTGCAAAATTAACGTGAAATAGCAACGACCGCAGGGTCTTTCCGCCGCTTGACAGCGTCGGCGGGGGCAAAAAATATCTCGGGGGTTAACC
>CAZINI010000095.1:0-5958 GCA_964540575.1 uncultured Ruminococcus sp.
AGGTGGCGTTGCCCCCTTGACCCCTACCACCTTTGTAAAGGTGGACGAAACTTTTGGCTTTTTGTTTTTTGCTTTTTTGCTGTCATATTCTCCGCTATCCGCAAATAAACATATATAAAAACGCTTACGGAGGAATTGCAATGGCAGAGCAGAAAACCGACAAAACCCCACAGAATATCATTATGGAAAACCGCAAACGCCTGCAAATAACAGGCGTCACCGACGTTGACCGCTTCGACGAGGGCAGCGTTATCCTCTACACGACCCTTGGCGAGCTGGCAGTCTACGGTAAGGAGCTTCGGGTGGAAACCGTGTCCGCCGAAACGGGCGAGCTGACCGTCGAAGGGGAGATAAGCTCCCTCGTTTACGGGGACAGCTCCCGCCGCTCTCCCATCACCCTGATGGGCAGGTTGTTCAGGTAGCGTCTATGCCGCTGGAAACGTTCTTTACCGTCAGCGAACAGGTGAGGTTCTTTCTGCTTTCGGTGGTGCTGGGGGCGGTCATGGGGGTGTGGTACGACGTGTTCCGCACTATCCGCATACTCGTTCCGTTCGCAAGAAAGCCGCTGCCCACCGCTGTTTGCGATGTGATATTCTGGGTGAGCTGCTGCTTTGCACTGTTTCTGTTTTCATACACGGTTTCGGGGGCGGTGCTTCGTGGGTTTATGGTCATTGGAAGCCTGTGCGGTTTTGTGCTGTACCTTATGTCAGTGGGTAGCATCGTTACGGGATTTTTTCGTTTAATTGCCAAAGGATTGATGAAAATAGGCACTTGGTGTCAAAAAAGGTCTGCTCTTTTTGTGAGAAACGGAAAAAATACCCGACATACGAAAAAATTGTAAAAAACCTCTTGCAAAAATCTTTCATTTTGTGTATAATGAAAATTGGACAGTTTTAACCATTTAGCTAAATTCGACGATGGGAGGCGATGGCGTTGGACGAAGCATACAGACTGAAAAAAGACCGACTTGAAAGACAACGCCGACGCAATGAACGGCATCGTCAGAACAGGCTCAAGGGCGGTCCCGTTTTCCGAATGGTCAAAAGGCTCGCTGTAATATCAGCTGCTGCGTATACGATAATAAGCGTAGTTACCGTTCAGGCGGACAACGCCGAGAAACGCAGAGAGCTGGAGGAGCTGAAGCTCAAGGAGCAGCAGCTTATGGCGGAGAATGAGGAGTGTGCAAGGCTTCTCGATGACGAAAACGAACAGGAGTATTACGAACGTCTGGCGATAGAAACGCAGGATTATGCATATCCGTCGGAGCGTCGGTTTATTGATACTTCAAGGAATTAATGGAAATTTACCGCTGAATAATCGGCGGTCAATTAAATAAAAATGAGAGGAAAAATATTCTTTTATGCAGCTGGAAGTTGGAAAAATTTACGAAGGCAAGGTTACCGGAATAACTAAATTCGGAGCATTTGTGGAGCTGGAGCCGGGCACTACCGGAATGGTACATATCAGCGAGGTCGCAAACACTTTCGTAAATGAGATCAAGGATCACCTGACAGAGGGTCAGCAGGTCAAGGTGAAGGTACTTAATATCACAGAAGAGGGGAAGATTTCCCTTTCGATAAAGAAGGCGGTAGATAATCCTCCGCCCCGCCGTGACTTCAAGAAGCAGGGCGGCAACGGCGGCAATCGCAGCGGCTTTAACGGCGGAAACCGAAACGGCGGCGGAAACAGGGGCAGCAAGCCATCTTCCGGCAGCGGAAACAGCCACAGCAATAACGGCGGACAGCCGCCTATGTTTGCGGTGGACAGATCTCAGAATTCGGGGGATGCTTCCTTCGAGGATATGCTCAGCCGTTTCAAGCAGAACAGCGAAGAAAAAATGAGCGACCTGAAAAATATTATGGACAAGAAAAGACGTCCCGGCGGAACAAGACGGGGCGGCGGAAACAGGGGATAACTGTCAGCTGTTTCCCGAATATGCGGAAATCGACTGCTTTGCCGTGAATTCGGCAAGGCAGTTTTTTTATGTCTGCAAGTAAATATCATTTACATTGCCGAACAAGAAAACAGCCCCCGGAAAAATCTCCCGAGGGCTGAACATTTTGCTTTTTT
Source organism: uncultured Ruminococcus sp. (assembly GCA_964540575.1). Lineage (GTDB taxonomy): Bacteria > Bacillota > Clostridia > Oscillospirales > Ruminococcaceae > UMGS1889. The sequence goes on from CAZINI010000095.1 coordinate 2,071, forward strand.
TCGGAAAATACGAAACTTATTCGGCGGACTTTCCGTCGGTGACCGTTTCCTTTAAGGAAGCAGCAAGACCTGCAATGCCCTGTATTTCCGAGGGAATAATGATCTTTGTTGCCTTTCCGTCGGCTGCCTTTGCGAATGCTTCGAGGGATTTAAGAGTAAGAACGCTTTCGTTGGGGTTTGCGGCATTCAGGCGTTCAAGACTGGCTGCAAGGGCGTTCTGAACCATCTGAATGGACTCTGCTTCACCCTGTGCTTCAAGGATTTTCTGCTGACGAACAGCGTCCGCACGGAGGATAAGAGCCTGCTTTTCAGCCTCTGCACGGAGTATCTCCGACTGCTTCTCGGCTTCCGCACGGAGTATCTTGGACTCTCTTTCACCCTCTGCAACGAGGATCTGTGACTTCTTGTCACCCTCTGCCTGGAGAATTTTTTCACGGCGTTCACGCTCTGCCTTCATCTGCTTTTCCATTGCGTCCTGAATTTCACGGGGAGGAAGGATATTTTTCAGCTCAACTCTGTTTACCTTGATGCCCCAGCGGTCGGTCGCCTGGTCGAGGATAGCGGTGATCTTTGTATTGATAACGTCACGGGAGGTAAGGGTGGAGTCCAGCTCCATTTCACCGATAATATTTCTGAGAGTGGTTGCGGAGAGGTTTTCGATTGCGGACATAGGTCTCTCAACGCCGTAGGTAAACTGCTTTGCGTCCGTTACCTGGAAGAAAACGACGGTATCTATCTGCATAGTAACATTATCCTTGGTAATAACGGGCTGGGGCTTGAAGTCAACGACCTGTTCCTTGATGGAAACTCTCTTTGCAACCTTGTCGATAATGGGGATAATAAAGTGGGGTCCCGTGCCGAGGGAAGCGTAATATGTTCCCAGACGCTCAACAACGTAGACCTGAGCCTGAGGAACGATCTTTATTCCCGAGATGATAATGATGAGCACGACAAGAATTACTGCTATAATGATCCAATCCATAAATGCTTACTCCTTTGCGGTTAAAATTTTTTCGGGGATAACGGTGAGCCGTGTGCTGTTTACGGCGGTGACGGTGACGGAAGTGCCTTCGTCGATGACCGAGCCGTCCTCCGAAACAGCCTGCCAGTCCACGCCGTCAAGCCTTGCTCTGCCCTTTGCGGCGGCGGGGTCTACCTTTTCGATGATGACTGCCGTTCTTCCGACGCTGCCGTCAGCGTTGGTTTTGGCTATTCGCTTCGGCATTATCTTTTTCAACAGCGGGCGGGTGAATGCCATAAGAATTCCCGAAACAAGCAGGCAGACCAATGCCTGTATTCCCAGCGGCACTCCCAGCTTAGCGAGAATCAGAGCCACGAGCGAGCCGACAGCAAACCATATGGAAACCAGCTGAAGCGTTGCAGCCTCAACAACTACGGATGCCACCAGAATTATCAGCCATAATATCAATGTACCTGTCATAAGCGTAACTCCTTTCGGGTGAATTTGGTAAATATCATTTACCTTGTGGTTATATGATAACACATTTCCCGTAAAAAATCAAGGGGTATGCAATGCTCATTTTCAACAAATCTATTATGAAGTATTTATAGCTTTTCACCAAACAATTGAACTATTCCTGTTATTCTTCGTCATTGAAGAAAAAGAACATATGCGTCCCGTCCACGTCTATCAATGCAGCATAGGCATACTCTGCTCTTTCCCATTTGTCCGAAAAATTAAAGACCTCCACGGCTAAATCTCCCAGATCGGCGTATATTTCCGTGACCTCCGACTCGGGATCGGATTCGTTGGTCCAATATGTGTATCTGAGCAGTTTGAATTTAAACCGAAAGCAGTCCGCACCGTTTTGCAGCATTTCCGCTTGTGAACATAGGCTGCTGTAGTCCTTGACCTTTCCTGAATATACCAAAAGTCCGATTCCCGCTGCTATAAATATAACGCCCAGAACGACAGGAAAGACGACTGCTGCTTTTGAAGCACCTTCCGATGCAAATGCGGCTATCAGTGCTATGAGCACCGCCAATGCCCCAGAACCTATGGAAAATGCCCCGAATATCAGAATAATTACCTTGCCGAGGCTTGAACGGACAGAGCTTTGCCGAACAGTGGCACCGAATGCCCTGCGAAGCCTGTCATCAAATTCACAGCGTATTCCCTTGCTGCGGATAATACGCTCGCTGCCCTCGTCTATGGGGGCACAGTTTTTCTGTATTCGGTATGGCCGTCTGTTGATTTGCCGACAGCTTAACTCTGAGTTCATTATACTCTTCCTCTCATTACACCAGCAGGTAAAAATGCTCCGTTCCCTTAATGTTTATCACGACGCCGTAAACGAACATATCAGGTTCGGCACTTCCGCTGATATGCACCGTAAAATCCCCGAGGTTTACGTAATACAGGCAGGTGGAATCCTGGGGGTCAATAACATATCGAAGCTTTCCGAAGCATTCATATTTAAAGCAGAAAACATTTCCCTTGTCCGCTTCTTTAATAGCAATATTGTTTGCATATTGTTCGTAAATTGCAATTATCAAAAATATCATAACGGCAAACAGTATTGCAAACATCCACCAGGACGGTTCCGTTTTGTTTATGATAAGCTTTATAGGTATCAGCAATAGAACCAATGCAAAACCGCTTATAATGATAATGCCTTTCAGTCTGCTGTTAAAGATAAGCTTATCAAGGGCAGCTCGTCTTTCCTCGGTAAATTCGGCAGGTTCGCCGCCGAATATGAATTCCCGCAGCTCGGGGTTTATCTCTTCGCCGTTTCCCTGACAAGACCCCGGCATTTCCTCAATATCACGGGTGTGTATCAATCGGAATTTATCATCAAAGACATTCATAAAAATCCCCCCATATACTTTCATTATAATATATAAGATGGAAAATTCAAAAAAATCTATGTAAAATCGGTGTAAAAAAAGCTCCCCGTCCTACAAAGAACAGGGAGCGAGGTGGAATCTAAATTAGGTGAAATCAAATCAAACCTGGCTGTTGTTATCGAGGAAATCCATAACGTCATCAACGGTTGTGAATGCCAGAGCGGTGCAGGTGTCAGCACAGCCGTAGTAGATGCAGATTCTGCCTGTGTCAGCGTCAACGAGGTTAGCACAGGGGAATGTTACTGCGTCTGTATCGCCCACCAGCTCGTAGTACTCCTGAGGGCTGAGCAGGTAGGAAGCACCTCTCTTGAGAACCTTCCAAGGCTCGTCCTTATCGAGAAGAGCAGCGGAGAAGCTGTAAACATAGCCGTTGCAGGAGGTCAGAACGCCGTGGTAGAAAATGAGCCAGCCTCTGTCTGTTTCGATAGGAATAGGACCTGCACCCATCTTTGTGGATTCCCAGCCCTTGGAGGGACCCATAACGTGTCTGTGCTGTCCCCAGAAGGTCAGGTCGGGGGACTGGCTGATGAACATATCGCCGAAGGGAGTGTGTCCGCTGTCGGAGGGACGGCTCATCATCATATACTTATCGTTTATCTTTCTGGGGAACATAACGCCGTTTCTGTTGAAGGGCAGGTAAGCGTTCTCCAGCTGTGTGAATGTCTTGAAATCGTATGTGTAAGCGATGCCGATGGTGGGCTTCCAGCCGTAAGCGTTGCACCATGTTACAATGTACTTATCCTCCAGCTTGCATACTCTGGGGTCATAGCCGTACTGCCACTCTGCAACCTCGGGAATATCACAGTTGAAGTGGATTCTCTCCTCGTTAATGTCCCAGTTGATGCCGTCCTTGGAGAAGCCAACGTGCAGCTCCATATTTCTTTCTCTGTCGTCAACTCTGAAAACGCCTGCGAACTTGTAGTCGCCGTTCTCAAAGGGAACTACGGAGCTGTTGAAGATGGAGTTGGAAGGCTCTCTGTAACCGTTAGCCTTCTTTACCATGATCTGATCTCTCTTGAT
>CAZINI010000096.1:0-5850 GCA_964540575.1 uncultured Ruminococcus sp.
TATTTCGGCAGCGGGGCAAGCAGAAAATTCAATAGTTAATTGGGGGAGCAATATAGTATTATACATTATCCAGATTCTCTCTATTATCTATTTCCACTTCACCGTAATAGCTTATATAAGCATATGTATATCCGAGTTTATAGTCCTTTGCCTTATCATAAATAAAATCAATTGATACACAATTAGTTTTTTCTGCAAGCTCATTAGTTAATCCTAAGATCATATCCTGAGTTTCAGTTAAACCAAAATAACTTGTCGGCAATTTTACTGTTATATCGGCAGAGTTGTGACCGGATGTGTGCTCTTTCTGATATTTAAAGAATTCATCCAATGATGTAGATCTGTCAAATACATCGCTCATATATGCTGCATTTGACAAACCGCTGTAATTAAATTTAACCGTAACATCAACATCATCGGCATTACCGTAATACTTTTTAATAATCTCCTTGCAGAACGCCTGATAATCATCTCTGATAATTATCCCATAATAATTATCGCTTGCAAAAAGCCTGCTGCCTACGGAAAGAGATTTTTTCCGTACTACATTAAATCCATCTGCCTTACGGTCGCCATTTTTAGGGCAAAACTTATATTGCCTGCCTTCATATTTTTCGCCCAGACAATAAAACTCTTCATTGTATTTGTGATAAAGATAGTTACTTACGCCAATAGGCTCACCTATATCCGTGCGATAAAATAAAGCAAGTCCATACCAGAGCGTAAGACAAATTACGCCTGCTGCTTTTGCGGCATGAAGCCTTCCATGCTCTTTCGCATATTCTACCCTGAATATTTCTGTCAGCTGATTACGCAAAAAGAAACAAACAACAGCCGCACCGCATACATAACAAGCTTCAAAAAATGTCAGTAAAATGATAACCGCAGCACACGCAAGTACAATACCGACAGGGAGCAAAACAGCAATAGCCCTTCTGCCCGATTCCCGGCTATTCTTTATATAGCCGCAAACGCTTCTCCGATAAAGCATAAGTGTCAGCAGTATCACCATTGTGTTAAGTATGTATTTTGTCATATTGTCTCCTTTCGGGCAGACATATATTTCCGCATCGTTTTATGCTATTTCCTAATCAACCTATAGACCCCGTCTATAAGGAGATTAATACTAAACACCCATTAATCACGAGAATCTCTCGGCGTAAAAACCCATATACGCAAAACTCTTTTCAACAGTTTACGATTTTTACGCCGATTTCTTCTCCGTGATTTTAATGGTGTTTAGTATAAGAATTAGCATTATTAACGTCATTTTATAACATATATAACATTTTGTCAAGTATATTCAACAACAAAAAATTCTGCTGCAATAATTTGTATATATGCGAAGCCTGCTTTTCGGAAACCGCCTACCTCCCCGACTCTTCCCCGTAAATCCGCTGAATTTCATTCTCGGAAATGCCGAGCAGTTTAAAATCCTCCATAAATGCTTCCCTGTTATCATACCCAATATCATAGTATTTTACGCAAAATTCAAGTTCCTCAAACACCTTTAAAACGGTATCTCTCTGTTCATCAAAAAAGCGGATAAGCTCCGTGTTTTCGCCGAAATTTTCACTCAGCCAATCATAGAAGCAGTCCGCATCGTATCCCATATAATACAGCGGACGCAAAAGCAGTCTTATCAGCGAATGCTTCAATGAAAAGTCCGACAGCAGATATTTTTCTATCTCGGGCAGGAACAAAACCGCCTGACCGTCGCAGCTGTGGCTTAACCTAAGCTTTGCCAATCCCGAATATATCTCATTTTCCGAATACATACAATTCACCCCGGCAATAGAAAAAGCCGACCCATACGAAGCAGCTTCGCATAGACCGGCTCGGTTTCAATTAAGAAAAATCAGTCGTTAACATAGGGGAGCAGAGCGATATGTCTTGCTCTCTTGATAGCAACTGTCAGCTCTCTCTGATGGAAAGCACAGGTGCCTGTAACACGTCTGGGAAGGATCTTAGCTCTGTCAGTCATGCACTTCTTGAGTCTGTTAATATCCTTATAATCAATTCTGTCGATTCTGTCATCGCAGAACAGGCAGACTTTTCTACGGGTTCTTTTAGCACCGTTTCTGGGAGTTCTTTTTTCCTCCATGGTCTTTTCCTCCTTATAAAATTTTGGTTGTGTTCACAAAGTTTCTGCAATATCAGAAAGGAAGATTGCTGTCGTTTACGACCTCTTCGCTGAAGACCTCTTCCATATTTCCGAAATCTCCGAAAGACATAGAAGCGGGCTGAGAGGATTCAGACTGTGCTCTTGCGGGAGCTGCCTGCTGGGGCTGTCTGAAAGGCTCGGGCGGAGGGGGAGCGTAGTCGTTATAGCCACCGTTATTATTCTGAGCGGGCTTATCTCCGGCAAAGTTGATATTGTCGGCATAAACCTCGGTAACATAATGCTTTACCTCGGGATAACGAGTGTCCTGATAGGTTCTTGTTCTAAGATTACCTTCAACAAGAATCATACGACCCTTAGAGAAATATTTGCTGACAAACTCAGCTGTCTGACGCCATGCAACAACGTTGATGAAATCAGCCTGCCTCTCCTGACCCTGACCGACGAAATTTCTGTCGCAGGCAACGGTGAATGAGCACACGCTTACACCCTGAGGTGTCTGCTTAAGCTCGGGGTCGGCAGTAAGTCTGCCCTGCAAAATAACCTTATTCAGCATATTGATTGCTCCTTTCCGAAAAGTCACATTGTCGATTACTTAACTGTGATCAGGGAACGCAGAACGCCGTCGGTGATCTTGAGAACACGGTCAAGCTCTGCGGGGAAGCCGGGCTTGCAGGAATAGGTGTAGAGAACGTAGTAGCCCTCTGCCTCGTCATTGATGGGGTATGCAAGCTTTCTCTTGCCCCACTCGTCAACAGACTCAACTGTGCCTGCAGCTGCGATCATGCCCTTGAACTTTTCGATGAGAGCCTTAACATTGTCCTCACCGTCAGTCATGCTGAAAACAACCATAGTTTCATAAGTTTCATTTACCTTAGCCATTTAAAATGCACCTCCTCTTGGATTACGCCCGCACTCTTACGATGCGAACGAGGATAACATTCGGATTATACCACTTTTTTTAACGTTTGTCAAGTGGTTTTTTGAAATATTTTTCACGGATTTCCTGTCCCGCTGCTGTCGTTTGCGTTTCTGTTGAAAATTTGAGATGACCGCAGGTTTTTATTCTGCTGTTTTGTTGTAAAATAGCAATAACCGCAGGTTTTTCCGCCGCTTGACAGCGGCGGCGGGGGCGAAAAATCGGTCGGGGGATTAACCCCCGTTCGATTTTTCGCTGCACCGCACACGGAACTTGTTTACACAGCGTTGGTTGTGTTTGTTGGAATGATGCTTTACTGTTTCTTTTGTGTGCGGTGCTTTTTTGCCGTTATTTTGTACGTTTTACTGTTAGCGAGTTTTAACTGTTAGCGGCTGGAAAGGGATTTCGCCCGTTGCGACGGGCGACCAAAGGACGCTGTCCTTTGGAATCCTGCCACCTTTGTAAAGGTGGACGAAACTTTTATATTTTCACTTTCCACTTTTCACTTTTCACTTTTTACTTTTTCTCCGCTGCTGCTCTGATAAAGTCCGCAAACAGCTTCTGAGGCTTATTGGGTCTGGACTTGAACTCGGGATGGAACTGCACGCCCACGAACCATGGGTGATCCTTGACCTCAACTATTTCCACCAGCCGCTCATCGGGGGACATTCCCGCAATGGAAAGCCCAGCCTCGGTCAGCTGCTTCCTGAACGCATTGTTATATTCCCAGCGGTGACGATGACGCTCGTAAATAAGGTCCTCACCGTAGATCTTCTTGGACAGCGAACCCTCCGTCAGCTTGCAGGGATAAAGTCCCAGACGCATAGTGCCGCCCTTTTCGGTTATGGTTTTCTGATCCTCCATAATATCGATAACGGGATATTCCTCCGCACCGAACTCGGTGGAGTTTGCACCCTTCATACCGCATACATTTCTTGCGTATTCAACAACAGCCATCTGCATACCAAGGCAGATACCGAACAGCGGCACCTTGTTCTCTCTTGCGTATCTGATAGCTTCTATCATTCCCTCGATACCTCTGTCGCCGAAGCCGCCGGGGACGATTATGCCGTTGCACATACCCAGCATTTCATCGGCAGTTTCGGGGGTTATCTCCTCGGAATTTATCCACTTTATGTCCACAACAGCGTCATTTACGATGCCGCCGTGACGGAGAGCCTCAGCCACCGACAGATAAGCATCGGGCAGAGCAACATATTTTCCCACCAGACCGATAGTTACACGATTTGTGGCATTCTTCTGACGGTTTACCATATCCACCCATTCGGTGAGATCGGGCTTCTTGTTTTCCAGTCCGAGATGATGACAAACACTGTCTGCAAGACCCTCATTTTCCAGCCACAGGGGAACTTCATAAAGCGAAGGTGCAGTCAGATTCTGGATAACGTCCTCGGGACGGATATTGCAGAAAAGAGCTATCTTTTTCCGCATATCCTCGGGAATTTCCCGCTCGCTTCGGCATACGATAATATTGGGCTGAATGCCGAGAGAAAGCAGCTCCTTTGCGGAATGCTGTGTGGGCTTGGATTTCAGCTCCTCCGAACCTGCAATATAGGGCACAAGGGTAACGTGGATATACATAGCGTTCTCCCTGCCCACCTCGGTGACCACCTGCCTGATAGCCTCCAAAAACGGCGTGGACTCAATATCGCCGACAGTACCGCCTATTTCGGTGATAACAATATCCGTCTGAGTTTCCTTGCCGACCTTGTAAACTCTTTCCTTTATTTCATTGGTGATATGGGGGATGACCTGAACCGTACCGCCGAGATAATCGCCCCGTCTTTCCTTGTTGAGCACCGTCCAGTAGATCTTGCCTGTGGTTACATTGGAATTTACCGAAAGATTTTCGTCGATAAAACGCTCGTAATGACCCAGATCGAGGTCGGTTTCCGCACCGTCATCGGTAACGAACACCTCGCCGTGCTGATAGGGTGACATAGTGCCCGGGTCAACATTGATATACGGGTCGAATTTCTGGATAGTAACTCTGTATCCCCTAGCCTTCAGCAGTCTGCCGAGAGAAGCGGCGGTAATACCCTTACCGAGTCCCGAAACAACGCCGCCCGTTACAAAAATATACTTTACCGGCATTTTATTTTCCTCCTTGATTTGGTATAATAAACATATTTAAACTATTATATCACACTTTTCGTGTTTATGCAAGGATTTTTTTATTAACAAATGCATAAACCGGCTTTCATAAATAAAAGTTTCGCCAGCCTTTTCTAAAGGCTGCGGGTCGAGGGCAGAGCCCCGTCGCTTCCGCAGAAGCGAAATCCCCTTTCCAGCTGCTAACAAATACAGCATTGTCACAGTAAAAAATCACAAATTTACAGCTGCAAAAAGCACCGCACACAAACAAAACAGAAAACCACTATTTAATGACTATCACAAAAGCCGTGGAAACTCGTTACGGTGTGCGGTGCCGCAAAAAATTTGTCGGGGTTAATCCCCGATAAATTTTTTGCCATCGGGGACGGTGAAGCCGTCCCTTGATTTGCGGCATTGAAATCAATGCCGTCCAACTTTCGGAAGAATTGACATTTTGCGGTTCTATTGTAAAATTGATATGACCGACAGTGTTTTATTCTGCTGTTTTGTTGTAAAATAGCGATAACCACAGGTTATTTCCGCCGCTTGACAGCGGCGGCGGGGGCAAAAAATAAATCGGTGGTTAACCCCGATTTGTTTTTTGCGGCACCGCACACTGTATCTGCTTTACACGGCTTATGCTGTTTATGGAAGATAGATGCTTTACTGTTTCTTTTGTGTGCGGTGCTTTTTT
>CAZINI010000097.1:0-5820 GCA_964540575.1 uncultured Ruminococcus sp.
TAAACCATGGCTGGCTTGTCATGGATTTAACGGCTAAATTTATTATAGTAGAAAATCGCATAAAAACATGGACAACTCAGAATGATTATGATATAATAAATATAACGTTCTGACTGTCGGAAAGGTAAGGTTATAAATGATAAGACAGTCAAATACAGATAAAGTAACAGCTCTTTATTGCAGACTCAGCCACGATGACGAATTGCAGGGCGATTCCAACAGCATCATAAACCAGAAGCAGATACTTTCCGATTATGCAATAAAGCACAGACTTACAAATTATCGCTTTTATGTTGATGACGGTATCAGCGGAACTACTTTTGACAGAGAAGGTTTCAAGAATATGATTGCCGATGTTGAAAGCGGTGAAGTCGGTACAGTAATTGTCAAGGATATGTCCCGTTTCGGCAGAGATTATCTCAAGGTCGGGTACTATACTGAGATAATGTTTGCGGAATATGATGTGCATTTCATAGCGATAAACGATGGTGTGGACAGCGAGCGTGAGGACAATGATTTTACTCCAATACGCAATCTGTTCAACGAGTTTTACGCAAAGGACACATCGAGAAAGATCCGAGCAGTCTGGAAGGCAAAGGGCAATGCAGGAGAAAGAATTGCTTCTGTTCCCGTTTACGGTTACAAGAAAGATCCGCTTGATCCCAAGCACCTCATTATTGATGAAGAAGCTGCACCGATAGTTCAGCGAATTTATCAAATGTGCCTGTCGGGAATGGGACCGTATCAGATTGCAACTACATTGGAAAGCGAAAAGATACTTTGTCCCTCATATCACATTAACAGTATCGGTATGAGCCATCGAACAAATCTCGGCAAAAATCCCTATGGTTGGAACACCTGCTGTATTGCCGATATTCTTGAACGCAAGGATTATCTTGGACACACTACAAACTTCAAATACAGAAGAAAATCGTATAAATCTCATAAGGTAATCAACATTCCTGAGGAGGAACAGGTTATTGTCTACAACACACATGAGCCGATCATCACTCAGGATATGTGGGACGCTGTTCAGACAATTCGTGCTTCAAAACGTAGAAAGAACAAGTCGGGAGAAATCAATATTTTTTCAGGTATGCTTTATTGTGCCGACTGCGGTGCAAGGCTGTTCTATCATCACAATAAGAATAAACCGGGACAGTGTCATTTTCAGTGCGGTACATATTCGTATCACGTTACCAAAGATGAATGCTCTACGCATTATATCCGTGAAAGTGTTGTAAATGAGATCGTGCTTTCGGAGTTGAATCAAATCATTCGCACCGCTAATTGTGATGAAAATTCACTTGCAGAATTGCTGTCAAAGAACAATGAAACAGCATCTCGCAAACAGGCTGCAAAGCAGAAAAAGGAACTTGCAGCTGCACATAAAAGGTATGACGAGCTTGACCGAATGTTCAATCGTTTGTATGAGGATAGCGTTAACGGAAAAATATCCGATGAACGTTTTGCGAAAATGTCTGCTTCATACGAAAGTGAACAGGCAGAACTTGCAGATACTATTAAGAACATTTCCGAAAGCTTGAATAATGATAAGACCGAGCAGGATAATATCAGACGGTTTATTTCTGTTGCGAAAAAATACACCGAATTGACCGAGCTGTCAACGGAAATCCTGCACGATTTTATTCAGAAGATCGTTGTTCACGCTCCCGATAAGTCAAGTGGAAAACGTGTTGTTCAGCTGGATATTTACTACAATTTTATTGGTAAGATAAGTGAATGAAAAGCAAAATCCGAGCCATTTGAAGTGATGGCTCGGATTGATAAGATGGGTTTGTATCCTTATTGCAGCGGCGTTGATAAGTCGTTTGAGAGGTTATTTTCATATTAGATTTTGTGTCTTGGACAACTCCGAATTTAGCTTGTCTTACGGGAGCCGAATTTCTCGTTCAGATGAAGCATATCTACTATCTCGTCTGTGGCTTTTGCCTTTACCTCGCTGAAAGCGTGAGTATATACAGATAAAGTATTCAATATCGTATATGGGCACACCCAACACAATACCCACAAACCCACATTCTACGCCATTCATCACACCCGAAAAAATAACTGCCTGTTACAGCAAAGCTGCAGCATTTCCCCTGTGAGTATATCTGCCTGTTCCTCTGAAATATATCCCGCACTAACCATATTTTCAATCACTTTTTCGGTACGTTCCCTTGCAAGCTCGGGCGAGCTGTCGGGAGAATACGCACTGGGTGCATTTGGGATCCCCGCCAGCATTGCACATTCATACTCGGACAGTTCCGGGATATTCTTTCCGAAATATCCCTTTGCCGCCGAATCAAGTCCATAATACCCGCTGCCGAAATAAATGCTGTTTGCGTACAGTGCAAAAATTTCCTCCTTGGAAAGCTCACTCTCTATCTTAAACGCCATAAATAATTCCGCAAACTTTCGCTCAAGCCTTTTTTCCTGAGTAAAGTATTCGTTTTTTGCAAGCTGCTGGGTAATAGTGCTGCCGCCCTGCTCGGGGGCTTTGACCTTTATATCGTGCAGAACAGCTCTGCATATGGCAAAAACATCAATGCCGTTATGCCCGAAAAAATTTCTATCCTCCGAAGCAATGACCGCATTTACATAAAACGTTGGCAGATCTTTGTATTCTGCGAAACGGCAGCGACTTTTTATGTCCGCCGCCATTTCCGAAACGCTTTTTTCCTCAAGGGCAGTGCTGTACATTTCATATCCCAGGTAAGTATAATATCCCGTAACCGCCAATGCACCAAGTATCAGAATAAGTACAGTCACAAGCAGCATTCTTTTTATTCCTTTGAGCATTTTCTTCATTGGTTCCTCCGGTCAGTTTTTTTGGAAATTCTGTCCAAAATATCAAATATAACCCTTATTGCCGAGATAAGCATTGCCGCAGGTATCATTAAGGTCGCTATCAGGTTGAACCCTGCAAATCGCATAATATCGCATACAAATCTTTCCATAGACTTATTCCCTGCCGCTGACGATTTTGTAATAGCTGCCCGAGGTGATAATATAAACCGCTGTATACAAAATTCCGAACAGCATAAAGCAGCATAGTGTGACAACTGCAAAAAGTCCTGCGTCTGTCAGTCCGAACAGCGTGAGCAGTCTTGAGATTATCCCGAATGCAAACGCCATATGAATGCCTGCTGCGGCAAGAGGAGCAAAAAATACGGTCAGCACCTGAGAATTTATGCTCCTTCGTATCTCGTCCTTTGTCATTCCCACCTTCCGGAGTATCTCAAATTTTGCCTTGTCCTCAAAGCCCTCGGATATCTGTTTGTAGTACATGATAAGTACAGCTGCGGCAATAAATACCGAGCCGAGAAGTATGCCAAGGAAAAACAGTCCGCCGTACATTGCATAAAAATCAGCCTTATCATTTGCGGCACAGTCAAGGGAAACACCGCTCCAAATATCGGGATTTTCCGCTTTGAGCTTTTTGATATTTTCAAATATTTCCGCATTTATCTCTATCTGCTTATCCTCGTCGCAGTCAAGGTCAAAGCCGTAATAATCGTGCATCATAGAATGATACTGTCCGTAAATTCCAAGCTGAAGCTCGTACAGCTCTTTTATAACCGCCTCGTCCTTTACAAAAAGATATACCGAGGGAATGCCTATCATTGCATCTGTACCATTTTCGGCAAAATCCTCTGCTCTTTCCTTTATCGCAAAGGTACCGTACTCGTCAAGAGTGATGGAACTGTAGTTATATTGGTCCTTTGCGGTATAAATTATCACTTCACCCTCCGTCAGAGTTTCGTTTTTGCCCGTTAGTCTGTTGTAATCAGCAAGAGATATGAAAAATATCTGACGGATATCAGGGTTAAACGAACTTTCAAGCTCGGCTATCCTGTTGCTGTCAAGTATGACCCTATCACCCGAAAATCCGCCCGTAATATTAAGATAGCTGTAGTGAAGAACATTTTTCGGTGTTTCTCCGAACTTTTCAAGAGCGTCCTCAGCCGCCTTTCGGGTAAGAGATGTCATTTCTTCCTCCACAGAATATGTGTCGATAATAAAATTTCGAGGATAACGATCTCTCAGCACGTCCTCCTCGCCGATGTAAAGGCATATCGTAGAGGACAGGGTCACAAGCACCATTGTGGATAAAATGCAGATAGAAGCAAGACCTGCACCGTTACGCTTCATTCTGTAAGCCATTTGCGAAACGGAAATGAAATGGTTTGTTTTATAGTAATAATTCTTGTTTTTCTGCAAAACTCTGCAAACTGCCACCGAACCCGAAATAAACAGCAGATAGGTTGCGGCAATTACCATAAGCACCGCCACGAAAAATGCAAAAATCGCACTCAGCGGTTCTTTGATATATACAGCCATAAAATATGCCGCACCGAGAATCAGAGCCCCCATAACCGCTAAAACATAATTTGCCTTCGGCGGCTTTTCACCCGAATTTTCACTTTTCATAAGCTCTATTGGATTTGCAAGATGAATTTGCCGAAGGGAATTTATCAGTATCAACAGGAAGATAACCGCATAGTAAACAAGTGCGTGAATGATTGATTTCGGCTCTGCATTAAAGGTATATGAAGCCGCTCCTCCAAGCATTTTTGTAAGTGCAAGCTCCGCAAGCTTTGAAAACAGTATTCCGCAGGAAATTCCCACAACGATAGAAATGACATATATCATCAGAGTTTCCCACAAAAGGATCCTCGAGATATTCCGCTTATCCATTCCGAGAATGTTGTACAGCCCGAACTCGGTCTTTCTGCGGCGGATAATAAAGGAATTGGTATAAAAAAGAAAAACAGCGGAAAATACGACCATCACGCCGCAGCCCATAAACAGAAGCTGCTGCATTATATCTCCGCCCTTCATTTCCTTTACAAAGCTGCTGACGGTGAGAAATGAGGTGATGTAATACATCATTATCATTCCCGAGCAGGTAAGGATATAGGGCAGATATGTACGGCGGTTCTTCTTTATGCCGTTTACCGCAAGCCTTGGATATAACAGCATTGTGTTCATTAAACCGCACCTCCCGAAGCGATAAGGGTGAGGGTGTCGGATATTTTTTTGTAAAGCTCCTCATCCCCGCAGCTTCCTCTGTATATCTGGTGAAATACCTCTCCGTCCTTTATGAAAAGCACCCTGTTTGCATGGCTTGCCGCCTTGACGGAATGTGTTACCATAAGGATAGTCTGTCCCTCTGCGTTCAGCTTTGAGAAAACCGACAGAAGCTCATCGGAGGCTTTAGAATCAAGTGCACCCGTCGGCTCGTCCGCAAGGAGCAGCTTCGGCTCGGTTATCATTGCCCTTGCGGCAGCTGTACGCTGCTTCTGTCCTCCCGAAATCTCATATGGATATTTGTCCAAAAGTTCCGATATGCCAAGCTTTCCTGCTGCGGGCAATAGCTTTTTCTCCATCTCGTGATAATTCATTCCCATAAGCACCAATGGAAGAAGAATATTATCCCTTACGGTAAATGTATCGAGAAGATTAAACTCCTGAAAAACAAATCCAAGATTATCCCGCCTGAATTTTGCCGCTTCTCTTTCCTTTACCCTTGAAAGCTCTGCACCGTCAAGCACCACCTTTCCTCCTGTGGGCTTGTCAAGAGCCGCAAGAATATTAAGAAGAGTGGTCTTGCCCGAGCCGCTTTCTCCCATTATTGCGATATATTCACCTTTTTCGGCGGTGAAGGTCACGTTTTTGAGAGCCTCCACCTTTGCCGCTCCTATTCGTGCGGTGTATGTCTTTTTAACGTTTGTAACCTCAAGTATTGGCATTGTCATCATTCCTCGTATAATAAATTTAAGGGTAATTTAAAGAGAACCCCTATAAAACCTC
>CAZINI010000098.1:0-5798 GCA_964540575.1 uncultured Ruminococcus sp.
GAAAGCTGGAAAAAATAATTCAGGACTTACCCACCTTGCGAAAGCAAGAATTGAAAAAGGTCTGACGATTGCCGATGTGACCCGACTTACCGGGCTCAGCTATGATAACTATATCAAGTATGAGCGTGGGGAAGTTGAGGAGCAGAATATGAGCATCGAAACGCTGAAAAAGCTTTCCGATGTTCTCGGAATAGACCTTTTGACCGATTACCATAGATTTAAGATGGACTCTGCGCAGATCGTTTGCGAATACATGGAAAGAAACAATGTTTCAATCCGTGAATTTGCAGCGAAATGCGGAGTGAGTGCTACTACTGTCAAGAACTGGCGGAATGGCACTTGTGCGCCGTCTTATGAGATTTGGGAAAGGGTTTTTAAATAGTATTGAACAGGCTGTTGCATCGGTTGGTGCGGCAGCCTGTTATTTTTTCGAGTCTGATTTGTACTGGTATGATGGTAGGCTATGCAGAAAGCAAAATTCGTACAATAAATGCACGTCAGTCGTCTTTTGCTTTCCGACTCTTGCAAACAGAATGTTAAATAGTCACTATTTCACACTCAGCCTTGACCCTCATGTGATTTTCGTATGCGGAAATGATAAGCTCTTCAAAAGCATTTCTTGCGTCCGAACCGATAGGGTGAACAATATCTCTGAAAACGCCGCTTGCGTCCATTCTGTTCGGCATTGCAACAAAGAGCCTTGTTTCACCCTGTATGATTTTGATCTCATGAATAGCAAGACAGTTGTCGATTGTAATGGAAATGATAGCCTTGAGCTTACCCTCGTTGAAGGTTCTTCTTACGTTGATTTGAGTGATTTTCATAGTTGATAATCTTTCTGTTAAATATTATGTGTACAGCCCTCGCTTTCGTGTTGAAAACGAGGGCTGCAATGGATTTGCGTCACAATCGCTGCTTATTACTTAGTCTTCTGCGATCATATCGTTATAGATCTTTTCAAGAGCTACATGTCTGTCGTATGCCGAAAGAATGATTCTGTCAAACTCAGCCCTTGTTTCGGCATCAATTGGATGAACGATGTCACGGAAAACGCCGTTTTCGTCCTTGCGGCTGGGCATTGCTGCAAAGAGTCTGTCATTGCCCTGTACGATCTTGATATCGTGTACGGCAAGACAGTTGTCGATTGTAATGGACACAATTGCTTTAAGATTGCCTGTGGGGAAGGTCTTTCGAATTTTAACATCGGAAATATTCATTATTAATTCCGCCTTTCATAGATTATTTTGGTTTGTCAGGAAATCATCAGTCGCTAGCATAACCGTCATTCCCTTAAACACCTTTAAAAACAAACCGCGGCGTTCCCAAACGCCGTTATCTCGGGAATTGAAAATTATTCAAGTACAGCACGTAAATGCTTACCTTGATATATTTCAAACCCTTTATAAATGAACCGACAGCAGCCTGCTGCTGTTTATAAGGTAATGGGAATAAATAGGTTTACACAAAAGCCTTTGGATAGCTTCTACATTCGCTTATTAATTACTCAATCCTTATTCAACGATCTCCTCCAACCCACACAAAATAATACGCTCATTATTCCAAACAACCTCAGCAACCTTCTCATCAAACCCCGACTCAGAAAACAGGCAATAATAAAACTCGTTTTTTCTCATTATATGTTGAAATAATCGTCAACTTTATTATTTACACAAGTCACAATGTGTGATATAATAATTATAAAGCTGAGATATCAGGGTGATAATTATGAAAACATTGATTCTGAACGGCATACCTAATTCAAGAGACGATTCAATATTAAATCTAATTTCGCAAAATCTTACAGGTGAATATAAAATTATAGATTTGTATTCATTAGAAACGTCACGGCTCATTACTGCTGAAAATGAAATAGATAAAAATATTGAAATCAGTAATTCCATAATTATAATTTCACCGGTAGTTTTTGGCACCTTATCAGGCAGGCTTATTGAATTTGCATCACGATATATTAATTCGGCCCTATCATTTGCTCCCAAAATTGGCTTATCAGTATTTCTCAGCAATGATGGAGATATAGGATATGCATCTTCAACTGCCAAAAGTATAATGAATTGCTTAAATGTTCAGGAAATACTCCCTGATGTTATAGTCGATAATGATACAAATAATGAACTTTTGTCAATGATAGACAAAATAAACTCAAAAGCGGAAAATAAGGGCTCTGATACTATCGGGACAAATGCAAAGATAACAAAGTATAGCTCTTCGCAGGAAAAAATCATCCTTTATCGCTCCCTATTTAAAGGCCGTGAAGATGTTTTTGCGATGAGATGGTATAATCCCAAAACAGAGAAAAGCGGATATTCTCCGGTATGTTCAAACAAATGGCTTCCCGGTGTATGCAATATGCCAAAGGTCAAATGTGCCGATTGTAATTATCGCAGTTATACCCGCCTTGATGATAAAGCAATATACTCACATCTTAGCGGCAAAGACGCTCTATGCCGTGATGTGATAGGTATTTATCCTATGCTTCAAGATGAAACGACTAATTTACTTGTGCTGGACTTTGACGATGGAAATTGGCAGAAAGACGCTGCGGCAGTTCGTGAAATATGTAATGAACATGATATTCCCTGCTGTGTCGAGCGTTCCCGTTCCGGAGCGGGAGCACATCTGTGGATATTCTTTGAAACGCCTGTTAAGGCATCTTTGGCACGAAAGCTTGGCAGCGGTCTGCTTACTGAGGCAATGAAGAAACGTCATGAGATCAGCTTCAGTTCATATGACAGAATGTTTCCTAATCAGGATACAATGCCATCGGGCGGATTTGGCAATCTTATTGCCCTCCCGCTTCAAAAGCAAGCTGTACTTCGTGGTAATTCTGTATTTGTAGATGTAAACTATAAACCATATCCCGATCAATGGGCATATTTGTCGTGTGTTCGCAAACTTTCTGAGGAAGAGGTTACACGTCTGATAAATGTTTTGTGTAAAAAATCCGAATTAGGTGAACTTTATACCGAAGAAATAACAGAAAAACCTTGGGAAATTAAAAAAGAAGATATTTTCGAACCTTGTTTTCGCGACAAGCTGAATATTATTATTTCGAATATGATCTATATTTCAAAAGAGGGTATCACACAAAATGGTATGAACAGACTAAAGCGTCTAGCGAGCTTTAAAAATCCCGAATTTTACAAGGCACAGGCAATGCGTATGTCAACATACGGCAAACCCAGAATTATTGCACTTGCTGATGAAAACGAAGAGTATATAATGCTTCCGAGGGGTTGCAGAGAACCACTTGAAGCATTGCTTTCGGAGAATAACTCAACTGCTCTGTTTGAGGATAAAACCGTTAAAGGCAGAAATATCAATGTGAAATTTAACGGTGAACTGCATACAGATCAGCAGGAAGCTGTTTCTGTGCTGATGCAGTATGATAATGGAGTGATTGCCGCAACAACAGCTTTCGGAAAAACAGTAACAGCGATTGGTCTTATAGCTGAAAGAAAAGTCAATACACTTATCCTTGTCCATACACAGGCACTTTTACAGCAGTGGAAAAAATCTCTGGAACAATTCTTGACCATAAATGAAGTATTGCCTGAAAAAACCGATAAACGTGGAAGAAAAAAGTCACCTTCGGTTATCGGTCAGCTTGGGGGTTCTAAGAATACATTAACGGGAATTGTAGATATTGCAGTGATACAATCGCTGTATAACGATGGAGAAGTAAACCCAATCGTAAATGACTATGGAATGATCATTGTAGATGAATGTCATCACGTGTCTGCATTCAGCTTTGAATCAGTTCTGCGTGAAGCACACGCAAAATTTGTTTATGGACTTACAGCAACTCCCAAACGCTCTGACGGACATCAGCCTATAATATTTATGCAGTGCGGTCCTATCAGATATTCTGCCGATGCAAAGACATATGCAGTTAAGCATACCTTTGAACATATTCTTGTACCTCGGTTCACAAAATTTCGCTGCACAGTAACCGATAAAAAGCTTACGATAACAGATATTTATAAAGAGCTTTCGGAAAGTGAAAGCAGAAATAAGCTTATTGTCAATGATGTGAAAACAGCTGTTGAAAGCGGAAGAACACCGATTATTATATCGGAAAGAATGTCGCATATACAAACTCTTTCTGAAATGCTTAACGATTCGGCTGACAATGTCATCTTATTAAGCGGTCAGGGCACATCCAAGGTCAAAAACGAATTGATAGAAAAGGTTCGGAATATTCCCGACGATCAGACGTTAATTCTTCTTGCAACAGGTAAATATGTAGGTGAAGGCTTTGACTGTCCAAGACTCGATACGCTGTTCCTTGCAATGCCTATTTCCTGGAGCGGCACACTTGCCCAATATGCAGGACGGCTTCATAGAGAATATAAGGGTAAATCTGAGGTAATGATTTTTGACTACATTGATATAAATGTTCATATGCTTGAAAATATGTATAAGAAGCGTATTCGTGGATATGCCAAGCTCGGCTATGCACCCAAAGATGTCAAAGAAGACGGTTTCAGAACGATTTATACCAATGATCATGAAAATGACCTGTTCCGTGAAATTTCAGCCGCAAAAAAATCGGTAATAGTGACAGGTTCATATATTTCATTAAAACACCTCAATTTACTTATCAAATCTGCCGAACAGCTGATTGCAAACGGTGTATATTTCAAAATTGTGACTAAGAATAATGACAGCAAATATAACAATAAAATCAAAGAAATGCTTACATTTCACCACATAGAGCATACGGTCAAAAACAAGTTGAATAACAGCTTTGTTGTTATTGACGGAAAAAACGTCTGGTATTCAAGCGGTGAATTATTCAGCACCACTGACGAGGATAATTGTGTGCTGAGAATTGAAGATGATCTGCTTGCAGGTGAACTTACAGCTCAGCTTGAATAAATTTTCTCCACAGTATTGAAATCAATAGTAAATCGTGGTATAATAAAAATAAGAGCTTACAAGATTATTCCGGGAGGTGTAAAGATGGGAATCTATCTTAACCCTGATAATACTCTTTTTTTTAATTCAGTTAATCATTCAAATGTATATGTTGATAAATCAGCTCTCATAGACAAGACAAATGGATGCTTATTCGGAGAATTACGTCACATCTGCATAAGCCGTCCACGACGTTTCGGCAAATCAATGGCGGCAAATATGCTGACTGCATATTACAGCCGAGGCTGTGATTCAAGGAATCTTTTCAGCCAACTAAAAATTTCAAGATTCGACAGCTTTGAAAAACACCTTAACAAATATAACGTCTTCCACTTTGATATAAGAAGCTTTGCTTCAAAATCCGACAATATCAAAATGATGACCGAAATGCTTGAAAAAACGATCAAGCGTGACTTGAAAAGTGATTATTCCGATATGAATTTGCCCGATGATTACAGTGCAGATGAAATGCTGCTTGCGGTGTTCCGCAAATACGGTATTCCATTTGTTTTTATAATCGACGAATGGGACTGCATATTCAGAATATATAAGGACGATACAAAAGGACAGCAGCTGTATCTGAATTATCTTCGTACATTACTGAAAGAACAGCCCTATGTCGCCCTTGATTATGCAACGGGTATTCTTCCCGTTAAGAAATACGGCGAGCATTCCGCTCTCAATATGTATTCGGAATTTTCTATGGCTAATCAGGCTATGTTTGCGGAGTACACAGGCTTTACCCCCGATGATGTTGCCTATCTTTGCAAAAAATTTGATATGCCTCTTGAAAAAATGGCACAGTGGTATGACGGATATAAGGTGGGCTGCTATGATATTTATAATCCTCAATCTGTAGT
>CAZINI010000099.1:0-5749 GCA_964540575.1 uncultured Ruminococcus sp.
TTACAGGATTTTCAGCCAATAACTGCCCGATGGGCAGTTATTGAGTACGCACTATATAAAAATCAACACGGAGGCAAATAAAAATGACCGATAAGGAAATGAAAGTTGAACGCTACAGAGAGGAAAACAAGACCGCCCAAAAGGGTCAGATAGTTTTCACAGGCTCCTCCCTGATGGAAATGTTCCCGATAAATAAGCTTTTAAAAGAGCACGGGGACGATACCGTCATTTACAACCGAGGTGTAGGCGGCTTTATATCCGATGAACTGCTTGCCGTTATAGACGTATGTGCCACAGACCTGATGCCGTCCAAGGTGTTCATCAATATCGGAACCAACGACCTCAGCTGGTCGAGTATTCCCATAAGTCAGCTTACAGACAATTACGATAAGATAATTTCAGCGATAGAAAATGCCGTCCCCAACGTGAAAATATATCTTATGGCATACTATCCCGTGAATTACGAAGCTGCCGCCGAGGAGATGAAGGAGTGCCTGAAAATACGCACCAATGAGAAGATAAATGCCGCCAATGCCGAGGTAAAAAAGCTTGCCGAAAAGCACGGTCAGCGGTACATTGACATTAACCGCAATCTAAAGGACGAACAGGGCAGGCTCAGAGCGGAGTACACCATTGAGGGCATGCACATAAACGAGGACGGCTACCGTGCTGTATATGACGATATTATGGCGTTTGTGAAGGAGCTTTAAACCGTATCTCCGTCGGGGAAAGACCGTAGAATTCCCGTATTTTTCGGCTCATATCGTTTGCACAGCAAAAGCCCGCCGCATCGGCAATATCTCCGAATTTCATCGCCGTATAGCGGATAAGCTCACAGGCTCTTGTGCAGCGGATATGAGTAAGATATTCACGGGGGGACATTCCCGTTTCCGCCTTGAATGCGTGGGCAAGATACCCCTCGCTGATGAAATTTTCGGCAGCTATATCCGCAATTTTTATATTATCGGAATAGTTCTGCTCAATGTATTCCCGAACCCTTTCCGCAAGCAATTTTCCCGCACGTTCGGCGGATTTTTCGTCACGGGGACGAACAATGTCGTAAAATTCCGAAACTATATCAAGTGCCGCCCCAAGCTCCGTGTAAATATTCCCGCCCGAAGCAAAAATATCAGCCATCTTTTCAAAGCCCGACAAAAGCTCGGGCTTATTTTTTATCACGATGATACCGCCCTTGCTAATGTCCGTCAGCATTGAAAAAAGGTCGGGACGGGTCAGCTGATTTTTCAGCTCCCATGGGTTTATTACGGTGATGAACCGTCTGTACAAAGGCTCGGCTTCGATAGTCACCTCGTGATGCTGACGGCTTTTTATCAGTGCCGAATCGCCGTCCGAAAGAGTGACCGTTTCCTCTCCCGCCGTCAGATGAAGCCGTCCGCCGACAATATGCATGATCTCACAGGAAGTATGTGCGTGGCTCACCTTGTGAAGCGGAGTTTCATAGTATTTTGCGTGTTCGATTATTGCCATTATATCACCCCTTTCAATTATACATTATATTGCATTTATTTGCAATAGAAATACAGCAGATTTTATATAATAATCAGCAGATAATATAATGCTATTTCTCTTTAAATAGTTTAAAATATATATAATACTAAACACTCATTAATCACGGGAATCTCTCGGTGTAAAAAACCATATACGCAAGTTTTTTACGCCGATTTCTTCTCCGTGATTTAAATGGTGTTTAATATAAAGACCTTTAGGGAGGAATGCTTGTGAATATCAGAAAATTTATATCAGCCGTGACCTGCATGGCTATGCTGTCCTGCGTTTTTACGGGCTGTAATCAAGATAAAACCGAAACAGAAAGCGAGGAAACTGCTATGCAGACCGAAGAAACCGTCCCCGAAACCGAAGCCCCCATTGAGATACCCCTTGCAAATGTGAATACCTCATACAAGGCTGTCACCGTTGACGGAAACACGGTGAATGCAGACGAGGGAACCGTTTGGCGGGGACTTGGCGTTGTCACGGGAAACAATTCCTCCCGTCTGCTGATGGACTATAAAACGCAAAATCCCGATGCATATTGGGAGATAATGAACCTGCTCTTCAAGCCCGATTACGGTGCGGAGCTTTCCCACGTCAAGATTGAGTTCGGCACGGACGTTAATTCTTCCTCGGGAACGGAACCCTGCATAATGCGTTCAGCCGACGAAAAGGCGGACGTTACAAGGGGTGCAGGCTTTATGTTTGCCGCCGACGCTCTTTCTATAAACCCCGATATTACCGTTGACCTGCTCCGCTGGGGCGAGCCGAAATGGGTCACGGACGCATTTTCCGAGTCACAGCAAGCAGGCTTTGAAGCAAGGTACAAATGGTACAAATCGGCTATCGACGGTGCGTTCGATACCTACGGAATGAAATTTACACACATAAGTGCCGACGGAAACGAACCCGATAAAATCGACACCGAATGGATAATCTATTTTGCCGACCGTCTGGAAAATGAAACCGACGAACGCTACGATTACGGCAGAATAAAAATCGTTGCGTCCGACGAGGTAGGCTCCTGGAATATTGCCGAGGAAATGATGAAAAACGAAGAGCTGAGAAATGCCGTTGACATTCTCGGCGAGCATTACAATACACACGCCGGCGAAAACGCAAAGCTGCTGAACAAGACCTACGGCAAGGAGCTGTGGTACACCGAGGGCATCGCACCCGCCATAATCTCCCGTCTGGGCGTCACAAGCAACGGCAGCGGCGTAAACGGCACAAACGGTGCTCTTGACGTGTGCAACCGTATCATCAACGGCTATTACAACGGCAGAATGACTATGTACGAGTATCAGCCCGCCGTGGCAGCGTACTATTCGGGAGCAAAGTTTTTCCCGAAATCGCTGATAAATGCTCAGGACCCGTGGAGCGGCTATTATGAAGCGGACAGCGGCATATGGACTTCGGCACATTTCACCCATTTCATCGAAAACGGCTGGAGATTTGTGGACAGTGCCTGCTACGGTGACGGCAAGGAAAACCACGCTATTTCCGACACCACCAACAACTATATGACCCTTACCGACACTGAAACGGGAGATTATTCCATCATCATCTGCAACGACAGCGAGGAGCAGCGTAACTATACGTTCACTCTCGAAAATATGAAGCTTGCGGACGCTCCCTTTACGATTTGGGAAACAAGAGGTCCCGATGACGGTCAGGCGTTTGACGAGAATTATTTCAAGAATATCGGCAGATACCGTCCCGCCGAAACCGACGGGAAATACGCATATTCCATCGAAGTAAAGCCCTATTCTATCGTTACCGTGACCACCCTCGACAAGACCGCCGACACTTCCGTTTACAACTGCAAATATGAGGACATTCCCCTTGATATAAACTATTCGGACGATTTTGAATATTCCGATGAATTCCTTTCCGCAAGAGGAAATGCACCCCTTTACACCACCGACCAGGGCGGTGCGTTTGAGGTCGCAAATGTGGACGGAAACAAGGTGCTTATGCAGATGATAAACGCCGAAAACAAGCCCACCGACTGGCGTCTGAGAGGCACTCCGAACCCTATCACCTCTCTGGGCGATGACCGCTGGGCGAACTATTCGGCAGAGATAAGCTTCAAGCTTGACAGCGATAAATCGGACAATTACATTTCCTTCGGCGTGCGTTATCTTACAGCGGAGCTGGACGCATGGTCGGCGGAAAACGGTTACAGCCTGAGAATTTATCCAAGCGGATATTATGAGCTGAAAAAGAACACCGAAGCAATGCTGGGCGGCGAAATCGACAGCTTTGACCCGTCTGCTTGGCACACCGTAAAGCTCACGGCGGCGGGAAATCACATTTCGGCAGAGCTTGACGGAACGGAAATAGCCGCATTTGACGATGAATCGGGCTACGCACATTCGGGACGCATCTCCATAGGCAGCGGACTTTACAATAACATTTTCGACAACCTGAAAATATCTCCCGCTGACGGATATAAGCCTGTCATCACAAGAGTTGACGACCACGAACCGTCTGTGACATACAGCGGCAATTGGGACAGAAAGGTCCCCGACGATTATATTCATTTCAACCGCACACGCTCCAAGGCGGATATAACCGAGGAGGACACGGAAGAAAAGAGTATGGAATTCAGCTTTTCGGGAAATCATTTCGCACTTATCGGCAAGACTCCCGAATGCGGATTTGACGTTTTCGTTGACGGCGAACTGCTTGAAGCTGCCGAAACAAAGGGCGTAAAGGCACGTCAATGCTTCTATTCGGCAAATGTTCCCAAGGGTGAGCATAATGTAAAGATAGTCGTAACAAGCGGCAGATTTGCTGTTGACGTTATTGAATTCTAAAAAATAAGCCGACCAATTCGGAAAACAGCGAATTGGTCGGCGTTTTTTAATACGTTTGCAAAATATCAGTTGGGAGCCTTAACGGTAAATGTAACGGAAATGGTGTTTATACGAGTCTTTTCGTTTAAAGGCATTATCTGAGCCGAACAGTCCGTCAGGTCGCCGTCAGCCGTTCTTGCCTCCTTGGGAAGCTTCTTGACCCAGCCGTTATAGAGATTTACTCTGGAGCATTTTCCATCATCGGAACAGGTATATCCCTTGCCCGCCATTTCAAACGCTTCGCCGTTTATAAGTATCTCGTCAATGGTATAGGTGTAGCCGGGGAAAAGCTCCTCGCCGTTGGAAATTCCCAGAGCGGAGAATGCAGTGCCCTTTGCCGTGCCGCATTCGGAGAAATCAAGGCTGACGGTGTATGTTCCCTCGCCTGTTATCTGAACATTCTGTGCCTTGACGCCCGTTGTGCAGCCTGTGGGGTCGTACACGTCGCCCACGCTGTAGGTTATGCCGTAATCGCTTGAATTGTACATTATCCACGCAATAGCCATATCATCGGAAGGAGGAAGCTCAACGCCTGCCATCTGTTCCTCGGCGGCTTTTTCGGTCAGCTCATCTATTCTTGCCTTTGCTTCGGACTTTATCGCTTCAATGTCCTTGTCCTTTTCGCTTTCGTATTTCCGTGAGGTAAACAGCTGTGCAAGAGCTTCATCGGCAGTGGTATTTGACGAACGCTTGTAGAAATTGCTGCAATCCCAAAGCACGGGGCAGAAGTCGTAAAGGTCACAGTTATCCAGAAGATTTGCATAGAATTTGTCCGTATCGGGCTTGATGCCGCCGTTCTTTTTCATAACGGCATATTCGCCGATAACAACGCCGTAGCCCTGCTCGGAGAACTTGCTCAGCTTCTCAAACAGTCCGTTCTGCTCTTCAAGGTCGGTGGGAGAACCCCAGTGGTCAACACTGTCCGTGCCGCAGTAATCCCATGGAGTATAGTAATGCACCGAAAGGAGAAGCTTGCTGTCGGCAGAATCCTCGGGCATTTTAAAGCGGTCATCGCAGGTAAGGGAAATGTCAGTGTTGTAGCCCGCAATAAGCAGGAAACGGTCAGCGTTGTTCCCGCCCTGTGAACGGATAAGCTTTACAAACTCGCTGTTTATCATATTGGTTGTTTCGTAGCACTCGTTCTTGTCCAGAACGCCCTCCGAACCGGTTACGTCCTTATCGTTCAGACGGTCGCCCAGCTCCTCATTTGCCGACTCGAAAATAAGCTTGTGGGAATAATCCTTGAAATTCTCGCCTATCTGACCCCACATAGACTTGTACATTTCCAGAGCCTTATCTCTTGTCGCCGTATCCTCGGCACCGAACATTCCCCACCAGCCGCCGTCCCAGTGGTCGTTTACGATAACGTACATATC
>CAZINI010000100.1:0-5646 GCA_964540575.1 uncultured Ruminococcus sp.
CCTGCAGCTTGCTTTCAGCCTTGTCTACTCGCCCCATAGTAGCTTTTAAAAAATATCCTATGATAGCCGATACAGCTGACATTACTGTCGATATTACCATCATAATAATTTCGTTTGCCATATATCTACCCGCTCCCCCTAAATAAAAAAATGGTACGCTCACGCTTTGTATAGCATAAGTGTACCATATATATTTCTTAGATTCCATTCACGAATTTTATTGCTCTGTATTCCTTAACTTTTTAGTCATCATCATCAAATAGCGAAGCTTGTCCGTCCAACGGTTCGGAACGAATACGAGTATGTTCGCCTCTGACAATATTTCTGATAGTTTTTTCGTTAAGATTATATTTCCTTGCAAGTTCACCCCAGTTATAACCGTTGAACTCACTGCGTATTTCCTTATTGCGAAGCGGCAGCGTGACCCTGTTAGGCATTCTGACATTTATCGGGGAGCCTGCATAGTTCAGCAGCAGACGCTTGTATGCGTCCAGCCCAAGGCACTCCGCCAGTGCACGCTGTTCTTCGTCCAGATCGTCAAGCGTAAGCTCATTAACCAGCTGTTCTGTCAGGCTCATATATACCTCCTTTATGAATTTACCAATTCTATCGACTTGTTATTATTTATAAAATGCCGTTTAAGTGAGCGAAAAGACTGCCAGAACGGTTCATACCAATAAAACTTTGAATTTTCCTCAATCTCTTTCCGCTTAGCCTTTGATATCCTCTCATAAGCTTTTTATCCTTAGCAGTAAGGACGCTGTTAGCGTGCATTTGATAAAATCTCCTGCGTATATCGGTGTCGTTCAAGATATCCGAAGCGTCGACACAGCCGTTTACATATACCAATATGTCCAAACGCATACCATGTGGGATAATACGCAGAGTAACATCATAGTTATCTATGCTTAATTGAACTGAGTAATAGCGATTTAGCTTTTCTTCGACATTTTTCCAGTCATTAGCTGTCATTATGTACCTCCCATAAATTCACTCAGATTTTTTTCCAAAACCCCGCTTCTAATGCAAATATTGGCGTGTACCAAATATCATTTTCATATACTTCTTGAAAAAAAGAAGTATATGGTTCGCTTAGTGTATCTCCTATTTTTATAATCGCTTGGCAGCCAAGCATAGAAAGCACAATGTACGCCATTAACGCACTTATTCTGCTAAGGTCCTGACCAATTATAATGCAATTCTTCTGATAGTTAATGCCATTATCATTAAGTGCTTTGAGATACCCGATTATATTTGCACCGCCGCCGATGCACGGCTCATGTATTTTTATGTAGCCTTTTTCGGAAATCTCTTTTTTTATCACATCCGCATCAAAAATGCAGTGTGCTATCATTTCAGAGATACTATACGGAGTAAAAAACTGCCCCATTTCGGAACTGCCCATATTAAGCTGCATATATAGATCTCCAAGCAGATCCTGATAAGGATTTTCATCAAGCATCTTTATTATTTCAGCGAATATTTTGACAACCGTATCAATTTCACTTTTGCTGTACTGCTTGGAAATGTCTATGTACCTTTTTTCATGTTTTTCATAACGTTCGGGGAAGATTTCCACTCTATTCTGAATTGATAATGCAATCATTTCAATGCAGTCCTGGAATACATTCCACATTGATTTGCTTCCGCACAAGCTCTCAAACAGACTTACTATAGGCTTGTAATGTGCTTTAACATTTACTCTTGCCATATGTCCTCCTATCCAAAAATTTTTGTATGCTGATACTGCAGATCGGTATTGTCCAAATCAAGATATATTTTCGTTGTGTCAAGATTTTCGTGCCCGAGCATACGCTGAACGTCTGTGATTGACATTCCTTTTTTAATAGCAAGCGTCGCACAAGTACGTCTGAACCTGTGCGGGTGACAGTTTTTAATATGTGCTTGTTGACCTATATTTCTTATGACTAATTCAATTCCTTGTACATTCCATTTTAAGTCCTTGCCAAGCTGGGAAAAAGCATATTTTCTATCTCCTGCTTTTTCCCAGTATTCCAACAGCCGCATTTTTGCGACCTGAGAAATATATACAGTTCTTTCCTTATTTCCTTTTCCCGTTACTATAGCGCAAGAGTTGTCCAAGTCAACAGATTCTCTTGTTAAGCATGAAATTTCTCCCACACGGCAGCCTGTCGAAATAAGGAATTCTATAAGTGCAATGTTTCGGGCAATACTTTCCTCCTGAAAATACGTTGACGATACCATGCCGGCATCTTTGATTTTTTGTATTTCAACTTCTGAAAAAGATTTTTTCTTGATTTTAGGAGCCTTAATTTTCTTGATCGGCTTGCATATATTTTTCGATATGTATCCTTCCTCAGCCAACCACCCGAAAAAGCTGTTGAGATTTCGCCGCTCATTTTCCATAGTTGTAATACATACGCCATCTTTAGTATGCCTTTTTGCGAGATAGAATCGCAAATCATCTGTTGTAATAGCCTTAAGCGGCTTACCTATGAAGCTTAAAAAATTATCTACGGTTTGCTTGTAGTATTTTAATGTCTTTTTACTAAGTCCTTCGACAGCCTTGCTGCAGAAGAACATCGTATATCCAAGATTATCGTTGTCATAAGTCACAAGGTCGGTAGAATTTGTTTTTTCATTAAAATCGTACTTCCCGAGTTCGCAAAAGCAAGCCTGCTGCACTAATGTTAGCTGTTCGGGTGTTAATTGATCAATGAGGCTTATAGATATTCCATTCCATATTGTTCTTAAATCGACCACTCTTTCTTATCTCCCTTCAATAATAAAATCTAGCAGTTGGTTCTAGCCTTTATATTCATCAAAATTATGTACACTTCTGAATACGAATCTATTATTGCACCACCTCTGCAGCCGTCTAAGCTGCCGTGATGCCGTTTCCTTGCGGTACAGCATAACATACGGACTAAATCCCAGATCTCTCAGAGTATAAATGCGGTAAAGATCCTCTTCGATCGTACTGTCGAAATTCGTAAGCACATAAACCGTTTTTCTGCGGCAGTTCTTTATGTTCGTATGCTCATTAAATCGTTTGAAATATTCTGTCAGATCATCACGGGGATTATCCCATGCAAAGTGCAGCATATCTGTTTTAATGCCGTTTAGCAGCTGTATGTTGTCCGGATTTGTAAGCCTTATGTCCAAGCCCTGATTAAAATTTATCCTTGCACTGCTTTCCGCCAGCTGTTTCAGCAGTTTTTCATGGTCTTTGCAGGCAAGTATATTGGGGTCAAGCAGCTCCAGCCTTTTTTGATTCCTCCAAAATTCCGACAGCTCCGCAACCTGATGTGAGCACCGCCCCTCTTTGCTCCCGACAACGCAAAAACCGCACCCGCGGGGGCAGCCCCGAGTTAAAAATCCCACCGCATAATCATACTTGGGATATAGCTCATAGTAAGGATATATATGCTCTATTTCATTAGGGAGCGAGTTATTTTTTGCTTTATCAAAGACTTCTTTTCCGCCTTCAACGGATATGCAGTATCCCGTACCGCCCTTTATCAGCTCGTCGCAGCGTACAGCATATTCATAGTCAATATCGGGAGTAAAGCTAAAGGTTTTAGACGCATATACACGGTCATACTGAGCAAATGGGGAGTACATTTCAATCGTATCACCGATTGATTTGTGATAAGCCGCTAATTTCATAATCGGTAAAGAGGGAAAATTATGGGCATCACTCCACAAGCCGATTTTTGCCATTGTCAGCCCTCCTATTCCATAATTCGGCGTATTCACCGATATAGTTATCTGTTGCGTCACCCGCACCGATAGTGAACGGCATATTGATTTCATCAAGAATACATACGCTCTCTTTCTCTTCGTGCGTATAATACTGCTCTATAACCTTGTTCCCATATCTATTAACAAACTCTTCTTTGTGAAATACCATTTTTCTGCCACAGAAAGGGCAGGGCTTCAGTTCGATTTTAGAAATTGTTATCACCCCAATCCAGAGCCTGACCGCACCATTTGCAGAACGGGATATCAATATTCCCATGTGCCCTCTCATTTTTTTCTATAAACACATTGCAGTTAGGACAAATGTAAAACATTCCGCTGTCAGACTTCTCCGGTTTTCTTGGTACCTTATCAGACCTCTGAGAAATCGTGTTCCAGTCCTTGGCAGCTTCTTCGGGTGTGTCATATCTTTTTGTTACTGTGGACATAATGCAATAAGCATTATGACAACATGGCACATACTTTCTGTCCGAATTTTTCGTGTAGATGTGATAGATATCTATCGTGTCTATGTGCCCCTCACTTTTGCAGACAGGGCAGCGATTAAGCTCGATCTTTCCATTCATATAAAATCACTTCCTCCCAAGCCTTTTCTTGACTTTCTCAAACTCCTGTTAATTTTTTATATTTATGTTCTCCCATGATTTTTACTTTTGTATGATTTGTTAAATCCACGCCAAGTTGTATAAAATCCCTGATGTGTTTTCCTGTCCTGAGCCGCCCATATATAGATAGTTTTAAGCGGGTTCAGATAGACTTTCCCTTGCAATCGGCGTTCTTCAAGCCTTAATTTATAAAATCTTAATGCCGCTTCACCGTATTCGCTTATGATAGCTTCCTCGGTGATTTTTTTAGGCACATCAACATAATCCATTTTCACCACTCCTATGTATTTTTTTCATACCATTCCACCAATGCAGCCGGATTTGTCTGCATTGAGCTGTGCTCTGTCGGCGGGTGCCGCCAGAATTTCTTTTCACAGCCCTGACTGCAAAATCTTGTTCTTTTGTCTTTCTTACCGGCTGTAACCACAACCTTTCCGCAGAAAGAACAGTGAAATGATATAGCCGGGAAATGCGATACACCCGGATGCTTACGCCGATATGCGTCCCCGCAGCTTGACGAGCAGTATATTTGATTTACAGAAAGGGGAAGAAAGGATTTCCCACAGTTGGGGCAATATTTTTGATCTGAATCACTCATTATTCTCGCCTGCCTTTTCCATCCAATATCCAACCCTATGCTTGTATTGCACATTTTCAAAAGCAGTAAGTGCAGCTATGTCATCATACAGAGTTTTAAGAGCAACAGTAATGTGATATCTATTATACAATTTAGCCTGAATCTCGGTGCACAGCATAGGCTTGTCTGCCGCCATAAATACCCTTTCCAATGCTAAAATACGAGTTTTGTTGTCACAGCGGTATTTTTCCATATTATTACTTCCTCCCAAGTCTTTGCTTGATTTCCTCCAGCTCCCGCTCATGCTCTTCCGCTTCTTTCAGCCGCCGATCCTGCTCATCGGCAGGGAGCAGGTCAAATTCAATGGAAGAAATCGTATCTGACAGCCTGCGAATAAAATCGTTAAGCCACGCCACCGCAACCGAATCCCTGTCATCTTCAATAGCCTTTCGTTCACCATTTTCAATAGCGGAGCGAATCTCATCAAACTCTTCTTCGGTTATCAGATCCCAACCGTAAGCGTCCCGAGCTTCATCAACGGTTTTGTAATCGCCAAGGAGTTCGTCCATCTTCTGCTTGCGTTCCGTTACGGTCGCTTCACGGCGTTTCCTAAGCTTTGTCCGCATAGCTGTCAGCTGCTGTTTCAGATACCGACCGCCTTCAAGCTCAATGCGGAGCTGACGTTCATGCTCCTTTTGGTATTCACTGTTCAGCATTGTA
>CAZINI010000101.1:0-5547 GCA_964540575.1 uncultured Ruminococcus sp.
CCTTTGCAATCCCCTTTCCCTTTCACCCCACCCTCTTTTCCCCGCTTTACATTTTGTAAAATGATATAGTATAGTGGCTTTTGGGATAGTTTGTTTTTATGTTTCCCGCCTGTTAACTTACTGACCTTTGTCGGTTTGGTGAACCACATTTTCAATCTTTTTCCTTTTGTCAGACCTCTTTGCCCCGCTTTTGCGATAACAAAATTAATAATTATGCATTATGCATTATGAATTATGCATTAAAGATTGTGCATTATGAATTATGAATTATAATGTGGTAAATGTGATTTACCCAATCGGAATATCACTCAAAAATCTATAAAAATCTCCGTAAAATCTTTAAGATAGGCTTTATAAATATAAAGAAAAGATAAAGTTGTGTAAATCATATTGACATTCACTGCTTAATGTGTTATCCTTATATCAAGAAAAGGGGAATGACCCCAACGATTGAACGAAAGCAGGGAAAATATTATGGGAAAGGTACTTGAAGTAAACGGGCTTTCTAAGTCCTACAAAAAAGGCGTTCTGGCAGCGGACGGCGTGAGCTTCTCCGTTGATGAGGGTGAGATTTTCGCCCTGATAGGTCCTAACGGTGCAGGAAAAACCACCACTATCCGAATGATCTCCACTCTTATCACACCTACGGGCGGCGACGCTCTCGTGGCTGGACACAGCATTATAAACGAGCCTGCAAAGGTCAGGGAGAGTATTACATATCTCCCCGATGAAGCGGGTGCTTACAAGACCATGACAGGCAAACAGTATCTGGAATTTATGGCAGGACTGTTTGCGAACGACCGCCATACCGCCGAGAAATATATCGACAGAGCTGCACAGATCTGCGGTCTGGGCGACCGTCTTAATGAGAAGATAGGCAGCTATTCCAGAGGTATGATAAGAAAGCTGCTCCTTTCAAGAGCCGTAATGACCGAGCCGAAGCTTGCTATTATGGACGAAGCCACCTCGGGTCTGGACGTTATCAATGCTCTGGATATTCGTAAGATGATAAAGCGGCTTGCAAAGGAAACCGGAATGTCCTTCCTGCTCTCCTCTCACAATATGCTTGAAATAGAGTATGTTTCCGACAGAGTAGGCATTATGACAAAGGGACATCTTATGGTCACAGGTGGTATTGACGAGCTTAAACAGCGTTACAATGCCGCTAACCTTGAAGAGGTATTTGAAAGGGTGGTAATTGAAAATGAAGTTCGGTAATCTGCTTAAAAAAGAGCTGAGAGAGCTTATCACTCCTCAGGCACTGGTAAGTATGGGTGCAATGCTGCTGCTTTTTATATTCCTCGGTCAGATGCTGGGCAGCTTTACCGAGTCTATGGAGGACGTCAGCAGTGCGACCGTCTATGTTGAAGAAAATACAGCGTTCGTGGACGATATTCTTGCATCGCTCAAGGAAGAAAGCATCGAGGTAACACAGGTCGAGCTTGCATCGGACGACTATGCAGCCGAGCTTGACAGGCTGGAGCTGGATAATGTTATCATCATTCCCACAGGCTTTACAGACAGCATTCTCGTAAATAAAGAGCCTGCTCCCCTGAAAATAGTCAGCAAGGTGGCAGGCGGCGGAATGGTTTCCACCGCAAAAACGGTCAGTGCCACCGAAGTTATCGAGGCCATCGAGCGGGTCGCTGAGGATTCTATTCTCCTTGAAAGCTACGGCATTACCCCCGAGGAAGTGGAACGCATCAAGGCTCCCGTCAACACAACGGAAATATCCGTATTAAACGGAAGGTCCGCCGAAGTCGCCACCGATGAGCTGAGTGCGGTTCTGATGATGCAGTCGATGATTGTCCCCATCGCACTTTTCTTTATGGTAATGATGGCATCTCAGATGATAATGACTGCAATTTCCACCGAAAAGATAGACAAAACCCTTGAAACTCTCCTCTCCACACCCGTTTCCAGGCTGTCCATACTTGGTGCAAAAATGCTTGCGGCAGTTATCTCCGCACTGCTGAACGCCGTTGTTATGATGATAGGCATGGTATTCTATATAGGCGGAATGCTCGGTTCGGCGGGCGAGGAAATGATGAATATGGCTGTTGCGGGTCAGGAGGTCGCAGCCGATGCTGACGGCGTTATGAACGCTATTCAGGCTATGGGCGAGCTGGGAATGAGCATTTCCGTGGGCAGCTACGTTCTCTTCGGCATTCAGATATTCGTTTCGGTAATGATAGCTCTTGCCGTTTCCCTGCTGCTTGGTGCAATGGCGACTGACATTAAGTCCGTTCAGACGCTGACAATGCCCATTATGCTCTTTACAATGATCCCCTTCTTTGTGACAATGTTTGCCGATGTAAACACTATGTCCACAGTCCCCAAGCTTATTATGTACGCAATACCCTTTACTCACGCATACACGGCGATGAACAATCTCGTATTCGGACACACGGCACTTTTCTGGGGCGGTCTTGCGTATCAGCTGGTATTCTTTGCAGTTTGTATGTTCCTGGCGGTTCGTCTGTTCACCACCGATAAGATATTCACAATGTCCTATCAGACAGGTGCGGGCAAGGGTAAGAAAGGTCTGATAAAGCAGTGAAACATTCTTCGCTTTTGATAGAAATAGGTGATATTCTCCTTGATATTCTCGGAGAAATTCTTGAAGTAGTTTTAGATGGGATTTTCTGAAATTTCGGAGGATAGTTCATTATGAAAGATAAGCAGAAACGGTTTATTACTGCATATAAAGAGGGCGATGGTATTACTTCCGCACTGAAAGCTGTTCTTGTGGACAGGGCTACGGGTGTAAATTATCTGTATTTGCAGGTTGGAAATTCGACCACCCTGACACCTCTGCTTAATGCGGACGGCAAGCCGGTTGTCACCGAAGCAGACCCCGACGACAAAGGATTTTTCGAGTAAAAAACTCCCCTTCCTATCGGTTCAGCCGATGGGGAGGGGAGCTTTCATATTCGCAAAAAATCAGTGACAAGCTTCACATTCGCCTATTTCGCCAACGATGGGAATGGGGTCGATGCCCTGTCGGCGGTAATAGTCGGAAAGGGCGGATTTCATTGCCTGTTCGGCAAGAACCGAGCAGTGCAGCTTTACGGGCGGCAGACCGTCCAAGGCTTCCACAACTGCCTTGTTGGTCAGCTTCAGGGCTTCTTCTATGGTCTTGCCCTTGACCATTTCCGTTGCAATGGACGATGTAGCGATCGCCGCACCGCAGCCGAAGGTCTTGAACTTAACGTCGGTGATAACGCCACCGTCTATTTTCAGATACATTTTCATAATATCGCCGCATTTTGCGTTGCCGACCTCGCCTATGCCGTCGGCATTTTCTATTTCTCCCACATTTCGGGGATTTGAAAAGTGATCCATTACCTTTTCGCTGTATAACATAAAAATTCCTCCTTAGAAATGTACCGATCAATTGGCTTTTACGGTACCGAGCAACAAACTATATTTACTGCACTTAATTGACAAAGAGCCGACCCTTATTTTTCGGCTTTCTTAATGCGTTCCCATAAGGGCGACATTGCACGAAGCTTGTCCACCACTTCGGGAACGACCTCCAGAATGTAGTCAATATCCTCATCGGTGGTTTCGTCCGAAATGGACAGCCTCAGCGAACCGTGTGCGACCTCGTGGGGCAGTCCCAGAGCAAGCAGGACGTGGGACGGGTCCAGCGAACCCGAGGTGCAGGCAGAGCCGCTTGACGCACATATTCCCCTCAGGTCAAGGGACAGCAGCAGCGATTCGCCCTCAACGCCCTCGACGGAAATGTTCACATTTCCGCAAAGCCTGTCGGTACGGGAACCGTTTAAGCGGGTGCGTTCCATTTTCAGAAGCCCGTCAATGAGCCTGTCCCGCTTTTTCGACACCTTTTCTATCTTTCCGGGAATATCCGAAACGGCGTTTTCCAGAGCAACGCCCAGCCCCACAATTGCGGGGACATTCTCCGTTCCCGCACGCTTTGAACGCTCCTGTCCGCCGCCGTTGATAAGGTTCGGCAGGGTAATGCCCTTTCGAACAAACAGTATGCCAACGCCCTTCTGAGCGTGTATTTTGTGCCCCGAAAGCGACAGCATATCAATGTTCTGTTCGGTGACGTTTATGGGGACATTTCCCACTGCCTGAACGGCGTCCGTGTGGAAGAGAACTCCCTTTTTGCGGCAGATCTTGCCTATTTCGGAAATAGGATTGATAACGCCTATCTCGTTGTTTGCGTACATAACGGTGACAAGTGCCGTGTCGGGACGGATAGCATTTTCCAGCTCAGTCAGGGACAGCTTTCCCTCGCTGTCCACGGGGAGATATGTCACCTCAAAGCCCTCTTTTTCAAGTGCGGCACAGGTATGCAGGATAGCGTGATGCTCCACGGCGGTGGTGATGATATGCTTTTTACCCGAAGCCGCAAGCTTGCGGGCAGTGCCCGTAACAGCCCAGTTATCCGACTCCGAGCCGCCGCCCGTGAAATATATTTCCGAGGGGGAGCAGCCGAGAGCGTCGGCACATTTTTCCCTTGCGGTTTCGATAGCACGTTTGGCATCTCTGCCGAGCTTGTATATTGAGGACGGATTGCCGTAGCAGTCCGTCAGGTACGGCATCATTGCTTCAAGGACTTCCTTGGAGATTTTTGTGGTTGCGGAATTATCCGCATATACGAAACGCTTTTCCATTTGAACTTTCCTTTCTTTCCGCAAAGCGGTTCATTGCTTATATTATATATCAGTTTACTAGGAATTGCAATAGCTGCATAAAAAATTTACAATTCACAATCTTTAATGCATAATTCATAATGCACAATCTTTAATGCATAATTCATAATGCATAATGCATAATTATTAATTTTGTTATCGAAAATGTGGTATTACAAACCGACATATGTCAGTAAGGTAACAGGCAGAATAATTTATAATTCATAATGCATAATGCATAATTTTTAATTTTGTTATCGAAAATGTGGTATTACAAACCGACAAAGGTCAGTAAAGTGACAGGCGGGAAACATAAAAACAAACTACCCTAAAAAGTCACTATACTATATCATAAATCAAAATGTAAAGCGGGGCAAAGAGGGTGGGGTGAAAGGGAAAAGAGTGAATGCAAATTCTTCCTAGCGGAATAATTCGGGGAAAACCGTTAGGGGCAATGCATGTTTGCATTGGAAAGCTCCCCGCTTTGCGTTAGGGTTTGTTCTGTCCCCCGCCCATATAAGGTTGTCCCCTTTGCGGGGGCACCACAAATTTACAAAGGTCAGTAAGGTAGTGTGGGGAAAAGAAAGCAGAACGGGCAAGATGCAAATTTACCGTCACGCAATATCGCTGAATTTTTGGTATACCGTAAAATAGCAATAACCGCAGGGTCTTTCCGCCGCTTGGCAGCGGCGGCGATGGCGAAAAATCGGTCGGGGATAAACCCCCGTCGATTTTTCGCAAGCACCGCACACGGAATGTTTTACACGGCTTTTGTTATATATGGGAGATAGATGCTTTACTGTTTATTTTGTGTGCGGTGCTTTTTTGCTGATTTGTTTGTGGTTTTTTATGTTGGCTGAGTGTGGATTGTTAGCTGCGGATT
>CAZINI010000102.1:0-5207 GCA_964540575.1 uncultured Ruminococcus sp.
ATGACCGAAAGATAACTGTAAGCTACTATGAGCATCAGTTCGGCAGGGGATATTCTCCGAATGTGGTCACGTCTGCGGATAAGCGTAAGAGCTTTTACGAGGACGTTGTCCAGATCGGAGATATGAAGGACACAGGTGTTGGCACTGTCGATGCGGAAATAGCAAAGGCTGTGCTGACCGAGTATATGAACGGCTTTGAACAGCGAAATCCGAATTTCAAGGTGTTCTGTGCTGTGCTTCATATGGACGAAGCCACGCCCCATCTGCACATTGATTATGTTCCTATCGGTCACTATTCAAGAGGTATTCCCGTTCAGAATGGTATTGCACAGGCATTAAAGGAAATGGGCTTCGGAACAGGCAAGGACGCTATTGCCCGTTGGCGGCAGTCGGAATATGAGGTGCTGAAAAGTATCTGTATAAGATATGATATCGAGCTTGCCCCGCCGAAAAAATCGGTGGGGAGCAAGTCCGTTGAGCTGTATAAGGAAGAAAAACGGCTTGAAGAAAAGGTTCAGAAGCTTCGTGAAATGGAGCTTGCTGCTGACAGTACCGAGGTTCCTTACAAGAAGCGGTTAATCGGCGGCGGATATATTCTGACCGAACAGGAATATGCGGAGTTTACCGCTGAAAAGAAAGCTGTTTCTGTGCAGAGAGTTGATGCTGAACGCAAGGTTATGGAAGCGGAAGAAATCGTAAGGCAAACCGAATCCCGAAGACTTGTTCTGTCCGATCGTGAAGATGCTTTTGAGAAAACAAAAGCGTCCGAGG
Source organism: uncultured Ruminococcus sp. (assembly GCA_964540575.1). Lineage (GTDB taxonomy): Bacteria > Bacillota > Clostridia > Oscillospirales > Ruminococcaceae > UMGS1889. The sequence continues at coordinate 772 of CAZINI010000102.1, forward strand.
AGAAAAAGATACAGGAAAAGGTGAAGCAGACAAACCTTGACTTGTTGGACGCAAGAGTGGCAAAGGAAAAAGCAAAGGAGCTTGTTGCGGAACAGCAGGATATAAATGAAGTCCTGCAGAAAACAAAGGCTGAGCTTCACAAGGTCGAGGAGGAAAAGCATAGATACAGAGAATATGCATTTGAAAATGCTGATCTGAAAAGGAAGATAGCAGCTTACGACCAAAAGCACAGCGAAGAGGTCGAAAGGCTTACTGCGGATTATTCCGAAAAGATAAAAAATCTCACCGAAGAAATTGCAGACAAGGAAAAGGTCATTTCCGAACAGGCATCGGGAATTGCTCAGCTTGAGCTTGAAATAAAGACAAAGGAAGAAGCAATTCAAAAGAGCAAGGCTGATGTAGAACTCTGGAAAAGCATTTACAGTGATGCTTATGATGTGGGCGAATATGCCTGCAGGAAGCTCGGACAGGATTTTGAACGCTGTCTGCATATGAGAAACGATAATTACCGGTTATCATATATTTTCGGTGATGAACGGAGCAGATAAAGAGAGAAAAGAGAGGATAATAGTATGACAACATTTGAGATCATTAAAGAAAGGGTGACAGTACCCCGGGCAGCAGAATACTACGGGATAACTTCCCGTAACGGTATGTGCTGTTGTTTTGAACATACCGACAAGCACCCGTCAATGAAGCTGTATGAGAAGAATTATCACTGTTTCGGCTGTGGTGCACACGGAGATGTTATTGCTCTTGTGGCAAGCATTTTAGGCATTTCGATGATTGAAGCTGCAAAGCGTATCAATGCGGATTTCGGGCTTGGTCTTGATATGGACAAGCCCGTAAGTCGCAGCGATATTATTATGATTCACCGCAAAAGGCAGGAAGAGCAGGACTATGCCGAGTGGGAGAATCACGCATTTAATGTGCTGTCGGAGTATCACAAACTGCTGCTTGAATGGCGGAGCAATGCTCCCGAATCGGCTGATGATATTCCCGACCAGCATTTTGTGGAGAGCATAAATACGCTTGATTATTGCGAGTACATATTTGATAGTTTCCTTAACGGAAACAGGGAAGAAAGACTGATGATGAAAAGGGAGGTGGAGTGCTTTGAGCAGAGAATTTACGCATACAGACGAGAGTGCATTACCTGTGTGGCTGGGGGAAAAGGAAAGGATAAACGAACCGCTGTTTTGTGAGGAGATGTTGAAAGACAAGCAGCTTCGATACATAAACGGCAGCTTTTTCAGCACGATGGGGGTTGTCGATGAAAATGAGCTTTCCGCTCAGATTTATAAAACCATTTCGCCCTATGTGACAAGCAATGTCGGCAGGCATACGGAAAATATAATGAAGGCATTGAAGCTCAGGTGCTTCGGAATTGACATAATTGCATTGCCCGATGAAATCCACGTTCTGAATGGTGTTCTGAAAACGGATGGGACATTTATCCCCGAAATACGTTTCTGCGCTCACAGAATGAACGTGAACTATGATCCTGCAGAGAAAAGGCTCCCGATAGATTTTTTGAAATTTCTTGATGATTTGCTCGACAGCGAGGATATTATCACCCTGCAGGAGTATCTCGGCTACTGCCTTATTCCGCTGACAAATGCACAGAAAGCGTTGTTCATAATCGGAAACGGCGGTGAGGGTAAGAGCTGCATCGGAGTGGTTATGCAGAGCATTTTCGGCAGCTCAATGGTTACGGGCAATTTCCATTCCCTTGAAACAAACCGTTTTTCACGCTACAAGCTGCTGAATAAGCTCGTTATGGTCGATGATGATGTTCAGATGGCGGCTTTCCCTTCAACGGGAACGATAAAGAATCTGATAACGTCCAGAATACCCGTTGAGGTCGAAGCAAAGGGCGTTCAGTCAATGCAGGCTGATTTGTATTCACGATTTATTTGCTTCGGGAACGGATCTCCGAAAGCGTTGTATGATAAATCCGATGGATTTACAAGACGGCTGATTATTCTGACAACAAATCCCGTTCCCAAAGACAGGGTTCCCGATCCGAACATTACGGACAAATTCATAGCGGAAAAAGACTTGATTTTCCTTTGGATGTTTGAAGGCTTGAAAAGGCTGATTGCGAACAATTTCCGATTTACCATATCCGAAAGAACGAAGTGTAATCTTTCGGATATGGCTTCGGATAACTGCAACATTCCCGAGTTCCTCGATGACAGGGAATATATATCCTTCGGAGCTGATTATGAAGTCAGCTCCAATCAGCTGTACGGCGGATATTGTCATTGGTGTTCGATAAATGGGCTTGTTCAGCAGAAGCAGGATTCATTTACAAGTTGGCTGCGAAATCACTCCCAGACATACAATATCCGTTACACAACCAACATAAAGAAGGACAATAATCACGTCCGGGGCTTCAAGGGCATACGGACGAGTTACACACCATTTGTTGCATAAATACACGCCAAACACACGGCATTTACACACCCTGAATGACGTATTATAGCCGTTTACACGCCTACACACCACTTTGCAAATTCTATACACGGAGGTGAGATTTATGGTGATAGAGCTTAACAGAAAAACAGAATACAACATTCCCGAGGAACAGCTCAATTCTCTTGCAATGAGCTTTTACTATGCAATGCTTGAGTATTTTCAGTCCGAAAAGGGACAGGCTGAGTTTGCGGAGTTCCTTGAAATGCAGACCGAAAAGCAGGCTGCATAATTTATATTTCAATATATTATATATGAATTTCATTTTTAGGTGTGTAGGCGTGTAACCCTTTATTTATGGGCATTTGAGGTGTGTGAAATGGTGTGTATTCGGAGTGTGAAATGTGTAGATAAAATATCGAATTTACCGCTTTAAAGCGTTGATAGGCGGGCTGAAATATGATATACTGATTATGATAGTAAACGCAAATTCAAACAAAATGGAGGAGTTAAAATGAATGCAGTAATCTACGCAAGATATTCCTGCGACAATCAGCGTGAGGAGAGTATCGAGGGACAGCTTCGTGAGTGCAGGGCTTTTGCGGAGCGAAATAATTATACGCTGATAGATACATACATTGACAGGGCAATGTCGGCGAAAACGGATAACCGCCCCGAATTTCAGAAGATGATAAAGGATAGTGCAAAGGGACAGTTCAATGCGATTATCGTTTGGAAGCTTGACAGATTTGCACGAAATCGCTATGACAGCGCACATTACAAGGCTATGCTTCGCAAGAATGGTGTCAAGGTCGTATCTGCGACGGAGGTCATTTCCGAGGGTGCAGAGGGTATTATCCTTGAATCGGTGCTTGAAGGATATGCGGAATACTACTCGGCGGAGCTGTCCGAAAAGGTTATTCGTGGTATGACGGAAAATGCTCTGAAATGTCAGTACAACGGCGGATTTGTTCCCGTTGGCTTCAAGATCGACGAGAACAAGCATTATCAGCTTGATGAGCTTGTGGCTCCGTTGGTTCGTGAAGCGTTTATGATGTATGTGAACGGCAGACCGATAAAGGATATTGTAGAGTTTTTGAACAGCCACGGAGTGTTGTCCTCACAGGGCAAGCCGCTTACAAAGACTTCGGTTTCAACGATTTTACAGAATCGCAAGTACATAGGGGAATATCAGTATCGAGATGTGGTTGTTCCGAATGGTATTCCTGCGGTGATTTCGGACGAACTGTTTGCTCTTGCACAGCAGAGGTTGGAGAAGAACAGGCACGCACCTGCCACGATGAAAGCTGACATCAAGTATATTCTTTCAACAAAGCTCCGCTGTGGTGATTGCGGTGGAATGATGGTGGGAGAATCGGGAACGAGCAGTACGAACAACAAGGTTTATCACTATTACAAGTGTGCGAACGCCAAGAAGCGCAAGTGCGGCAGGAAGGCTCTTCGCAAGGCTGAAATAGAAGATATGGTGATTGAGCGTACTGTAAAAACCGTTATGAATGACGTTATCCTTGACAGCATTGCAGAGCGTGTATTTGAGTTTCAGCATAGAGAAAATACAGTGTTGCCGCTTCTTCAGAGTGAGCTTGCCGATGTGGAAAAGGCAATCGGTAATTTTATGAAAGCTATTGAAATGGGTGTTATCACAGAATCCACAATGGCACGTTTATCCGAGCTTGAAGCACAGAAGAGCGACATAAAGGTGAAGATTGCAAGGGAAGAGATAAAGTCTACGGTGTTTTCCAAAGAGCAGATTATGTTCTGGCTTCATAAGATGAAGGACAGTGATATTCTGAATGAGGACAACAGAGAACGCATTGTTGACACGTTTATAAATTCAATCTACGTCTATGATGATAAGGTTGTTATCAATTACAACTGTCGGGAAGATTCGGAAACGATTCTTCTCGATAATATGGGGGAGAGTTCGTATTTATCGATTGTGGGGGAGCCAAGACGTTTTAAGGCGAACAAGTCAAGAGGTCAGAGAGTAATGTTTG
>CAZINI010000103.1:0-4774 GCA_964540575.1 uncultured Ruminococcus sp.
GGTGCCGCAAAAAATATCTCGGGGTTAACCCCCGAGATATTTTTTGCCCCCGACGACGCTGTCAAGCGGCGGAAAGACCTACAATCATCGCTATTTCACAACAGGACTGTTTTGCGACCGATTGCGAACAAATTCTTGTAGGGGAAAAAGCATAGCTTTGGTTTCCCGTCCCGCCGCTGTCGTTTGCTGTTTTGTTGTAAAATTGCAATAACCATAGGTTTTTCCGCCGCTTAACAGCGGCGGCGGGGGCAAAAAATTTGTCGTGGGTTAACCCCCGACAAATTTTTTGCGGCACCGCACACGGATCTGGTTTACACAGCTTTTGCCGTTGTTGTAAATTTGATGCTTTACTGTTTATTTTGTGTGCGGTGCTTTTTTGCTGATTTGTTTGTGGTTTTTTACTGTGAGAATGCTGTTATTGTTAGCGACTGGGAAGGGTGTTTCGCCCGTTGCGACGGGCGACAAGGGACGCCGTCCCTTGACCCTGCCACCTTTGTAAAGGTGGACGAAACTTTTATATTTTGGTTTGCGAAACTTTTATCTTTAAAACATGCTAATGTCGGGGGCACCCTTCCAGATGAAAACGGGAATAGGCGGACAGTTGGGACGGTTCACAAAATCAGTGACTATCACCGTAAACTCACGGTGGTCGATAGTTCGGATATACTCAAGCAAAGCGTCCCGTTCCTCAAACCCCGTGTCCCGTCCGTAGTAGATAACAAGGCTCATCAGCCCGCCGTCCGAAAGAAGCCGAAGCCCCTTTTCCACCGCTTCTATGCTGGTTTCCTTTCGTGTGTTTATCGAATGGTCGCCGCCGGGCAGCCAGCCAAAGTTAAAGGTTATGCAGGACACTGTGCCGTCCTCGGCATAGCTGTCCATATGGCTGTGACTGTCCAGATGCAGCCTTGCAATATCCGAAAGCCCCCGCTCTTTCAGCAGTGCGGCGGTGCTGTCGATGGCGTCCTGCTGAATATCAAAGCTGTGGACAACACCCTCGCTGCCCGTCAGACTGCAAAGATACGCCGTATCAAATCCCCTGCCCGCTGTTGCGTCAATGCAGAGGTCGCCCTGTTTAACGTGTTTTTTCAAAATGGCGTGACAAACGTCCAACGCCGAAAAATTCCTGTTATTTCCCATAATTACTGATCCATATACTTAATATTTGCACCAATGCTTATTCTGTAAACGCCGTAATCATCTGCCAGAATCTCAATAAGAGTCAGCGTGCTTTTGTCGTAATAATAGTAGGTCATCTCGCCGTCATAGTCATAAACCTCGGAGGGAGTGCCCAGAGCGGCTTCTATCTCTGAGGGCTTTGAGCCTATGCCGATGCCGTTTATACGAAGGTCAAGGGTATACTGTCCGCCTTCATCTACCGAGAAAAATTTGCACTGTGACACGTCTGCACTGAGGGTAGTTTTCTTTTCATTTTCGATATAAACCGTAACGGTATAGTCATCATTGAAGAAATATTTTCCCGTATACGGATCCAGCGGCGTTTCCGTGCGTACAAGCTTATCGGGCAGAGAAAGTGCCTTGCATGGAATGGTTATCTCCTCGCCGTTTGCCGTGTATACTACCTGCGAAAGGTCCACGGACGGTATGGTTATATTCTCATAATCGGCAAATGACGGAATAGCGGGATATTCGCTGCCATTTTTCTCATAATCATAATCATATTCGTCCTCATTGACCTCGGGCTGCCAGTCGTCATCGTCATCATAATCGGAATAAGAAGCACCGAAAATGAGTTCGCTCAGCTCATCCTCCGAAACGCCTGCGGCATTACAGATATTTTCCATGACAACGTCAACAAAATCATCGCTGATAGCGTCCCCGAGGTCATCAACGCATTTATCCTCGGCGGGCAGTGAAATGCTTCGGGTCTCATCGGTGGAAGTATAGACAGCATCTATATTCACATAATTTTCGCCCTCATAAATGACTGCTGCCTTAAAGCTGCCGTTTTCCATATCGCCGTCCAGCTCCAATGTAGCTTCTATCTCCTCCAGCTCGGGAGATGTAAAGCTGTATTTTCCGCCGTAAAGCTTGCTGTCAAGGAAATCGTATTTTACATTTTCAAACTCAACTCTGAAGGAAGCAGTCTGAAGCTTTTCCGAAGAGCTTGCTTCGTCTTCAAGTGCCCTTGCGATCAAGTCACAGTAGCCGTTTGCACTGCCGTTTTCATAGCTGCCCTTAAGGAGAAGCTCAACGCCTTCACCCTCGGTAGTGGCAAGCTTCAGCTGTGAAGCAAAGCTGCCGTCATTTACCGCCGTTGAAAATGTGTATTCCGAAGCGGACTCGCCGATGCAGTCCCTGAATGTCCTGCCGATAATTTCGCCGTCGGAGTTTATGTAAACGGTCATATCCGCAAAAGGCTCGTCGGAGGCTTCAAGGTTCATACCCGAAAGCAGCTCATCTATCTCGGTGACGTAATCCTCACGTCTGCCGCCCATTGCCTCAACTATGGAGATAATGTCCTCATCGGTCTTTGCCTGCTCTGCTATCTTCTCGATAAGCCCGAGATATTCTGTTTCGGAGAACTGCACCCTTATCTCAACGGCGGGACAGCTTACATTTTCTACCGTGCAAACGCTCTTTTTGTTCCACTCGGCAGCGGTCACCGCATCAAGATACAGCTCGGTATATCTTGCGGTAACAGCGTCTATCTTTTCTTTTGTGATAGTTTCGCCGTTAAAGAACACGGAAGCGTCAGGCTCAACGGCAATATCCCCGTCAAGGTCGGAAGCGGTGTATTTCACATATTTATCGGTGCCGCTTTCAAGAAGTCTTGCATAAGCAGCCGATGCATCGGTTTTTCCCAGAACTTCCGCCGAAATAACGGGTGAACCGTTCAGATTAAGGGTCAGCAGCAATGAGATAAGGTCGCTGCTTGTAGCAGCCTCGGTGCTTATCCCCACCGAACGGAAGGTTTTCATCATTTCCTCGGTGTTATCGGGGAAATAGTCCTCGTAAAAGGCACTGCCGGGGGTCACGGTAATATCAGCCTTTTTCGTGCCCGCATCGGGAGAAGCCGCCTTTTTCTGCTGTTCCTCGCATATGAGATAGAATTTCCAGAGATCGTCAGCTGCTTTCTCGGCGGTTTTGCGTTCCGCTTCGGCGTAATATTCCTCGGGAGAGGTAAACGCCAGCTTTACGCTGTTTCTCACCGACGGTATAAGCAGTGCACCCGCCGCACCCACAGCCACCGCACCCGCTATTACAACAGGCACTACCCAGCCCGTTGACTTCTTGGGAACAGTCGCTGTATTGTCATAGCTGTACTGATACTGCGAATAGTCATACTGCGGGTCGATGCTGTTCTGCGGCTGAGAGCTTCCGCTTTGGGGCATAAGGTTTGAGCCATAGTCCTGATTTCCGCCGTTTTCGGGAAAATCGTTATCTTTTTTATCAAAATCGTCCATTGAATTACCTCCGTTCGGGTCAGTCGATTATATTCTATACCAATATTATATTAGATATTATATTATCTGTCAACAAAACCGAAATATTTCGTAATAAAAAACAAACGGCAGCCGATAAATAAGCCGCCGTTTGTGAATTGCGATAATATATGTTTAGCCTTGATACTCCACTATCTCAATGCTTTCCATCATTACCTGAGTGATGGGCTTGTCATTGTCGTCCGTTTCAACGCTGCCGAGAGCCCTGACAATGTCCATGCCCTCGAAAACCTGTCCGAAAACGGTGTAGCCGCCGTCTAAGAACGGAACGCCGCCCACCTCAAGATACTTCTGACGAACGGAGTCGGGTACCTTTTTGCCTGTCATCTTCTCCATCTGGTCGAAGTTTTCAATCATAACATAATTTCCCGCTGCATCATAGCCCGCACCGTAGCTGACATAGCCCTCGGGGGTGTTTACGATATAGAACTGACTGCCGTTTGTAGCGGTAGAGCCTGAGTTTGCATATGCAACAGCACCGCTGAAATGGTAAAGTCCCTCGGGAATGCCGCCGTCAAAGTCAGTTCCCCAGATGCTGGTGCCGCCTGTGCCGTTGCCCTTGGGGTCGCCGCCCTGTATCATAAAGTTTTCGATGATACGGTGGAAGATAAGCTCATCGTAATAGTCCATATCCGCAAGACCCGTAAAGTTCTCAACGCTCTTTTCAGCCTGCTCGGGGAACAGCTTTATCTTTATCTCGCCGTAGTCCTTCACCTTGATAACGGCGATTTTTTCGCCCACCTGCGGAGGGTCGAAGTTAAAGAAACCGTCCATAGCCTCGGGTGAGGGAGCTTCGGCAGCGGTGGTGTACGAGCCTTCCTCAACGGTAGGTGTTCCCTGACAGCCCGTAAATATTGCACCTGCAAGCAGTGCTGCCATACCTATATTAAGAATTTTCTTTTTCATATGATAATACTCCTTGGATAAAAATTTGCCCGTTTATGCGGCAAGCACATATATTATAGCCCATTTCGGGGGATTTGTCAAGGGTAGTGTTGAATGTTGAGAGTTGAATGTTGAGTTTAATGCGGAAGGCAAAAAACAAAAAGTTTCGCCAGCCTTTACAAAGGCTGCGGGTCAAGGGCAGAGCCCTTGTCGCCCGTCGCAACGGGCGAAACACCCTTCCCAGCCGCTAACAAATACAGCATTGTAACAGTAAAAAACCACAAACAAATCAGTCCAAAAGCACCGCACACAAAAGAAACAGTAAAGCATCAATCCAACAAACACAACCAACGCTGAGTAAACAAGTTCCGTGTGCGGTGCCGCAAAAAATATCTCGGGGTTAACCCCCGAGATATTTTTTGCCC
>CAZINI010000104.1:0-4738 GCA_964540575.1 uncultured Ruminococcus sp.
TGCCGCCCGTGATAAGCAGCGTTTTATTTGTGAATAAAGTCATGATATTTTCTCCGAAATTCATTAATGTTAAATGTTTTTCTAAAAGTTACGCCCTCAATTATTAGTTTCAAACAAGGACGCAATGATGGAACAAATGCAAGAAAAGCAAAATTTGTGGCAATTTGAGTTATCAGCGACGCCACTGCCGCTCCCTCTATACCCCAACGAGGTATAAGCAGACTATTTAGCACAATATTCGTGACAGCCCCGACCAATGTTGTTATCTGTACCCAAAACGACTTGTTCTCACACACCATGTAAATGTTGTTGATTGCTCCAAAATAAGAAAACGATGTGTACCATACGATCGTTGCCAGGCTTTGAGCTGCGGGAAGGTAATTTTCTCCGTAAAAGATATGTATTATATGCCTTGCGAAAACCGAAATAAAAACCCCATAACAAATGCACAGCCAAAAAACTATAGAGTACAGCTGGCGAAAGCTTCTTTTATATCTTTCCGGATCGGCAACCTTGTTTCTCATTATTTCAGGTCTGTATCCGTCGATCAATGCTATCGGAATGATGGATATCGCACCCGCCAATGTCAGCGATGCCGAGTAATACGCCACAGACTCGGTGTTCAAAAATTGCTTAAGCATTATCTTATCCGTCTGTCCGTAAATGGATGTAAGAAGAGCCGAAAAGATAAACGGAACCGATATTTTTATCATACTTTTGAAGGTACCGAGTTTAAAACAAAGCTTCGGTCCATTTGATCTGACATATGCGAATGCAAGAAAGCAGGCAAACAAAAAACTTTCTGCCGCAGTAGCAATAACATACAGCACAAGGTCTTTTGACATAAGCAGCACGAGCAATCTAAAAACCGCAGACAATCCAAATGCGATAAGTCTTACTGTTGCAACCACATTAGCCGAATGCTTGTATCTAAACCACTGGACATAACTGTCAAAAACACCAAAAATGATCGTAGCAGACTGAAGTAACACAACGATCCTGATCAGTGGATCGTTCGAATCGGTAAAGGATATAACGACCTGAATCAGTATTACAGACAGAATTGCCGCGACTGCTCTTGAACCGATAGCAGACCCCGTAAACTCGCCGGACATTTCCTCGTTTTCGGCATAATGCTTTGTAATCGTATAATTAAATCCCAGCGTAACAATCGATGAAAAAAAGGCGATCAGGGATGCCGAATAATTTATGGTTCCGTAAGCACTCGGGTCAAGTATTCTTGCCGCAAGTATGTTCATTCCGAATTGCAGGAACGCGTGGACAAGATTGCCCACAAATATCCATGACAGATTTTTGACAAATTTGCTATTCAAATTATCTCTCCCAAAAGAACTTGTACGGACATATTTCAAATTGATTTACCGACAGAGTCTCGCTGTAAAAAATATAAATTAACACTGCCGAAAACACGATCTTTATAATTATCCTGCCCTTTTTATCATATTTCGATATCATTCGCGGAAAAAAGATCGTTATGAACATCGTAATATACATAACGCCCCTAAGCAATACTCCGCCCGAAAGAGCGATATACAAAACAGCCGCGTAAAGCGAAAGTCTTATCGCCAACGAATCCTCGTACAAAATGTCGTCATTCGAAATACTGCGAATGCCGGTACTGCTTTTGCCGCCGTAAAAAATTATATAAGTAAATATCGAAAATGCGAACACGGCAGCAATAAAAAGAAATGCGCCTCCAAGCGATACTTTCGCTCCAACATTTATTTGTTTCATAACCGCATTAACAAAGATCCAAAGCGGTGTTCTAAGGACGATCGATGCAGCAAAGAGCAGGATCACGGTTATTATATTGATCTTTCTGATTTTTTTAGCCACGAAGATGATCACAGGCACGAGCAGAAAAACATATGCCGACTCATGAACACTGATCGCGGCAATTGAAAGCAAGCTCCCTTTGATCCACCCTCCAACATCAAATCTGTCGAATTCGACAAATGCCAGAGCGCATATTGCCATTGCGATCGTTTGCCTAAGTCCGGACGCGGAAAATACAAAAAATTGAAAGCAAACATAAAACAGCAGAGACAAACAGGGATCGTCCGAGTATTTGGAGATAAGCTTATACCACGCAACGGAGCTGAATCCATAAATAAACATGGTAAAAACTTGGAAACTGATATTTATTTTTGAAAAAATCTTCTCAAGGAGAATATAACCTTTTTCAAAATAAACATAAGAAAAGTCTCCCCACGGCATATCTTTTGCTATATAATATTGGTCGCGATATCCTATGATATCAACACCGACAGACGTTGATTTAAGTGCCAAGACCAAAAAGATACCGAGCATTCCCCAAAGTGCTACCGTTTTCTTCATTTTGCTTTGATGGACCTTAAGGAGATTGCATATCCACGGCAACAGTATAATATAGCCGATCAAACACAAATAAATTGCCATTTATCCTCCTGATTCGTATCGCTTAAAAATGTTTTTAAGCGATATCATGAGTGTAGGAACGCTTTTAAGCTCTGTCACTATATGACTTCATACCAAGTTTTATTGCCGTGCGTCTCGCAAACGGGCGTATAAAGCCGGGCAAGTGCCTTCGACAAAAGACCTTTATTCCAAGTTTTAATTCAAACCATACCGAATTTGTCGCTCGATCTCCCGTATACAAACCGTTTTTCTTAATATATTTTGCCGCCTTTCGTATCAGCTTCCCTTTTCGAACGACATCCAATATTTCAAAATCATCTTGAACATCTACGGCACACACGGCGTTGCAGTCGCGAGCGATATCAGTAAGTGCAACCTCAAACTCCCAAGCATTTAACGGTTTATCTATACAGCTTGATATAAATTCTTTTTTCCATATTCCCGAGTACAGATTAACACTGTACGTCTCATCAAGCTTTAAGAAACATAAGCTGTCATGCCCGGGCAGGTTTTCTCCTATCGATCTTAGCGGATGCTTAAAAAATCTTAAATAATCTATGTTTTCTCGTTTGATCGTTTCAAATATCTCGTTTATCCTCTCGTTATCAACTCTATTCACAACAAAATAGTCGTCAAGAGTAATAAAATAGTATGCCGCATCATACCTGTCAATTGCGGCTTTGAGCCTATCAGACCACTCGGACACACCAAAAGGAGCAAAAACCTCTACGCTATCATACTTTTTGTCTGACGGCTTATCCGTAACTATAACAGTCTTAATGCCGCGATCTTTCCAATTGCGATCAAGAAGTTTTACATGACCATCCCAAAGATCGGAAAATCCGTCGCAAGACATTATCAACATAACCATAGTGCAGTTCATTATCCGTTTCCTCCAATCGCCTCATCAATTACGCTCTCGGCAATCCTGCAACTGTTTTCCAACGAATGATTTTTATTCGTAACGCTGATCTGATTTTTATAATAGATCCGCTGTTTTTCATCATCATTCAGTATTTCGTTTAACATTTTATGCAGTTTTGTTCTGTCGTCGCAGACAGTCGCTGCATTTGTCTGTTTCATGTACTCTATTATGCCGCATTCTGCCGATCCGTAAGCAAGTATGCTGACACCGCTCGCGAGAGCGTCTGCCGCCTTTGTTGATAAGGAATACCTGGACTTGTCAACATCTTTTTTTCGAAATCCTTCCACTATAACCGTTATATCACTGCGTATCATCAATTCTTTGACCTTGGAATATGGCACAGCTCCGCAATACTCGATATTCTCATGTTCTTTAAGCATTTTTATATATGACATATCCGACTCATTTGAATATACACTTAACTTATAAGATCGATCAATTTCGGCAAGTGCGTCGGCGATATCGCAGAGCGATCGATTTCGCCCCATACGAATGTTTCCGAAATATGTAATATACGGTTTTTTGGGGTTTACAGGCTTAAACTCAGCTCGTTCTATGTTAGATGAAAGGTAGACTGTTTTGCCGTTCAATCCAAATTCGCTGTTATACTTCTCTTTGATCTTGTCGCTGATATAAATGGCACTTCCGCCGTGGTTCAACACTTTGCGGACAAGCCTCTTATAAGTTTTTTTATAGATCAAATAAAACGGATCGATCGAAAAATGCTCATTAAAATAATAATCATCACCTATGCACGATACTATCGGAATACTGTATCTGCGTGCAACATAGAGAGCTATTCGCAGTATAAAGTAATCATCGGAAAACGCAAGAAAAACACATTCCGGTGCAAACGAATCCAGCCAAGAATTAAGCTCCGATGTGCACCAATACTTTTTTCTCCAAATGATCCCTCTTCCCAAATGCGTTAACGGCGTATGTTTTGCGCCGATCTTGTATGCTATTGAAAAACCCTTGTGATTAAGCTCCAAGTCGTTTGACGTCCACGAGGTTGGGAGCTCTTCTATTTCGTATTTCTTTCCAACCCGTGCTTTGGGGCTTATCCATCTTTTCAACATCATGCGATCTGTTATCTGGTACAGCGTCTTGCAATGTCCCTTGCACGGTGTTTTTGTGTTTGAAAAAATCTGTGCAAGATTTTCCTTGTCCATATAATGAAAATACGCGTCAAACGCTCTTGATGTAGATCGCTCATTATAAGGAACTGTACCGACTATCAAAACTCTGTGTTGCATATCATTCTCCAACATAAAAACACAAATGCCGTATTATCGGCAGGGTGGTGTTACCCACCCTGCCAATAATTTGTTTATTGAACTACCATCTTGCCGTCCGCATCGAACACATAATTGCCTACGGGCATAAGTCCGTTGG
>CAZINI010000105.1:0-4551 GCA_964540575.1 uncultured Ruminococcus sp.
GATTTTACAAAACTTCGGTTTCAGACTTTACAAATCGGGAATATATTTATATCAGTCAAGCAAGACAATATATATCATTATTATGCGGACTAAAGAACGTCCCGAAAGGAAGAAATTTATTATGAAAAAAACACTCTTATCAAAATTTATCGCAGCTTCCGCTGCTCTGATGACAGCCCTGTCCCTTGCAGGCTGCGGCAGCTCAAACGGCGGCTCCGACGCTGCTTCCACAACCGCAGGCGGCGACACAAACAGCAGCTCCGCTTCCGCAGGTGCTATCGCTGTTGTTTCAAGAGAAGGCGGCTCGGGTACACGAGGTGCATTCATCGAACTGATGGGCATTGAGGTAAAGGGCGAGGACGGCTCCAAGACCGACCGCACCACCGATGAAGCTCTTATCGCTAACAGCACAAACGTTGTTATGACTCAGGTTGCGGGCAATGTCGGCGGTATCGGCTATATCTCCCTCGGCTCTCTCGATGACACCGTTAAGGCTGTTACCGTTGATGGTACCGAGGCTACTGTTGACAACATTCTTGCAGGTACTTACAAGGTTTCCCGTCCGTTCAATATCGCCGTAAAGGGTGAGGTTTCCGATGCGGCACAGGACTTTATGAACTACATTCTCAGTGCTGAGGGTCAGGCTGTTGTACAGGAAAAGAACTTTATCCCCATTGACAGTGCGGCTGCTGCATTCTCCTCAAACGGTGCAGAGGGCAAGGTCGTTGTGGGCGGTTCTTCCTCCGTATCTCCCGTAATGGAAAAGCTTGCCGAAAGCTATCAGGCGGTAAATCCCAATGTAAAGATAGAGATACAGACCACCGATTCCTCCTCGGGTATGAAGGCTGCTATGGACGGCACCGTTGACATTGGTATGGCGTCCCGTGAACTCAAGGACGAGGAAAAGGCTTCTCTCACCCCCACAGTTATCGCTATGGACGGTATCGCAGTTATCGTAAATAAGGGAAATTCCGTAAACGCTCTCACCTCCGAGCAGATAATGAAGATATACACAGGCGAGATCACAAGCTGGGACGCTGTACAGTAATCCGTTTTCACCCTCCGAAAGCCGCCTCGGATAAATCCTCCGGGGCGGCTTTGACGAATAATGAAAGGAATGATTTTTTTGACCACCGCCGACAGCATTTCCGAAAGAAAGAGCGACAGCTCCGACTTTTTCCCCAAGCCCCCATCGGGCAGAACACAGCGGTTTATCGAAAAAGGAGCGGAGCTTGTCTTTCTGCTCTGTGCCCTTGTTTCCATAGCTGCCGTTGTCATTATATGCGTTTACATTTTTGCGGGGGGAATACCCGCTATTGCGGAGATAGGACTGTTCGACTTCCTGGGCGGACAGCGTTGGAAGCCCTATAACGAGCCTGCCGAGTACGGCATTTTCCCCATGATACTGGGCAGCCTGTATGTTACGGGCGGTGCGGTGGCAGTGGGCGTTCCCGTGGGACTGCTGACGGCTATCTTTATGGCAAGATTTTGTCCCGCACCGCTTTATAAGGTCTTAAAGCCGATGATAAATCTGCTGGCGGGCATACCATCTATCGTATACGGTCTGTTCGGTATGATAGTTATCGTTCCTATTGTGAGAAACCTTGCGGGCGGCGACGGAAACTGTATATTCACCGCCGCACTGCTTCTGGGAATGATGATACTTCCCACCATTATCGGGCTTTCCGAAACAGCTATTCGGTCTGTCCCCGACTCCTACTATGAGGGTGCCGTTGCCTTGGGTGCGACCCACGAACGGGCTGTTGCAACCGTTGTTTTCCCCGCCGCAAAGTCGGGTATCCTTGCGGGCGTTATCCTCGGTATAGGCAGGGCAATAGGCGAAACTATGGCTGTTATCATGGTTGCGGGAAATCAGGCGAGAATGCCCAAGGGACTTTTCGCAGGCGTCCGCACACTTACCGCAAATATCGTTACCGAAATGGGCGATGCGGGCGGTCTGCACTATGACGCCCTCGTTGCAACGGCTGTTGTCCTCTTCGGATTTATTCTTATCTTAAATCTATGCTTTAGCGTTCTTACCAACAAAAAGCCCAAGGAGGGAAAAGCAAAATGACAATGACAGGCTTTCGGTTTGATATGAAAACCTACAAAAAGCACCCGCTTTCCTTTCTGTTTATGCTGCTTGCGTGGACAGCCGCCGCACTTACAGCCGCCGTTTTCATTGCAGTTGTGGGATATGTCCTCATCAAGGGAATACCACAGCTGAAGCCCTCGCTGTTTGCGTGGAATTATACCACCGACAACGTATCTATGACCCCCGCTATAATCACCACCGTTGAGATGGTAGCAATTTCCCTGCTTATCGCCGCACCTTTGGGCATTTTCTGTTCGGTTTATCTTACGGAATATGCAAAAAGGGGCAACAAGATAGTCAAGGCTGTAAGGCTGACCGCCGAAACCTTGCAGGGAATACCGTCCATCGTTTACGGACTTTTCGGTATGCTCTGCTTTGTTACCTCTCTTAAATGGGGATATTCGCTGCTGGCGGGCTGCTTTACCGTTTCTATTATGATACTTCCGCTGATAATGCGTTCCACCGAGGAAGCACTGAAATCCGTCCCCGACAGCTATCGTGAAGGCAGCTACGGTCTGGGTGCGGGAAAGCTCCGCACCGTTTTCAGGATAGTTATCCCATCGGCGGGAAATGGTATTCTTGCGGGAATTATCCTTGCTATCGGAAGAATTATCGGCGAAACGGCGGCTCTTATGTACACCGCAGGAACGGTCGCTCAGCTTCCCGAAAACGTCTTTATGTCGGGCAGAACGCTTTCTATCCATATGTATCAGCTTTCGAGAGAGGGTCTGCACACCGATGACGCCGCCGCAACTGCCGTCATTCTCCTGATAACCGTTTTCGCTCTGAACGGTCTTGCGGAATATATCGCCAAAAAGTTAGACAAAAATAAGCTTTGAAAGGATAATTGATATGCCCGAAAATAAAATATCCGTCAGCGGACTTGACCTTTACTATTCGGAATTTCATGCACTGAAAAATGTGAATATAGACATTTCCCCAAATGAGATAACCGCCTTCATAGGTCCATCGGGATGCGGAAAATCCACGCTGTTAAAATCCCTCAACCGTATGAACGACCTTGTTGAAGGCTGCCGAATTACGGGAAAGGTCACCCTTGACGGCGTTGATATTTACAAGGATATGGAGATAACCTATCTCCGAAAAAATGTGGGAATGGTCTTTCAGAAGCCGAACCCGTTCCCTATGTCCATTTACGATAATATCGCCTACGGACCGAGAACTCACGGTATCCGCCGCAAGTCGGATCTGGACGATATTGTGGAGGAAAGCCTGAAAAAGGCGTCTATCTGGAATGAAGTCAGCGACCGTCTGAAGCGTTCCGCACTGGGACTTTCGGGCGGACAGCAGCAGCGTCTGTGCATAGCAAGAGCGTTGGCGGTAAAGCCCGAGGTCATTCTTATGGACGAACCCACCTCCGCACTTGACCCTATCTCCACAATGAAGATAGAGGAGCTTTGCAGCGAGATAAAGGACAGCTATACCATCGTTATCGTTACCCACAATATGCAGCAGGCGACCCGTATTTCCGATAAGACCGCATTTTTCCTCCATGGGGAAATAGTGGAATTTGACGAAACGGAGAAGCTGTTCTCCACACCGTCCGATAAGCGTACAGAGGATTATATTACGGGAAGATTTGGTTGAGCACCCATCACGCCACTAATTTATCGAAAATATAAATGAAGATCAAACAGCATTTTAAAACTCAGAAAGGTATGGTCATAACTATGAGAAAGCTATTTGACGAGCAGCTGAAAGAGCTGAATATCGAAATGATAAAAATGGCGGGACAGGTGGAAACCGCTATTGCAGGAGCGGCGGAAGCCCTTATCAAAAACGATATACCCCTTGCACAGCAGGTAATGGGCGGCGATGAGATAGTTGACGATATGGAAAAGAAGATAGAGCATCTTTGCTTAAAGCTGCTTTTGCAGCAGCAGCCCGTTGCCACCGACCTCCGGAGAGTGTCCACAGCATTGAAGATGACTACCGACCTTGAGAGAATAGGCGATCAGGCGGCAGATATTGCGGAGCTTACCTTAAAGCTGGGGAATACGGATAATATCCATATCCCGCAGATGGCAAAGGCGGTTATCCGAATGGTGACAGAGAGCATCAATGCTTATGTCAACAATGATGAAAAGCTGGCAAACGAGGTCATTTCCGAGGACGACAGAGTAGATGAGCTTTTCGTAAAAATTCGGGACGAGCTTATTGAAATGGCAGCGGACAGCCGTGAGAAGGGGAAAAAGGTTGGTGAACAGGCGATAGACCTGTTGATGATAGCGAAGTATTTTGAGAGGATAGGGGATCATGCGGTGAATATTGCGGAGTGGGTGATATTTTCGGTTACGGGAGTGCATAAGAATGCGAAGATAATTTAGCGAAGCGAAAAAGAAAGTGCGAAGCAAAATAAAGCGTCTTGGGGTCCAGCCCTTCGACGCCAGGAAGGGCTGGTCGCCCGTCGCAACGGGCGAAATCCGCAGCCAACA
>CAZINI010000106.1:0-4508 GCA_964540575.1 uncultured Ruminococcus sp.
AAGGGACGCTGTCCCTTGACCCTGCCACCTTTGTAAAGGTGGACGAAACTTTTATATCTTCACTTTTCACTTTCCACTTTTCACACTCGCCAAAAGCTTGACTTGACCGAAAAAATGCGTTATAATAAAGGTAATTGCAATTTCGATATTTTTCGAGAACAGGAGCGTTTGTATGAACAGGATAAAGGTAAATATCTGCGGCAAGGAATATTCCCTGAAAACCGCCGAAAACGCAAGCTATGTGCTGGAGCTTGCAAGAGAACTCGAAAACAAAATAAACAGTATGGTGGACTCGGGAAACGGCGTTTCCGTACAGACTGCCGCCATTCTCATCGCCCTGTCCGCTATGGACGATGCCCGCAAAGCCAATGAAAGCGTTGACAATATCCGCACACAGATAAAGCAGTATGTGGACGAAGCAGCCAAGGCAATGATGGAGCGTGACGAAGCCCTCAAGGACAAGGAATCCCTTAAATCCAAGCTTTCGGGTCTGGAAAACGACCTGAAGATCCAGAAGATAGCAGGCGACGTTTCCCGAAAAGCCGACGAATATCTTAACAAGAAAAGCTGATGCGGGATATTGAGATATTAGCCCCCGCCGGCTCTCCCGAAAGCCTTGAAGCCGCTCTCAGATGCGGTGCGGACGCTGTTTATGTCGGCTCGAAACGGTTTTCCGCAAGGGCGTCCGCAAAAAATTTCGATGAAGATGAGCTGCGTGCGGCGGCAAGGCTCTGCCGTCTGCATAACGCAAAGCTGTATCAGGCGATAAACACGGTCATCTCCGACAGTCAGCTGCCCGAGCTTATGGACGAACTGCGTCTTGCGGCGGAGATAGGCGTGGACGGATTTATCGTGCAGGATCTCGGAGCGGCGGCGATAATGCGTCAGGCTGTCCCCGAGATACCCATTCACGGCTCAACTCAGATGACTGTCCACACCCCCGAGGGGGCACGGCTTGCAAAGGAACTGGGCTTTACAAGGATAGTGGCAGCCCGTGAGCTGTCCAAACGGGAAATTGCGGAGCTTTGCAAAGAGGACATTGAGGTGGAGGTGTTCGTCCACGGAGCACACTGTATGTCCGTGTCGGGACAGTGCTATATGTCCGCACTTATAGGCTCAAGAAGTGCCAACCGAGGGGGCTGTGCACAGGCTTGCCGTCTGCCGTTTTCCGCAAAGGGAAAGCCCTGCGGCTCCGACCCCGAATGTGCATTATCCCTGAAAGATATGTGCCTTATCCCCTATTTGAACGAGCTTCGGGAAATGGGCGTTGCATCCCTGAAAATAGAGGGACGAATGAAGCGTGCGGAGTACGTCGGTGCTGCCGTGACCGCCTGCCGTGCCGCTCCGGACGGCGAATCTCCCGACCTCGAAACTCTCCGTGCGGTGTTCTCCCGAAGCGGATTTACCGACGGTTACTATAAAGAAAAGCTTTCGGGAGATATGTTCGGCACCCGCCGCAAGGAGGACGTGACCGCCGCCGAAGCCGTTCTCCCACAGCTTCGTGAACTTTACCGAAAGGAACGCAAATGCACTTCGGTGTACTTTTTGATGGACGTCCAAAGGGACAAGCCCTGCCGACTGACAGCGTCAGCGGACGGGTATTCGGCTGAAATCATGGGAAATATTCCCCAAGCGGCGGAAAATCGCCCTATTTCGTCGGAATTTGCGGAAAAACAGCTTTCAAAGCTGGGCGGGACTGTCTACGAGTTCGGAGGGCTGGAATTCCGTGCGGAGGACGGTCTTGCCGTGTCCGCCGCCGAACTGAACGCTATGAGAAGAGCTGCCGTTGAACAGCTCGACAGTTTACGTTCGGAAGGCAAAAAATGCGGATTTCACAACATTTCCCCCGTATTTTCGGGAATTTCGCAAAGAGAAGATCCCCAAAAGCTTCGGTTTATGGCATATAAGGCGGACGAATTTCTGAAATTATCCCCCGAAGTGCTGTCGGCGGCGGAAATGCTTATACTGCCCGTTCGGGAGATAGAAAGGCTGTCCCCCGATGAGATGGCAAGGCTGTCGGGAAACACGACTTTGTGTGCCGCTCCCCCACGGTTCATATCCGATGAAAATAAGACCGAAAATGCCCTGAAACGGCTGAAATCGGCGGGGATAGACCACGTTCACTGTACAAACCCCGCCCATATCCGAACGGCAAAAGCACTTGAAATGACCGTCCACGGCGGTGCGGAGCTGAATATTTTCAACTCGGCTGCGGCAAATGAGCTTGCAAGGCTGGGTGCGGCGGACATTACACTGTCCTTTGAACTGAAGCTCAGTCAGATAGAACGGTTCAAATCTCCCGTTCCGACGGGCATTTACGCATACGGCAGACTGCCGCTGATGCTGTGCAGAAGCTGTCCCGTGAAGGCGTCCTGCGGGGGCTGCAAAAACTGTTCGGGACGGCTTACCGACCGCACGGGCAGAAGCTTTCCCGCTGTCTGTGACGGAGCGTCCACAGAGATTTTAAACAGCGACATTCTCTGTCTGTCCGACCGCTTGGGAGAGGTGAAAAACGTTTCCTTCCTGACCCTGAGATTTACGGAGGAAAGCAGTACCGACATTTCCCGTATAACCGAAGCGTATTTAAACGGCGAAAAATACCATATCCCCGAAAAGCTTGGAAAGCCCACAAACGGGCTGTATTACAGGGGAATTTTATAAACACCGAAAGGAGCTGCTCAGATGAACAGCGGTTTCAAGAAAACAATTGCATTTATATTTTTCCTGCTGGCGGGAGTCATTACCGGCTCGCTCATTGCCCATATCTGTGCGGGCGTGCCCTATCTGTCATGGCTGGCATTTGAAAGAACGGTGGGACTGTCCACCTCTTCTCCGCTGGTGCTTGACCTCGTTATCTGCAAGATAGCCTTCGGGTTCACATTGTCGGCAAATGTGGCACAGATAATATGCGTTATACTGTCATTTATACTGTATAATAAGACCTGTAAAGGACTGTAACCTTACGAAAAACGTCGGTTTCTGTAAGTTTTCACAAAAATCCGCAAAAATATTTATTAATGATTTTTTCGGAAAACTATTTACAAGTTGTAAGATTTATTATATAATTTACAATATGTTGACCTATGTGTTCGGGAGGTGACGAAGTGAACAAGGACTTTCCGAGGGTGATAACGCTCCTCAGAAAAGAACGGAATATCAGCCAGAAAAAGGCTGCTCAGGACTTGGGAGTTTCACAGGCTCTGCTGTCCCACTATGAAAAAGGAATAAGAGAATGCGGTCTTGACTTTATCGTCCGTGCCGCTGAATATTACGGCGTTTCATGCGACTATCTTCTTGGACGTTCCCCCGAGCCTGCGGGAAAGACCATTTCCTTTGAGGATATAGAAGAACAGGACCCGCTGGCAAAGGAGCATCAGGGTGCAGGGGGAATGATGGCTTCGTTCAACCGAAAGCTTATCGTCAACTCGGTAAATGTGCTTTTTTCACTGGTCCAGAAAACGGAAAGCAACTCGCTTATGCGTGAGGTTTCGGGCTTTCTGATGCTTGCGGTGTACAGAATGTTCCGCAAGGTTTACTCGTCCAATCCCAAGAATGACCAAAATTTCTTTACAATAAATGAAGTCATGGCGGACAGTGCGGCGGCAGCGGCAATGTCGCTGTGTGCGGCAAATGCGGAAGCGGCGGCAAAGGGCGTCAAGGTCGGCGGCGGGGATGTAGCCAAGGCTGATGAAGATACGGTCATTACGTCAACGACGCTTTCGGAGAAATATCCTGCTTTGTCATCGTCGATACTTAATATTATTAAGAATAGTGAGGCGAAGATACGGGATCTTGGCGGGAATGGCGGAGAATAGAGTATTTTGGCGAACGGCAAATGCCGTTCGCTTTTTTTCTTAAAAGAAAAAAAGAAAAAGAGCGAAGCGAAAAAAAGAAAAAAGAAAAAAAATGCCGAAGGCAAACAAAGCGTCTTGGGGTCCAGCCCTTGGACGCCAGCAAGGGCTGGTCGCCCGTCGCAACGGGCGAAATCCGCAGCCAACAAATCAATATTTTTAACATAAAGAGCATCAAACTTACAGACCACACAAAAGAAAGCCCAACAATCAAAACCATCGTAAACCCACAAACAGAAACCCCACAAACTCCCAAAAGAAAGAGAAAAGCGTTCACGCTTTTCGACTTCCGTCACGCAAAACCAGCGGGGAACCACAAATCAGTAACCCCACAAATTTCCAAAAAGAAAGAGAAAAGCTTTCAAGCTTTTCGATTTTCGTCACGCAAAACCAGCGGAAACCCACAAATCAGTAATCCCACAAACTCCCAAAAGAAAGAGAAAAACGTCCACGTTTTTCGATTTTCGTCACACAAAATCAGCGGAAACGCACAAATCAGTAATCCCACAAACTCCCATCACACAAAACCAACGTAAAGACGAGAAGTTCATTTGTAATCAACCGTGAAATAGCGTTAACCACAAGGTTTATCCGCCGCTGAAAGCGGCGGCGGGGGCAAAAAATATCTCGGGGGTTAACCCCGAGATATTTTTTGCG
>CAZINI010000107.1:0-4478 GCA_964540575.1 uncultured Ruminococcus sp.
TATTGTTCCTTTTTTGATTGACATGAAAATTCATCCTGTGATTTTGGATTTGTTTTTGTCCATTCCATTATATCACACTTTTTTCTGTCCATCAAATCTGGAAAGGCGGCAACCAAAAGTAAAGTCGAAAGACGAATATATGAAAGTTCAAAAAGAGCAAGCATCTCAAAACACTTCTGTGAAAACAAAAGAGAATTATATCAAACAACATTCGTCTGATGGCGAACCTGTCAATGGTGTAAACAGGCAAAAAACATCTACTAAAATCATTAAAAGCAGAGAGTATGTAAACAAGAGTTCTGATGAAACAATCAAGCCTAAAACTGTAAATGAGGCTCGCAGAGATTATGTTCAAAAAAAGGTTAAGGACAAAAAAGCTGAAGAAAAACGGGAAGCCGAAAAAGCTTCCCACGAACATACTTCTGCTCCCAAAAGCAAAGAGAATTATCAATATGATTTTGACAATGAAGCACCTGAATTGAAAACTAAAGATACCTACAATCCAAATAGTAAAATCACTACATCCTCCGGTACTGAAAAGGCTGATTTGACATCGGGTATAAAGACAAAAGAAAATTATATGAAATCACTACGGCAAGAGCGATTTGTGGTTGATAAATCTCCGTATAGGTCAGCACCAAAGCCAAATCAAAAGACACAAACTGTATCAAGAAGTACAGCCAATCCAAAAAAGACTTTGAAAACCCGACAAGCTACTGCCCGAAATACTAAAGGTGTTGTAAAAAGCGGTAGTGTCTATACAAGCAAAACGGATAAAAGAAAAACTGTTAAGACTACCAAAAAGGCAGTTAAAACGCAAAAGGAAGTTACAAAGAAGGCTGCAAAAGAAGCGGCAAAGCGAGCAAGACAGGTAGCTCAAAGGTCGGCTCAGGCAACAAAGGCAGTGGCCGTTAGAACTGCAAAGACGGTTGCAGCCATAAGCAAAGCTATTGCCGCCGCAGCTACAAAAGCAGCAACAGCCTTTGTTGCCGCCTTTGGTTGGATAGGTGTTGTGGTTGTTTTGGTTATTCTTATTGTAGTTATAATCATTGCAGCTATTGCAGGAAGTCCTTTTGGGATATTTCTTTCTGATGAAGCCGCAGATGCGAACAGTATTCCGGTATCTTCAATCGTAAATGAGTGTAATATAGAACTATCCTCAAGGCTTACTGAAATCGAAGATAACACAACACACGATAGAATTGTTATGGAGGGCGAACAAGCGGATTGGAGCTTAGTTCTCTCCCTATTCTCTGTCAAGGTTGCGGGAGCCCCCGGTGACACAGTTCAAGATGTGGTTGTTATAGATGATGCGAAAAAGCAAAAGCTCAAGGATGTCTTTTGGGATATGCACACAATCACTTCACGAACAGAAACAGTTACAAGCGGTGAAACATCTGAAATCGTGCTTTATATTACCATAACTGCAAAAACAAAGGATGAAATGGTTTCAGAATACGGCTTTACCCAAAAGCAAAAAGAAGCACTTGAAACCCTGCTTGAAAATGCTGACGGATATATAGGTACTACACAGAGTCTTGCCATATCCGATGCTACTGCTCAAGAGGTAATTGATAATCTGCCTGACAGTTTATCTAACGAGCGAAAAACAGTTGTTAAAAAAGCTTGTTCTCTCGTAGGCAAGCTTACATACTTTTGGGGCGGTAAATCTTCTGCAATAGGTTGGGATTCTGAGTGGGGCAAAATGAAGCTTGTAACTGCCGAAGGAAGTCGCTCAACAGGTTGTATGCGACCTTATGGCTTAGATTGTTCCGGTTTTGTTACTTGGTCCTTTATCAACGCAGGATACTCTGCATCAGCAATAGGACACGGAACAAATACGCAAGTGTCAAAAGGCACACACATATCTCTATCATCTGCACAACCGGGAGATTTAGCTTTTTACAATGATATTTCCCATGTCGGTATTGTGGGCGGTAAAGATTCAAGCGGAAATATACTTGTTATTCATTGCTCATCGAGTGCAAACAATGTGGTTATCACAACAGGCGGGTTTGGATTTGCAGTAAGACCGAATTGCTATTAAAACAAAACAGGAAGTGAGCCTGAAAAACTTGCTTCCTGTGATTTTTTTATAAAACAGGCTTGAAAACCCCATTTTTGCACATGGTATAATATAATGTGGTAAAGCATTTCAAAACTGGAGGTGAAAAATATGACGGAATGCAATTATGATACCAATACGCAAGAGATATACGGATATGTGAGAGTATCTTCAACCGACCAAAACGAGGACAGACAGATACTTGAGATGCAGCGATTGAAAATAAAAAAGAAAAATATTTATATAGACAAACAATCCGGCAAGGATTTCAATCGCCCCAGCTATCAACGATTATTGGGGAAACTGAAAAAAGGAGATTTGCTGTATGTGAAATCAATAGACAGGCTTGGCAGGAACTATAAGGAAATTCAAGATCAATGGCGGGTGTTGACAAAAGAAATGGAGGTTGATGTCGTGGTTATAGATATGCCGCTTTTAGATACAAGAGTTTATAAAGACTTGATGGGAACATTTATTGCCGATTTGGTTTTGCAAGTGCTGTCCTTTGTCGCTGAAAACGAGAGAGAAAATATCCGAAAACGGCAGGAAGAAGGCATAAAGGCGGCAAAGCTTAAAGGCGTGATGTTCGGACGTCCGATGATAAAAGTGCCCGATAATTTCGGCAGCTTGGTGAAGCAATGGGAGCGAGGGCATATACAGGCTGAAGATGTGGCAAAAGAGTGTGATATGAGCATAGCAACCTTCTATCGTCGGCTTCGGGAGTACAGACTGACAAAATAAAATCTACTATCACAAAGTACACCTTTTGATAGTAGATTTTTTTATGTTAAAATATTGGATTTCTCATGCTTTCACGAGAATATTATACCAAAAAACACTCCAAATGTCAACATAATGGGGGAATATTAAATCTTAACAACATTTTTCAAAAGGTGTACTTTTTGGTAAATGCGGTATGCTTACTCAAAAGGTGCATTGCCAAAGGAGTTTGATAAGTTATGAATGATAGTACATCGGATTTAAAGCAGCATCGATGCTGCTTTACCGGACACCGCCCCGAAAAGCTCGGTGTTTCCGAAGCAATAGCAAAGGCGTTGCTAAAATCAGCCATACAACAAGCCATATACGACGGATATGTTACATTTATTTCGGGGATGGCTCGTGGAATAGATTTGTGGGCAGCAGAAATTGTTATTGAAGAACGAGAAAAAAATAGTAATATTCATCTCGTCTGTGCTTCACCGTTCAGCGGCTTTGAAAAAAGATGGTCAGAGCACGATAAAACTACCTACCATTCAATTATGGAACAAGCTGATTTGGTGAAATATATTTCACAACACTATTACAAGGCTTGCTTTCAAGTAAGGAACGAATGGATGGTTGACCATGTTTCAAGAGTTATAGCCGCATACAACGGCACAAAAGGAGGGACAAAAAATACAATAGAATACGCAAATAGAAAAGAAATATTTGTTGAAAATATATTAGATTAAAAAATAATACAGTAAATCATTGACAACCTCTCTGTATATTATTATGTTCGTGATAAAATAATAATAGAAAAGGAGTTGTCATACTATGAAAAAAATAACAAAAGAACTTATAAAAAAATTCCGCAGATACTTGATTGAGGAAGAAAAAGCCGCAGCAACGGTTGAGAAATATATCCGCGATATAAATGTATTTGCCGATTGGCTCGGAGATAAAGAGCTTGATAAGGAAACGGTGCTGACTTACAAGGAGAACTTGATAAAAAACTATGCTCCGGCAAGCGTTAATTCCGTTTTATCATCGCTTAACAGCTTTTTCACATTCAATGAATGGTATAACCTTAGAGTGAAAAATCTGAAAATTCAAAGACAGATATTTGCCAATAAAGACAATGAATTGACAAAGGAAGAATATGAACGGCTTTTGACCGCTGCAAAAAGCAAAGGAAACGAGCAGTTGTATTTCTTGATGCAGACGATATGCTCAACGGGAATAAGAGTATCGGAACTGTGCTATATAACGGTAGAGAACTTAAAAGCACAAAAAGCACAAATCAATCTGAAAGGAAAAATGCGTGTTGTAATACTCCCGAAGGAGCTTTGTAAAATGCTTTTGAAATACTCAAAAGAGCAAAAAATAACAAGCGGCTCTGTATTTGTTTCAAGAAACGGAAAACCGCTTGATCGCTCTAATATCTGGAAGATGATGAAGGCACTCTGCGAAAGTGCCGGTGTTGCAAGAGCAAAGGTGTTCCCTCATAATCTCAGGCATTTATTCGCAAGAACATTTTATTCAATTCAAAAGGATATTGTACGCCTTGCCGATATACTCGGGCATTCAAGCGTTAATACTACCCGTATCTACACTATGGAAACAGGTGAAACCCACCGCAGACAAATACAGAAATTAGGGCTTTTACGGCTATAAAAAGAAAAAAACCACATAATCGCAATTATGTGGT
>CAZINI010000108.1:0-4415 GCA_964540575.1 uncultured Ruminococcus sp.
CCTGCAGCTTGCTTTCAGCCTTGTCTACTCGCCCCATAGTAGCTTTTAAAAAATAGCTTATTATTGCTGACACGGCTGATATTACCGCCGATATTATCATCAGAATGATTTCGCTAGACATATCTTTCCCCCCAATAAAAAATGATGTACAGCAGCCCTATAGCTTAACTATACATCATTATTTATTTCTTTTATATTATTGCATAGCAATAAATTTTGGAGTAAATTTTCTGCGTCAGAAAAATGACGTTTGATTATCCAGAGGTTCTGCTATTATCTCGTTTAGCCTTTCTTTAACAATTCGTCTGACACTTGATTCCGAGAGGTTGTATTTTTTAGCCAGTTCCAAGTAGTTATAGCCATTAAACTCCTTTTTGAGTGCGGCATTTCTGAGATTAGAAGTAACAGTATCTATCTTCTGCACATAAACGTATGAGCCTGAGTATTCCGCAACAAGCTTTTTGTATGCGTCAAGCCCTATACACTCTGCAAGTGATCGCTGGTCACCATCAAGTTCCTCAAGCGTTAATTCATCTATCAGGCTCATATATACCTCCTTGGTAAGTTATCTACAAAATACTTGCATTGAGTTCATCGGCAAATTTACTAAGATTTTCGACTTCTTCTTCAAAAGAATCCCTAAAAACCTGTGCAGCTATTTCGCTAATTCGTATATACTCTGTCAGCCATTCATCAGCCACTTTTATGCCGAAACATTCCTGTATATGTGTAATCATTTTTATCAGATCTTCTGTCAGGCTCATATTTACCTCCTCAAAAAGTTATCCCGGCATAAGCTCAAAATTCTCAGCCCCGTCAGACGTTGCCGGAGCAAGTTCGCCTTCGGAAAGTTCCTTATCAATTATTTCATCGGCTGATAGCAGTTCAGGCTTGCTTTCCTCCACATAGCACCACGACTGTGGTGGTTTATTAATTTCAACAGGTTCATAGCCAAATTTTGTTTTTCTCAGCCCTACAAAAAAGTTCAGTTCTTTCGGTTTGGCGTAAACAACAAGATTTGATATATTCCAACTGTAAAGACAATTATGCCCAGCGTATCTGTGAAGCTGGGAATATGTAATACAGGATCTATCTATAATTCGTTTATCAAGCTCTTGCTGATATGCGGGATAAGGAACATCGAAACGTTCAATTTTATCGCATACGAATTCACCAATAATGCGTCCATTAGCTTTATCGCTGAATTTGCCTATAACACCGCACGTCCAAAGAGTTTCAGAGCTATTTCTCTCCTTTGTGCAGTAAATATAAACTTTAAATGGTGTTTCGAGCCTTGGTCTGTTCTTGCGAACCTCAATAGTCTTCTTGCCGTCAGCTATCAGCTCGCACCATTCAGGTCTTATGCTTATCAAAATTGCTTTGTTCAAATTTCTTCACGCTCCTCATCCATTATTGCCCCGCAGTTGGGGCAATAATCTGTTTCACATTCTTGTTTATATTTATCGTAGAAAGCAGATTTACCGCATACAGAGCATTTTGTACAAAAATCGCTGTATATCCAATGCCCGTGGCAAACTGGTTCACCATTATCGGAATTATGATTTTTAATATGCTCCCGCAGTTCTGCCGCCTGCACAGCGGTTATGTACAGCAAATAAATCAGACAATCAGTTTCGCTGCAGTCAAAGCACATTTTCTCCATCATAAAGCCACCGTCTTTTTCGGGAAAATCGACTCCGCATTTTTCACTGCACTTATTTCGGCAAAAATCATAAATGTCGGTATCATCGCCCGCTTCTGTTCTTAGAAACTTAGCCCTGCCGTCAACATATCGGCAGAAATTGCACAGCGTATCATAATTGCTTATGGGGGTATCTGTTATATTAATATCTGACATTTTCATTCTCCTTATCATTTATAATCATCAAAATTATGTACACTTCTGAATACGAATCTATTATTGCACCACCTCTGAAGCCTCCTAAGCTGCCGTGATGCCGTTTCCTTGCGGTACAGCATCACATACGGACTAAATCCCAGATCCCTCAGAGTATAAATGCGGTACAGATCCTCTTCGAGCGTACTGTCGAAATTCGTAAGCACATAAACCGTTTTTCTACGGCAGTTCTTAATAGCCGTATGCTCATTGAACCGTTTGAAATACCCCGTCAGATCCTCATGGGGATTATCCCAAGCGAAGTGCATCATATCTGTTTTTATGCCGTTCAGCAGATGTATGTTGTCCGGATTTGTAAGTCTAATATCCAACCCTTGATTGAAATTCACCCTTGCACCGCTCTCAGACAGTTGTTTCAGAAGCTTTTCATGGTCTTTGCAGGCAAGTATGTTGGGATCAAGAAGCTCCAGCCTTTTTTGCCCTCGATAAAACTCCGACAGCTCCGCAACCTGATGTGAACGCCGTCCCTCTTTGCTTCCGACAACGCAAAAACCGCACCCACGGGGACAGCCCCGAGTTAAAAATCCCACCGCATAATCATACTCGGGATATAGCTCATAGTAAGGATATATATGCTCTATTTCATTAGGGAGCGGGTTATTTTTGCTGTTATCGAATACTTCTTTTCCGCATTCAACGGATATGCAGTACCCCGTACCGCCCTTAATCAACTCATCGCAACGGACAGCATATTCATCATCAATGTCGGGAGTAAAGCTAAAGGTTTTAGACGCATATACACGGTCATAATGCGAAAAAGGGGAGTACATTTCAATCGTATCACCGATTGATTTGTGATAAGCCGCTAATTTCATAAGCGGTAAAGAGGGGAAATTGTGGCAGTCGCTCCATAAACCGATTTTTGTCATTGTTAATCCTTTCTCTGAAAACAGGTGCAGTAGTTGTCCTCTTTCCACATGCCGATATTAATAGCGCACTCTTGGCAAGTCTGAATATAATGTCGGCAGTATCTGCATTGTTGCTTTAAAATGCTCCTTATCCAAAGCAATAATTTACCCATTGTCATTGTCTTTCCTTTCCTTATAATTCTGGAACAGCGAATAAACCAAAATAAACCCGATAATATCGTCAACTTTCCTATACTGTATTTCGCCGTAAAAAAGCAATTCCAATCCACCCCATAAACCCCAAACTAAAATGGATATTATGGTGCAAACTACAATATCTCGCAGCATATCAATCCTCCTTAAACAAACTCGTCTGCTGCAGCGACACATAATTCCTGACCTCATGCGGCTCTCTCGGCTTATACGGCTTGCCCGTATCAACATCACCGAGCTCGGACATCACAAAATCGGGGCAGCTCGTCACCCTATCAACACGTCCGAGAACCTTGTCGTGACAGGTGCAGTAATAGCAGTCGCCATTTACACAGAATGCACAGTATCTGCAATATTTCATAATCACGCCCTCCTGTTCCATAATTCGGCGTATTCACCGATATAGTTATCTGTTGCGTCACCCGCACCGATAGTGAATGGCATATTGATTTCATCAAGAATACATACGCTTTCTTTTTCCTCATGCGTATAATACTGCTCTGTAACCTTGTTCCCATATCTATTAACATATTCTTCTTTGTGAAATACCATTTTTCTACCGCAGAACGGGCAAGGCTTCAGTTCGATTTTAGAAATTGTTATCACCCCAATCCAGAGCCTGCCCGCACCATTTGCAGTGCGGTATATCAATATTTCCATGCGTCCTCTCATTTTTTTCTATAAACACATTGCAGTTAGGACAAATGTAAAACATTCCGCTGTCAGACTTCTCCGGTTTTCTTGGTACCTTATCAGACCTCTGAGAAATCGTGTTCCAGTCCTTGGCAGCTTCTTCGGGTGTGTCATATCTTTTTGTTACTGTGGACATAATGCAATAAGCATTATGACAACATGGCACATACTTTCTGTCCGAATTTTTCGTGTAGATGTGATAGATATCTATCGTGTCTATGTGCCCCTCACTTTTGCAGACAGGGCAGCGATTAAGCTCGATCTTTTCATCCATATAAAATCACTTCCTCCCAAGTCTTTGCTTGATTTCCTCCAGCTCCCGCTCATGCTCTTGCGCTTCTTTCAGCCGCCGATCCTGCTCATCGGCAGGGAGCAGGTCAAATTCGATGGAAGAGATCGTGTCGGACAAACGCCGTATAAAATCGTTAAGCCAAGCCACAGCAACTGAATCCCTGTCATCTTCAATAGCCTTTCGTTCACCATTTTCAATAGTGGAGCGAATCTCGTCAAACTCTTCTTCGGTTATCAGATCCCAACCGTATGCGTCCCGAGCTTCATCAACGGTTTTGTAATCTCCAAGGAGCTCGTCCATCTTCTGCTTGCGTTCCGTTACAGTTGTCTCACGGCGTTTCCTGAGCTTCGTTCTCATAGCCGTCAGCTGCTGTTTCAGATATCGGCACCCCTCCGCCTCAATGCGGAGCTGACGTTCATGCTCCTTTTGGTATTCACTGTTCAGCATTGTA
>CAZINI010000109.1:0-4264 GCA_964540575.1 uncultured Ruminococcus sp.
CTTTTCGGAAACACTCGCAAGCGAAGAAAAACTGTACAGTTTTCGGTTTGGATAGGGGTATATAGGCATTACGCTTGCAGGACAGCAAGCGTAGAAAGGACGGTCGTCCTTTCGCAGCCTATAGCTTAACATCGGCATTTTGAAAAAATCATAATTTCTCATTTTTACGAAATATCTTATTTGGGTGTTAGGGACATTTATCCCTAACATGATTTCTCCAAAAATGAAAAAGTTCGTACTTTTTCTACGCTTGCTGTCGGGCAATTTCTTTTTGATTAAAGTGAAGTTCTGACAATGTTGCTGTGTGCAGATTTATTAATCTATAAAATTCAAAAATGCCGGGATTATTTTAATATATGATACCGGCATTTTGGGCTTTGAAAGAGAATACGGATATTAATTTCATTCAGCACAGTTCACATAATACTGAGCCTGTGCCGAAAACATTTGAGCATAGATGCCGTTGGGCTTATCGGCAAGTTCATCGTGAGTGCCGTATTCCTTGATAGTATCATCTGCAAAAACGGCTATTCGATCACAGAATTTACAGCTTGATAATCTGTGGGAAATGTATATCGCTGTCCTGCCGCCCACAAGTGAGTTGAACTGACGGTAAATCTCATACTCAGCAACAGGGTCAAGGGCAGCGGTAGGCTCATCGAGTATCACAACAGGGGCATTTCTGTACAGAGCACGGCTTATAGCAGTCTTTTGCTGCTGACCGCCCGAAAGCTCCGTGCCCTTTTCATCAAAGCTTTTGAAAAGCGTGGTATCAAGTCCGTGTTCAAGCTTCTGTGCATCATCATAAAATCCCGACAGCTTCAAGACCTCGTTTATTCGTTCATCATCGGGAGCATCGGCTAAGGCAATATTCTCACGGAGGCTGAACGCAAAAAGCTGAAAATCCTGAAATACTACCGCAAAAAGTCTGCGGTATTCTTCATCGGAATATTCCTTGATATTCACTCCGTCAACGAGTATCTCGCCCTCCGTCACATCGTAAAGACGACAAAGGAGCTTTATAAATGTGGTCTTTCCCGCACCGTTGAGTCCAACAACGGAAAGATGCTCTCCCGACTTAATTGTGATATTTATATCACGCAGGACATAATTTTCCGAACGGGGATATTTAAAGCTGACGTGGGAAAATTCAATTGTGTGCTCGCCCTTTTTAACCGACTTTGTACCCTTGACCATTGCCGCCGGATATGCGATAAACTCAAGGTATCGGTGAGCATATCCGCAGCGTTTATGCAGCTCCTGCACCGAGGATACGATATTGTAAAGGCTCCAATAAAGGTTTGACGCACTGTTTACGCACATCTGAAAATCGCCTATTGTAATAGCCTTTGTGACCGCAAGATATCCGATGTAAAAATAGCTCATTCCGTCACGCAGTGCATTTACAGCGTTTATCTTCATATTATTAGGACGCATTTTGCGCTGCTGACCTTTCCAGCAATCGATCTGCCTATCGCTATAGCTTTCCGCCTTTTCACACATCATATCTGCACTGTCATATAGACGAATATCCTTTCCATAACGAAAATTCGACAGCTGATAAAAAACATAACCCCATATTCTGTTCATTTTTGAAAGCTGCATAAAGCCTTCCGCTTCGATCTTGTTATTCTTTGCATTCAGTATTGTGATAAGCACAAGTGATATAAGCTGCACGGGGATAAGCCACGGACAGGTAATGATTATGAGGACTGACACGCTCAATAGAATTGCAGCATTTGATATTACGGTATATAGCTGTGTAAGAATTCCGATAGCCCCGCCGCTGTACCAGCTCATTCCGTCCTTTGCCTTTGAAAGCTTGTCAAGGGCTTCGGGGTCTTCGGTATGCTCAAAATCCATCGTCATTGTGTGCTTTGAAAGCTCTGTTTCAAAATATTGGTTGAACCATTCACGTCTGACATCCATAAGCTGTGCTTCGAGGTTTGTCAGAAGATTTGTAAAAAGGGCTATTCCTACAATGAGGGCTGCATATATGACAATTTTTGAAAGATGATTTTCCAAAGGCTCACCGCCAATTATGAGGACAAGCTCATCAATAAGAAATTTTGGCAGGATTATGGCTGACATTTTTGCTGCAAGTTCTGTAATAAAGGCAAGCAGGAACAAAAAGAATACGGAGGGCTTTTCCTTTCTTACGGTCTTTAACATAAATGTCAGTGTTTCACTTAATATGCTGTCCTTATTTTTACGCATTTGCAGCCACCTCGCTTTCGGGAGAATCAACATAATACTGCGCTTGGATACGGAACATCTCCGCATAAGCACCGCCTTGTTTCAGCAGGCTTTCGTGAGTGCCGTATTCAACCATTTCGCCGTTTTTGAACATTGCGACATTGGTGCAGAACTGCGTGGAGCTTAATCTGTGGCTGATATACACCGCCGTTTTGCCGCCGATAAGCTTGTCAAAATCATTGTAAAGCTTGCTTTCGGCAAGAGCGTCAAGTGCCGCCGTAGGCTCGTCAAGAACTACCACGGGAGCGTCCTTATACAGCGCACGAGCAAGCGCCAGCTTCTGCTTTTCGCCGCCCGACAGATCAACGCCGTCGTCGTGAATGATCTTCAGTATCTCGGTCGAAACGCCGTTCGGCAGCTCCTTCAGCTTTTCTCCGATGCCTGCGTCAATAAGACATTTTTCAGCTTTTGCCTTGTCCGTTTCTTCGGGAGTGTTCATGGAAACATTCTCCGCAAGCGGAAATGCAAACAGCTCAACGTCCTGAAAAACGGGCGCAAATATGCTGTAATAGCTTTTCTTGCTGTACTTTTTTATATTGACGCCGTTGAGCAAAATTTCCCCCTCGGTAGGCTCATATAGACGGAGCAATAGTTTAATAAATGTGGATTTGCCTGCACCGTTGAGTCCTACCACCGCAAGACGTTCTCCTGCTTTTAATTTCAGCGACAGAGCTTTCAGCGCATATTTCTCTGCCTTGGGATATTTGAAGGACACATTTCTGAATTCAAATTCATAGCTTTCAAAATGTGGAACTGCTTCACCGTTATCCGCATTGTCATTGCCAAACTCCATAAAGCTGCGGAAATCGTCCACCTGACGGCTGCAGTCAAGCAGACTTGTAACGCCTTGAAGAAGGTTGTTGATATAGTTGTAAAATGCTATTGACGAGCCGAGATAAAGGCTGAAATTGCCTATGGTCATTTCCCCCCGAACAGTCTTATAAATGAGCCAGCCGTACACCGCCGCCTGGGAAAGAGCAAACAGGATATTGCTCAGCCATGATGTAATAAGCCATACCTTTGCATTATTTTTCTGTGCTTCAATGCGTTCTTTTTTCAGCTCCCTTATCTTGTCGGTGAGCCAGTCCTTCAATCCGAACATTCGGATATCCTTTGCGGTATCAAAGCTTGTGGTCACATTCCGCAGATAGTTATCCTTGCGCCACCACGGTGCAAGGGGATCCCATACACGCTTTTTTACGGTCTTGTTTGTATGATCATTTAGCAGAAAGTTTACGATACAAATAACAAGCATCAGCAGCACTATAAAAATATTCATAGTGCCGAGTATGATAATTCCCACTGTAACGACCGCCGCCGACAGCATAAAATTAACGATTCCACGCATCATACCCTCAACGCCGTTATTGTTTCCGTCGCAGGCATTTCCCGCTTTCTGATAGCAGTCGAGAACATTGGGATTTTCGAGAAGTTCATAATCAAGCCGCATCACCTTGGCATTTTTCCCGGACATCAGCTTAAAACGTGCGCAAATAAACCGCCACCATACCTCGCTGTAATAGTAGGAATTGAGCATTGTTGAAGCTGCTTGAATGACCGTGAATATCACCATAAGCCATAAAAGCTTATCTGTGCCCGCTTCACCCGTTATCATGTCAATTACGAATTTCGAGATAAATGTCCAAAGGTACTGCATGGTCGGTGCACATATCATTCCTATGGGAATCAGCAGGAGAAAGCCTTTGTGATAGCTTACCATTGCATTAAGTATGTATTTTATATTGCTGAAAATACCGAAATCCTTATGCAGAGGATTTTTCTGTTCATTGTTTTGTTCCATAATTTACCCCTCGTTGTATTTCAGAAAGGACAAGTCCTCACGCCTGAACCATGCTTCATCGCACCAGCCCACCTGACTCTGATATCCGTTAGGCGGATTTATCATCATATCCGCACATATCATAAGCATGATCGGTGCAACAACTTTTACAAGCGATGACTGATACATATTCTCGCCTTTGTTGTCCTCGTTTATTATGCTGCCCTT
>CAZINI010000110.1:0-3896 GCA_964540575.1 uncultured Ruminococcus sp.
GCATGGGGTGGTTTGCTTCTGCTGGTGTGTAATGGTATTTTTATGGGATGCTATAAACTAAATATTTCAGAGGATCTTCCGGATAAACCGCTTTCTCAGGTTACTGTTTCCAGGATCAAGATGATCTCGGACGCCAACTGTCTTGAGGCTGAAGCAAAATTTATCCAGTCTTTTTCGTTCAACCCCCAGTGTAAACTGCTTTTCGCATCCAATCATCCCCTGAAAATTAAGGATAGGGATGACGCCTTTGTAAATCGGGTAATTTATATCCCATTTAAAAATCCGATTCCAAAGGGAAAGCAGGACAAGCATATTCTTGAAAAGATGCAGCGAGAATTGCCCGCTCTTTTCAATTACGCTTATATTGCGTATAAGCAGCTTGTAGAAAGTGGGTATTCCTGGGCGGGAATAAACATTTTTAAACCTGAGATCGTGATTACCAATCTTTCGTCAACAGAGGAGAGAGAATACGCAATGAAGCTTTTTGTAGAGCTTTATTGTGAGGAATCTCAAGACTCAACTGTTGCGATTTCTGAAATTCAGAGCAAATACAATGAATTTTGCGATGAATACGAATACGTTCCGGTGGTCGGTGATCGGTTCTCTCGGGAGATCTACAAGTTTTTGCCCGGAACTCCTGAGAGAGTTAAGATCGGTAATCAAAAACGTGGTTTCAAAGGCATTTGTCTTAAATGAGAAATAGCCTTGAAATAATATCCTGTCGTAAATGCTTTCATTTCAAATATATATTATGAAATTGAGAGCAAAATATTAACCGCAAAATACAAAGGAGGAATCAAAAATGACACCAAACACTTCTAGTCTGTTAACCGTAAAGGAAGCGGCGTCTTTGCTTCGTACCAATCAAGCAACGGTTTACACTCTGATACATTCAGGGTTACTGCCTGCGCTTAAGCTTGGAGCTTATAAGGTTCGCCCTGAGGCTATTTCCAAGTTCCTTGAGCAGTACGAGGGAAAAGACGTGTCTAATCCTTATAACGTTATAGACCTCAGCTGAACTCAATCGTTATAACAACGGGCGGGGCATGTCAAATGCCCTGCTCGAAAATTATCGGGAGGAAGATATATGCCGCAAGTAAATATTAAAAAACGTGGTGACAAGTACCAGTACTATTTTGAAGTTGCAAGTGTCGACGGCAAGAGAAAGCGTAAAACCAAAGACGGGTTTAAAACTAAGCGTGAGGCTCTTGAAGCCGGTACCAGAGCATTAGCTGAGTACAACAGTACGGGTATTGTTCTTGAAGAAAAGAAGATCAGCTTTGCTGATTACCTGAACAACGATTGGATGAACAGGTACTGCAAGGTCAACCTGAAACCTGGCACAATTGAAAGCTATCGGAAGATAATAAAGAATCAGATAGTTCCCGAAATCGGGAATTATTATCTGAACGCCTTGAACTCAGCAGTACTTCAGGACTTCATAAATCGAAAGTTCAATGAAGGACTTAGCCGCAACTCCCTGTCCGTGCTGAAAGGTATTCTTACCAATAGTTTGAATTACGCTGTCGAAACTCTGCATTATATCAAGCAGTCACCTATGATAGGCGTAAAAATTCCCGGGCACAGAGCAACACCTGATATCCCTTCGAGGTCTGATCCTCATGTTTACTTATGCAAGGAAGTAATGGATAGGATATTTGAAAGATTTCCGTATGGAACATCCTCTCATATACCGTTACAGTTGGGGTACAGATGTGGGTTAAGGCATGGTGAAGCATTTGCAGTGCAATGGTCGGATATAGATTTTGACAAAGGTACTCTGTCGGTGAGGCACCAGATGCAGTTTGATGATGTGGCTGCTTCTTGGATCCTTACGGCGCCAAAGTATGATTCTTATCGTACTATTGAACTTGACGATTTTCTGTTGGAGTCACTGCGAAAAGAGAAAGCAAAGCAGGAATCTGACAAACTCAATTATGAC
Source organism: uncultured Ruminococcus sp. (assembly GCA_964540575.1). Taxonomy (GTDB): domain Bacteria; phylum Bacillota; class Clostridia; order Oscillospirales; family Ruminococcaceae; genus UMGS1889. The sequence continues at coordinate 1,943 of CAZINI010000110.1, forward strand.
GAGTACTATACATACTATTACATAGACGACAGGGGTAGGATCACTGAGGAGAAAACCACCACTCCGCTAAATCTTGTAACTGTCTATGAAAACGGGAAATTTATCTCGCCCAGGACTACAATGCATACAAGCAGCGTAATCCATTATGACCTTGGCTATCCCGATTTTGATTTTCATTCTCTCAGGCATACTCATTGTACGATGCTCCTTGAAAATGGTGCTAATCCCAAGTATGTGCAGATACGGCTGGGGCATAAAAACATTAATGTTACTGTAAATATCCCATATGGTCACACCTGCCAAAGCAGGTATATTTCGAAATTAAAAGCGTTACCATTCATCCCGAACGGTAACGCTTTTTCAAATATTGAACAAAAATAATGCCCTCGTTTATTCCACTTCTCTGAGCCTTTCAACTATGGTTTTTTTCGCCGTAAAGCTATATGTTATCAGCGGAAGGATTATACCCAGCAAAGTAAAAAGCGGAATTGTTATCAGTATGGGTGTGACAGTAAATTTGTAGCTGAAAAACCAAAACATACTCTCCAGTGCCTTTGCAGTAAGCGGACTAAACACCACACTTAACGTCAGTGCCGACAGAGCTGCTCCCAACGCATAGTAAAGTCCCTCGAAAACAAGCATGGTTTTAAGTTGTTTTCCCGTCATTCCCACCGATTGAAGCACCGCAAATTCATGCCGTCTTGCCAGAATTCCCGTCAGCACGGCATTGAGAAAATTCAGCACGCCCACAAGCCCTGTGATAAAGCTGAGTGCGCCGCCCATTATCACGAACATACTGCGGAAGGATTCAAACTCAGCTTTATACGTTGCTTTGCTTTCATAATCAAGTGTGGGCATTATCTTCTGCGTAAGTTCGGACATAAAATCTTCTATCTGCTCACTGCGATTTTCGGGAACGTTGAAGGCATAGTACATTATACCGTCCGTTTTTGTATCATTTAAAAAGCTTTCCGCACCAAGAACAAACTGATCCGTGCCGTAATAACGGTAGCTCAGGTTGTGAGGCACATCAACCAGTGCAGCGACCTCATATTCAACATCACGGTACTTTTTTGCACGATACCACCATAATGCACCTTCGGGAATATCATCTTCGGACGGATATATTTCTCCCGTTTCCGTGTTGTAATATTCAAATTTATCCACATAACGCAGCTTCACCTTGTCGCCGATTTTCGCCCAGTTGCTGTTCTGCTCAATATTTCCGTAATCGTCGCTGTAATACACCGCAGCAATGTATTTACTATCGTTCAGCTTTGAAACATCACCCTCGAAAACTTTAAGCTTGTCAAGACAAAACTGTTCCATGCCGTAAATCTGAACATCGTCCTGCAAAAGTCCGTCCTGCTTTTCCGTAATTTCAATCATACGGTTTACAGCATCCTCATCGTTCCAACGGAGCAATCGCTGTCTGTACCGGTCCTCTGTCACATATTCGTAAACTGCGCTTGTTGTGCGATAAGTGCGTCCGCCGTCCTCGATATTATTCTGCGATGTGATATACTGCACCGCTTCTTCGGGAAGCACTGCATTTGATACACCTGTCTGAAAATACGCCGCATTGGAAACAATATAATCAGCAAGGGCTTTGTCGGCAAGATACTTATCCATATCAAATCCGTTTGTAAATATAAATGTAACGCAAAGCAACACCACCGAAAGGGACATTGAAGCAATAGTTACCGCAGTCTTGCTCCTGTTTCGTCCGAGATTTGCAAGTGCCATAGCAGGCAGGGACGCTCCGCACTTTGCCTTGCGCATTGTCCGTTTTCCGCCGCCCTCGGTATAACGAACCGCCTCAACGGGAGATACCCTTGCAGCATTCTTTGCAGGCTTCATGCAGGAAATGTACACCGTAATAAGTGAGAAAAAAGCTGCTCCGATGAAAATTACGGGACTTGCCGATATTGTATTTACAATGCCGTCAAGCCGT
>CAZINI010000111.1:0-3850 GCA_964540575.1 uncultured Ruminococcus sp.
ATTCCGAAAACAACGGGCGATGATGAAATTGATTTATCGTGCTTGATAATATGCTGTTCATCGCCCAAAGAAAGCCATATGCTTGAAGCGGGCCATACGGCGTCATAATCCTCCGCACCGTTTTTCAGCTCGTTCATAATATCCACCGAGCCTTTATAGGTCATTTCGATGCCCACGCCCGTTTTCCTTGAACATTCCGCAAGTATATCCGAAAGCTCCTTGTTTTCCGAGCCTGATAATATTTTTATAGTTTCCTTTTCAAAAACTCCGCCGCCAAAGCTGTTTTCCGAAGCTGATGAACAGGAAGAAAATATCCCGGCGGACATTATGACAGACAGTAACATACACATTGCTTTTTTCATATCAAAACCGTCCTATACAAATTACATTTAATACATTATAAATCTGCAATGTAAAATCGGCTATCCGGGATTTGAAAAATCTGTGTGAAACGCATTAATCACCGCTTTTTCCCGTAAGCAGAACGCCGCACGCCAACGCCGTAAGCGGTGCAACGCTGACAAGCCCGAAGCTGCCCACAACGGTATGCACTATCTCGGCGGCAACATATTTGTAATTGAGGATATTTCCGAGAGGCGTTCCCTGTGCCATAAACACCATCAGCAGTGCACAGCAGCTTCCCGAATATGCAAGCAGAAGCGTTGTGGTGATAGTACCCATAGCAGCCCTGCCTACGTTCAGCCCCGATTTTATTGCTTCAATACGGCTTATATCGGGCTTCTTTTGAATGACCTCGTGAACGGCAGATGTAATGTCTACCGCTAAGTCCATTACCGCCCCCGATGAACCGATAAAAATGCTCGCCATAAATATTCTTGTAAGGTTAAGGTCATTGTAGCCGTTATACAAAAGGCTTTCGGAGAATGCCATGACCGCACCGTGTATTTTGAAAATATCCGTAAAAATCATTCCCGTAACGGCAGTGGTGACAATGCCCGCCCCAACGCCCAGCGAAGCCGCCGCCGTACGCCTGTCAAAGCCGTAAACAAGGGAAATTATCATCACCGAAAGCAGCAAAACGATTATGCTGCCCGTAATTATGGGGTCAAAGCCTTTGAGATAAAACGGCACAAGCACCTTCCAGATAGAAAGCACTGTCACGATAAACGAAAGCACCGCCCGCACGCCCGTCTGTCCCGCAAATGCCGCAAGAAATATGACAAATACCACCGCTAAAATAAGCTCGCCGGTAAGGCGGTAATGGTCAACCATTGTCACCGACAAAATCTCGCTGTCACGGTAGCTTACAAGGACATATGCCTTGTCCCCCTCGGCAAAAATTTTATCCTGTTCAAGCGAACCGTTCAGCATATTAACGGCTTCTGTTTCCTGTCCCTTGAACAGTCCGCCAAGCAGTTCAACTCTGCAAACCTGCTCGCCCTGACGCAAAAGCCCCGTGTCGATTATAGCACTGTTATCGCAGGAAATGACCTTTGCGGCACAGCGGTCGCTGCCCGTGTAGATAGCCGCTCCCTCGAAGCCTGTGGGTATCAGCAAAAGTATTATTATAAGCAGTATTGCCGCAATTACAGGTGCATTGTATCTTATTTTTTCAGACATAACCAAAAACCTTTCAAAAAAATATTGTTTTTCAATAATGTTACTGCAATAATGCTCCCGCACAAATTATGCACGGGAGCATTTTTAAGGAAGAATTATTTTGAAATATTATTCTACATTTGTGAGAAGTGCAAGCTTATCGTAAATATCGGTATTGTCATAATATCCGCCGAAAAGCTCCTGACCTGCACCCTTTGCGAATACCGCAACGGGAAGTCCTGTGTGAGAATATGAGCTGAAATTGATGCCCGACTTGTTGTTGAGGATATGCGTAATAGTCACGGAAAGAGGCTCATAAGTGCCGTAAAGGATATATTCTTCATCGGTAAGCTCTTCCTCGCTGCCGCTCATTGTCTTGTCGTATGCAGCTCTGAGCTTTTCCATTTCCCAGTCGGTAAGAACAAGATTGGGGTTAGTCTTATCGGTTGCCTTTTCGGGAGCAACAAGTCCGAAAAGACGCTGAACGTCATTCAGCACATTTTCAAAGGAAGTGCCGTTTTCCTTGTATTTAGCAACATAATCGCTGTCATATTTTGCATAGGAAATTTTCTGATTTTTGAGATTTGTAAGATAAGTATCGTAATTTGTTCCCGCATAGCCGATAGTCAGACCGCCTGTTTCGTGGTCGCCCGTAACAAGGATAAGAGTTTCATCGGGATGCTCGTTGTAAAATTCAACCGCTTCCGCAACTGCAAAGCTGAGAGCCGCTGTATCGGAAATTGTTGAACCTGCGTCGTTTGCATGGCAAGCCCAGTCGATCTTTCCGCCCTCGACCATCATAAAGAAGCCTGTGTCGTTGTCCAGCACTTCAATGCCCTTGTCAACGTAATCTGCAAGAGTCCATTCGCCTGCTTTGCGGTCGTTGTGGTAGGACATGGAATCGCTGTCTGCAAGTGTTTCCGCAATTACAATAGCCTTGCCGTCCTCGGCGGTGAGCTTTTCGGCTTCTGCCTGAGTTTTAATTACTTTGTAGCCTGCGTCCTCGGCAACCTTGTAAATATCCTTTTTATCGCCGTCCGCACCTGTGGGCTTGAGAAGTGCTCCGCCTGCGAAATAGTCGAAATCACTTTCCACCATTTCAAGACCGATCTCGTAATAATTCTTTCTGCTTGCCTGATGAGCATAGTATGCGGCAGGAGTTGCGTGGTTGAGGTTTACGGTAGAAATAACGCCCACCTTGTAGCCGTACTGCTCCTTCAGCTTTTCGGAAATAGTTTCATACTTCGTCGTGAATGTTTCGTCCATATTGATAGTGCCGCTGTATGTCTTGTGACCTGTGGAGAGCGAAGTTGCAGTCGAAGCGGAATCGGGACAGAACGAAGTGGAATCGTATGTCACTGCCGAGCCTGCAACGGGGAAATGCATAAAGTTCAGCACCTTTTCGGGTTCAAGGATACCGTTGTCGTTGGTGTCATTGAGTGCGGAATAATAGTCGGCAGTTGCCTGTATCTGAGGATAGCTCATACCGTCGCCGATAAACATAAAGATATACTTGGGAGTCTTTCCGTTATACTTGGAAGCGGAAGCTGCCGTTTTTGCGGGAGCTGCATTTTTTGTTCCTGCTGCGTAAACCGTGCCTGCTGTTGCTGTCGCCGCAACTGCAATTGCAGCGAGCATAGCTGCTGTTTTTTTGAAATTCATCATAGATCTTTCCTTTCATCTCCGTACCGCAGATATTGTACGGCGTTTTATATTTTTTATTTGACTGCATAATTCAGTATATTGTTTCGATGTAAAATCCTCTATCCCGAATATGCGAAATCAAGGTAAAATATACGTTTGCATTTTCTCACGCTCCGCACCCTATAACGGTACATAAAAATATCCTGACAGGGCTTGTGGGGGAAAAATCATAGCTTTGGTTTCCCGTCCCTGCAATAACGTTATTTTTATGGATTGCTATAGTTAGAGAATATGCACACCGTTTCCACCCGTGTTCGAATGGAAGAATTCAAGGATTACAAGGCTTGGTGTGAAATGCGTGGGGTTTCCGTCACCTCCGAGATAAAGCGGTTCGTTATGGAGGAACTCCAAAAATACTATGCGGAGCTTGACCGCCTGCATGAAGAAGAACAGAAGAAGTAAGCCAAAACCAACTATCTTTTCTGCCTTAATATTTGACTTTTTTTGTGCGGATATGGTATAATGGTTTTGGAAATTGGTCGGGTGAACTGCCCGACCAATCGGAATTTGTCTTTTAAATGTGAAAAGTGTAAAGTGAAAAGTGAAATTTATGGTCTCGGCTGAACCTACGAATATCAATTCTCTG
>CAZINI010000112.1:0-3768 GCA_964540575.1 uncultured Ruminococcus sp.
AAAGTGCTCCGAAGCAAAGCTTCTACGCACTTTTTCAGTTGTTGAGCAGACATTATATAATGATAATATCATCTATTGACTTAAATGTCAATGGTGTGTATAATGAATTTTTCATATCATTTAAAGGAGGATAGCTATGGACATTTCCTTGCTCGCCAAATTGCTGTATGGTATTTCACGAAAGCCACGGAAAACGCCTTGAAAATTGCCGCATTAAAACGATATTAACTTGAAATAGAGCTGACGGGATATTTCCATTCGATTTTATCCGACGATTATATTTGTTTTGCAAAGCATTGACAAGCATTGCCAATATATGCTATAATTTTATTGTAAGCAGTCTATCCGACGTTTCATAAATCGAAAGAAGTTGATAATGTGAAATCTAAGCTTCGTAATTCAAAAAATAATATTTTCATTGCTCTCTGCCTGCTGATATATGCCCTGCTTTTCGCCGCTTCTATGTTCATTGCCCGTGGCGGGAACAAGGTCATTATGATAGGCAGAAATTCTATCCCCTCATTAAGCATAAACGGTATCATTCAGGCAGTGCAGTTTTTTGTGTGCATCTGTATGGTCAGCATCGACTACAAAAAAGGTCGGGTCATATCCACACTGCTTATCTCTATATCCGTTCTGATGAGTATTAAAGAGATAGTTACCGCCCATGTGCTGAACTCTCTGCCCGGTATCATAAATTCTGTTGTTTACATAATCAGCATCTGGGTGCTGAGCAGACAATTTGCGATAAGAGAAAAGGATATTGTTACCGATTTCCTGACAAAGCTGAACAACCGCCACGGTCTGATACGCACGCTGAACGGTAAGACCTCCAAAAAAGACCCTTTCTATGTTATGTATATCGACCTGGAAAATTTCAAGTTGATAAATGATAACCTGGGTCACCGCTTCGGTGATGCGGCTCTCATTACCGTGTCCGAACGGATTCAGAATATTTTGGGAAATAAGGGCACTCTCGGACGTATCGGCGGTGATGAGTTTATCCTCATTCTTGACCATAAGTATGACCCGAGGGAATTTGCGGAAAGTGTTATCTCGGCAATAAGCGAAAAGATACCTATCTCCACAGGCAAATCGGTCGTTGACTGCTATGTGTCCGCCTTTATCGGGATAGCTTCATTCCCCGACGATGCCGACGATGCCGACACCCTCATAAAGCTTGCCGACATTGCTATGTATCATTCCTCCAAAAATAAGGAAAACAGGATCTGCTTCTTTGACAAGGATATGGAGGACGAGCTTCTTCGTCAGATGGAGCTTGAAAGAATTATCAAGGAAAGCCTTGACGGCAATAATTTCTACCTGGTTTATCAGCCACAGTACAGCATCGGCGGAAAACAGCTCAGAGGCTTTGAGTCGCTTCTCCGCCTGAAAACCTCCGAGGGCATATCCATAAGTCCCGGAGAGTTTATTCCCGTTGCGGAAAAGACCGACCTTATTCTGAAAATTGATGATTATGTTATCCGAAGAGTTTTAAGGGAATTTAAAGAGCCTATCGAAAAAGCGTCCTGTCCCTTTACGATTTCCGTAAACATTTCCGCTAAAAATATCGCAAGCCCCGGGTTTGCCGAGAGAGTTAAGGGCATGATAGAAGAAGCGGAATTTCCCGCCCATTGTCTTGAGATAGAGATAACGGAATACTGTCTGGTAAAATCTCTTGACGTTACCATCGACAATATCGAAAAGCTGAGGAATGTGGGCGTTCAGATAGCTTTGGACGATTTCGGCACGGGATATACCTCGCTGTCATATCTCGCAAAGCTTCCCATCAATCTCCTGAAGCTGGACAAGAGCCTTATTGACGATATTGAAACAGACGACAAGAGCCGTGAATTTGCCAATGCAGTTATCTCAATGGGGCATCTTATGGGCTGTGAGGTCATCTCGGAGGGCGTCGAGAATGAAGCTCAGCTGGGGCTTTTGAACGGTCAGAAATGCGATTTCGTTCAGGGCTTTGTTTGGGGCAGACCGCTTGAATTCAGTGCTGCCGCCGAGCTTTGTTCCACTCACGAAATTTATCGGGACACTGCTTTTGCATCTGCCGCCGATACGCCGCCAAATGCATAAAGAAGATAGACCTTCGCACGGGCGGCGGAAGATACGGTGCATTGGGTCCGTTCAAATGTCCCGAGTGCGGGGAAAAATAGAATGTGATTTTTGAAACTGCTTTTTTGCCCTGCCGCAAAGCCGTTCAAGGCTTCTCGGCGGGGCTTTTATGCATTTTTTAATGGGGAGAACGGTTTACTGTCAAGCCGACAGAAAACGCACAATTTCCGAAATGTTCCAAAAGGTAAACCGTTTGTGAAAACTCAAAAACGCCTATTCTCCGTGGTTGCGGTATGTACTTCTTTACCGAATGCTTTCCTTTATTGTATCATAATGTGATTTGCAGCAATGATCATCACTGCCACAGACAGCTCTTTGTAGGCTTATTTGCGTACAAATCTGAAAACATTATGCTCCAGATCTCCTGTTTTGAGCTTTTGTCTGATGGCATCGGCATACATTTTCGGAGCAGGATCGGTTTCGGAAACAGACTCCAGCTGTTCAAAAATGCCGAGAGCTTTTTCAATATGTCCGAGATGGAATTCTCTTACTCCCTCACGGAAATCTGTTTTGGTGGCAGTGCGTTCTCTTTTACGTTCATCATCAAGACATTCAAGTATCTCATACACTGCTTTTACTTCGTTTACTCCCGCAACCTGTACCATTCCGAGATAACGCATATTAAGACTGTCGGGGTCGCTCATTCTGTCAAGAGTATCCTTTGAGATAAGCATTGCGGCATTGTACTTTTTCGTCAGCGATTCAAGGCGGGAACTGAGATTTACCGTGTTTGATATTACCGTTCCCGACATTCTTTCTTCTTCACCCACAATTCCGACTCGTGCCATTCCCGAATGAATGCCTATACCTATATTAACGCTGCTTACGCCAAGCTCCTCGGCTGTTGAAGGGTCAAGTACGATGCTGCGGTAAATCTCCATTCCTGCATTGACAGCGTCGTCTGCATTTTCAAAAAGTGCCATTACAGCGTCGCCGATGTACTTATCCACAAAGCCGTTGTGACTTCGGATAATAGGTCCTGCTTTCCCATAGATCTTGTTGACAAATTCAAAATTTTCCTTTGCTGTCATCATTTCCGAATTCAGCGAAAAAGCCCGTATATCGCAGAAAAGCACGGTAAGGTCGGCATTTTCCGCATCTCCCAGCGAAAGGTCGGTAAATTCGTTTTTGTGTAGCAGTTCACGGAATTTTTCGGGGACGAATTTATAGTAAAACCGTTCATTTCTGTCCTTGATGATAAAAAATCCTTCAAGCTGACGTGCCATTTCGTTTACGCCTGTGCATATCTCGCCTATTTCATCATTGGGAGATTTTTCTATCCTTGCGGAAAAATCCCCGCCTGCAATGGCTGCAACAGCATTTTTGGCTTTTCGGAGATAGCCGCCGCTGATATATGTGAGCAAAACCTCTGCAGCAATGAAAACAGCAAGCAGAACAGCTATCCTTATCACTGCATTTTTTGCTGCGGTGTTCATATCTTCTGCCAGATCATTGGTATTTACCATAAGCGTATAAATAGCAACAAGCTTTCCTTCCGAATTGAAAATAGGGGTATCTGCACATAAATAAGAATCGGTAGGGCTTTCCATATCATAGATAGAAGTATACGTATAATCTATATCCTCACCATCGTCACTGATGAACAGAGTAAAGGGCGTGTCATAGCCGTCACTTGATGCA
>CAZINI010000113.1:0-3637 GCA_964540575.1 uncultured Ruminococcus sp.
TATATTATATCATACCTTTTCGCATTTGTCAAGTACTTTTTCAAAATTTCTTTTGGTTTTTCTTGACTCGCTTTCGTATGATATTGTTTGCTTTCTCCCTTGAGCTTTGCACTCTTCTTTCTCCGTTCGCTCTCTGGAATACCTCTCGGTTCGCTTAGCGTTCGGTTACTCTTTTTGTGCTCCTCTCGTGAGTCAGCTTTATTATTATACGCTTTTCGACCCCTTTTGTCAAGACTTTTTTCGCACTTTTTTGCAGTTTGTTAAATTTGCGTATTAGGTGTCGGTTTTTGTTTTCTACGTTGTTCGGTTTGCACAATGGGTTTGTTATTATTTTGCTTCGATGGGGATTTTTTCCTCTGTTTGCTGTTTTCCTTCTTGCTTATGTTGTTCTGTTGCCGGTTATTATGTTGTTCTGTTGTTGGTTTGTTATGTTTGATAGTTTTCTTTTCCCTGCCTTCTTGCGTCGGCTCAATGGCAAAAAATTTCTCGGGGGTTAACCCCGAGATATTTTTTGCGGCACCGCACACCGGACTTGTTTTCACGGCTTTTGTTGTGTTTGGAAGATAGATGCTTTACTGTTTCTTTTGTGTGCGGTGCTTTGTGGCTGGATTGTTTGTTGTTTTTATGTTGCTGAGTTTTATCTGTTAGCGGCTGGAAAGGGATTTCGCCCGTTGCGACGGGCGACAAGGTGGCTCTGCCCCCTTGACCCCTGCCACCTTTGTAAAGGTGGACGAAACTTTTATATTTTCACTTTTCACTTTCCACTTTCCACTTTTCACTTTTTGACCAGCTCAGACCGGCGTTGCTACTATCTCCGTCCAAGCAGGATAAAACCCACAGGAGATCGCCACATTCTGTGAAGCGATATTCCCCATCCACGTCCCATAATAAGGTATAGCACCCCGCATAAATATCTCCGAAGCCAGCATTGAAACGCAGGCAGCCGCCACACCCCGTCCCCGATACTGCTCGGAAACGTCCACGCCTATCTGCCAGAATCGGTCGCTGTCGTTGCTTGCCCCTGCCACGCCCATAATGCTGCTGCCGTTGACAGCAGCCACCGCCAGCACGTCCCGACGCTTGCCCGTGCAGTTGTAGAGCAGAGCATTCTGAAATTCCGTATGCTTATACAGTTCGGAAATATCCTCCCCCTCGGAAACACGCAGGGGAAACGCATAGCGATGGATATAATTATAGGGCATTTTCGGGAGATAATATTGACTGAAAATGCCGATGGTACGGTCATATTTCCGCAGCTCTTTATTTATTTCGGCGATGCCCTTGCCGTCGAAGATGCGAAGTGCGTTATCGCAGCCCAGCAATTCCTCGGCGAAATCGGTCATTTCGGGGGCAGCGGCTGCCACAACAGCCTCCCCGAAGGTGGCTATCTTAAAGAAATCAGGCTCATTGCGGAAATTCCGCCTGCCGAAATTCAGCTGGGACAGCACGACTTTATTTGTTCGGCGGAAAAAGTCCTCAGCACGGCAGCCGTAATCTGCGGCAAGCTGCTCTGCGGCTGCGTTTGTCAGCCTGTATTTTGAATTTGCGGCGGAAGTTCTTATCAGCAAGGAATATCACCCGTTAAAATTATTGTTTTGCTTTTGCCTTTGCTCTCATGCTGTTATCGAGAATACGTTTTCTGATACGGATAGACTTGGGAGTAACCTCCAGCAGCTCGTCATCTGCGATAAATTCAAGGCTGTCCTCAAGGCTCAGACGTCTTGGGGGAACGAGTCTGAGAGCGTCGTCCGAACCGCTTGCACGGGTGTTTGTCAGATGCTTCTTCTTGCAGACATTTACCACAAGATCCTCCACCTTGGGAGATGCACCGACTATCATTCCCTCGTAAACAGGCGTGCCCGCACCGATGAACAGACTTCCTCTCTCCTGTGCATTGTAAAGACCGTAGGTAACAGCTTCGCCCGTTTCAAAGGAAACGAGAGAGCCGGTATTTCTTCTGGGAATATCTCCCTTATAGGGCTGATAGCTATCGAAAACGCTGCTCATAACGCCCTCGCCCTTTGTATCGGTCAAAAACTCACTCTTATATCCGAAAAGACCTCTGGACGGAATGATGAATTCCAGACGCATTCTTGAACCCTGAGGGTGCATAGTGGTCATTTCCGCCTTACGGGTGCCCATTTTCTCCATAACGGAACCGACACATTCCTCGGGAACGTCGATAACAAGGCGTTCCATCGGCTCGCACTGAACGCCGTCTATCTCACGCATAAGCACTCTCGGCGTTGAAACGGAAAGCTCGTAGCCCTCTCTTCTCATATTTTCGATAAGGATAGAAAGGTGCATCTCACCACGTCCCGCAACACGGAAGCTGTCGGTGCTTTCGGTTTCGCTGACGCGGAGGGAAACGTCCCTGAGAATTTCCCTGAAAAGTCTGTCACGGAGCTGTCTTGAGGTCACGAACTTGCCCTCGCGTCCCGCAAAGGGGCTGTCGTTTACGGAGAATGTCATTTCAACGGTAGGCTCGGAAATTTTCACGAAGGGGATAGGCTCATATCTTGTTGTATCGCAGATAGTGTCGCCGATGGTGATATTTTCGATACCCGAGATCCAGACAATATCGCCCACCTCGGCTTCGTCAACAGGCACTCTGTTCAGTCCCTGTATCTGATAGATGGTAACGACCTTGCTGTTGTAAGGCTTCTTATTTTCGTGGAAATCGCCCACAGTTACCTGCTGACCGACTCTCAGCTTACCTCTTTCAATTCTGCCGATACCAATTCTTCCCACATAATCGTTATAGTCGATAGAGGAAATGAGCATCTGCATCTCGCCGTCGGGGTCGCCCTCGGGAGCGGGGATATAGCTGAGGATAGTTTCAAACAGGGGAACGAGGTCCTCCCCGGGAACGTTGTAATCCTTGGTGGCAGTACCCTGTCTGCCCGAGCAGTAGAGAACGGGACTGTCCAGCTGTTCATCGGAAGCGTCAAGGTCAAGGAGAAGTTCAAGGACTTCATCGCCTATCTCGTCCAGACGTGCATCGGGACGGTCTATCTTATTTACAACAACAATTACACGAAGTCCCAGCTCCAGAGCCTTTGACAGAACAAATCTCGTCTGAGGCATACAGCCCTCGGCAGCATCGACCAGCAGGATAACGCCGTCCACCATTTTGAGGACACGTTCAACCTCACCGCCGAAATCGGCATGACCCGGGGTGTCGATAATGTTTATCTTAACGCCGTTGTAGCACACAGAGGTGTTCTTTGCGAGGATAGTGATACCTCTTTCACGCTCGATAGCGTTGGAGTCCATAACTCGCTCAGCGACCACCTGATTATCACGGAAAGCACCGCCCTGCTTGAGCATTTCGTCCACAAGTGTAGTTTTGCCGTGGTCAACGTGGGCGATGATGGCGACGTTTCTCAAATCTTCTCTTACCATAAAAATTCCTCTCAATCCTTTTCTTTCCTTTTCCGTTACGTCTGTTATGCTGTGGCTGTGTATTTCTCCCCGCCTTCGGCGGGGAGAAATACACAATGGTTATATAAGTCGAATAAAAAAGCCTTGCAAGGAAATCTTGCAAGGCAATAATGGTGGAGGAGGATGGATTCGGACCATCGAAGCTGAAAAGCAACAGATTTACAGTCTGCCCCCTTTGGCCACTCGGGAACTC
>CAZINI010000114.1:0-3637 GCA_964540575.1 uncultured Ruminococcus sp.
AATGGACAGCCGTATTATTGTCAGATAAGTCTATATGTTGATTAAAGATTAGTATCACATTTCATTCCACTCTTCTTATCATATCCACAAGAGATTTTTTCTGCATGGACATAAGCGGTATGAACGATGAAGCCAAAGCCGCAATAAAGGACACAGCAGCGGCGATAAGTATCTTCGGAATAGGGGCAAAATAGCCCAACTCCAGCTCAGTCATATCCGTCACCTGCATAAACTCCATAAACTGCTTCGTGCCAAATATCAGCAGCGTGCAGACTATTACCGAAAGCACCCCCGCCGTCAGGGAATATTGCAGACATTCCACAGCCGCCATACCGTAAAGCTGACCGTCCGTCATGCCAAGACACTGCATGGAAGCCAGCTCGCTTCGGCGGTTTAAAATGCTAGTGGACAGGATATTTACCATATTCACAAGGGCGATAAGCGTGAACAAAACAGTATCGGCAGCAACGGCTATCCGTTCGGCGGCAATTACCGTGTCTATCTCCCGCCGAATAGCGAAAGCATCTGTTTCTATTTTCAGTTCGGGAATAGCTTTGATAAGTTCCACCGCCGAAGCATAGCTGCTGTCATCAGCCACATTGCAGTTAATGCTGATATTGCCCCGAACGCCGTAATATTCAGCCGAAACGCTGTCATAGGTGTCCAGCGTGCCGACCATCAGAACGTACTGTGTCGGCGTCCCCTCATCGTCGTGCATTGAATAAAACTTGTAAAAATCGGCATATTTCTTCTCCGCCGTTCCGCAGGCAGTCACCTTAAAATCGCTGATACTATTTTTAAGCTTTGTATAATACATCACCTCTCCGTCAGCGTCTGATATGGGCTTCATACCTCCCCGTTCCGCTTTTGTAAGACTATTGTATTCATCGGGATATACGATAAAATTTTTCATTACATTAAGCTGAAGAACATCGCCCACGGACACCTCACCCACATGACCTGCAAAAGCATATTCCTTTTCGGGGACAAGCAGGCAATATCCGCCGCTTTCCGTCAGCCCGTCATAGGAAACGGGGGGCTTTCCGCCGAAAATTTCCGCATATTCATCGGGAGAACAATACATGATATGCACATAATATTGGTCGGGGTCATCGTCAGCTTTTGCCCGCCCTGTCCTTCCTATTTTCGGGACGACCTTGCTGAAATATCCCGAATTTTTCAGCTTTTCCATAACCTCCCTGTAAGGAGTGCTGTCCTCGTCATAGCCCTCATATTTTATGTAGAGATCATCCTCAAAATATTCCATCATGGACATTTCCGTCAAGCCATCTTCGTAAATATCCGTAATTGTGTTCATCCCCGCAAACAGCGTTATGGAAAGGGTCAGGGACAGAACGGTTATCACAAACCGCTTTGGCTGACGGTAATTGTTCCGTGCAGCCATTTTCCCCTTCCAGCCGAAAATTGCCCCAAAAAGCGAATGCTTTTTCACCTTTTTAATGGTATTCGACCGATTGCTTATAGCCTGAATGGGAGGCATTTTTACCACACGCATTCCCGTTCCGTAAGCGGATAACAGCACCCAGATAAGCCCCGTCACCGCCGCCATTGCAATATACAAAGGGTCAACATGAAAATGTATCAGCTCGTTTATCTTTTCGGGGGTGAGATACAGCTTGGCAATTCCCGACGAAAGCACCGCCCGAAAAATGCAGTAGCCAAACCCCGTCCCCAGAAGCAGTCCCGCAGGAATGCCGACTGCCGAAAGAATCAGCCCCTCCAGCGTTATTATTTTGACTATCTGTGAGGGTGCCGCACCGACAGACTGCAAAACGCCGAACTGCCGCTCCAGCTCCTTTGAGCTTATCTCAAACGCCGTATCTATAACAAGCCTAAGCATCAGGGCAAAAAACAGCACCACAATATAGAACACGGAAAACAGCACCGCAAACTCCGCCCTTGAACTGATGTCTATCATATCCATAAGGACCAGCTGAGAATTGATATTTATCTCCCGAACCGTCCCCAACCTCTCCCAAAGCTTCCCGGCATAGTCGGATATATTTTCTCCGATATATTCGGTAAACAGGATATGCATGGTCTTTTCGCCATTTTCCTCAATGAAGGTGACATTTCCCATTTCACCGACAGTATCTGTGACAATGCCGACCTGTTCATCGGTCAGACCGACTATTTCCAGATGACTCGGCTGCATATCGAAGCTTACGTCCCGTGCTACCTTAATATAGGTGGAAAAGCAGGTGAACAGCATCGTCATAAGCGAAAGTGCGGCGGCAATGCTGCATATCGTCAGCACGGAATGCCGTTTCTGCTCGGTTATGTAACGCCTTGCCATTAGCCATTCAAACATTTTGCTGTCCCCCCTGTCCCGTCAGCCTGTCGGCGGTGATCTTTCCGTCGGATATGGTGATTATCCTGTCGCATTTCAGGGCGATATTTTCGTCGTGGGTGATAATGAGCATTGTTTGGTTAAGCTCTCTGTTGGATTTGCGGAGAAGCTCGATTATTTCGGCACTGCTTCGGCTGTCAAGATTTCCCGTAGGCTCGTCTGCAAGAATTACCCCGGGCGAGGTAAACAGTGCCCGTCCTATGGAAACTCTCTGCTGCTGTCCCCCAGAAAGCTGGGACGGAAGATGGGCTCGTCTGTCCTTGATGCCAAGCATATCCAGAAGCTTTTCAAGCTGTTCGGTGTCGGGCTTGCGTCCGTCCATTATTACGGGGAGAGTGATATTTTCCTCCGCATTTAAAACGGGGATAAGGTTGTAAAACTGATAGATAAGTCCCACCTGACGGCGGCGGAAAATTGCGAGATTTTTTGCGTTCTGAGCAAAAACGTCCTGACCGTCCAGAAAGACCTTTCCGCTTGTGGGACGGTCAACGCCGCCCAGAATATGCAGCAGTGTTGATTTTCCCGAACCGGACGGTCCCACAACGGCAGCCATCTGTCCTTTTGGGACGGTAAAGGAAACATTGTCCAACGCCTTTACCTCGTTTTCGCCCTTGCCGTAGGTCTTGCAGAGATTTTCTATTTTCAGAAGTTCCATTGTCATTACTCCTTTCGTTTGACATTATTATAACATATGGGAATAACAATTTCATTTCTCTTATCTTACAATATCGTAATAAACGAAACAAAAGCAGCCAAATATAAAAGTTTCGCCAGCCTTTACAAAGGCTGCAGGGTCAAGGGACGGCGTCCCTTGTCGCCCGTCGCAACGGGCGAAACACCCTTCCCAGCCGCTAACGAATACAGCATATTCACAGTAAAAAACCACAAACAAATCAGATAAAAAGCACCGCACACAAACAAATCAGTAAAGCAACAATCAATCGACCATCACAAAATCCGTGTAAACTAAATCGGTGTGCGGTGCCGCAAAAAATCAATCGGGGTTAATCCCGAGAGATTTTTTGCCATCGAGCCGACGGAACGGAGGCTTTGAGAACCGGCGGTCATCACCGTTTAACGGAAAACCGCAAATGTCGGCGGCGGGACGGACGACCCGTCCCCTACAACAATTTGATTTATTTAACGGCAATTTCATCAGATAGAACACTACAAATAAAAAGTCGCAAATCATTGAAATAAAAATCTTTCCGTGATATAATAAGACCTGCAAATAAAAGTCAAGTCCGAGAATGATGAATTTACAAA
>CAZINI010000115.1:0-3584 GCA_964540575.1 uncultured Ruminococcus sp.
CCTTCGGAGATTTCTTCAAGACCTGCGATCATACGGAGGGTAGTAGACTTACCGCATCCGGAAGGACCAACAAGGATGATAAACTCCTTGTCCTTGATCTCGAGGTTAACGTCAGAAACGGCTACTACGCCGCCGGGATACTTCTTATAAATGTTTCTGAGTGACAAACTTGCCATTGTTAGAGGACCTCCCTAAAGAATTAATTATGCCGCAGCGTTATGTTCCGCAGTGATGCACCGACCCAAACGGTCATTGCTGACATTCCAATCGGGTAATAATATCCGTACGGAATAACAACACAATTTCGGCTCTGTTATTATCATAACAATATTTTCAAATTTTTTCAAGACTATAATTATCCAAACTTACAATTCGGTATTTATTTAGTTTGACGAAAAAAAACCGCCGAAAATTCTTTTATTGTCGGAAATATGTTAAAGTGCAATAATATTTTCGACTTCTTTGTGCAACATTTCCCGAACGGCTCCCAAGGGCAAATTTTCGTCCAGCGAAACTCCGCCTATGCGTATCCGCCTGAGATAGACCACCTCGCTGCCTGCGGCGTGGACCATTCGCTTTACCTGGTGAAATTTTCCTTCGCAAAGGGTGATATGCACCTTTTTCCTATCGGTTTGGTCGGGGAAGGAAAGCTTTGCGGGAAGGCATTTTTCCCCGCCGTCAATGGTCATTCCCGAAGCAAACAGGGTCACAGCGGACTCAGGGAGCGGCTCGGAAAGCTCTGCATAATACAGCTTTTCAACGTGGCTTTTCGGGGACAGCATGCGGTGAGCAAGCTCCCCGTCGTCGGTGATGAACACGAAGCCCTCGGTGTCCTTGTCAAGCCGTCCTGCGGGAAATAGTCCCTTTCTGCGGAGATTTTCGGGGATAAGCTGAAGGACGGTTTCGCTGAGGACGTCCCGTGTTGCACAGACCGTCCCTGCGGGCTTGTTGAGCATAAGGTAGACATGCTCACGGTATTCCACGGCATTTCCTTCAATGGCAACGGAGTCCGTCCCCGGGGCTATTTTCATATCGAAAAGGCGGGCAGTTTCGCCGTTGACGGTGACCACACGCCGCTTGATGAACTCCTTTATCTCGCTTCGTGTGAAGCTTGTCTGCTCGGACAGGTATCTGTCCAGCCGTATTTTTCCCGAGTTCGGGTGCATTTTTATCTTCCTCTCAAATTTAATGTTTAGTGTTAAGTGTTGAGTGTTGAGTTTTGGCGGTTTTAGATATTTTACGATAACAAAAATTCGATATACAAAAACTCAACACTTATCTCTCAACACTCAACACTAATTCAACCCATTCTCCCCACACTCAAACATTTTAAGAACCATCTCAAGCAGCTTGGGATGATTTTCCAGCATGGGGTCGGCGTCGGTTATCTTCTTTGCCGCATTCTGGCAGGCGTTCAAAAGCTCTCTGTCCGAGGACATTTCCGCAAATTTCAGCGGCGGCAGACCGTGCTGTCTGTCCCCGAAAAAATCTCCCGAACCACGAAGCTTCAAGTCCTCCTCGGCTATCTTGAAGCCGTCTGTAGTGGAGGATATTATCTTCAGCCGCTGTCTGGTATCATCGGTGAGATTGTCCGTGATGAGAATACAGTAGCTCTTATACTGTCCTCTGCCCACTCTGCCCCTGAGCTGATGCAGCTGGGACAGTCCGAAGCGGTCGGAATTTTCTATTATCATAACGGTTGCATTGGGCACGTCAACGCCTACTTCAACTACCGTAGTTGCCACTAACAGCGAGGTTTCGCCGTCCTTGAAGCAACGCATTGCCTCCTCCTTTTCGGCGGCTGTCATCTTGCCGTGGAGCAGTCCGACGGAATAGTTTTTGAAGATACCGTTTCTGAGTTCATCGGCATATTTTTCCGCAGCGATAAGCTCGGAATTGTCATCATTGTCCGTGATAAGCGGACAGACTATATACGCCTGTCTGCCCTCGTCCAACTGTTTTTTCACGAAACCGTAGGCTCTTTCACGAAGCTTTTTTCCCGTAAATGCATAGGTTTCCACGGGCTGTCTGCCCTTTGGAAGCTCGTTTAAGACGGAAATATCCAGATCGCCGTATATCATCAGTGCAAGCGTTCGTGGGATAGGCGTTGCGGACATTACCAGCTTATGGGGATTTTCGCCTTTATCCGCCAGCATAGCCCGCTGATTTACGCCGAAACGGTGCTGTTCATCGGTGATAACGAGGGCGAGAGATGCAAACTCCGTTGCCTTGGAGATAAGAGCGTGCGTCCCCGCAACTACCTGTATTTCCCCGCTTTTCAGCCCTCTTCGGACGGCGTTTTTCTCCTTAACGGACAGCGAACCCGTAAGCAGGGCAGTTTTTATCCCAAGCGGTTCAAGCATTGACGAAAGCGTGGCGTAATGCTGTGCCGCCAGAATTTCCGTAGGAGCCATAAGAGCCGCCTGAAAGCCGTTTTTCGCCGCAAAATAGCAAGCCGCCGCCGCAACGGCAGTCTTTCCCGAGCCAACGTCGCCCTGAACGAGCCTGTTCATGGGAAATCCGCCCAGCATATCCCCGCAAATCTCGGAAACAGCCTTTTTCTGGGCATTTGTCAGTTCAAACGGGAGAGATTTTTCAAATGGGGAAATTGAAACAGCCTTCATTTTAAAGCCGGTTTTCGTCCGCTGATGATTTTTCAGATAGGACATTCCCAGACGGAGAAAGAAAAATTCATCGAACGCAAGGCGTTTTTTTGCCAGCAGAACGGCTCTGTCGTCCATAGGAAAATGGATATTTTCCACGGCATATTCACGGGTGCAGAGCTTATTTTCCGACAATATTTCACGGGGCATATAATCCACGAGAAGATGCCCGACAGAGCTGACTGCTTCACGCACATTTGTGATTATCATGGCATTTGTCAAGCCCTCGGTCAGGTGGTAGACGGGGAGAATTTTGCTTTGAGAATCCGCACGAATGACTTGTGGGGAGTTCATTTCCTTTCGGGTGAAGCCGCCTGTGACCTTGCCGTACAGGAGAAATTCGCCCTCTGCCTTGAAAACGTCGGCGGCGTAGGGGTTGTTGTAGATAACGACGGTCAGGTCGTCGGTGCCGTCGGTGACGATAATCTTAAAGACGGTCAGACCTTTGCGTATCCTTGCGGGGTTCATTATTTGTCTGACAGTGCAGGAGATGACGTTATACTCGTTCAGGACGGTTTGGGAGATACTAACGGGGGAGGTGTAGTCGATATAACCTCGTGGGAATCGGTCAAGCAGGTCGCCGACGGTTTCTATGCCGATTTTTTTATACAGCTTAGAACGTTTTTCGGCAACGCCTTTTAAGCTTGTGATAGGGTCTGCAAGGGTCATACAGTCACCGTCCTTTCAAGATAATTATAACGCATAAACAGCAGAAAATCAATACAAAAGTTTCGTCCACCTTTACAAAGGTGGCAGGGTCAAGGGACGGCGTCCCTTGTCGCCCGTCGCAACGGGCGAAACACCCTTCCCAGCCGCTAACAATCCAAACTTAGCAACAATAAAACGCACAAACAAATCAGAAAAAATGTTGCCTGACACGCAAAACGCAAAAAAATGACACGCAAAACGCAAAAAATCCAA
>CAZINI010000116.1:0-3583 GCA_964540575.1 uncultured Ruminococcus sp.
AAGGTGGCGTTGCCCCCTTGACCCCTACCACCTTTGTAAAGGTGGACGAAACTTTCAACTTTTATCTTTTAACTTTTAACCTTTTGCTTTATTCTGCAAGACAGTTGTCCAGCTGCTTTTCAATCGCTTCCCTATCCATCTTCTGACCGATGAACACAAGCTTTATCTCACGGTCGCCATACTTTTCGTCCCAGTCGGCGGCTATTTCGGGGTACTGTGCCAGCAGACGCTTTCTGTCCGCTTCGGGAGCAGCTGCAAACCATTTGCCCGACATTGTGGCGGTTATCTGAACGCCTGCCTGCTCAAAAACATAAGCATCGTCACGGCTGTCGGAGAACCACAGCATTCCCTTGCAGCGGATAATGTTCCTCTGCCAGTTTGAAGCCCATTCTCTGAATTTATCCTGGTCAAAGGGACGTCTGCGTCTGTATACGAAGGTGCCTATGCCGTATTCCTCCGCTTCGCCCTCGCCGTGGTGATGGTGGCAGTGGCATACACCATGTTCGTGGTCGCAATGAGAATGATCCTCGTGTTCGTCCTCGTCATCGTCGTCATCGTGATGGTGGTGATGGTGATGCTCATCTTCCTCGTCCGCACCGTTTTCGTAAGCCTGTGCCCAGCCTGCGGAAACAACTGCTTCCTCGAAATTATATGCCTTAGTATCGAGAATATCCGAAACAGCCACCTTGCCGAAGCTGGATTCGATTATTCTTGCCTTGGGCTGGAGAGTGCGTATCATAGCCTTTACTCTGCCGAGCTGTTCGGCGTCCACCTTGTCGGTCTTGTTGAGGATAATGGTGGAGCAGAATTCTATCTGCTGGATAAGGAGATTTTCAATGTCCTCCTCGTCAACATTTTCGCTGAGAAGGGCATCGCCGCAGCCGAATTCGGTCGCCATTCTGAGGGCGTCCACAACGGTAACGATATTGTCAAGACGGCAGATAGGCGGATAACGCTTATCGGTCTTTCCCTCCAGCACGGCTATGGACTGTGCAATGGGCATAGGCTCGCAGATACCGCTTGCTTCGATGAGAATGTAGTCAAAACGTCCCGTTTTGATAAGGTCGGCTATCTGATTCATCAGGTCGACTTTAAGGGTGCAGCAGATGCAGCCGTTGGACAGGGGGACAAGGTTATCGTCCTTCTGTGTGACCGCACCGCCCTTCTGGATAAGCTCTGCATCGATATTTATCTCGCCGATGTCATTTACGATGACAGCGACCTTATAGCCCTCCTGATTTCCGAGGACGTGGTTGATAAGAGTTGTCTTTCCCGCTCCGAGATAGCCCGTAAGCAGGGTGATGGGGATAAGCTTTGTCTGTTTCAATTTACTCATTTCCTTTCAAAAATATGGTTTTTCCATTTGAAAGTATACCACCTTTTTCCTTGATAATCAAGAGATTTCACCTACATTTCATAAAATATACCATAAAAAGTCAGGAAAAATCGTCAGACATAAAGCCTTGGGTACTTGAAATTTGTTGAAAGCTGTGGTATAATAACATTGCACAAATAATATTGTAATTTTTATTGTTTATTTGAACATATCGCATTAAACGTTTTCGTAATCGCAGCTCTCGGGAGGAAATCGGAATGAAACGCAGAACCATAGCCCTGTTCGTTACGGGCTTTAATATGGAATATGAGTCAAGGGTCGTTGCGGGTGCTTACAGGCGGTGTATGGAGCGGGATATAAATCTGCTGGTTTTCGCTTCGCAGCTTACACGTCCCGACCTGAACTCCGACCAAGTTCTGGCTGACAGTATCTTATGCGGTGAGGCGGAGATATTCAATCTGCTGAACTATGACCTTGTGGACGGCGTGATCGTGCTGGGTGAATCCATCGTCAGCGAACAGACTCTCACCGACCTGAAAAACAGGGCAGCCGAAAAGGGTATTCCCGTTGTAAATGTTAATGACCAAAATCATACCTTTGACCATAATGTGGTGCTCAGCGACAAGACGGCTATGGAGTTTGTGGTGGAGCATCTTGTGACCGACCACGGTCTTACCAAGATAAATTTTATCGGCGGATTTCCCGGAAATCTTCAGACGGAGGAACGGCTTGCCGCATACAAAAAGGTGCTTACAGCACATAATATCCCCATTGAGGAGGATAGGATAGCTTACGGAAAATTCTGGAAAGCGGCTATCGACTGCACCGAACAGTTTCTGGCAGCAAAGGAGCGTCCGCAGGCTATAGTCTGTGCCAGCGACACTATGGCGTTTTTCTGTATGGACTGCTTAAAGTCCCACGGGCTGCGTATTCCCGAGGATATTGTCGTAACAGGCTTTGACGGCATCAAGGACTGCGAGGTGTACAACCCCACTCTGACTACCGTTCAGAGGGATTTTGACAGTGCGGGCGTTGCGGCGGTGGATATTATCGCTGATGGGTGGGATGGCATATCGTCCGAGCAGGAGGTCAGTGTAAATTCCAAGCTGATACGGCATCATTCCTGCGGCTGTCCCGACAAAAAAGGTGAATTGGATTTTTACAATGCCAACTACGGCACTATCAACGCATTTAAGCAATTCAACCATGATCTTATTGTGATGAATACAAAGTTTGCAGCCGTAAAGACTTCCGAGGAGCTTTACGCCGACGCTGCACCCATCGCCAAGTTTTTCCGCTTAAAGAGGGTGTTTATCTGCATTTGCAAGGACGTGGAAGTATTTTCCGAAAATGCCGAGGAGGGCAGCGGTGGCATGAGCTGCGGCGGGCTGACGGACACTATGCTTTCGATGATGCAGTACGGTCACGATGTTCCCGTAAGGACGGAATTTTCTGTCGGCAGACTTGTTCCCGTGGATATTTTTGAAGAGGAAAAGCCTGTGTTCTTTGCGTTTTCTCCGCTGTATTTCGATGATATTTTTCTGGGATATATGGCATATGAGCCGCCCGACGGTTTCAGCAGTTCGCAAGTCGGCGATCTGTTTCCCACATGGATGATGTCAATATCCAACAATGCGGGCAGCTTTTATATGAAAAACGAGCTGGAGGACGTGGTAAACGAGCTGGAAAATCTCTACATACGGGATCCCCTGACGGGGCTTTACAACCGCCGTGGAATGGAACGCCTTGCCGCTCCCGTCATAGATGAAGCGATACGGCTGAAAAAGCCTGTGACGGTCATCTGTGCCGACATTGACCGCTTAAAGCCCATCAACGACGTTTACGGTCACGAGGCGGGGGACAATGCCATCACTCAGACTGCTCACGCACTGAGCATCTGTATGCCCGAGAATGCCGTTTGCGTAAGGACGGGCGGAGATGAATACTGCATTATCCTGCCGAACAGCAGTGCGGAGGAAACCGCTGAACGTATCTCGAATGTGGAAAAGCTGCTTGATGAATACAACGATGCAAGCGGGCTGCCTTACAAGGTCGGCTGCAGCTGCGGATTTGCCGTTGGTGTGCCCGACAGTATGGACGGCTATGAACAGCTTGTCCGCATAGCCGATGAGAATATGTACAAGGTGAAGTCACTAAAAAAGGTGCATAGGTGATTTTTTTAGTGTTTAGTGTTAATACTAAACACCCATTAATCACGGGAATCTCTCGGCGTAAAAACCCATAAAC
>CAZINI010000117.1:0-3424 GCA_964540575.1 uncultured Ruminococcus sp.
ATTTGTTAGCGGCTGGGAAGGGTGTTTCGCCCGTTGCGACGGGCGACAAGGTGGCGTTGCCCCCTTGACCCCTACCACCTTTGTAAAGGTGGACGAAACTTTTAGTTGTTGACATTTCCTCGTGATAAGTGTATAATTATCATAATGGGGTAACTATCTCAGCTATGAAAGGAATTATTGCTATGGACGATATGAATAACAGACCCCCCGAGGAAAATGTTCAGCCCGAAAACAATTCGGCAGCCAACGCAGATAACATGTCTGCCGAAAACCGTCCGGCGGACGTTCCCCCCGCAGGGAATATCCCCGAGGAGAAAAAATATAACCCGTATGGAGAACAGTCCTTTTATGTTCCCCCTCAGCCGCCCGGCTATCAGCCAAACGGCAATGTGTATTACCAAAACAGCGGCTATCCGCAGACACCGCCGCCTAATCCCCAAAAGTATAATATCCCGTCCAGCTTCAGTCACGGGACTATCCCCACAAATAATTTCAACGGAAATCCGCCCCCAAGCGGCGGTCAGACGCCCCCGCCTTACGGTCAGCCGCCTGTGTACGGACAGCAGCCGCAGATCCCGCCCCAACAGCCCATGTACGGCGGACAGCAGACTCCGCCCCCTCAGTACGGTCAGCCCGTGCCGCCCCCGCAGTACATAAATCAACAGCAGAGATACGGCGGGACTATTCCCCCGTATAATGGGACGCCCAACGCCGTGCCGCCCTATATGGCAGACAGTGCGGGAGGTAAAAAGGGCAATGCGGGCGTGCTTATTGCGGTCATTTCCGTATCCGCAGTGCTGCTGGTCATCATCGGGATACTTATGTCGCTTTCCGTCAAGGACGATAAGACCGACATTGACGACAGCTACTCCGTCAGTGCGGACGCCGAAACGAAAAAACCGTCCGCTGACAAGGATAAGGACGCTATTATCATAAATATTGAGGTAAAGGATAAGCCCAAGCTTGAGGATAACTACTATCAGGCGGACGGCGTAAGGCTCACCACCGAGGGTGTGGCGAAACTGGTTTCACCGTCCGTATGCGAGATAATCTGCTACGGCGAGGGAAATCTTGCTCCCGTTTCAAAGGGCTCGGGCATCGTCATTTCCGAGGACGGTTATATTATCACCAACGCTCACGTTGTGGAGAACGCAAGGGGCGTTAAGGCAGTATTTACCGACGAAAGCGAGTACAAGGCAGAGCTTGTGGGCAAGGACTCCAAGACCGATCTGGCGGTCATAAAGATAGAAGCCACGGGTCTTACCCCCGCCGAGCTTGGCAATTCCGATCAGATGGAGCTGGGCGAGCAGGTCGTTACCATCGGAAATCCCGGTCAGTTTTCGGGTACTATCACTGTCGGATATGTTTCCGGAATTCACCGAAAGGTCAGGACGGATTCAAGCAAGTATCTGATGAACTGCATTCAGACAGATGCTGCCGTAAACCCCGGAAATTCGGGCGGTGCACTGGTAAATATGTACGGTCAGGTAGTCGGCATCGTGTCATCGAAATATGTCGTGCAGGACTACGAGGGTCTGGGATTTGCTATTGAGATGAACGAGGCAAAGCCCATTATCGAGGATATTATCTCAAAGGGCTATATCAGCGGCAGACTCCGTATCGGCATTGAATTTGTCGGCATAAACGAGGTGGCGGCTGCTCAGAACGGCATTCCGTCGGGACTGCTTATCAGAACTATCCGTGATGACTGTGATATTTCCAATACCGAGCTTGAGATCGACGACATTATCACCGAGATAAACGGCAAAAAGGTGTATGATACCGATACCGTACTTGCTGCTCTTGAGGGCTGTGTCCCCGGCGATACGGTGACGGCAAAGGTGTACAGGCGGTCTATCGTTTCCACCGAAGGCGACACCGAATTTGAAATAAGCTTTAAGCTTATGCAGGACGAAACGCTGGAATAATTTGATATTGGAACGCCCACTAATCAGTATTTTTCAAATACGCCGCATATGTTTTCGGACATATGCGGCGTCTGTTTTTATGCAAAAAAATAGCAGGGACAACGCCCTGCCGGAAATGAAATGAAATAAAAAGATATGTGTAGAACAAAAGAAAGGAGACAACAAAACGGATGTTAAACTATTACAAAGTAGGTAATAGTTAAATACGAATTCTAACATCATCTATATTATATACCGAAAGTATCCAAAGGTCAATAGGTTTTTGCATATTTTTTCAAGTTTGTATATTTGCACAAAAAAACCTGTTTATCTTTCAACATAGCATACAATATGACGGTTGAATGTAAAAAAACGGACAAATTTCACGGTTTTTATATATACGCTTTGTATTAGGTCATAAAAAGATACGTAATTTTTTGTATCGTTAAATTGATATTATAACACATATTTCACGAAATGTCAAGAGTAAAATGGCTTTGTCCAAAAAATTCTTTTTGGAGCGGTCATTTGCATATCTAGCGGGTCGGTTGACCTGTCGTACACAATACCTTGTGCCGCTTTGAATGCTTTTATTTTTTTCTCTCGGATTTTCCCGTAATTCCCCAGCCGTCAATGCCCGCACGACGCATAGCACCGAATATTCTGTCGGTAAAGCCCTTGTCGGAACGCTCCCTGTCGGCGATGAACTGCTTCATAGTTTCACGGGAGGTGTGTCCGTCCACGGGACAGCGGGATTTTATAACCGTAACAGCCCCCTTGTTGGCGGCTTTTTTTATTTCCTTTTCGGGTGCGAATACCAGCGGACGTATCATAGTAAGGTCTTTTCGGGAGAGATAGCTTTTTGGTGCGAAACAGCCTATTCGTCCCTCGATGAACAGGTTCATCAGGAAGGTTTCCACGGCGTCGTTGTAGTGGTGTCCCAGAGCGATCTTGTTGCAGCCTGCTTCCTTGGCGGCATCGTGCAGACCGCCCCGCCTCATTCTTGCACAAAGGCTGCATGGGTGTTCCTCCTTGCGAATGTCGAAAACTATCTGTCCGATGTCCGTCCTTTTCAGAATATAGGGGACATTCAGCTCGGCACACAGCTTTTCCACCTCGGAATAGTCCCCCTCAACGCCGCCGAAACGGGGGTCAAGGGTGATAGCGACCAGCTCGTAATCTATGCCGATGAACCGTTTCAGCAGGGCAAGACCTTTTAGAAGCACAAGGCTGTCCTTGCCGCCCGAAACGCCCACGGCTATTTTGTCGCCGTCCTCGATAAGGTCGAATTCCTGAATAGCTTTTCTCATATATCCTAAAATTTTCTGCATATTTTCATACTCCTTAAACAAATAGGGTGATTTTATTATAGCATACGCAAAGCATTTTTACAAGCCAAAAGATAAAAGTTTCGCCAGCCTTTGTAAAGGCTGGCGAAACTTTTATTTTTTGCTTTTACTCCGATTTTACAAAACTTCGGTTTCAGACTTTACAAATCGGGAATATATTTATATCAG
>CAZINI010000118.1:0-3380 GCA_964540575.1 uncultured Ruminococcus sp.
AAGCAGCTTCAGATATTCAGGCTGACCGAGATTTTCGTAAGAATGACCCGGAGTTATGCCTATGACACGTCCTTTGCCGTATTGATGCGTCCATAATGCCGGCTGTCTGCCATGCTGCGAAACGGAGTATCCAAGCACATCTGTATCTCCCACGATTTTTATCTGATAATGCTCGTCAACGTGAGAAAAAGTGAATGTCGGAACACCGTCAGTTAATTCACCGGGTACAGGCTCAAATGATACCGGACATTGCTCGGGGTGAGCTATGAAAAATGCACGCAGGATATTCTGTGTAATAAAATGATCTTCCGGAATATCTGCAATGCCGCAATGTACCGCCATAAAGCCCATACTTTGATTTTTTATGCAGTCATCAAGTGTGCTTGTCCATTCATCATCGCACCATAGCGGAGTTGGTATCTGATCGTTTTCTATAACGTCCTTAAATGTAACAAACAGATCGGGGGCATTATCCGATGATAAGTCTTTGGGATTTTCGGTAAGTGTGACGTTCCATTTTTCTTTGTCAAAAAGATCGTCTAATATTGGTGTAATTGAGCTTGTAGGGTGCCAATAATCACCTGTCAGAACAAGAGCGGTTTTCATTATATCATTCACCTTTCATAAATTGTTTTGCCGTATTTCAAAGATTTACGCTAATAAAATCAATTTAATTTTTCGCTTCTGTTTTTTCGTTTAAAAATGTAACCAGACGGTCAAATGCTTCTTTTGCAATTGGGTCTGTTCTTTCAGACGCTACAAAGCAATGTGGCTTAACTTCACCGTATTCCGTGTACGGATCAATGAGAATATCTTCACAGCCACACTCCTGTAACTTGTCATGAAGAACATTCATATCGTGTCTGTATTCACTTCCAAGCAAAAATGCAGGGGGATAGCTTGCTGTGATCCATTCAATATTGTTATAGCTGCTAATTTCCTCTTTGGAAAGATAAATGCTGCCTTTTATATAATTTCCAATAAGTATTTTTGTAGATAAGGAAAAGGCATTATAATCAAGAGGAGCATCATCGATCACAACAGCTTTGATTTGTTCGGGTTTCAAAGCAGACGTAATCCCCAATGTTTCGGCATATTCAGCATTAGTTATAACACTTCCCAACTGGCTGGTCATTATTGCTCCCGCAGAGGAACCCATTATTATTACATTATCCATATTCAAATGGTACTCATTACAATGTTCCTGCATATAAGCAAATGCTCGGTTTGCTTGAATAAGCGGGACAGGAAACAGGCAGTCAGGCACAAGTGCATAATCTACATTTACAATATTGTATCCGCTTGCACATATATCATCCAAGAGTGCTGTTGAAGCGTCTGCTGCCAGCGGGTCACCCATATTCTTGCTTCCTGAAAAGAATCCTCCGCCGTGGAAATAGAAAAGAGTCGGACGTTCTGTTTCAAAATTTTCATCCGGATAAATTATATCAAGAAAGCTATTGGGATATTCTGTATCGTATTGAATTTCGCTGATAAGATATTGACCGTTATCCTTTTCTCCGTTTATCGGAGCATAAAACGGTTCATAAGAGTTAAACGGTTTGTCATTGTAAAAGCCTTTTTGCAAAGCCCCTACAATAATTTGTGTGTTGGCTGTAAGAAAGGAATATATGCCTATTGCGAGGATAAAAAGAATTCCAATAATAATGCCTATAACTTTTAGCACACGGTATTTATTTTGCGTCCTTTTCTTTTCCATAATAATTTCTCCGTTTCTATGCAAATTGATTGTTATACAGAACTGAATATTCTCCGTTAAGTTTCATAATTTTATTGTGATTTCTTACTTCCTCTGTTTAGATACTTTTGCAGATATATTCCAACAGCTGGTCAAATCCGCCCCGCTTGTACTGATCAATATCTTTCCTTTCTTTATTGATCAGGCAGTCTGACAGAAGAAACACCTTCATACCTACCGTTTCAGCTATCATATCCTCGGTCACATCATTACCCACCATCAGGCATTGCTCCGTATCGACACCCAACTGTTTTGCAATTTCTCGGTAATAGTCGGGGTTGGGCTTGCAGTATCCGATATTCTCGTAAGTTGTATACAGTTCAAAATCATTCGGTTTCAGCCATGCCCATCGGATTCTGCTTTCAGTAGCCGATGCAGGGAAAATTGGATTTGTTGCAAGAGCAACCCGAAATCCCATTTCTTTTACAGTATGAACTGCTATTTCCGCTTTTGGATTTACTTTACATAGTTCTTTGGCTTTCTGAAAATCCTTCTCATAGAATTCATCAAACAGCGGCTTGTCCGCAAGTGCCTTTTCTCCGTATATTTCGGAAAACTTTTTCCAGAAGGCTGCTTCGTTGCTCTGTTTGCCGTCGTTTTTCACCATAGCGGCAGTTCCTGCCCATATTGCTTCTACAAGCTGCTTGGGTTCATACCCGTGAGGTGCAAGCTTAGCGGCAAGCAGCTTAAAATAGCCCTTTGTAAATTCGTCATTGTCCATCGGAAGCAGGGTGCCGTCCAGATCAAATAATACAGTAGTTATTTTCATTTTATGTGTCCTTTCTTATTTTAGGTAAAGTATTCCTATCATATGCGGTCCCGTATTTAAACCTATTACACATCCGACATGATATTCTGCAATTGGCGGAAAGTCTAACGCTTTGAAACAGGCAGATGTTCTTATTTTTAATGGAAGAACTGATATGTTCAGTTTTTCACAAAAATGAACAGGAATATTCGCTGTGAAGTAGGCAGCTATTTTTGGCATATTCTGTTTCTTTCATATTGACTAACTTTATAATACCTGATATACTTGAAACAGAGAATATTCAATGCGACTTATGTTGCATTATTTTTATTATATTATAATTCATCATTGAAATCAATACATGATAATAGAATTGCGACTCTTTGGCGGAAAAGTCGCATTGTAGGAAGGAAATACAATGGGAAGCAATATAAAAGCAGTGGGATTTTTAAAGGAATGTATGTCGGACGCACTTTTGAAGCTTATGGGTGAAAAAACTTTCTCTCAAATAACTATCAATGAAATATCCCAAAGGGCAGGCGTGAACCGTTCCACTTGGTTTCGTAATTTTACTTCCAAGGAAGATGCAATTACATATAAATATATTCGGTTATGGGAGCATTGGGCAGACGAACACAGTATATCGGAGCGAAACAATTTTACACTCGATAACGCACGTGATTTTTTTGAGTTCAACTATTCTATACGGCATATCCATCGAATAGTGTATTCGGCAGAGCTGCAATCGGCATTATATGACGCATTTTACCGTGTAATGACACCTCAGTTCGGTGCAAATGCGGCGGAATGCTATCAAAGCAGATTTTATTCTTATGGTCTGTTTGGTTTTCTTGATGAATGGATAAAACGTGG
>CAZINI010000119.1:0-3310 GCA_964540575.1 uncultured Ruminococcus sp.
ATATCATAAGTACCGGCGCTCTCCGAGGGGCAGGCGTTCCCCCTGCACCCCCTATTAAATTCTCGGAAATAGTTCAACCACAAGCTAAGGGTTCGCTCTTTGAAGCCCCATTCTCTCCATCAACAAGCTCATTTTGGTTATTGAAAAGCAGAATTATTTATGCTATAATAACAATAACGTATCATATCAGCAGGGAGATGATAATTTGCTGAACTTTGCCGTATGCGATGACGACAGGAAAACGGCTGACGAAATATCCGACAGGTTATACAGCTATTTTAAAGAGAAAAATAAGGAGATAAACATATCGGAACTTTATGACGGTAACTCTCTGCTTTGCAGCAGTAAAAGCTTTGATGCAGTTTTTCTCGACATAAAAATGCCCAATCCCGACGGAATGGAAACGGCTCGCTTGCTGAGGAAATCAGGCTTTGACGGCTTTGTTATTTTCATAACTATCCTTGAGGATTATGTTTATGACTCCTTTGAGTTATCTCCCTTTGATTACATCGTCAAGCCAATAAATGAAGAGAGATTTCTCCGCACATTATCAAGGCTTAATAATGAATTGGAAAGCCAAAAGCGCACACTGATAATCCAAAACAACGGTGAGAAGCGTATAATTCCTGTGAATGAAATTGTTTACTGTGAGGTTATTGACAGGCAGAGCTTTATTCATACCAAAAGCGGTGAAACGATCAGCTTTTACGAAAAAATAGAAAACCTTGAAAGCTCTTTAAACCGTGCATTTTTCAAATGTCACAGGAGCTATATTGTTAATCTCAGCTGTATTACTGCTTTTTCAAACGGAACAGCCCATATGTCGGACGGGAGCCTGATACCCGTTTCACGACTGCGGAAAAATGACTTTGAACAGGCACTGATAAAACATATGAGGGGATAGAATGTTTACAGAAAGTTTTGCGGATTCTTTTGGTATCCTTTGCGGAAACACCATAGAACCAGCCGCTGCATATTATTGCTTTTGCAAAATTATTTCACACAAACCACGCCTAAGAGAATATGCCGTTATCATTGCATTAAGTTTGATTTTTCCCATAAACGCCATAGTTTTCACACTTATGATGATAATCTCGGGGACAGTATTTTCAAAGAGTCATATTGCAACAAATATTGCTGCGGCAGCAATCACGGAAACGATTTTTCAGCTTTCATTCTCCCTTTGGGGTGCAGTTGCAGGAATAATTTCGGGCATATTTAATTTTAAAGAAATACCGTATTTCGGGACAGCTGCTATGCTTTCGGGTGAGCTTTTTTCCTTGATGACAGCGTTATTTATTATGGACAAGCTTTCGGATATTTTATCCCGAAAATTGAACGACAGGGCGGCATTAATGCTATTTCTGCCACTTCCGATAATATTTATCTCCGGATATTATATAAATCAAAGCATTCTCGGAAATACTGTATCGTACAGCAGTATGCCGACCT
The DNA here is from genome assembly GCA_964540575.1 of uncultured Ruminococcus sp. GTDB lineage: Bacteria > Bacillota > Clostridia > Oscillospirales > Ruminococcaceae > UMGS1889. The sequence continues at coordinate 1,453 of CAZINI010000119.1, forward strand.
TGGGAAATTCTCTTTATACTGCTATTGCGGTTTTGCTTGGTATAATTGGCGTTTATGCCCTTTTATTCTCATCGGACAAGCTCGGACGGCTTGAATATGCAAATGGTTTGCAGGAAAAATATATTGATGAAGCAAGAGAAAAGCTTGATAAAACCAAAGCATACCGACACGACTGCAAAAATCACCTGACAGTTTTAAGGGAGCTTGTAAAAATGGATGAAGCCGAAAATGCAAAGCAGTATCTTTCCGATTTAGAGAAAAGGTATGCATTATCGCCCGATTACCGTACCGGAAGCACTGCTGCGGATATTATTATTGCAGACAAATTTTCTGCGGCGGCAGATAAAAACATTGCGGTTGAATGCACTCTTAAAATTCCCGCTAAAAAATTTAATGACGTGGATATTTGTACCTTGCTTGCAAACGCTCTGGATAATGCCGTTCACGGCTGTGAGAAGGCTTGCGGGAATAAATACATAATGATCTCAGGCTTTGAACAGGGTGGTATTTTCCTTATAGAGATTGAAAACAGCTTTGACGGAAATAATTCATTCACTTGCGGAACAGGAATCGACAATATGAAAAAAGCGGCAAATAAGTACGGCGGCAGTGTTCATCTTTCCTGCGAGGGAAACGTATTCCGCACAAGTATTATCCTGAACATTTCACAGCATTAAAACGACATTTCACAGCATAGCTATTGAAATAACCGCCTTCTCGAGTATAATAAAAATATACCATTGAAAGGCGGTTATTATATGAACATAAACAATATTGGCGGAACGAGCTATTCCGGTATAAGTGAAGTTCGCAGGACAGATAACCTTAGTGCAGGCGGGAATGCCGATATTCCCGAAACCGCATCTAAGAAAAACAGGGACGAATACATTCCTTCCGAAGATGATGAGCCGATTGGTCTTTATAAGCCTTCCAAGGACGAAAACGGCGATCCCTGCATTGATTACGACGATCCCGAAAAAAAGGATAAATCGGAAAAATGCACGGCAAACACCGACAAGGTCGACCGTGAGATAAAAAAGCTGAAAGAAAAAGCGAAGCAGCTTCGTCAGCAGCTCAAGTCCGCTTCCGAGGATAAACGGGACGAGCTTGTAAAACAGCTCAGAGCGGTGGAAACAGAGCTTTCACAAAAGGATAATGACAGTTACCGCCGTGAAAATACAATTTTCTCATAAAAATACGAAAGCAGCTCAATCCCTTTTTTGATTGAGCTGCTTTTCTATAATACTATTGGCTTATCATTGTTATGTTATAACCTTACAACCACCCCAAACGCAGCTTTTCCAGGATAGAAAAGGAAAAAATCCAAACCCTTGATAGAGTTCGGATTTATCCGATGTGGCTCCCCAAAGAGGATTTAACTTGAACAACAAACAATTTCATACTCAAAAAGCTTTGAGTTCGCCTACAAATTTATAGTGTATGTTTATATTCTGAATTGTCTTGTCATCTTCGGTCTGTTCTTTTTCATTGACCTCTATCCTGTCGATAAGCGTATTCAGCAATTCCTGACTGAGAGTATCGGTTGCGGCAAATTTCTTCACAAGCTCAACGAATTTTCCTGCTCCGCAAAGCTGAGTTTCGCTCGATTCCATATCACGCTGCAGCTTTTTAAGCTTGGCGGTATACGCTTCAATGCAATCGTTGCACTCCGAAGTCATTTCCTCAAACAGCTCTGTGTTTTTGATTATTCCCTTGTAATAGTCATTATAGAGCTTTTTGAACTTTGCCTTCTCCTCATTGAGCTTGCTTTTGAGGCTTGCGATCTGTGCTTTTATGCTTCCAACCTCGGGCTGATTAGCCCTTATGATGCCCATTACGGTATCGCTGAATTTCTCGC
>CAZINI010000120.1:0-2904 GCA_964540575.1 uncultured Ruminococcus sp.
TTGTATCTGATATAGAAACAATCGCAGATCAGGTGATTATGCTGAAAGACCATAAAGTTCTCTGCTGTAATACACCGGATAAAATATGCAAAATGCTGAACGGTAAAATTTTTGAAGTTCCGTTCGGAACACACGTACCGGTTCCCCATGAAATTCTTAGTGAACGTCAGAGCAACCAAGGAACAGTGACACGTATTTATAGTGAGGACTGCTTTGCAGGTGCAACACCTGTGCAACCTAATTTAGAAGATGTATTTTTGGCGGTGTATACAGATGAAAGATAATACTATAAAATTTTTCAAATTAGAAATAGCAAAACTCTTGCAAGAAAAGTTATTTATTATATTCATTGCACTGTGCCTTTGCTTAAATATAGGTTTGTGCTTTGTTGACAATTATGCAAGAGAAACTGTAAATCAGTTTCCGGTTGAGGATTTTACTCAAACCGGAGAAAAGATATATGACAAGCTAAACGGAGCAAGCCTCGGAACTGCGTATTACAATCAGCGTTATATTCATTCGTCAATATTGAACCAAAAAATGAAAGAAAAATATGATAGTTTACAAAATGCGATTGATATTTTGAATGATGATAACGCTGATTTATCCTATTATGCAGGAGAAATGACCCCAGTGGTTCATAAAGCACTATTTGAATATCAGTTAAAGGCATTACTTATAGAAAGTGCTGTATTCCTCGCATTGCTATGTTTAAGAACATTTTCACTGGAACGTCAAAATGAAACGGTATCACTGATATATAGTTCTCGTAGAGGACGAAAAATTGCAAAAGATAAAATTCTCGCAAATGGTGTTGTAGGTTTTTTATATTGTGCAGTTTTATTCTTGGTATCATTAGCAATCTTCTTCTGCAAATGGGATTTTAGTAATCTATGGAATATGAATATTTCCAGTAGTTTCAATTATGTGAATGACATGAACGATCCCATTTATATGAAGCCTTTCATTACATGGACAAGCCTGACGGTAAAAGAATATTTTGCTTGTTCTTTGCTTTTAATAGGAGTGTTTCTGATTGCCTGGTGGTTGACTTCAAATATCTTTGCATTATTTATCAGCAATGATTTACTTGGTGGACTATTGATTGCAGCAATTTTAGTATTACCTTATTTCGGGGTTATGATGTTCCCCAGTTTGCAATGGACGATACCGTTTTATCTGTCAACATTAACTTTTTCAACTGTTATTTATTATAGCCATATGTGGTTTACTGACTTAGGACATTATTCTTTAGTTGCATACCAAGAGGTCGGTATTGTTTTCATACATCTATTGATAGCAGTAATTGTAATCGGTATTGTAATTCGTTATTTTCAGAGAAAGGAGCTGATATAAATGTTTTTTGCGGAAATGAAAAAAATCTGGAAGCCCGGAATAGCTGCACTCATTGTCATTATTTCTGTTCTGCTATTTTCTACTTTTATGCTTCGTTGTGTAAAACCATTTCTCTTTCACGATGGAAACGATAGTACGGAGGTGACTTTAGAATTATGCAGCAGTCTTATTGATAAGTATGGGAATACCATAGAAGAAAATGAATTTGCTGAGATAGAAAATGAATATAAGCAACTCCTATATGGAGCAAATACAATGATTGCAGAAACGGATTTGTTTTTGCAGAATGGCATAAATGACTATGAGGACTATTTTCAATATATGCAAAATGCAATTCAGGGATATGATGGATATAGTTACAACACCTATGCCGAAATGCGAGAATTGATTATTCAGGCAACCGGAAAATCCTCCATGTATTTTGAAATATATGAGGAGATTATGCAGCAATACAAATCTGCCGGTACAGGCAGAACCAGTATCTTGCCATTTGAAATTTTGGCTTATGCAAATGAGTATTTTGCTTCAATGATTGTTTGGTGCCTGATATGTGCTTTTTTGATTGCGGCGCCGGTTATGGTAAATGATCGAGCAAATCATGTTATTGCAAATCAGTATTCCAGTAAGAAAGGCAAAAAGATACACAAAACACAGTATCTATGTATGACCCTTTCTGTACTAATAACTGTAAGCATTATCATATTAGTGGCTATGCTGATATGGAAAGCAACAGGGACTTTGCATTATGCAGACTCTGAAATATCATCGTTTTTGAATAATGAAACTTCTGTTCTTCCTTTGACTTATGGGCGTTTCATTTTATGCTTCATCATCATTACGTATTTATTAACACTCGGAATAGCCAATATTGTTTTTTACCTATCTGCAAAGAGTGTAAATGCTATCAATATGCTGGTCAAGGCAATTCCCGTTTTAATTGCAGGGTGCTTCATCGGACTTTTTATGAAAGGACTTCTTTGTGAAAGTAACAGCATATATAAAATACTCCACACTACTGGTTGTGAGCTGATTGTAGCTCTTGTACTTTTTGCTGTAGGTATATTCTTAAATGTTAGAAATTACAGAACCTTGCGAAGAAGTGACTATTAGTCTCAAATATTTATGATACGGAGATGGTGCATTGAAAAGAGAAAACTGGTTGTTATGTCCGATTTGTGACAGTAAAACACGTATAAAATTAAGGACAGATACGATACTTACAAACTTTCCGCTATTCTGTCCAAAGTGTAAAAAAGAAACGCTAATCACTGTAAAACACTTACAGGTCATCGTTATAACAGAGCCAGACGCATAGACGCAGAGCCAATAAGATGTAGCTTTTAGGTACGTCTTATTGGCTTTTTAAGTCTACGACCTAATTATAATATTGCAGATAAGCTGCCGGACGACGGCAAAAGAAAAAAAGCCATCGTACAGTAGCCTTATTAACACGCCTATATGAAACGGCGGCTTTGAGAAAATTCAGAGCCGCTGTTTCTTTTCGTCTATCCTAAACCAACGACGACCCAACACCGTGTAAGTACACGG
>CAZINI010000121.1:0-2863 GCA_964540575.1 uncultured Ruminococcus sp.
TATTTTAGCATTTGGGCGTTGGTTCGCTCAATACGGAGTGGGGTTTGACGGTTACTTGGTTTTTTATATATGAAAAAATATCAGTCGAAGAAAACGGAAATGGTTTCATAATATGAGAAACCCATGTAGTATATATTTCCTGAACATGGTATAACTCTGTACTTGCAAATAGACTTGATATTCTGAAAACCGCTTTTGATACTAGAAATGTGAGTGGAATTTATAATCTGAAGCAGTGTATCAAAATGTGAAAAGCAGATAATGTGCTTGCATAGGCTAACCTTATTTATGAAAGCTTTGTCTTATTAATGAGGGAGCAAATACAGTTATAAATAGATTTTTAAAGTGAGGTAATTAATATGGAATGGAAACAGCTTTTATGCGAAAAACGTCAATCGGCTTCAAAATCCGGTAGCAAAACAGATCTGCGTAGTGAATTTCAGAAAGATTATCATCGTATAATCTGCAGTGCTTCATTCAGGCGTTTGCAGGATAAGACACAGGTCTTTCCTTTGGATAAAAGTGATTTTGTGCGTACAAGGCTTACTCACTCTCTGGAAGTCGCCTCTTTTGCAAAATCCCTGGGACAGACAGCTTTTCAATATCTTATTGATAACAACAGAGATAAAGAATTAACACCGGAAATCAAGGAAAAAGTATGCAGCATTCTTGAATGTGCAGGGTTGCTGCATGATATCGGAAATCCTCCCTTCGGACATTTCGGAGAAGATTCAATTCGTAATTGGTTTAAGAATAATCTCTCCAAAATAGAATTTAAAGGCACTTCTATCGAGAATTATTTAAATGATCAGATGAAAAATGATCTATATCATTTTGAAGGCAATGCTCAGGCACTGCGTCTACTGACAAAGCTGCATTATCTGGTCGATGAAAATGGTATGCATCTGACCTATGCTTTGCTGAACACATTGATCAAGTATCCTGTGTCATCGTGCGGAATCGATAAACACAGCGGAAATATCAAGGATAAGAAAATGGGATATTATTTTGCAGAGCATGAGCTTTTTGAAGATATAACAAAATCTACAGGAGCAATTGAATGCCGCTATCCGCTTACCTTTCTGCTTGAAGCGGCTGATGATATCGCATATCATACTGCCGATATTGAGGATGCCGTTAAGAAAGGCTTTTTAAGCTATTCTCAGCTGCTTGAAGAACTGCAAAGCGATGTTTACATTAAGAAATGTGCAGATGAGCAGGAACTGCATAGCCATAAAACAGCTGTTGATGTGCTTGAAGAGAAATATGATAAAGCCAAAGAAAAAGGTATACCGAACCCGGAATTTAATGCTGTACAGAATTGGATAATTTATGTGCAGGGGCAGCTTCTATATTGTGCATCTTATGGATTTACAAAGAATTATCAAAGTATTATGGATGGAACTTTTTCTTCTGAAGTAATAAGCGTTTCACGAGGGAAAACGTTGTCTGAGGCATTGGGAAACATAGCTTGTAATCATGTTTTCAAATCCAGCGAAATATATAAAACAGAGATCGCTGCAGGAAACATAATAAATTTTCTATTAGATAAATTTGTACCCGCTGCCGTGAAATATGATACAGACAATGAGCTTTCACCTATGGATAAAAGAATTATAAATATGATTTCGGATAATTATCGTCAGATATATACAATTTATTCCGACGGCAAAGACAAAACGAGAAGCTGTATTTAAGGCTTTTGTTAGTTACCGATTATATATGCGGTATGACAGATAGCTTTGCTAAAAGATTGTATCAAGAGATGACTGGAATAATTTAAATACTACTGATTTAATTGACACTTGTTTCAACTATCTGAGTGAAGTGTTTAGATGGGTGTCACTGAAGTCGAGGTATGTACTGCAAGGGTATGAAAAATAAACTGTGTAAATGATTTCCCCAAACAATTTTAACCACAAAAATGCAGCCAAATAACCGCCCCAACGCAGGCTGCGGAATAAAACGGTGAATAGCAGTAGCAGAAATGTTACTGCTCTTCTCATTCTCCACCGAATATTCCAAGAACCATGCAATACGCCTAAGCCAGTGTCAGCCTACTTAAACCTCTTCCCAAGATCAGGACTATACTCCCTCTCAGAACCCCCTGACCCGTTATAAATATTCTCACCCATTCTTTCCTTTTTCCTTTCCATATCCATCTTCTTAAGGATCTCATTAACCTTCTTTTCAGCAGCTCTATTAACACGCTCATCGAATTCTTCTTCCTTTTTGATCAATATAGCATTTCTCTCAGCAACTGTCGCATTGTCAGCTTCAATCTGTTTTCTTGCCTGTTCATTTGCTTCAGCTTCCTGCTTGTTCTTTTCCGCTTCACGCTTGTTTTTTTCTGCTTTATGCTTGAGCATTTCTGCCTTTGCATTCAAGCCAATTTCTCTGCTGGTATATGACAATTCTTGTGCGTCCAATTCCCGTTTTTTAGCATCATTTTCATCTTTTGTTCTATGGACTTCTTCCAACGCCACACGCATATCCGCCTGCTGTTCCTCAAGCTCCTTTTTAGCTATATAATTTTCTTTATCAAGTCCGCCCATTCTGCTCCTGTCAGAAACAGGATGGTATATATGAAGAGGTCCGTTTTCAATATAGAAATCAGGATTTTCTCTACAGTATTCTTCATACATTTTGCAGGTGAGCTCTTCCATATACTTGCGCTCTTTTTCGCACCATACTTCATACGGACATCTTCTGTCTTTTCCGTATTCTATACCCATTGCCGCAAGCGCCTTATTCATGCTGTTTTGAGTTGACAAACCCTGCTTGAAGCCTTCTGCAAAAGGTATAAATTCTATATGTGCATGTATAACAGCGTATTCCCATACATTACGCTGATTCAAATACA
>CAZINI010000122.1:0-2835 GCA_964540575.1 uncultured Ruminococcus sp.
GTCGGTGCCTTCGCGCTTTACGTCGGCTACGCCCAGAGGAATGGTGTATTCTTCTTCAGGCACTTCGCCCTTGGCCTTGCGGTACAGCAGCTTGGATTCTACGAAAACAACGGGGTTGTTGTCGCGGATAGCGGTCTTCAGCAGGCCCTTTGCGTCATAAGGAGTGCTGGGGGCAACAACCTTCAGGCCGGGAACATGGCAGTACATGTTTTCCAGAGACTGAGAGTGCTGTGCAGCAGCACCGGTGCCGCCGCCGGCGGGCAGACGCAGAACCAGGGGAACATTGACCTTGCCGCCGAACATGTAGTGCATCTTGGCAGCCTGGTTGATGATCTGGTCATAGCAAACGGCCATAAAGTCGGAGAACATCAGTTCAACGATGGGGCGCATACCGGTGATAGCGGAACCGATGGCGCAGCCCATCTGTGCGGTTTCAGAAATGGGGGCGTCAATTACGCGTTCCTCACCAAATTCCTGAACCATACCCTTGGAAACACCAAAAGCACCGCAGTACAGGCCGATATCTTCGCCAATGAAGTATACGTTTTCGTCGCGGCGCATTTCTTCGCACATTGCTTCTTTAATAGCTTCGGCATAAGTAATTTCTCTTGCCATGATAAATTCCTCCTTTACTCCTTAATTAGTCAGCAAAGACATTGTCGAGAACGTGAGATACTTCGGGTTCGGGAGCAGCCTTACCGAATTCAACAGCCTTGTCGATAATGTCAGTGGTCTTGGCTTCCATAGCGTCGATTTCCTGCTCGGTAAAGATCTTCTTTTCCAGAGTAAAGTTCTTCATACGCTTGATGGGGCAGCGTTCCTTCCACTCAGCAATCTCGTCCTTGGTACGGTAGAGGTTGCCGTCGCTCTTGGAGTGACCGGAGGTACGATAGGTATGCATAACCATCAGAACGGGGCCGTTTTCAACAGCATGCTTGCGGGCCTTAACAGTGGCTTCGTAAACAGCCAGAACGTCGTTGCCGTCAACTTCAATGCTCTTCATGCCGTAGCCCAGTGCACGCTTGGTCAGGTCCATTTCCTTAACGACCTTGTACAGGGGGGTAGACATACCGTAGTTGTTGTTTACCAGAGCAAAGATTACGGGCAGATCCCAGGCAGCAGCCAGGTTCATGGCCTCGTGAACAGCACCTTCGTTGGAAGCGCCGTCGCCAAAGAAGGCAACACAAACGCGGTCCAGCTTTTTGCGCTTGCAGGTAAAGGCAGCGCCGCAGGCCAAAGGAGCGTTGGCGCCCAGAATGCCGTTGGCACCCAGAATGCCCTTGTTGAAGTCGGCGATGTGCATAGAGCCGCCGCGGCCGTTGTTCATACCGGCCTGCTTGGCCAGAATTTCAGCCATCATCAGGTTAACATCGCAGCCCTTGCCAATTGCCTGGCCATGGCCACGGTGGGTAGCCAGCATATAGTCGTCTTCGGTCAGGGCAAAGCCAACGCCTACGCCGGTGGCTTCTTCGCCGATGCCCAGGTGGGTGGTACCGTGTACCAGGCCCTGTGCAAACAGCTGGAATACCTTTTCCTCAAACTTGCGTACGATCATCATACGCTCCAACATGTCCTGCAGCAGCTGCTTGTTCTTCAGGATCTTTTTGTCCTTAACAACCAGTTCTGCATTGGCTTCGGGAACCGTGTAGTTGGCAGTGTTTGCCAAGGGGGTTACCGGTTTGTTAACTACCGTGATGCTCATGATATCCTCTCTCCTTTTTTGATATGCATCTTGCGATTATATTAACGCATCCGGCAGACGGCTTGCGCAGCCTGTCAGAAAACATAATTGCCTTAACTTAAAGGCGGTTTTTTGGGGTCAAGCCTTAGTCTTCTTCGCCAAACTTGCTGTCGATCAGGGCGATCAGGGCGTCAACAGCCTCAACTTCGTCTTCGCCCTTGGCGGTCAGCAGAACTTCGGTGCCCTGGCCCAGGCCCAGGGAAAGCAGCATAACGATGGACTTGGCATTGGCCTCGTCATCTTCGCCCACGCGCTTGATGGTGATCTTGGACTTAAACTTGCTGGCGCAAGCGATAAAGTCGGAAGCGGGACGGGCGTGCAGGCCGGTTCTGTTGGCTACGATAGTGCTACGAGCATACATGTGCAATTACCTCCAGATAATGAATTTTTATTAGGAAATTGTATTTTGTTTGGCACAGGGCCAAAACTTGCAAAACTTAAAGGGCGTGGGCCAGCTTTTCCTTCAGGTAAGCTTCCACTTCGGCAGCGGTGTTCAGGTTTACCACGGTGGCTGCCAGTTCTTCCAGCTCAGGCATGGTCACGCTGGTGATCAGCTTTTTGATGGAAGGCACCGAGGCGATGCCCATGCTCAGGGTACGCATGCCCAGGCCCATCAGCACAGCGGCAGTCAGGGGGTTGCCGCCCATTTCGCCGCAAACGCCGCTGGATTTGCCCTCGGCATTAAAGGAGCGCACCACATGGCCGATCAGGCGGAACATGGCGGGATGGAAGGTCTGGTAGTAACCCGAAACATTGGAGTTCATGCGGTCCACAGCGGTGGAGTACTGGGTCAGGTCGTTGGTGCCAATGGAGCAGAAGTCGGCTTCCTTGGCGATCAGGTCGGCAATGATAGCCAGGGTGGGAACTTCGATCATAACGCCGATTTTTACATCCTTGCTGTAGGGCAGGCCCTCGGCATCCAGTTCCTTCTTTACTTCTTCCACCACAGCCTTGGCCCGACGGAAGTCATCCATGCTGCCCACCATGGGGAACATGATCCACAGGTTGCCAACCACGCTGGCGCGGAAAGCGGCACGCAGCTGGGTCTTGAATATTTCGGGATGGGCAAAGCTGAGACGCAGGGCGCGCAGACC
>CAZINI010000123.1:0-2752 GCA_964540575.1 uncultured Ruminococcus sp.
TCCCTGGTGGACTACCGACATCGGCGGATTTATGACAGACAACTGGGACGATCCTGATTTTACAGAGCTTCTCATACGCTGGTATCAGTACGGAGTATTCTGTCCGATTCTGCGTATGCATGGAAATCGCGGACCCGATTGGGATATTCCGAAGCTTGATGACCGTAATTTTGGCGGAGGATATCTTTACACGGGTCACCCCAATGAGCTGTGGAGCTATGGCGAAGAAGCCTTTGAGATCATGAAGAAGTGGTTGGATATACGAATTTCAATGAAGGACTATATTGCAGGACTTATGGATGAAACCGCAAAAACGGGTGCTCCGCTTATTCGTACAATGTTCTTTGAATTTCCCGATGATGAAAAGTGCTGGGAGCTTCCCGAGCAGTATATGTTCGGAAGTGATTATCTTGTTGCTCCCGTTCTTGAGCTTGGTGCAAGAGAGCGCAGTGTATATCTGCCAAAGGGCAAGTGGGAAAGCATTTCCGATAATAAGATATACGATGGCGGTCAGACAGTTACCGTTCCCGCTCCTCTTGATGTTATGCCTGTATTTAAAAGACTTGTTTAATTCTCTGCTGACCGATAAAATATTGTTTTTTTGATACAAAAATTTCACTTGGTTAAAAAGGTCAACCCCTTCCGCTGATTTCCTCGGCGGAGGGGGTTATTATTTGATAAAAGTCAAAATTTCGCAAATGCTATATTATACAACAAATCGGTAATTGCAACTAATGGTTCATGGAGATAAAAAATACGAAATTGAAGATCCGGAGAAAACTTTTCAGCAAAGAAAAATCAATTTAATTGAAAAAACTCATATACTTGCTTGCGGCTGATTTACTTGAAATTGTAGATTTGTCAGAACGGCTAAAATTGTTTTTGCGGTTTTGAATCAAAACGCAAAAATGTGAATCGGCAATAAATCTAAAATCAGCTCACAAGAAAGTTGTAAACGCATTGCATTAAAAAGGTTGAAAAAAGAGGCAGGCAGAATGTCGGGACAGTGAGCGTGAGGATAACGATTTTACTCCGATACGCAACCTGTTTAACGAGTTTTACGCAAAGGACACATCGAGAAAAATCCGTGCCGTCTGGAAGGCAAAGGGCAATGCAGGCGAAAGAATAGCTTCTGTTCCTGTTTACGGTTACAAGAAGGATCCCCTTGACCCAAAGCACCTTATTATTGATGAAGAAGCTGCACCGATAGTTCAGCGGATTTATCAGATGTGCTTGTCGGGAATGGGACCGTATCAGATTGCAAAGACATTAACGGCAGAAAAAGTGCTTTGCCCATCATATCATATTAACAACATCGGTATGAGTCATAGGACAGACCTCGGTAAAAATCCGTATGGTTGGAATACTCCCTGTGTTGCCGATATTCTTGAACGTGTTGATTATCTCGGTCATACCACGAATTTCAAGTATCGCAGGAAATCGTACAAATCGCATAAGATTATCAACAATCCTGTTGAGGAGCATCGGGTTTTCTATAATACACACGAACCGATCATATCTCAGGATGTGTGGGATGCTGTTCAGACAATTCGGTCTTCAAAGCGAAGAAATAACAAGTCGGGAGAAACAAATATCTTTTCAGGTATGATTTATTGTGCGGATTGCGGTGCAAGGCTTTTCTATCATTACAAAAAGGATAATCCGCCACAAAGTCACTTTCAATGTGCTACATATTCGTATCACGTTACTAAAGATGAATGTTCATCGCATTTTATCCGAGAAAGTGTTGTTAATGAACTGGTGCTTTCGGAGCTGAATCAGATTATCCGCACTGCTAATTGTGATGAAAAATCACTTGCGGAATTGTTGTCTAAGAATAATGAAACAGCATCACGCAAGCAGGCTGCAAAACAGAAAAAGGAGCTTGCAGCTGCACAGAAAAGGTATGATGAGCTTGACCGAATGTTCAATCGTTTGTATGAGGATAACGTTAACGGAAAAATATCCGATGAACGTTTTGCGAAAATGTCTGCTTCATACGAAAGTGAACAGGCAGAACTTGCAGATACTATTAAGAACATTTCCGAAAGCTTGAATAATGATAAGACCGAGCAGGATAATATCAGACGGTTTATTTCTGTTGCGAAAAAATACACCGAATTGACCGAGCTGTCAACGGAAATCCTGCACGATTTTATTCAGAAGATCGTTGTTCACGCTCCCGATAAGTCAAGTGGAAAACGTGTTGTTCAGCTGGATATTTACTACAATTTTATTGGTAAGATAAGTGAATGAAAAGCAAAATCCGAGCCATTTGAAGTGATGGCTCGGATTGATAAGATGGGTTTGTATCCTTATTGCTGCGGCGTAGATACGTTGTTTGCGAGTTTTCTTTTTGCCCGAAATTCGGTTTTGGGACTTATTTGGGACTTATTCTATCTTTTCGTTATTTTCCGTATCATTTGTATGATGCGGATTTTCTGTTTCCGTATGTTCCTTTGCCGTAAAGCTGAGAGCATTTGCAACAGCGTCACAGGCTTTTATCTGGTTTTCTCGGAACATATGACTGTACAAATTTAAAGTATTCAATATCGCATATGGGCACACCCAACCCAATACCCATAAAACTCATATTCTACGTCGTTCAACAATATCCAACAAAAAACTGCCTGTTACAGCGAAAGCTGCAGCAGACAGTTTTTTCACTTTCAGTTATTCTCTTTGTTTTCGCCTTTATCAACCTCAATATACCTCTTATGCGGCAGCGGCTTATCCAGCAGCTTGTAGTAAA
>CAZINI010000124.1:0-2621 GCA_964540575.1 uncultured Ruminococcus sp.
CCGATCGCAGCAGACAAAAGCATGATAAGTCCGATCAAGGCATTGAAGATCGGACATATCAAAGATTTCGTAAATTTTCGTTTTTGTTTCATATATTCCCATCCGTATTATAAATTTTACTGCATTTTTCAATCCTTCTCAAATGTAAATGAGCTTCTGTTGTAATCCGGTGTTTTAAGATTTCATTTCCGCGCTATGAGAAGAATCGCTGTGCCGCCGTATATTATCCGAGCGATTCAATTATACCACAGGTTTTATAAGTTTTCAAGAGGGGAGATATTAACTTATCGTTTTTACGATACACCATTTTTCTTTTTCGTTGATTTTATTCCTTTTTTCGCTTGAAAACCTACTATATATATGTTATAATAGTATTATAAAAATTTAAAGAGGTGAACACGAATGAAAATTTCCACAAAGGGTCGCTATGCTCTGCGTATGCTTATTGATCTGGCGGAGCATCAGAACTGCGGCTTTGTTGCTCTTAAAGATATCGCAGACCGTCAGAATATATCCAAAAAGTATTTAGAGCAAATCATTCCGATTTTCAATAGATCCGATATTCTGAAAACTACCCGAGGCTCGCAGGGCGGATATATGCTGTCGAAATCTCCTGACAAATATACCGTGGGAGAGATCCTTCGTTTGACGGAAGGAAACCTTGCACCGGTGGATTGCCTTATTCAAGATCCGATTGAATGTAAACGCAGTGGAGAATGCCCCACGCTCCCCGTTTGGCAGGGACTTAATCGAGTAATCAACGAATATCTCGACAGTATTACCTTACAGGATATACTTGATCAGCAAAGAGAAAGGTACATGAATGATTATATGATATAAAGCCGGAGGAAGCAGGAGCAAGTCCCCTGCTTCCTTTTTACTCATATAGATGTTTACTTACGCTTCCTGCGGGATTGAAATATTCAAGTTTCCCATATACGGTCGAACTGAGTTCTTTCAACTTACCATAATTTGTCAGCTCCAAAAGAGGTGTCCCGCCAAGCCCCTTAATATAAAATATTCCGATTCTTATTCAGTTACTCTTGACAATATTATAAAAAAGCAGTATAATATAACTTATAAAACACATAGGTTTTATGTGATTGCATATCTGCGTAAATAAAAATTTCGGCTATGCTTCTTATGAAGTCCCAACTTTCTTTCAATAACGAAGAGGTATTTATGTATTCTATTAGTCCTGATTATTTTGATACCGTTTATGAGAAGCTGTGAAAAGGTATATGAAAACATTTGATACGATAGAAAAACTTATAATTTACAGAGATATTTCCGATAACGAATTGACAGCATTGCTACTGAGCGATAGCTACGACAATACACTTTTCAGCGCCGCCGACAAAAAGCGAAGAGAAATCTACGGTGACGATGTGTATATCCGAGGACTTATCGAATTTACAAACTGCTGTAAAAACAACTGCTATTATTGCGGTATCCGCCGTGACAACAAAAATGCGGTGCGTTACCGACTGACAAAGGAAGAAATTCTCGATTGCTGTGAAGAAGGCTCACGGCTCGGTTTCCGCACCTTTGTTTTGCAAGGCGGCGAGGACCCATATTACACCGATGCTTTCATCTGTGATATTGTTTCTGCCATCAGAACACGTTATCCCGATTGTGCAATAACTTTATCCATCGGTGAAAAATCAAAGGAAAGCTATAAAGCATATTTTGAATCAGGCGCAAACCGCTATCTTCTGCGTCACGAAACAGCAAACAGTGTACATTACAGTAAGCTTCACCCTGACAGTATGAGTCTGCAAAATCGAAAGCAATGCCTGTATGATCTGAAAGAAATCGGGTATCAAGTCGGGTCCGGCTTTATGGTGGGCTCTCCCTATCAGACGATGGACAACTTGGCAGAGGATATTCGTTTCTTACAGGATCTGCAGCCAGATATGATTGGGATCGGTCCGTATATAACACATAAAGATACGCCGTTCTCATCGTTTGAAAACGGTAGTTTGGCGCTCACATTGCGGCTTATTGCCATCCTGCGCCTTATGTTCCCATATGCTTTAATTCCGGCAACAACTGCACTCGGAACGATTCATCCGCAAGGTCGGGAATTCGGATTGAAAGCCGGCGCTAACGTGGTAATGCCAAACCTATCGCCTGTCAAAGTGCGAAAATTATATGAGCTTTATGAAAACAAAATATGTACCGGCGAGGAAGCGGCACAGTGCCGGAGTTGTCTGGAACGGCGTGTAAGTTCTGCCGGATACCGTATTGTAACGGCAATCGGAGATGCAAAGAAGGAGAAAAAACAAAGTGCAGATATATCTTGATAACGCGGCAATAACAAAAATGAACAAAACGGCAGTCGACGCAATGTTGCCGTATAATGTCGGGGGGATTGAAGACGCTGACGGCTTCGGTGAAGTCGGCAATGTCAAATGCGGCGATATAATGAAGATCTATCTTAAAATTGAAAATGACATCATAGTGGATGTGAAATTTGAAACCTTCTGTTGCGACCACTGTTGCGGATAGTAAAATGAAAAAGGCACTTATTGCAATGAGCGGTGGAGTAGATTCTTCACTGGCAGCAAAGCTGATGGTTGACAGAGGCTTTGAATGTATCGGATGTACTATGAAACTAT
>CAZINI010000125.1:0-2293 GCA_964540575.1 uncultured Ruminococcus sp.
ACAGGATTTTCAGCCAATAACTGCCCGGTGGGCAGTTATTGAGTACGCACTATTTACGTTGTTTAAGCAAATGAGCATCACATTTGCAGAGCTAGATATTACCGAAAAAATACAAGTGATATGCAGAATGATCCACGGTATTTGTCTTAACTGTTATTTTGAAAACTTCTTTATGGTACTCTGACTAAGGGGCAGTCCCTTTGGTCATTCGTTTATAGATAAGCGAAATGAACAAAGTTTGTCGCTCGGTACCGATCAAGAAGTAACGCTCTTTTATCGAAATATAGCTGCTTTGGTCGGTGTGCCCATATGAGATATTTACAGTTGCCCGAACGCCTTGTATTTTCACAAAATATATTCAACATTTATGGCATGTCATTCAAGGCAATAATATTTGAAGTAACCTCATCTCCACAGCAAAAAAGAAAAGCTCTTTTTCTTGTGTTATAGATTTTTTTATGTTATAATGAGATCAATACATAAAAAGGAGACTGACAATGTATCGGATATTTATAATTGAGGACGACCGCACCATTGCAAATGCTGTAAAAAATCATCTTGAAAAATGGGGGTTTGAAGCAAAATGTGCCGATAATTTCAAGGATATAATGAGCGAATTTTCCGAATATTCGCCTCATCTGGTGCTGATGGATATAGGCCTTCCCTTTTTCAACGGCTTTTATCACTGCTCGGAGATACGCAGGATATCAAAGGTTCCGGTAGTTTTTCTGTCATCGGCTTCGGACAATATGAACATTGTAATGGCGATGAATATGGGCGGCGATGATTTTATTGCAAAGCCCTTTGACCTGACCGTTCTAATGGCGAAAATTCAGGCGATTCTGCGGCGTACATACGACTTTGGTTCGGATACTAATGTAATAACTCATAAGGGTGCAATGCTCAATATATCCGATGCAACACTCAGCTTTAACAGCGAAAAAATTGATCTTACAAAGAACGAATACCGTATTCTGCTCACCCTGCTTGAAAACAAGGGTAAGGTGGTGAGCAGGGATTTTCTTATGAACAAGCTCTGGGAAACGGACAGCTATGTTGACGAAAATACCCTTACTGTCAATGTATCAAGGCTCAGAAAGAAGCTTGAAAAATCGGGACTTTCGGATTTTATCGAAACAAAATCGGGTATGGGTTATATAGTGGAGTGAGAAAAAATGATTGCTGATTATTTTAAATCCTGCAAAAAAAGCATTATAGTATGGTTTATCATCTGTGCTTTGTTTGCACTGGTATTTTCGCTGTACGGACTGCCCATTGCTCCTGTGCTTTACGGAGCATTGCTCAGCGGATTTTTCGGACTTGTTTTTCTGATAACTGATTTTGTTTCATACCGCCGCGGACGTATTATCCTGCAAAAGCTTGCGGAGGAAATAACCCTTTCGGAAGATAATATCCCCCTGCCCCGAAATGGTATTGAGGAAGATTATATAAGGCTCATCCATATACTTTGTGACTCGCTTAAGGCTTCGGAAAATAAAGCCGCAGAAAGGCTTTCCGATATGACAGATTACTATACCATGTGGGTTCATCAGATAAAAACGCCCATCGCTGCAATGGGGCTTATTTTGCAGGTCGGGGACAGTCCCGAATACTGCGAGCTTTCGGAAAATCTGCAAAGGATAGAGCAATATGCGGATATGGTGCTTTGCTATCTTAGGCTTGACAGCGACAGCAGCGACCTTGTTATAAAAGAATACGACCTTGACGGTATCGTAAGGCAGGCTGTGAGAAAATTTACCTCTCAGTTTATCCGCAGACGGCTAAAACTGATTTACAAGCCTCTTGAAAAAACTGTTCTTACCGATGAAAAATGGCTTCTTTTCGTTATCGAGCAGATAATTTCCAATGCTGTGAAATATACTCCGGCGGGCGAAGTTGAAATATATTGCGAAGCACCGCTGACATTATGCATAAGAGATACGGGTATCGGAATAGCCCCCGATGATCTGCCCCGTATATTTGAAAAAGGCTACACAGGCTGTAACGGCAGACTTGATAAGAAAGCAAGCGGAATAGGTCTGTATCTTTGCAGACGTATCTGCGGAAAGCTTGGACATAAGATCAGTGCAGAAAGCAGCGGAATGGGCACGATAATAAAAATATCCCTTGAAACACAAAAGCTTGAAATTGAATGACCTTACAAGAATGTAAGATTTTCCGGGAAAATGTAAGCCAAATCAATGGCGGAAATTTTCCCTTTCTGATATAATTATGTCAGAAAGACCAGCTATAAAAAGTCAATACCCCAAAAGAAAAAAATCAAGAAAAATTT
>CAZINI010000126.1:0-2219 GCA_964540575.1 uncultured Ruminococcus sp.
GAGCAACAAATCCCGTAGCAGTCTTTTTACCCTGACTAACCGAAGCTTCAACCTCTCTGCACTTGTCCCAAATCTCCTGTGAAACCAAAGGTTCATGAGTATTTTCAATAATGCTCCATTCCGACGGGCCTTTCTTTATGACCTTGTGGTTTTTGTAGGACACAGTCGTTGTCCTCAGCTGTGCCAAATGTCCGAGATAGGTCGGATTATTCACGATATCTCTGATCCGTTCGGCACACCAGAGATGACTTGTTCTGCGCGGATTAGGCTTTCCAATCTTAGCATAATAATAGTCCGAAGCAGTTGGAACACCCTCTGCATTCAAAGTGTCCGCAATATGCCTTGGACTTATCCCCTGTGAACGCATTTCAAAAATACGGCGAACAACACTTGCCGCAGGTTCGTCAACAACGGGCAGACGGTTTTCATCATCACCCTTAACATATCCATAAGGAGCATAGGTTGTGCGATACTTACCCGACTTTGCATTTGCTTCAATAACAGCCTTGATTTTCTTTGATGTAGAAGCCGCATGCCATTCGTTGAATAAGTTTACGATAGGCATCATATCCATAGCTGTCGTGTCCTTGCTTGCGGTGTCCACATTATCATTCAAGGCAATGAAACGTATATTGTATGTGGGAAAAATGTAATCAATATACTGCCCGACTTGAATATAATTTCTGCCGAAACGGCTCAAATCTTTAACAATGATAAGATTGATTTTTCCCGCCATTGCATCTTCAAGCAAACGTGTGACACCCGGACAATCAAAATTCGTACCGCTGTAACTGCCATCGACATAAATATCAACGATATTCCAGCCCTGTTCGTTGACATACTTTGTGAGAATACGCTTCTGATTTTCTATGGACAGGGATTCGCCCGATCTTTCATCTTCATGCGAAAGTCTGACATATATCCCTGCATTATAAATTGTCTGCTTTGGCATAAAAAACTCCTTTCTCAAAACGGCTGAAAGCAAAGATTGAGCAGAATAAGCATTGATTTTTACGTCCAAAAGTGTTATAATTAATCAAACAACGCATTAAGGAGAACTTCGCTTATGGATAAACGCAATCATATGGGTAAAGCTACAGATGAGGTAATAATTCCTGTTGCCCCGATTATTTCCGAAATGAGCGATACTTTTTTGAGCTATATAGATAATTTAAAAAATGAAATTAAAAAACAGCGTCTTTCGGTCGTACTGTCGGCTAATGCGAGTATGATATGCATTTATTGGCATATTGGTAAGGCTATACTGAGCAAGCAAGCTGAAGAAGGCTGGGGCAGTAAGGTTATTGACCGAATTTCAAAAGATATTAATGACGCATTTCCCGATATGAGCGGTTTTTCTCCACGAAATATAAAATATATGAGAAAATTCGCTGAAGTCTGGAACGACTATGAAATTATGCAACGCACCGCTGCACAAATTCCTTGACGCAGTAATATTCTGCTTATGGACAAGCTCTCAAATCAAGACGAACGTGTATGGTATGCACAAAAAACGCTTGAAAACAGGTGGAGTCGTGATGTATTGGCATTGCAGGTAGAAAGCAGATTGATTGAACGGAGCGGCAAAAGTGTCAATAATTTTCCGATCGCACTTCCTCCTGCCGATTCCGATATGGCTGATCAGATATTCAAAAATCCATACCTGTTTGATTTTCTCGGCACTGATGTTCCAAGGCGTGATGTTGAAATTGAAAGGAAACTCACCGAACATATCCAGCAATTCCTTTTGTAGGCAGACAGGTTCACCTTGAAGTTGGAGGGCAGGATTTTTACCTTGACTTATTGTTTTATCGCCTAAAACTTCGCTGCTATGTTGTTATAGAGCTTAAAGCCTGCGATTTTGAGCCGGGGTTTATAAGTCAGCTCAATATGTATCAGAACGTAGTCAATGATGTACTTCGTCATCCCGATGATAAGCCGACTATCGGGCTGCTGCTTGTCAAAGGCAAAAATAAAACCGTTGTGGAATACTCTTTGGCAGGGTATCAGAATCCGATCGGAGTTGCAGAATGGCAAGAGCAGATAACCAAACAGCTGCCCGAGGATCTGAGAAGCAGCTTGCCTACAATAGAAGAAATTGAAAAAGAAATGGAGTAATTGTGCAACGCTGCGTTGCACAATTTATGGAGGAAAAAATGAAATTTATAGCAATCCACAAAAATATCCAAACGCTTGACAAAAGTGATATAATAGAGATA
>CAZINI010000127.1:0-2205 GCA_964540575.1 uncultured Ruminococcus sp.
AGATGCTATTGCAGGAACTGATATTACTTTTGAGGAATTTAATGAAAAACGTATATTTTTTGCAAAGCAGAATCTCAAAGGCGATATTGAAGCACTTAAATTCTTCGGACTTACAAAAACTCCCTGGCATTTTGAAGATGAAAAGCTTTATGAAGAAGCAGAAGCTGTTCTAAATGCTCTTTGTGAAAAAGGATACAGTATTGGTGTAATAGCAAATCAGGCACTTGGCACAGAAAAACGTCTTGAAAACTGGGGACTTATGAAATACATAAAGCTTGTAATAGCTTCTGCCGAAGAAGGTGTTGCTAAGCCTGACAGCGAGATTTTCCTGCGAGCTTTAAAACGAGCGGATTGTCTGCCCGAGAATTCTGTTATGATCGGCGATAGGATTGATAATGATATTGAGCCTGCCAAAAAGCTTGGAATGAAAACTATATGGGTCAGGCAGGGATTCAGTATATATCAGCAGCCCATTAATGAGTATCAGAAGGCGGATTATGTAGTGGATAGCTTATGGGATATTATGGAGATATTGTAATGACTATTGGTCTAAAAATAGGTACTGTAAAGCTTGGAAGGAGCAAAAATGAGTAGTTCTATACATATTCAAACAATAGAAGATTTGCCAAATATCAAGGAATACAATCTTGTTGAGGAAATTACAGCAGGTTACTCCGGAGATAAAAAGTACAAGCTTGAAAAGGACGGAAAAATGTATCTACTCCGAGTGGGAGATAAGTCCTCATTAAGTGTAAAGCAAAAAGAATTTGAACAGCTTCGCTTGTATCAAAAAGCCAATATTAACACACAACGTCCTGTGGATTTTGGAGTTATGGATGAAGTGTTTTATTCAATAGTAACATGGGTCGACGGAACTTCTGTAATGGAAATAATCAAGTCGGATCTGAATAAAGATTACTACGAACTCGGCAGGAAAGCAGGCATTGAACTCAAAAAAATTCATAGCTTATCTGTATCTCACCATTCTGTAAATTGGTATGATTTTATAAAACAAAAAGCAGAACAGCTTATTAGCTCCTGTGCAAATATAGATATGGGGAATATAAAATCTTTTGCAGAAAGATATATACTTGATAATCTTGATTTAATGAGAACAAGACCGAGCGTTATTCTTCACGGAGATTATCATTGGGAAAACTGCATAATAAATGATAAAGGTGAAATTGGCATAATTGATTTTTCAGGTAACATTATAGGCGATCCTTGGTATGATTTTGGAGATATGATGTGGGTTCTTGAATATAGCGAAAGCTTTGCAAACGGACAAATTGACGGATATTTTGATGTAATACCCGATGAGTTCTGGCGTGTGTTTAAATTGTATACCGCTCTTTATGCTCTTGAACATCTTTCATACAATAATGGTGAAAACATTGACGAGCGCATATCCAATGCAAGCCGTATGTTAAATCTTTTCGGTAAGAAATTTTCAGCTGATATTCCATTATTCAGAAAATCGATTTTTAGTTAATTATTTCGTTTATGACTTTTAGGTATAATAGCATAAAGAAGCTAAAAACAAGTGCTTGAAATGAGGTAAAATATATGGCAGTACAAATTTACACATTTAAAATAACCTACGCTGACTGTGACAACAAAATATGGCGGACAGCCGCTATTTCATCAAATTACACTCTTGCCGAGCTTGGTTATATGGTGTTGGCAACCTTTGATACTATGGCGTATCATTTGTTTGAGATGAAATACAAGGGTACGACATTTTTTCTGACAGAGGAAGATTTCGAGGATCTGCCTTATAATGAAGATGAACTTTACAATCTGCTTGGACTTTACAAAATTGGAAAGCTTGGTATGAATATTGGCGATACTATTGAAATGACCTACGATTTTGGCTGTGAGCAGGTCTTTAATATCGAACTTCTGGAAATCGGTGATATGCCAAAAGGACACGGTCGTGCTTACCCCAAAATCCTTGACGGTGCAGGGCGAGGCATCGTTGATGATATGCCTGCATTTGAGCTTCTTGAAACGATCAAAAAAACTGACGCTGACGGTCATTCCGGAATTTTTTACTCAAGCAGCGGATTCGATAACGTTCACGAATGGGATTACAGAAATTATGATATAAATACAGATAACTGTCTGCTTAAGGGTACAATTGAACAAATGTAACCGTCAAACCCCACTCCGTATTGAGCGAACCAACGCCCAAATGCTAAAATA
>CAZINI010000128.1:0-2189 GCA_964540575.1 uncultured Ruminococcus sp.
ACCCGGGACATCGCCAAGGGCGAGCCCGTGGTGAAGTACGGCGAGCACATCGGCATCGCCTCCAGTGACATCAAGACCGGCGAGCACGTCCACGTCCACAACGTGGAGGGCCACCGGGAAGACCTGGAAGCGAAAGAGTAAGGAGGAAACGAGCAATGACTTTTTACGGTTATAAGCGTCCTGACGGCCGGGTGGGCGTCCGGAACTATGTGCTGATCCTGCCCGCCAGCGTCTGCGCCTCCGATACCACCCGCATCATCGCCCAGCAGGTGGTGGGCTCCGTCACCTTCAACAACCAGCAGGGCTGCTCTCAGGTGGCCTCCGACCAGCAGCTGACCATGGACGTCATGGCGGGCTACGCCGCCAACCCCAACGTCTACGGCACCGTGGTGGTGTCCCTGGGCTGCGAGAACTGCCAGATGGACCTGGTGGTGAAGGCCATTCAGGAGCGGACCAACAAGCCTCTGAAGCAGGTCATCATCCAGGAGGCCGGCGGCACGTTGAAGGCCGTGGATATGGCCGTCCGCTACGCCAAGGAGATGGTGGCTGAGGCCTCCCTGCTCCAGAAGGAGGAATTCCCCATCTCCGAGCTCATCGTGGGCACCGAGTGCGGCGGCTCCGACCCCACCAGCGGCCTGGCCGCCAACCCCGTCATCGGCGAGATGAGCGACCGCATCGTTGCCGCCGGCGGCACCTCCATTCTGTCCGAGACCACCGAGTTCATCGGCGCCGAGCACATCCTGGCCCGCCGCGCCGCCACCCCTGAGGTCCATGACCGCATCTTCGAGATCGTCCACCGCTACGAGGCCGCCCTGCGGCTGGTGGGCGAGGAGGTCCGGGAGGGCAATCCCTCTCCGGGCAACAAGGCTGGCGGTATCACCACTCTGGAGGAGAAGTCCCTGGGCTGCATCCACAAGGGCGGCCACAGCCCCGTCAACGCCGTGTACGACTACGCCAAGCAGGTGGAAGCCAAGCAGGGCCTGGTCATCATGGACACCCCGGGCAACGACCCCTCCTCCGTGGCGGCCATGGTGGCCGGCGGCGCTCAGGTGGTGGTCTTTTCCAGCGGCCGGGGCACGCCCACCGGAAACCCCATCGCCCCCGTCATCAAGATCACCGGCAACAAGCTGACCTTCGCCAAGATGGAGGACAACATCGACCTGGATGCCTCCCCCCTCATCTATGGCACCAAGACCCTGGAGGAGCTGGGCGGCGATCTGCTGAACATGGTGGTGGAGACCGCCTGCGGCAAGCAGACCAAGGCCGAATCTCTGGGCTTCACCGAAATGGCTATCGCCCGCGTGTGCAACTACGTTTAACGGGTACGAATCGAAAAAGAGGTGCTCTGATATGAATAAGAAATACGTCGTGATGGACGGCAATACCGCCGCCGCCCATGTGGCCTACGCTTTCACCGAAGTCGCGGCCATCTATCCCATCACTCCCTCCTCCCCCATGGCGGAGAAGGTGGACGAGTGGTCCGCCAAGGGCCGGAAGAACCTGTTCGGCTCCACCGTGGACGTCATCCAGATGCAGTCCGAGGCCGGCGCCGCCGGTACCTGCCACGGCTCCCTGCAGGCCGGTGCCCTGACCACCACCTTTACCTCCTCCCAGGGCCTGATGCTGATGATCCCCGCCATGTACGCCATGGGCGGCCAGTTCCTGCCCAGCGTCATGCACATCGCCTCCCGGGTGGTGACCTCCAACCACCACTCCATCTTCGGCGACCACACCGACTTCATGACCTGCCGCACCACCGGCTACGCCATGCTGATGTCCTCCTGCCCCCAGGAGGCCATGGACCTGGGCGCGGTCGCCCACCTGTCCGCCATCAGCGGCAAGTACGCCTTCATGCACTGCTTCGACGGCTTCCGCACCTCTCATGAGATGCAGCGCATCGAGGCCCTGGACTATGAGGACCTCCGGCCCCTCATCGACCAGAAGGCCCTCAGCGAGTTCCGCCGCCAGTCCCTGAACCCCGAGCATCCCACCAACCGGGGCAACAACGTCAACCCCGACGTGTACTTCCAGTGCAAGGAGGGCGCCAACGAGAAGGCTGCATCCATCCCCGATACCGTCCAGCACTATATGGACGAGATCAACAAGCTCACCGGCCGGGACTACAAGCTGTTCAACTACTACGGCGCTCCCGACGCGGAGGAGGTCATCGTGGTGATGTGCTCCGCCTC
>CAZINI010000129.1:0-1812 GCA_964540575.1 uncultured Ruminococcus sp.
AAAAAGTGCTCCGAAGCAAAGCTTCTACGCACTTTTTCAGTTGTTGAGCAGACATGAATTAATAAAAACCCACTATTTCGGGAAATTTCCCCTTGAAAAAAATCGGCAGATATGGTATGATATTCTGGAAATATACCTATTCGGAAAGGAACAAAAAATGATAGTAGAAATTTTCACCGACGGTGCCTGCTCGGGAAATCCGGGTCCCGGAGGATATGGCGTTGTCCTCCGCTACGGCAATGCCGAAAAAGAGCTTTCGGGCGGCGAAAAGCAAACCACCAACAACCGAATGGAGCTTACCGCCGTTATTGCCGCATTGTCCGCACTGAACCGTCCCTGCGAGGTCGTTCTCACTACCGACAGCAAATATGTCTGCGACAGCATCACAAAAGGCTGGGTCGAAAGCTGGCGTAAAAAAGGCTGGAAAAAATCCGACGGCAGCCCCGCTCTTAACGTTGACCTATGGGAACAGCTTCTCCCGCTGCTTGACAGACACAAAGTAGAATTCCGCTGGGTAAAGGGTCATGCAGGTCACCCCGAAAACGAACGCTGCGACCGTCTTGCGGTAGAACAGCGTGACTATTATGCATCATTATAAAACCCGTCCCCGTCAGCCGTTTGTGCCGATGGGGACGATTTTTATCAGAACAAATTGTTGCGAATTTCCTTTGTCGCAAATGCACCCTCAAGCGTCTGCCCGGGAACATCGGGGTGCAGACCGTCCCTGAGATAGCGTCCCGTGCCGCCGATGACCTCGAATTTCTCGCAAATACCGCAGCCGTGGAAGCAGTCCACCACCTGAACGGACATTGCACCGCATATCTTCCGAATGTTTGCAATGGTCTTTTCCACCTTTGCATTATGCTCGGGAGTTGCCGTCTGAATAGGCGTCAGCACGAAAACACGGCAGAGCGGAAACTCGGTCATTATCTTCTGTATGCACCATCTCATAGCACCCGTTTCGGTGAAGAGGTCGATATTTTCGTTGCCGTCAAGCTCCTTGCCCGTCAGTGCCTTTTCGGCGTCACCCATGCAGTCCTCGGCGTCGTTTGTGCCCATTGCAAAGGCAAAAATATCGGGGACGGGAGCCTTGCCATCCTTGACATCGGAGATATATCTTTCGATATGAACAACGGCACAGTTATTCATTCGCTTCTGCATTTCGTCCATATCATCGGTTGGTTCCCAGCCGTCGGAGATACCTGCAAAATCGGGGGACGAATAGCTTTGGGTAGTAACGGAAACGCCGTTTTGCTCGAATGTTCTCTTATACCATACGGCACTGCCCACGCCCACATTATAGTGAGAAGCCAGACCGAGGTTTTTGTAAACGTGATAAGACCACTGTTCGCCGGCGGTGATGCTGTCGCCGTCAACGCCGAAATTAAGCTTTGAGAGATCCATATTATTTGACCGTCCTTTCGTGTGCGGTTGATTTATTGAAATAATTATAGCATATTTTAAAGAGAAAAGCAAGAAAAAGCAAAAATAAAAGTTTCGTCCACCTTTACAAAGGTGGTAGGGGTCAAGGGGGCAACGCCACCTTGTCGCCCGTCGCAACGGGCGAAATCCCCTTCCCAGCCGCTAACAAATAACACTTAGCAGCAGTAAGAAACACAAACAAATCAGTCAAAAAAGCACCGCACACAAAATAAACAGTAAAGCATCAAATTTACGACAACAACAAAAGCCGTGTAAAACATTCCGTGTGCGGTGCCGCAAAAAATTTGTCGGGGTTAATCCCCGAGAAATTTTTTGCCCCCGCCGCCGCTGTCAAGCGGCGGATAGAACCTGCGGTTATTGCTATTTTAC
>CAZINI010000130.1:0-1725 GCA_964540575.1 uncultured Ruminococcus sp.
TCTCCGGCGGTGACCATCCAGTCGTCGATGCCGTCGGATTTGTAGTCCCCGTCGAAGGCCAGCTCCGGATAGGCCACCACGGGGTGGAAGAACAGGTGCTCCACCACGCCGTCATAGGGAACGTAGGTCACCCCGTCCCGGACGCCGCCCTGGGGCTGAACGGCGGAGTCCAGGATGGTATAGGGCTCCGGTTCGGGCTCCGGCTCTGGTTCGGCGGGAGCGTCAGCTTCCGGTGTTTCCGCTTGGGCAGGGGCCTCCGGTTGGGAGGGCCCGTCAGACCCGGGAGCGGGGGCGGAGCTGCAGGCGGTCAGAGACAGCAGCATCAGGCAGGCCAGGAACAAAGCTGTAAAGCGGCGCATCATCATAAGTCCTTTCCAGTCGTTTTTCTGTTATCTCCAGTATAGCAGGTCAGCTTTGGAAAGAAAACAACAAAACAATGACAAAAGCGGATGGAGCCTCCATCCGCTTTTGTGTTAACGTTTGTCGCCGGGCTTGAAAATGAGCGCCATGAGGACGCCGAATACCACGGCCGCCGTAATACCGCCTGCCGTGGCAGTAAGGCCGCCTGTCAGGACGCCCAGCCAGCCCTTTTCCGCAATGGCCTTGGATACGCCTTTGGCCAAAGCGTGGCCGAAGCCCGTCAGAGGCACTGTGGCTCCGGCACCGCCCCAGTCGGCAATGGGCTGATAGAGACCCAGGGCGCTGAGGATAACGCCTGCCACCACATAGCCTGTCAGGATGCGGGCGGGGGTCAGCTTGGTCTTGTCAATCAGAATCTGGCCGATGGCGCAGAGAATGCCGCCGCAGAGGAATGCGTTGAGATAGTCCATGAGGAACCCTCCCGGAAATAATTTCTGCGGTCAGTATGCCCGGGAACGGAAACATTATGCAAAGAAGCGGAGGAGGCCCGCCGAAACGGACCTCCTCCGGAAGAAGGGAGCATAGGAAAGAACGGGATTACTGGGCCTCGTCCTGGAGGGCGTCGTAGCCCTGCTCACCGGTACGGACCTTGATGACGTTCTCCACGTTGGAGATGAAGATCTTGCCGTCGCCGATGTTGCCGGTGTAGAGGACCTTGCGGGCGGTGTTGACCACCAGGGAGACGGGCAGCTTGCTGACCACGATGGACACCTGCAGGCTGGGCAGCATGGTGGCCTCCACCTTGGCGCCGCGGAAGTAGCCCTCGGTCTTGCCGCGCTGCTCGCCGCAGCCCATGACGTTGGTGGCAGTCATGCCGGTGATGCCGATGTCGAACATGGCGCGCTTCAGAGCGTCGAACCGCTCCATCTTGCACAGAATGTCGATCTTGGTCATCTTCACGCCGCCCACGGGAGCGGGCTCCACGGCGGCAGCGGCGACCTCCACGGGAACGGCCTCCTTGACGGGGACGGAACCAGTGGCCTCGGCCACCAGGTCGGCGGGGGTGTCGTCGTAGACGAAGGCGAAGCCGCCGTAAGCGGAGGGCAGGCCGTGCTCGGTGATGTCCAGGCCCTTCAGCTCCTCCTCAGCGGAGACCCGGAGGCCGATGGTGCTCTTGATGATGACGAAGACAATGGTGATCATCACAGCGGCCCAGGCAGCGGTAGCCAGAACGCCCAGGCACTGGATGAGGAAGAAGTGGAGGCCGCCGCCGTAGAAGGCGCCGCCGTCCACGGCCAGCAGGCCGGTGAGGATGGTGCCCAGGGCGCCGCAGATACCGTGCACGGAGATGGCGCCCACGGGGTC